>DATNFW010000037.1:0-53972 GCA_035606175.1 Steroidobacteraceae bacterium | reverse complement strand
TGGAACGCAGACCGTGAAGCTCGAAACCGCATTCGTGAAGCTGAAGGGCAGCCAGGCCCCGGGCGTCAATGACGGCGCAACGGTGACCCGGGTGACGCTCAGTGCCCGGGACGGCATCATCCTGATGCGCAAGCCCCCGGCGCGGCTGCCGAAGGCGCCGACGAGCATCACCACGGGGTGACGGCGGGCGAAGTCCGGGGAACGCTCAAGCGGCCGCCGCAGAGAGCGGCACGGCTTCCGAATCGCGCGGTTTGGCCGGACTCGGCTCGAGAGCGAGGGCCAAATCCGCGATCTCGGAGCCGCCGTTGAGGTCCGCGAGGAGGGAGAAGCGACCCTCCTCGCCGAGCCTGAAGACGCTCCCGTGGTTTCCGCCCACGGGCAGCGTGCGGCAAACGATCAGCAGCCCATTGGGGCGCAGCCGCTCGCGCAAATTCGCGAGCATCTTCTCGAGGGTTTCCGAATCGAAGTAGCAATGGTTCAATATGTTGGCGGCGCGAATCGCATGAAAGCGCTGCGAGAAACGCCGATCGCGCAGGATGTCGTCCTCGATCGCCTCGATCCGCGCAGCATCGCCGAGCGAGGGGCTCAAGAGCTTCAGGGGCCGGAATGTGAGGAATCGACCGCGTGTCGGCTGTCCCGAGGTGCAACAGTTGTTCACCACGCGGGCGCTCGCGTGCGCAATGCGCTGTATGAGCAGAAGCAGCGGCAAATAGCGCATGCGGTCGCGCCTCCTCGGGGGCGGCAGGCGGACTGCGCGGCCGGCGATGTCCAGCTGCAGCAGCCGACAGCGCCTGTCGACGAGCGCTTTGAGCCGGCTGCCGAACGAGATGAGGCAGGCATCGACGAGAGCATCTCCGGCGACGAGATGACAGTTGATTCCGGCGCGCTCGAGGGAATCGAGCCACTCGAGGCTGCTCACTCCGGAGGACACCGCCACATCCATGATCTCGAGCGTCTGGTGGCGAGGCAGGAGCTCCTGCACGAGCTCATCGAGGTCCGTCAGGCGTCTCCGGCAGGTCGTCTTGTGGGTTCCGTTCGGCAGCCGCAGGGACATGAAGAAGGCGTCCTCCTGCATCTCACGCTCGCGCGGATTTGAGGACGGACGACCGAAGTAGAGCTGATCGGCGGTGGGGATCGGGGGAGGCAAGAGAGTTCTCCCTGCCGGGGAAAGGCCCGGTTCTCGTTCGTGCTTGATCGCCGGCTCGCAAGTTGCGTGCCCGGAACGGGGTTTGCTCTCCGCACGCCGACACCAAGCGGCCCGGAGCGTCGTTGTTTGATCGGAAAATCACTTGGGGGAATGGACTCATGATGCGCAAATTTCTCATCGCACTGGGCGCGCTCGCCGCAACTGCATCGGGGGCCGCTTACGCGTTCTCGCCGCCGCCTTTCCCGCGTTTCGCCGGCATCAACATCGGCGCGCCGCAGAGTTACGACAATCCCAATTATCAAGCGAGCCTCGGCAAGCTCTCCTTCGTGATCCTCAGCATGTATCCGGGCTACAAGCCCGGCGGCAAGTCGATGGATGCCGCCGTGCGCGCGATCAAGGCACACAATCCCAATGAGCTCGTGTTCATGTACGTGAACGAGAACGAGCGCGATGATTCGGGAGGTGCGTTTGCAAGTTACGACGCGCAGCTCAATCAGATGCACTGGTGGCTCTACGCGCAGGGCTGCAACGGTGGCGCGCGCGTACATTCCGCCTATGGCGCCGGCTACTACGAGATCAACAATTCTCTGCACACGCGCAAGGATCAAAGCGGCGATGATGCCGTCGATTGGATGACGAAATTCTTCGTGCAGAACTACTTCGGAGCCGCCCCGAGCCTCGATGGCTTCTTCATGGACAATGTCTTCTACCAACCGATGGTCGATGGGGACTGGACCTGCTCCGGGCAGAGTCAGTCGCACACGAGTGCCGCAGCCGGCACGGCGCTGCGCCAGGGCTATCAGCGCTACTTTCAGCTCGTCCGCCAGCTCATGCCGGGCAAGTACCAGCTCGGCAACATCGGGGATTGGGCGGATGCGAAGACGCCGATCCCGGAATACCAGGGCATGACCGATGGAGGGGTGCTCGAGGCGTATATCGGCAAGAACTACTCCTATGAGACCTGGGCCGGCTGGGCCCGGATGATGAACAACTATCATCAGATCATGTCGATGGTGAAAGCGCCGAAGCTCGTGATCTTCAATACGGCGGGCGCCGCGAACGACTACCAGACGATGCGCTATGGTCTCGCATCGGCGCTCATGGATGACGGCTATTATTGCTATACGGATACCGCCCACGGGTACGCGAGCGTGCCCTGGTTCGATGAGTTCAACGCGAAGCTCGGCGCGGCCACCACGCCTCCGCAGACGGCCGCGTGGCAGAAAGGGGTCTACCGCCGCGATTTCGCGAACGGCATCGCCCTCGTCAATCCGAAGGGCAACGGAACGCAGACCGTGACACTCGAGACTTCCTTCGTGAAGCTCCAGGGGAGCCAGGCGCCGAATGTCAACAACGGCGCGACGGTCACCCAGGTGACGCTCAACGAGCGGGACGGCATCATCCTGATGCGCAGGCCTCCGGCGCGCGCGCCGAATGCTCCGAGCAACATCACGATCGGGAAGTAGCCTATCCAAGAGCGCTTAAGGTGGATGATCGACAGGCTGCGGGCCATGGGACCCGCGGAGGTCGGTTTCCGCGTGCGTCGCGCCGCGCGCTCGCGCGCCGAGCGTGCCGGTCTGGGTCGGGCGCGCCCTCGCGCCGCATCCGGACGGACCGGCGCGCCCTGGGTGCGCGAGCTCCCCCGGCGGTTCGACGCTGCGGCCTATGCGGCCGCGGCGGACCGCGTCCTCGCGGGCACGTTCGAGGTGCTCGCGCTGCGTGAGGCACCGCTCGGTTTTCCACCGGCCTGGAACGTCGATCCAAAGACCGGCACGTGCGCGCCCCTCGGATTCGGCAAGACGCTCGACTACCGCTCGCGCCGCCTCGTCGGGGACGTGAAGTACCTGTGGGAACTCAACCGCCATCTCGAGCTCGTAACACTCGCGCAGGCGTGGCATCTCACGGGGGAGCCGCGCTTTGCCGAAGGGTGCCGCCGGCTCATCGACTCCTGGCTCGCCGAATGTCCGTATCCCTTCGGGGCGAACTGGTGCGCGAGCCTCGAGCTCGCAATCCGGCTCGCCAATTGGGCCTGTGCCTGGCAGCTCTTAGGCGCTGAGGCATCGATCGTCTTCGCAGGCGTCGAGGGGGCCGGCTTCCGGCAGCGCTGGCTCGCTTGCATCCATCAGCATTGCCACTTCGTAAGCGGACATCTCTCGCGGCACTCCTCCGCGAACAATCATCTGCTCGGCGAGGCCGCGGGACTCGCAATCGCCGCGCTCACCTGGCCGATGTGGAAGTCAAGTGCGCGCTGGCTTGCCCGCGGCCTCGCGGAGCTCGATGCGCAGGCGCTCGTGCAGAATCACGAGGATGGGGTGAACAAGGAACAGGCCATCTGGTACCACGTGGCCGTCGCCGACCTGCTGCTGCTTGCGGGCCTCACCGCGCGCGCGAACGGGCGCGAGCCGGCGGAGGCGTACTGGCGGCGCCTCGAGTCGATGATCGAGTTTGTCGCGAGCATCATGGATGTCGCCGGGAACGTGCCGGCTTTCGGCGATGCGGACGACGGCATCCTGGTGCGCTGGGCGCCGCTCGATCGAGGGCAGCTCTTCCGCTCACTCCTCGCAACGGGTGCAGTCCTCTTCGGACGCGCCGAGCTCGCCCGCAAAGCTTCTCGCTTCGACGACAAGTCGCGCTGGCTACTCGGGGATGCGGCCGAGGAGAGCTTCGCCCGGCTTCTCGCGCGAGATCGATCGGTCGAGCCGGCGCACTTGCCGCTGCCGCGGTTCTTCCCGCAGGGCGGC
This sequence comes from Steroidobacteraceae bacterium, assembly GCA_035606175.1. Taxonomy (GTDB): domain Bacteria; phylum Pseudomonadota; class Gammaproteobacteria; order Steroidobacterales; family Steroidobacteraceae; genus JASHUC01. Next base: position 50,084 of record DATNFW010000037.1, on the reverse strand, counting down.
TACTATCTTCTCGGCGATGCCTTCGACACTCCCCGCGAGGTGAAGATCGTCGCCGATGCGGGTGCGCTCGGATACCTCTCGATCGCGGCGCACGGTCATGCGGATGCGCTCTCTTTCACCCTGAGTGCCGCGGGGCAGCCTCTGCTCATCGATCCCGGAACGTTCGCCTACCACTGCGACCCGGGGTGGCGGCGCTACTTCCGCGGGACGCGCTCGCACAACACCGTCTGCGTCGACGGGCTCGATCAGTCGCGGCCGGCCGGGAGCTTTCTCTGGCTCGATCACGCGCGCACCACCGTCGAAGCGTTCGAGCCCGCCGGAGGACCCGGGACGCGCGAACGGCTCATCGCGAGTCATGATGGCTATGGACGCCTCTCCGATCCGGTCCGCCACCGTCGAAAGCTCGAGTACGACCGGGAACGCTTCCTGCTCGCGGTCACCGACGAGCTCGTGTGCCGCCGGGCGCATCGCATCGAGCTCAACTGGCATTTCGCGCCGGAGTGCAGCGTGGGTCTCTCCGATGGGACCGTGGTCGTGCAGCGCGCGGGCGTGCGCCTGACCCTACGGACCGACCCGCGGCTCGTGTGCTCGCTCGCGTCGGGACGCGAGGCGCCGCCCGGGGGCTGGTTCTCGCCGAGCTACGATCTGAAAGTCCCGGCAACGAGCGTTACCGCAAGCACCGACATTCAGGGGTCCACGAGCTTTGTTACGGAGATTCGCATCGAGCTGCCCTGAGGTGTCCGATCATGTGCGGCATCGCCGGATTCCTTGAGATCGGCGCACTCGCGCCCGAGGAGTCCCGCGCGGAGCTGCGGCGCATGGCCAGCGTGCTCGCGCACCGCGGGCCGGACGATGAGGGCATCTGGCTCGATGCGGCGGCCGGCATCGGACTCGCCCACCGGCGGCTCTCGATCCTCGATCTCTCCCCGCTCGGCCACCAGCCGATGGTCTCATCGAGCGGCCGCTCGGTCGTCTCGTTCAACGGGGAGATCTACAACCATGCGGAGCTGCGCGCCGAGCTCATTGCGTGCGGCCACGCCTTCCGCGGGGGCTCGGACACCGAGGTGCTGCTCGCCGCGTGCGAGCAGTGGGGAGTGTGCGGGGCGCTCGAGCGCTGCCGCGGCATGTTCGCGCTCTCGCTGTGGAACACCGCGGATCGCACGCTCTATCTCGCCCGCGATCGATTCGGCGAGAAGCCGCTGTATTACGCGCTCGAGAACCGGCGGCTGATCTTCGGCTCCGAGCTCAAGGCGCTGCGCGAACACCACGCCTTCCGCGCGGAGGTGAGTCGCGATGCGCTCGCGCTTTATCTGCGGCGCGGCTACATTCCCTCGCCCCACAGCATCTATCGCGGCGTGCGCAAGGTGCGGCCGGGCTGTTTGATCGCCGTGACGAGCGATGGACACACGCTCTCGATCCGCGAGCAAGAATACTGGCGACCCTCGACGATCGCGGCTCGCACCGATGCCGCGGGCCTGGGACTCGAGGAGGTGCATCGCGCGCTCGAGGAGGCGATCCGCCTGCAAATGGTCGCGGACGTGCCGGTCGGCGCCTTTCTCTCGGGCGGTATCGACTCCTCGCTCGTCGTCTCCCTCATGCAGCGTGCGAGTGCGCGGCCCGTCAAGACATTCTCGATCGGCTTCGCCGAGCGCGAGTTCGATGAGGCCCCGCACGCGCGGGCGATCGCGCGGCATCTCGGAACCGATCACACCGAGCTCACCGTCACACCGCGCGATGCGCTCGCGGTCATACCGCATCTCGCCGAGGTGTACGACGAGCCGTTCGCCGACCCCTCGCAGATCCCGACGATGCTCCTCTGCCGGCTCGCGCGCCGGCACGTCACGGTGTCCCTCTCCGGAGACGGCGGGGATGAGCTCTTCGGCGGCTACTGGCGATATTTCGAGGTGCACCAACGCTGGAGCCGGCTGCGGCGCGTGCCGCGGGCCCTGAGACGCGGCGCGGCGCAACTCATCTCGCTCGCGCCGATGGGCGCGCTCGATCTCGCCGGGCACCCGGCTCGGCTCGTCGGTGTGCGAAACGGCCGGGCCATCGCGGATCACTTGCAGCGCCGGGCCGCGCAGTGGCGTGCGGGGACGCTGCCCGAGTACTACCACCTCGTCGGCTCGTTCTGGCCTTCCCCCGGTGAGCTCGTGCCCGGTGCGCACGAGCCGCACGATGCGGCGAGCCGGCCGGAGGACTGGCCGGCCCGGGCGAGCGACATCGCGCATATGATGTACGTCGACACGCGGCTGTACATGCCCGACGACGTGCTCGTGAAAGTCGACCGCGCGGCGATGGCGGTTGCGCTCGAGACTCGCGTGCCGCTCCTCGACCATCGGGTGGCCGAGGCCGCGTGGCGCATTCCGCTCGAGGTGCACTTGCGGGACGGTCGCGGCAAGTGGGTGCTGCGACAGCTGCTCGAGCGGTACGTGCCGCGCACGCTCTTCGAGCGGCCGAAGATGGGCTTTGGAGTTCCGATCGGCCGCTGGCTGCGGCACGAGCTCGCGGACTGGGCGGGCGATCTCATCGCGCCCGCGCGCTTGAAGCGCGAGGGCTACTTCGCACCTGCGCTCATCGAGCGGTGCTGGCGGCAGCACCGCGCCGGCGCCGCGAACTGGCCCACGCAGCTGTGGATCGTGCTGATGTTCCAGGCGTGGCTCGAGGCGAGCTCGCAAGCCCGGCGACCCGAGTCTCAGGCAGAGAGCCGTCCGCATACGCTGCGCGCCGCCAGATAAGGGGTGCGGTCGGACCGATCAGTATGGGCTCGCCGTTTTCTTTCGATGCTTGAAATCGCTCTCTCTCTGGCGGCGCGCTGCCGGCACGGCGCGCTGATGGTCACGCCCGGCAGCGGAAGAGGCGAGGAGCGCTAGAAACTCCTCCACCATCCGGTCCCAGCTGAAGTGCTCGACCACGGCGCGGCGCGCCTGCGTCGCAAGGTGCTGGCGCGAGTCCGGATCCTCGAGCAGCGATGCGAGTCGCTCGGTGAGCTGCGGCACATCGCCCGCGGTGTAGCTGAGTCCGCCGCCGTGGGCGAGCAGCTCCGGCATGCCGCCGATGTCCGAGGAGACGATCGGCAGACCGCAAGCCATCGCCTCGAGCGCCGCATTCGAGAACGTCTCCACGGCGATCGAGGTGAGCACGAAGATGTCGAGACACTGGAGGTAGGCGCGAACATCGCCGCTCTCGCCGGCCAGCTCGACGTACGGCTCGAGGCCGAGGCGCGCGATCTCCGCTTCGATCGCGACGCGCGCTTCGCCTTCCCCGACGACGAGGGCGCCCACATCGAGCCCGCGCGCCCGCAGGGCCGCCGTCGCGCGAATGAGATCGGTGTGCGCCTTCTCCGGACGCAACCGTGCGACTGTCCCGATGAGGAAGCGAGTCGAAAGTCCCACGCATGCGCGCTCGCCGTCCTCGCGGTGAGGCGCGAAGTGGGAGGTATCGACCCCGTTGTAGAGCACCGCTGTCGCCTGTGGCGGCACCCCGACCGCATGGCGCTGCCGCCAGAGCTGCCTCTGGCTTGCCGCGCCGAACACCACGGCATCGGCCCGGCGCAGGATCCAGCGATAAAGGGGCATCTTCGCGCGATCGCGTGCCAGGATCTCGCTCGTGTTCACACACGCAATGAAGTGCACATCCGCGGCGGCGCGCGTGAGCTGGGCGAGACGCGCGTAGAGCGCCGCGTAGAGGTTGATCGCGACGACGGTGCGGGCCCGGCGCGCCTCGAGGAGCGCGGCGAGTCTTCTCACCGCGGGAATCGAGAGCTTGCCCCGGCGTCTTAGATTGACGAGCGTGACGCCCGGGCCGACGGCTGAAGCGAGGGTCTCGGGCGCGCTCAAATACGCGATCGTGACATCGATGCCCCGCTCCGCGAGCGAATTCGCGAGGCGCACGGTCTTCGCTTCCGAGCCGCCGACTCCGAGCTGACTGAGAACGAAAACGACGGGTCCGATTGCGACAGTGCTCATGCCGTGTAGTGCGGCTCGATGCCGAAGCGCGCGTAAATTTTCCCGAGTTGGATGAGTGCCGCATCGATCGCGAACCGCGACTCGATCGTCGCGCGCGCCGCCGTGCCGAGTCGCGCGGCAAGGCTGCGATCCGCGAGCAGCCGCGCAAGCGCTCGCGCGAGGCCCTGCACGTCGCCCGCGGGAACGAGCACGCCGTTCTCCGCGTCTTGGATGACTTGCGGGATGCCGCCGACGGGCGAGGCGATGACCGGTACGCACCAAGACATCGCCTCGAGGAGCGCCATCGGAAGCCCCTCCGTGTAGGAGGGCAGAACGAATAGCTCGGCATCGGCCAGGGCGCGGCTCTTCGCCTCGCCCTGCAGCCAGCCCGGACAGTGCACGCGCTCGTCGACCCCGAGCTCGCGCGCGAGCGCCTCGACGGCGGCAGCAGGGCCGTTGCCGGCGCACACCAGCGAGGCGCGCGGGAAGCGGCTCGCGATGGCAGCGAAGGCACGCACGAGGTCGAACACACCCTTCTCGGTGTGCAGCTGGCCCAGAAAGAGAATACGGCGGCCGCCCGCGGCACTTGCCACGCGCGTTCGTTCGCGCGGGGGCAGGGCGACCGCGTTCGGCAGCACTTCGATGTTCGCCTGCGGACAGATGCGCTCGAGTGCCATGCGCCACTCATCGGATACGGCGAGCACGAGCGCTGCGCGTGCGAGCACCGAGCGGACGATCCGCCGTCCGAGCGCTCCGCACTCCTCGTGATAGAAGCGCGCGAAGCCGCCACCGTGCAGGTGAAGCAGGTACGGCCGCCCAGCAAGACGCGCCATCCCGCACACGATGCTTTTGCGCCAGAAGGACGCACGCGATGCCGTGTGAACGTGTACGAGCGGTCGATCGAGCGTTGCGAGGCTCACGGCAACGCGCGCCCATCCGCCGAGCGCTCGCGCGAGCTTGCGCCAGGGTCCGCCGTCGCGATGCGTTGCGACGTAGGTCACGGGGAAGCGCTCGAAGAGCCCCCCGTCCCGATAGCTCTGCACCACGGCGCGAATGCCGCCGAGGGAGGCGGGATCGGTGCCGACCATGAGGACGCTGCGGCACGGCGCGTAGCCCGCAATCGACGCAGGAAGCGCTCGGGGCGCGACCGGGCGCTCGGAGCGCCTGCGCTGCCTGCGGTCGAGGGCGGAATCGAGCGCATGCATGTGCGGACCGCCCCGTCGCCCTCAGAATCGGCGCAGGACGAGCGGCGCCTTCCCGGAGGTGTTGCGCTCGAGACGTTTGGTGGTTTCGATGACGAGTGTCATGGCCGGTGGGAGCTTGAGAGCCGCGTGCGCGCGGAGCAGCTCGAGGCTTTCCTCGCCAAATTCGGCCCCCGGCACCACGAGTAATCGTGTGCGCTCGGGACTTTCCTGGATGAACTGCGTGCGCACGACGTTCGGCACGCCCCGCGGGATGTGATCGATGCCCATGAGCCGCGCCCCGCTCGGAGCGACGAGGAAGTCGCCGTTGCGGCCGATCACGTCGAGAAAACTTTCGCGGCCCGCGGCGACTGCGAGCGGGTCCGCGCCTCGTCGCAGCCGGATCTGATCGCCCGTGCGATAGCGAATGAGCGGCATCGCCCGGTTCCAGAGTCCCGTGCCGATGAGCTCGTAGATCTCGGCATCCGGCTCGCTCTCGATATGAACGAGCTCGTTGATCGAGTAGGTCGGATCGAAGCGATAGCCGGTGGCCGGCTCGCCCGCAGCCCACGCGACCCGCTCCGCCTGCCCGTAGTGACCGATCACCCGCGTCGCAAGTGCGCTCGATGCGAGCTCCGCCGTATGCCGCGTCAGCACTTCCGAGGCGCACACCGTGATGGGAATCGAGAGCTCGAGGCCGCGCTCGAGCATCAGTGCGCAGAGCGACTCGAGCACGGTCGGGTAGGCGAGCAACAGATCGGGCCGGTACTCGCGCAGCTGACGCACGAAGTGCTCGACGGTGTCGCGGTCGAGATGATTGGAGGAGAAGATGAGCCGACGGCCGCCGTTTGCGGGCTTCCAGTAGGGCGGCGCCCGATCGGCGGGGTCCTTCACGTCATCGCCGCGCAACACGGCCGCTCGGCAGCGCGCGGCGTCGAGCCCGGCGCGCTCGAGCAGCCGATCGAACATGACCTGCTCGTAGACCACCGAGACGACGGAGCGCTTGAGGTTGAGCGGAATTCCGCTCGTGCCGCTCGTCGAGCCCTGAACGGCGAATGCGGCGGAAGTGGCGAGAAACTCGCCGTGGCGGTCGCGCACGGCCTCCTTCTCGAGCAGCGGCCACTCCGAGAGCGGGCACGCACATCCGTGCGTGCGCCCGTAGCCCGTGCGGCGCGCCGCGCGGAGCATGCGCTCGAGGCGCACCGCGCGCCAATGCCGTTGCTCATCGGGAGCGAGCGCTTCGAAATCCTCGATCTGCCGCCGGATGCGCCCGTAGAGCAGCGCATTGCGCCGCACGAAGGTGTCGGCGAGACCGAGCCGTTTGATGCTCGCGATCGAAGGAAGTTCGAGTGCAGGTGCGTGCATGGCTGAATCCCCGGATCAGGAGGGTGCCGAGCTCGCCTCGGCGGGGCGATCGCCGACCCGGACGCCGGTGCCCGCATGCAATGCGAGAAGGGCATCGGCGTAGGGCGCTACGAGCGCGTCGCTGTCGCAGCGGCTCTCCGCAAAGCGCGCGCAGCTTGCACTCATTCCGCTCCAGAGCGGCTCGCTCGCCGCGAGCTCTGCGACCGCAGCGGCCATTTGCTCGATCGATGAGACCGGGCGGCCGAGCCCGTGCTGCTCGATGATCGATTCGGGATCGACGAAGGCGACGACGGGTGTGCCGTGGGCCCATGCCTGCAGGTAAGTGTTTGGAAATCCCTCCGCGTCCGAGGTTCCTGCAAGCATGCGTGCCCGCTCGAAGAACGGTCCGATGTCGGCGTAGGGCACGTGACCATGGAAGTGCACGTTCGGCAGCTTCGCGGCGCGGACACGCACCGACTCGTAGAGCGCCGCTGCGTCGGTGCACGGGCCGCCCACCATGTGGAAAGAGAGCTGAGGCAGGCGCTTGGCGATCTCGAGGAGCCGCTCGGGGCGCTTCCATCGTCTGATGTTCGCGACCCAGAGCACATCGATGTCGCGCTCCGCGAACGCCGGCCGGCGGCCGCCCGCCTCGGCAAGCGAAGGGATGACTCGGCTCGAGCGGCCGAAGCGCTCGCGAAGCAGCCGCTGCTGAGTGGCGGTCTGGGCGAGCACGAGGTCCGCGCGCGCCAGGCCCCACGCGTAGAGCACCCGGTCGCGCGCATAGCGGATGATCAGGGTGCGCGGGTCGCAGTCCGCATCGTGCGCGACGCGATAGACCGCCTTGGCGCCGTGGCGGTGCGCGAAAAGCACGGTCTCCCCGACCGGCATGCCTGCGATGCTGACGTAGTAGATGTCGGCGTGCGCGCGGCGCATTGCTCCCCAGATGGAGGTCCAGCGCGGATGGAAGAAGCGCAGCATGCGGACGCCCGCATCCGGCCGGTACGTCTTGAACGCGCGAATGCCCTCGTAACAGGCCCCGTCGGGCTGGCCGTGATCGTAGACGATCGTCGCGACCTCGAATCCGCGGCGCACGAGCGCGCGCGCGAGCAGCACCTGCTGCAGCTCCGCGCCGCCTGCACCGGGCGGTGCCACGTGCGGGGCGAGGTGCGAGAGATTGTTGAGACCGACGAAGCACACCCGCGGGAGCAAGGTGGCCTCCTCAGCGCCCGGTGGCATTCGTCGCGCGCCGCTCGGTGTCCGGCTCCGTCGCGACCGGGAACTCGACCACCTTGTCGATTTGATAGTCCTTGAGCTCGCGCGCGTGCGTGAAGATGATGAGCTCACCGAGCAGCCCGATTGCAAAGAGCTGCAGTCCGAGCACGACGAGGAGCGAGGAGAGCAGCAGCGCCGGTCGATCGGCGAGCGCGTTGCCGAAGAACAGCCGATCCGCGACCAGCCAGGCCGTGATCAGCGCGCCCGCGGCGAACACGATCGTGCCCACCATGCCGAAGAAGCGCAGCGGCTTCTTCGTGAAGCGCACCAGGAAGAAGACCGTGAAGATATCGAGCGCGCGCCGCGCATATTCGCGCGGCGGATAGCGGCTCTGCCGGCGGTCCCGGGGGGACTGGCGCAGCGCCACCTCCGCTACGCGAAAGCCGTGGCGGTCGGCGAGCACGGGCAGGAAGCGGTGCTGATCCCCGTAGAGCACGATCTCCTCGAGCACGCGGCGACGGATTGCGCGCGCGCCGCAGCCGAGATCGTGACAGGCGAGCCCGGTCACGCGTGCGATCAGGCCGTGAAAGACGCCGCGCCGCAGCCTCTCGAGCGCGCTGCCCGCGCGCGGTGTGCGGTGAGCGATCACGAGGTCGTAGTGCTCGAGCGCGCGCACGAGACGCGGCAGGTCCGCCGGCTCGATCTGCGGATAGCTCGGCAGCGTCAAGATGATCTGACCGCGCGCACGCTCGAATCCCGCCATGAGCGCCGTCGCCTCACCGAACGAGCGCGTGAGCTCGAGGAGCGTCACGCAATCCGATTCGGCGGCGAGCCGCTCGAGCGAGGGCGCGACATCCGGCTGCGGCCCATCGAGAATCACCACGCATTCGTATGTGAGCCCGAGCGAGCGCAACCCCGTCTCGTATTCCGCCCAGAGGGCTGCGACATCCGCATGCCGGCCCCCGACGGGAATGAGTACGGTGAGGTCGAGCGGAGGGCGCGTTTTCAGCATGACTGACCACCGGTTTCAAGGGGCAGGGAGCGCGTGCGCACGCGCTGCGTGAGACTCGAGAACTCGAGCTCGCGCACGTCCCCGAGCTTGTATACTAGCTCGGCGATCGCGCCTGCAGAGCTGAGAATGATCGCCGACATCAGGAAGATCACGGCGGAGCCCGCGAGGGGCAGCTCGAGCGTGCCGCCGTCCGCAAGTCCGCCGATCGCCGCCGCGGCGAGCACCGATGCTGCAACCACGAGCGGCAGTGACAACATGCCGAACCAGGTGAGCGGTCGGGAGGTGAACGAGGCGACGGTCTTGATCGTGAGCAGATCGAGCAGCACCTTGTAGATGCGCGAGAGGCCGTACTTCGAGTGCCCGAAGCGCCGCGCGTGATGGCGCACTTTGAGCTCGGCGATGCGTGGGCCCGCGATGAAGGCGACCGCGGGAATGAAACGGTGCATCTCCGAGTAAAGCGGAATGCGCTTGATGAGCGTCGCGCGGTAGGCTTTGAGCGAGCAGCCGTTGTCGTGGATCGGCACGCCTGTCACGCGTGCGATCAACGCATTTGCGGCGCGCGAGGGGATCTTCCTCGAGACGAGCTTGTCCTGGCGCTCGTGACGCCAGCCGACGACGATGTCGAAACCTTCCTCGATCTTCGCGAGCAGCAGCGGAATGTCGGCTGGATCGTTCTGAAGGTCCCCGTCCATCGTCACGATCACATCCCCGCGCGCCTGCTCGATGCCCGCGGCCATTGCGGGAGTCTGTCCGTAATTGCGCCGAAATTTCACGACGCGCACGCGCGCGTCGGCGCGCGCGATCTCAACCGCCGTCTCAAAAGTCCGGTCGCGGCTTCCGTCGTCGATGAACACCATCTCGAAGGAGAGCGCGAGCGGCTCGAGCGCGGCGACGATTGCGGCGTGCAGCGCCGGGATGCTTTCTTCCTCGTTGAAAAAGGGAACGACGATCGAGAGCTTCGGTCTGTCGGGCACGGGGCAGGACCCTTTCTTTATGGTAGTTGCCGCTTCTTCGGCTGGCGCGTCATCGGCCCCGGGTCGCAAGGAATGTGCCGGGAACGGTGCTTGCTCGGCATACCGAGAAGCTGTCGCTCACGACCAACACCCCTCGGATAAGCAACCAAAAAGGAGACGATGCATGCCGATGCGACCTGTCCATGCGCTTTGCGCAGGCGCCGCGGCGCTGGCCCTGCTCGCCGGAGCGGCCGGCGCGCAGCAAGGCACGCTCAAGGGCGCCCCGTACACCGTGAACCCCGGCGACACACTCTCCGTGTCGGTTTGGAAGGAGCCCGACCTGAGCGGCCCCGTGCTCGTCCGCCCGGACGGTACGTTCTCGATTCCGCTCGCCGGGCAAATCGACGCGCGGGGTAAGACGGTGACGGAGCTGCAGCAGACGATCGCGCAGCGGTTGCACAAGTACATCGCAGACCCGGTAGTCACCGTCTCCGTGCAGGACGTGAAGGGCAACAAGGTCTACGTCATCGGCCAGGTCGCCAAGCCCGGCGAGTTCGTGGTCAACCCGCGGGTGGACGTAATGCAGGCGCTCAGCATGGCCGGCGGCACGACGCCGTTCGCATCGCTCAACAACATCGTGATTTTGAGGCGGATGGGGAACGGACAGCAGGAGGCGATCCCCTTCCACTACAAGGATGTTGCAGGCGGACGGAACCTCGATCAGGACATTACGCTGCAGGCCGGCGATGTCGTCGTCGTGCCGTAAGGCGAACCGCGCCGGGCCGGCGGTCGCCCGGTTGGACGGAGTGCGGGTGCGGACGCTGTCGCCGCATCGCGTCGCCGCGCGCCTGTCCGGCACGGTTGTTGCGGCTGCGCTCGCCTACGCCGCCTCTGCGGCGCCGGTGCACGCGGCGACCAGCTGGACATACGACCCGAGAATCGAAGTGGGCGGCACGTACGACGATAACTACCTGCTCGGCGAGGCACCGGCCGATCAGATCGCCGTGGCCGGCCCCTTCGTGAACGCCGCCGTCGACCTGCATGGGGCAACTCCGCGCAACGACTTCGTGCTCACCCCGCAGGTGCACGCAACGCTCTTTCCGGGACACTCGGATGAGCAATCGACGGACGGCTACTTGAACGCCATCGATACCTACAACACGCTGCGCACGCGCAGCGTGATTCGGGGCGCGTACGCCAATCAGACGATTGCGGCCGCGGACTTCCTGCCGGCGAGTTTCCCCGGCGTCGAGCTCGGCCAGCCGGTCATCAGCGGAAGCGGCATCGTCGTGAAGCTCGAGCGCCAGCAGTCCTTTCACTTCGATCCCGCGACGAGCATCCGCTTCTCGGACCGGGGCCACCTCGACCTCTCTGCCGATTATTACAAGGCATGGTTCAGCCAGAGTCTGGTGGGGCAGGTCGGTTTCCAGAGCGCCGCGGGCACCGTCGGAGTCGGCTATGAGGCCTCGCAGCGCTCGGATGTGTCGCTGCGCGGCTCGTTCACCGATTTCTTGCCGCAGGGCGATGTGCCGGGTGCACGCCATGCCGGCCTCGATGGGGAGTGGGATTATCGCGAGTCGAGCATCATGCACCTGTATATGCGCGCCGGCGTCGGCGCGACGCGGGGCACGAACGTCGTCACCAATACGCAGGTGACGCTCACCGACTTCGAGGGCGGCATCGGCGCTCAGTGGACTTATCAAGTCACCGATATCGTCGTCGATCTGCTCAGAACCGCGGTGCCGAGCTCCTTCGGAGTGCTCGTGAATCAGGACGAGCTGCGCTTCCGCGTCACGCGCCGCTTCTCACCGATGCTCGCGGGGTTCTTCGCGCTGCGTGGGCTGCGGACGGCGCAGGCGGAGCACGGTGCGACCAACGTGCCGGACCGCAATTACGCGACCGGATCGGCCGGCCTCGAATGGCGCCTCACGCGCAACTACTCGCTCGAGGCCTCCTACACCTATGCCTGGCAGAAATACCAGAACGATCCGTTGCACGCCTCCGCGAACACGATAGGCGTGTCGATAGTGTACGAGCCGCATCGCTTCGATCGGGCGCCACAGCCCGGTCCGGTCGGCACCGAAACGTCTTACTGATCCTTTGCTGGAAGCCGCACACTCATGGAAACGCAGCTGACGCCCGACTTCTCGGACTACCTGGGCGCTATCAAGCGCCGCTATTTCCTGTTGCTCTCGATCGCTCTGCCGATCATCGCGATCGCGCTTGCGCTCGCGATCGGCCTGCCGAGCATCTATGTCTCGAGCTCGCTCATCGAGTTCTCGCGCTCGACCGTGCCGGGTGAGATGCAGAACTCGCAGCCCGGGGGGCCGCAGCAACCGGCCTACGCCGACCAGCAGCGTCTCTATGCGGACCAGTACGTCCACAACATGAGCGACGCGGTGCTCAACTCGAACGACCTCGGTCCGGTCGCAGCCCAGGTGAAGGGGATGCCGCTCATCCCGCAGGACCAGCAGGAGGCGATCGCCTTCATCAAGCAGCACGCGGGAATGCAATCGGTACGCACCAAAGTGCTCGACCCCGACACCGGGCGCGAGCGCGAGATCGTGCCGGCCTTCAGCGTCTCGTTCGCGAGTCGCAATCCCCGCACGGCACAGGCGGTGGCCGCCGCCCTCACGCGCGCCGTGATCGACGCCAGCCGGCAGAACATGCTGAAGCGCGTGCGAACCGCGGGCCAGTTCTATGCCTCCGAGGCGAAGCGTTATCACGAGCAGATTACGGCCCTCGAGACCAAGGTCGCCGATTTCAAGGGGAAGCATTTCGATGAGCTGCCGGAGCTCACGAACGCGAATCTCGGCTCGATAGACCGCAGGCAGCGCGATCTGGAGGACGCGGAGACGCAGATCCAACAGCTCACGCAGAATCGGACCTTTCTTTCGGTGCAGCTGCAGCAGGCCGAGACGGCCTCTAACCTCGATTTGACGACGCTGCAGCGCCTCGAGGCCGAGTATCAGCAGAAAGAGCCGCTGCTCGGCGAGAATCATCCGGACATGATCGCCCTCAGGGCCCAGATCCAGAACCTGCGCCGCGGCGGAGCGGCGCTCGAGGGCATGACGCTGCAACAGCAACTCTCCGCAGAGCAGGAGCGGTTGAGGAATCTGCGGCAGCGCTACAGCGAGGACTACCCGGATGTGAAGTCGACTGAGCGGCGGATCGAGATCATCCAGAAGCGCATCAAGGCCGGCGACAAGGCCGTGACGACCGTGCCCGACAATCCGACGGTCGTGCAGCTGAAGACGCAGATCAACAGCGTCGACAACCAGATTGCGGGCGCGCGCGCGCACCAGGCGGACCTGCGCAAACAGATCGAGCAGATGCAGCAGCGGCTCGATAAGACCCCTGCCGTGGCGCAGCAGTACGACCAGCTCACGCGCGGCCTCGATCTCGCTCGGGCGAAGTACGACGACCTGATGAAGAGCCAGATGGACTCGGAGCTCACCGCCGAGGCCATCCTCGGTGGCCGAAGCGACGAGCTGCGCGTGGTGAACAACCCGATCGTGCCCGACCGGCCGGCGAAGCCGCGGCGCGTCGCCTTCGTCGTGATCGGTGCGATTCTGGCGTTCGTGCTGTCACTCTCCGCGGTGATCGTCGCAGAGAGCCTCGATCAGACGGTGCGCGGTAGCCGCGACGTGCGGCGCGTGCTCGCGCTCTCTCCGCTCGCGGTCATCCCGAGAATCCAGGATGCGATTGCGCTGCGCAGGCGGCGCTTGAAGGTCGCAGCGCTCGCGTGCACGGTCGTGGCGACTGGCGTGATCGCGGTCGTCGCGGTGAGCGGCTTCATGTAGAGCGTGTAGATCGTCGACGGATCGAATCGAAAGAGCTGAGCAACATCATCGTTTCGTGAGGTGCGGGGCACATGGGCTTGATAGAAGAAGCGCTGCGTAAATCCGCGCAGCAAAGAAAGGGGGCGGTGCGCTCCAATGGCGCCGCTGCGCCGGCCAGAGTGGCGCGAGCGGCTCCGCCGCCCGATCAGAGCATTCCGCAATACGCGGCCGCGCCGGTCGACGCTGAGCTGATGCAGCGCAATCTCATCCTCCCGATGGTCGACGACATGACCGTCACTCGGGCGTACAAGATACTGCGCACGCGCGTGACGCACCGGCTGGTCGCGAATGGCTGGCACTCGGTCGGCATTACGGGCACGACGGCGGGCGAGGGCAAGACGCTCACGGCGGTCAATCTCGCCATCGCGCTTGCGCAGGATGTGAACAACTGGGTATTTCTCGTCGATCTCGACTTACAGCGTCCGCAGGTCGGCCCCTATCTCGGCATGCGTTACGAGTATGGACTCACCGATTATCTGACGGGGCAGGCGAGCCTCGAGCAGGTGGTCTACGACATCTCTCATCCGCGGCTCGCCGTCGTCCCGAACGCACGCTCGGTCGAGAACTCCTCGGAGCTGCTGCTCTCCCCACGCATGGGCGACTTCCTGCATTTCCTGCAAACCGAGCCACCGCGGCGCATCGTCGTGTTCGATCTGCCGCCGCTGCTCGCCTCCGACGACGTGCTCGCCTTCTCCCCGCGAGTGGACAGCTTCCTGCTCGTCATCTCTCAGGGCCAGACTGCGCGGCGCACATTGAGCAACGCGAAGGAAGTGCTGAGCGAGATGAACGTGATGGGCGTCGTGCTCAACCGCTCGACCGAGCGCAACGACAGCCCGTACTACTAACCCGCGGCGCGCGCCTCGCGGGCGCGCGGCTCACCTGCGAGCCGGGACAGCTCCTCGCGCAGCTCATCGCGCGATGCGCCGCGAATCATCATGCGGTACCAGAGCTCCGCGTTGATGAGGAGCCAGAGGCGGTTGCCATGGTCGCGGCGGCCCGCGAGGTGCTCGACGACAAGCGTCTCGATCGGCGCCGCGCGCAGGATGCCTGCGCGTACGAGCTCGGCATCGGCGAGCACGCCGCGATAGAGCCGTGCGTACTCCTCGCGCAGGATGTAGGGCAGGGCGGAGGAGAAGCCTTGCTTCGGCCGATCGAGAATCTCTGGCGGCAGATAGCGCCGCGCGAGCTGCTTTTGCAGGTAGCGCAGGGAGCGGCCCCGCACCTTGTATTCGATGGGCAGGCGCGCGGCGAATTCGGCGAGCCTGTGATCCATGAAGGGGCTTCGAGCCTCGAGACCGCGCGCCATGGTCATCCGGTCGGTGATCATGACCGGGTGATCGGGCAGACGGATGGCGCTGTCGGCGGAGAGCATGCGGTCGAGGGGCTCGCAGGCGCGTTCGGCGAAGTGTGCCTCGATCACGGACTCGCCGGCCCAGCCGGCGAGGGCCTGCGCGGCCTCGGGTGTGTAGAGCCCTGCCCGGCGCGTGCGATCGAAATAGAAATACGAGAGGCTCGCAGCGTAGCGCTCCCCGCCCGAGAGGAACGAGAGACGGTGGAGCCAGCGCGCCTGGTGGCCGGCGCTTTTGTACCAGCCCGCCTCGGGGATCAGTGAGAGACAGGGCGCGATGAGCCGCTTGCGCAGGAGCTCCGGGAGCTGCGCGTAGCGCTCGGCGTACAGGTTGCCGTAATAGCGATCGTAGCCGCCGAAGAGCTCGTCTCCGCCGTCCCCGCCGAGCACGACTTTCACGTTGCGCCGCGCGACCTGCGCGAGGCGCCAGGTACAGATCGAGAGCGGATCCGAGGGCTCATCGAGGTGCCAGACCAGATCGGGCAGTGCTTCGATGAGCGACAGATGCAGCGTCTCTTCATGGTGGTCTGCGCCATTGAGGCTCGCCACGCGACGCGCGTGCGGTCCTTCTGCGAAGCGCTGGTAAGGCAGATTGACGGTGAACGTCGGCAAGCCGCGCACACCGAGCCGCTGCGCAAGGAGCGAGACGATGAGTCCGGAGTCCATGCCGCCCGAGAGGAAGGCGCCGACGGGCACATCGCTCACCATGTGCAGCTTCAGCGCCTCGGTCAGCCGCTCCTCGAGTTCATCGAGCAGAGCGGCCTCGTGTACATCGGGCTTGGGATCGTATTTGAGAGTCCAGTAAGGGGAGACCGTCACCTGGCCGGTGCCGGCCTCGTAGATGAGCTTGTGTGCGGGCGGGAGCTTGCGCACGCGGCGGAACATGGAAAGCGGCGGGGCGATGAGACGCAGTGCGAGATACTGATCGAACGCCTGGCGGTCGAGCTCGCGCAGCGCGGGATCGAGCGCAAGCAGGGCTTTGATCTCCGAAGCGAAGGCGAGCGAGCGACCGTCGCTCGCATAGTAGAAGGGCTTCTGGCCGAGATGATCGCGCGCGGCGAGCAGTCGTCGGCGCGGTTTATCCCACAACGCAAAAGCGAACATTCCGCGCAGATGCTCGAGGAGCCGGTCGCCGTAGTGCTCGTAGAGGGCGAGGATCACTTCGCAATCGCTCTGCGTGGCGAAGCGGTAGCCGCGCTGCTCCATGTCGGCGCGGATTTCGCGATAGTTGTAGATCTCGCCGTTGCAGACGAGCCAGAGCGTGCGGTCCGCGTTCACGAGCGGCTGGCGGCCGCCTTCGAGGTCGATGATGGAGAGACGGCGGTGTCCGAAGACCGCGCCGTCGTCCTGCTCGGTGCCCTCGCCGTCGGGGCCGCGGTGCGCAAGCGCATCGAGCATGCGGCGCATGCCGCCGGACGGGATGCCAGGATGCTCGATGAGGCCGGCGATGCCGCACATGAAATCAGATCTCCGGGTCGGCTTTGCTGCTCGTGGCGCGGGACAGGGCAGGCGCCTCGGACGTCGGGGCGCGCGTGCGTCGCTCGGTCCGCTCGCGCAGCACGCGCTCGAAGATCGCTTCGTAACGCTCGGCGCAGCGATCGACGAAGAATTCCTCGACCGCCGCGAGATTCTGGCGGCCGATTGCCGCGCGCCGCTCCGGCGAGGCTGCGAGCTCGCGGACGGCGGCGGTGAATGCCGCGAGATCGTTCAGCCGCACGACGCAGCCGGTTGCGGGTGTCGAGAGGAAATCGGTCTGCCCTCCGCGGTCGTAGCAAACGACGGGTAGGCCGAACGCCATCGCCTCGAGGAACACGAGGCCGAAGCCCTCGTGCTGGCTCGTCGAGACGAAAAGGTCCGAAGCGGCGAGCGCGCTCAGCTTCTCGGCCTGGGTCACTTGTCCGAGGAAGCGGATGCGGTCCGCGACTCCGAGCTCGGCGGCGATCGAGCGTACGGCGGGGAGCCGTGGTCCATCGCCGACCACGAGCAGGTAGAGATCGGAGCGGCCGACGGCGGCGAGCATTCGCGGCAGCTGCTCGCTTGCCTTGCGGGCGACGACGCGGCCGATGGTCACGAGGACGACGGCCTTCTCCGGTATACCGAATGCTGCTCGTCGCTGAGCGGATGTCAGGGCGCTTGCCTCCGCAAGTGCGGGCGGTCGCTCGATGCCGAGCGGCACGCGTTCGATCGTTCGGCGCACGCCATAGATTCGTTCCACGTTGGCTGCCGTATCGCGGGATTGGGCGACCACCGCGTCGGCGCGGCGCAGCAGATAGGCGACGGCGCGGCGCAGGAGCGCGTGCCGATGGGGGGAGCTCGATTTGGACGGATCGTACAGGTCACCGCCGTGAACGGAGAGCACGTTCGGCACGGCGAGCCGGCGCGCGAGGAAGTGGCCGAGGGGGCCGGTCGGGACCACGAAATGCGTATTGATCAGATCGAACGGCTTCTGGCGCGCAAGTTGCAGGCCCCGCCATGCGCCGGTCGGTAAGTAGGCGGCCATGGAGGGGAAGTTCGCCACGGCGAGCTGGGAGCGAAAGAGCACGGGCACCCGCACCACGCGCACGCCGGCCTCGAGGGATTCACTGGGCAGTCCGCAGGCTTGCGAGCTGAGGACGGTCACCTCGTGGCGGCGGGCAAGCTCGCGTGCGATGGCCGCCATGACGACGCCGCCTCCGCCTCCGAGCGGCGGGTATTCGTAGTTACAGAACAGAATGCGCATGGGTAGAGGAGATCGGGCGATGAGAACGGAAACGCAGGCGAAGGCGCGGTCGGCGAGCCGCGTGGCGGCAACGAGCGGGCTGGGAGCGAGCGGGCCGGGAGCGAGCGGGCCCGGAACGAGCGCAGCGGCCACGGGCGTGCTGGCCGCAAGTGCGGCGGCCGAGCCCGAGCTCGCGGCGCGTCTCGAGCCCTTCGACTCTTACTGGCAAGCGCCGCAGGATGCCGAGAAGGGGTTCCGCTCCTTCACGGCTTACTATCGGGCGAACTACCTGCCGCATTTGCCCGAGGATCGCGATGCAAACATCCTCGTCGTGAGCTGCGGGCCGGGCTATCTCGTCAACATGCTGCGCGAGCGCGGCTACCGCCGCGTCCTCGGCATCGACTCCGACCCGGCCAAAGTCGAAATCGCCCTCCGCCACCAACTGCCCTGCGAGGCGGCTCGCGCGTTCGGCTTCCTGCGCGCGCGGCCGGGCACTTACGACGTGATCATTCCCGAGCAGGAGCTCAATCATCTGACGCTCGATGAGACGATCGAATTCCTCCGTGCTTGCCGCGATGCGCTGCGCCCCGGCGGGCGCGTCGTCGTATACGCCATGAACGGGGCGAATCCGCTCGTCGGCTCGGAGAACCTGTCGCACAACATCGATCATTTCTATAACGTCACCGAATACAGCCTGGAGCAGCTCTTGAAGCTCGGCGGGTTTGCGGGGGTCCGCGTGTTTCCGCTGAAGCTCTACGTGTTCTGGAAGAACCCCTTCAACTACGTCGGCCTGCTTGCGACGGCGCTGCTCGAGGGCACGTTCCGCGTGATCTATCGCCTCTACGGCAAGAAGGTACGGGTGCTCAGCAAGAAGATTGCCGCGGTGGCGTCGAAGCCATGACGGGCGGCGCCGCCTGAAGCATCGCATTCGCCCGGTACCAGTCCGCTGTCCGCCGCGCGCCCTCGGCGAACGGCACGTGCGGCTCGAAGTCGAGCCGTTCGCGAGCTTTCGCGGTCGAGAAACGAAACGATTTGCGGAAGAAATCGAGGCGGCGCCGGTTGAGCGGCGGCTTCACACCGAGCGGTTTGCAGAGCGCCTCGCAGAGCACCGCACCGGCGGCGAAGGGCCAGAGCGGGACGTGAGGGGGTGAGCGCGTTTGCCCGAGAGAGGCTGCGATCGCCTGGGCCATGGCGTCGGTCGTCAGCCGCTCATCGCCTGCGATCACGAACGTCTCGCCGACCGCGCGCGGTGAGGTCGCTGCCGCGAGAAGCCCCTCGGCGAGATCGTCGACGTAGATCAGCTGGTGCTCGTTCGTGCCGCGTCCGAGTGTCAAATAACGGCCGCGCTCGATCGCGCGGAACAGTTTGAGCAGGCGCATGTCCGCCGGCCCATAGGTCTCGGAGATGCGCACGATCGAGGTCTCGATCCGAGGAGCGCAGCTGCGCACGACGAGCTCCGCTTCGGCCTTGGTGCGGCCGTAGGAATTGTCGGGGGCGAGCGGGCTCGTCTCATCGAGCACGCCGTCGCGCGCCGCGCCATAGACGCCGATCGTGCTTCCGTGCACGAAGCGCCGTACACCGGCTGCGATCGAGGTTTCCAGCAGCCGTCGCGTGCCTTCCACGTTGACGCGCCGGAAGTGGCTCTCGGGCGCCTGCGCTTCATGCTGCGCCGCTGCGAGATGAATCACCACGTCATGTCCCGCCAGGGAACGCGCGAGCGCTGCCTCATCATCGAGAGAGACGACCGTGACGCGAAGGCCCGAGCGCTCGAGCGATTGGATGCGGCGGCGCTCGGTGTCGTTGTTGACGGCGCTCGTCACGGTGACGGGATAGCCACGCTCCACGGCGTAGCGCGCGAGTTGGCAGCCGATAAAGCCCGAGCCGCCGGTGAGATAAATGCGAGGCAGATCGGTTGCCATGGTTCAAGCCGTGCGCAGCGCGGCGGCGGCCGCAGTGGTGGCGGCGCGGGCGGGGACCGGCGCGCCCGGGGCGGTGGCGGAAGCAGCGGCTGCCGGGGTTTCAGCCAGGTAGCGAGCGAAGTGGCTCGCTGTCGCCTCGCGCTCCTCGGCCGCGCGGCGCGCGCTCCAGCCGAGCTCCCGGCGCATGAGCGCTTCGGTTGCGGCGAGTGCCGCCTCTCCCGGATGTCCCGCCGTCCCAAGCTCTGTCCGGCGAAACACGACGTCCGCAAGGCAAGGCGCCATCTCCTCGCGCGCCGCGTACACGACCTCCGCGGCGAGCACCTGAGTGCCCGGCAGGCACTGGCGCAGCGTGGGTTCGGCCGTTGCGAGCTCGAGCACGCGCGTGGCGTGTGTGCCGTAATTGCGCGCGAGCGCCGCGAGCACGGGCTCCGGGAACGAACCGCGAAACTCCTGCCCGAACGCCTGCTCGAAGCGCCTGAAATCCTCGATCTCGCCCCCCGGAAGGGGGCGCACCGCCGAGGCGCGAGCGGCGGCGCTCGCTGCGCCGTCGAGTCGACTCCAGCCCGCGTGGAGCGCCGAGCGCGGATCGGCGGCGAGTCGTGCGGGGCCGAGCTGCGCGCATGCGAGATCGACGGCGGCGACTGCGTCGCGCCGCGCGACCGTATAGCGCACGCTGATTGCGCTCACGAGACCCGGAAGGCCGCGCCGGCGGTGATCGACGATGCGCGACTCCTTGCCGAAGCTCAGTGCGCCCGCGCGCTGGCGCGCGGCATCACCGAACGGCACGAGCCCGTAGCCGACGGCGCGCACCTCGGACATGTGCAGATCCAGCGCCGGGTGAGCGGCGTTGATCTCCTCGAGGAAACGTGCGAGCTCGGATTTCGAGAGGCGTACCGCATCCGGATCGCGCGGCACGACGGTATGCCAGACCCCGACCAGCGTGTGTCCGCGCCAGGGGACGAGGAACAGATGGCGCGCCTCGCGCGCAAGCAGCGCGTCCTGGTCGCGGCTCGCGCCCTGCACGGCGAGCGCCATCGCCTGGGGCTCGCGGGCGACGATGAAGCAGGCATCGCGCGAATAGGTTGCGGCATCGAGCGGCACAACGGCGCCGGGGGGAACGTTCGGGCCGGATGCGGCGGCGATCGCGCCGGATGCTGCGCCTGCGCTCGGGTGGGATGCCTGCGCGGCGCCCGCGCCGAGCAGTCCCTCCGCCCACGGACCGCTCGCATTGATCGTCACTCGCGCACGGATATCGAAGCGCTCGCCGGAGAGCCGGTCGTGCGCACGCACGCCGACGACACGCCCGCGATCGATCAGGAGGTGCTCCGCCTCCATGTGGTTGGCCACGGTTGCCCCAAGCTCAACCGCGGCTGCAATAAATGCCAGCACCAGCCGCGGCGGGTTGTACATCTGACCATCCTCGAACACGGCGGCGCCGGTGAGGCCGCGCGGTTCGAGCGTGGGGAAGCAGCCGAGCGCCTCCGCGCGCGAGAGGAACCGCGTCCGTGAGATGCGGCGCGCCGGGTCGGGTAGCCTGCGGTTGCGGTCGGCCGTGCAGGCGTCGTAGGCGAGCATGCCGGAGCGCAGGAGCCATCGGCCGCTGCGGCCGTGGCCGTAGGTCGGGATGGCGAACGGCATGGGTGCGACCAGGTGCGGAGCGATGCGCAGGAAGATCGATCGCTCGCGGCAGGAGGCTCGCAGGCGCCCGAGGTCCGCATGCTGCAGGTAGCGGATACCGCCATGGACGACCTTGAAGCACTGAGCGGAGCTTCCCGCGCCGAAATCCTCGCGCTCGATGAGCGCCGTCGAGCAGCCGCGCAGGCTCGCCTCGCGTGCTGCCGCGGCTCCGGCGGCTCCGCCGCCGACCACGAGCACGTCGAACTCCCTCTCGGCGAGCGTAGCTGGATTTCGGTGCATCGACGGCCTGGTGCGGGCGTTGGGCTCGAATGCTCGATGCAAGCCCTATGCCGTAACCCCACTCGGGGCAGCGGCGGTCAGGCTCGCGCCGCTTTTGTCGACGCGCCTCGCTCGTGCGACGAGCAACAGATTGTTGTGTCGCCAGGCGAGGCGCCCGGCCGAGAGTGCGTGGATGAGGAAGGCGCCCGCCGTGACGAGGCGGCGCCCGGCGTAGCTGCAGAGTCGGCCGACCTGCGGCTCACCGAGCCCGTGTGCCGCGCAGAAGCGCGCGAGGCCGCGCTCGGAGATCACCGCGTCGTACTCGGTCGGATAGGGACCGTGTCCGGGCGTTGCCGCCTCCGGATAGCCGAGGAGCCACCGGTACGTGAGGACGTGCACCCAGAACGGTGTGACCCGCGCAAGGAAGCCATAGGCCGAATCGCGATCGGGCACTTTGATGACGAGCAGGCCACCCGGTGCGAGCCAACGAAGGAATCGCTCGAGCACCTGCTCGGCGCCCTTGACGTGCTCGAGCACGAACGCGCAGTAGATCACGTCGAACGAGCCGGGTGGAAATTCCGCTTTCGTGAGATCCCCGACGATCGCTTGATCGAGATCCGTCCGCGCAGCGAGCGCGTCGCGGTCGAGATCGATGCCGGTGAGGCTGTAGGGGATCGAGAGATCGAGGCCCCAGTGGCGACCGCACCCCGCCTCGAGGATGCGCAGCGGCGGTGGCAGCGTTTCGAGCTGCGACTTCAGAGCCGCATTCATCCCCTCGTACGTGAGCAGCGCAGTTGCCATTGCGGCGACACCGCAAGGAGCGTGCCTCGCAGCGTGCTCTGCACCTCGATCGCATCGATGATGGCGCGTTGCACCCCGTTGCACCTGCGCAACGTCTTGGCACAGTCGCCTCAGCGCTGCTTGAACTCCTCGGGGGTGAGCTGGTGGCGGGCGAGGAGCTTGTAGAAGTCGGTACGGTTGCGTTTGGCGAGGCGCGCGGCCTGGCTCACATTGCCGCCGGTGATCTGCAGGATCTGCGAGAGATAGCTGCGCGTGAACTCATCGCGCGCCTCGTCGAAGGAAGGCAGCCGGCCCGGACCGCCGCCGAGGGACTGCTGGACGAGCTCGACCGGGATGATCGGGGTCTGCGAGAGCGCGACGTTCTGACGCACGACGTTCTGCAGCTGGCGGATATTGCCGGGCCAGTCGGCGGTCGCGAGCAGCTCGACGGCCTCGGGCGCGTAGATCTTGCGCGCGCTGCTCTCGGCGGCGATCTGCGCGAGGAAATGCGCAACGAGCAGCGGGATGTCCTCGCGGCGGCGATTGAGCGGGGGCATCTCGATGTGCACGACGTTCAGCCGGTAGTAGAGGTCCTCGCGGAACTGTCCCTGCGCCATGAGTTGCTGCAGGTCACGGTGCGTGGCTGAGATGACGCGCACGTTGACGGCGATCGCCTCGGTGCTGCCGACGGGACGGATCGCGTTCTCCTGCAGCACGCGCAACAGCTTCACCTGCAGCCGCATCGGCATGTCGCCGATCTCATCGAGCATCAGCGTGCCGCCGTCGGCGGCCTGAAAGAGGCCGCGGTGCGCGCGCATGGCGCCGGTGAAGGAGCCCTTCTCGTGACCGAAGAGCTCGGATTCGAGCAGGCTCTCGGTCATCGCGCTGCAGTTGATGGCGACGAAGGGCTTGTTGCGCCGGGGGCTCGCCCGGTGAATGGCACGCGCGAGCAGCTCCTTGCCGGTGCCGCTCTCGCCGGTGATGAGGACGCGCGCGTCGGTGCCTGCGACCATGTGAGCCTGTGCGAGCTTCTCCTCCATGAGGGAGCTGCGCGTGACGATCTCGGCTCGCCAGTCCTCGTCCGAGGCGCCGAATCCGGAGATGCGCAGCGCCTTCTGCACCTGATCGAGGAGCTCCTGCTTGTCGACGGGCTTGGTGAGGAAGCCGAATGCGCCCATCTGTGTCGCCTGCACGGCATCCGGGATGGTGCCGTGGGCCGTGAGAATGATGACCTTGAGCCCGGGCCAGCGATGCTGCAGCTCCTTCAGCAGTCCGATGCCATCCATTTGGTCCATGCGCAGGTCGGTGATGACGAGGTCCGGCCGGAAGCGGCTGGCGGCGGCGAGCGCCTGCACGCCGCTTTCGACCGCCTCGACGTCGTAGTTCTCCGCGCGCAGGCGGATCGTGAGAAGCCGCAGCAGGCCCGGGTCGTCATCGACGACGAGGATGCGAGCCTTGCGTTTTCCGATCTGATTCACTTTGGCGATCCCTCCGTCCTGCCCTTGCGGGCATTGAGCGAGCGCTCGATGTTCGCGATCGCATCGAGCTTCGTTTGCGCCTCCTCGAGCTCTTTGCGCAGCTTCGCATTCTCTTCCTGCTCGCCCTGGAGCTTGCGGTCGAGCGCCGCGGCGCTGCGCTCACCGTCGCCGGCGCTGCGCTCGGCCTGCATCTGCAGGCGCTGATTCTCCGCCGTCAGGGCGAGCTGACGCTCCGTCGTTCGCATCGTGACCACTGCGATCGCACGCTCCGACGGCAGCAGCGTCTCGGGCGTTGCGAGCGCCTCGCGCAGCAGCTGCTCGGCATGCGGCGCATCGAAGCCCGGATGGCCGGGGGTTGCGAGCACCAGGGCATACGCGAGCTCGTTGCTCGGAGTCGGGGCCGTGTCGTAGGCATGTTTCGAGGCCGCCAGGATCTCGGCCTGCTCGGCCGGCGCACCCTGAATCAGCCGCTGGAGCACTCCGAGCTGCCGGGCCAATGATGCCGCGGATGCAGCAGCACGGTCCACGGGCGGCAGCGTCTCCGTTTTGCGAATATTCGCGCCTCCGAGCCCGCTCATGCAGCCGGCCAGCATCGCAGCGCCCGCGAGCGCCGCGAACGACCCCCCCCACCGCTTATGCCGCATGCGCCCGGTCTCTCGAACCCTCGGGGTTTCGACCTTGTGATGCGGCGGCTCTCACGCCTGCCTTCTCTGCCGGCTCGTGGGAGCTCGGCGTGGCGAGCGGCATGACGATACGGAAATGCGCGCCCGGATATTCCCCATCGATGATCTGCACCGTGCCGCCGTGCGCCGAGACGAACTCGAGCACGACGGAGAGGCCGATGCCGGTGCCCTTGACGCTCGTGCTGCGCGAGGCCTTGCCCGTGTAGAACGCATCGAAAATGTGCGCGCGATCCTCGCGCGGAACGCCGGGCCCGCTGTCGGCCACATCGAGCACGAGGTCGCTCCCGGCGGTGCGGGCGCCGAGATGGATCGTGCCGCCCTTCGGGGAGTACTTCACCGCGTTCGAGAGCAGGTTGTCGAGGATCAGGCGCAGCTTCCCGCGATCGGCGACGAGCGTCACGTCCTCTACCTTCACGTCGAGACGCACGCGCTGGGACAGGAGCGTCAGCTGCTGGTTCTCGAGCACCTGTTTGACGAGCGGGCGCAGCCGGAACTCGGTCGTCTCCAGACCGACGCTCGAGGTCTGCCAGGCGCTGAAGGACAGCAGATTCTCGATCATGCGCTGCAGCTTGATGCTGTTCTCCCTGAGGATGCCGGCGACTTCCCGCTGATTGCTGTCGAGCTCGCCGACCGCCCCGTCCATGAGGAGCTCGGTTCCCTCGCGGATATTGGCGAGCGGCGTCTTCAGTTCATGCGACATGTGTCGCAGGAAGCGATTGCGCTCCTGAGCGTGATCGAGGAGGCGGGCGCGCAGCCACTCGAGCTGACGCCCGAGGCGCTCGAGGTCGAGCGGACCGGACACGGCGATCGGATGTGAGTAGTTGCCGGCCCCGAGCTCGCTGATCGCGCGATCGATGTGGCGCAAGGGCCGCCCGATTGCGATCGTGACGAGCAGGATCGTCACGAGCGTGAGCGGCAGCAGGAGCGTCGATTGCCAGAAAAGGCGTCGTTGCGCCTGGAGCGTGCGGCGCTGGATGCCCGCGACCTGCTTATCGATATCGGCTTCGCTCTGCTGTGCGATGCGGTCGGCGAGCCCCCGCAGCCGCATGAAGCGCTGATTGAGGTCGGTGAGCTTAGCCGCATCCTTCGGGTCCCCGAGGAACATCCCGCTGATCGAGGCTTCGAGGCGCCCGAGGGTCTCGAGGGACTGCCGAGCGCTCGCGGAGGTCAGGTTCTGCGCGAGTTTGGTTCGGGTCTGGCTGAACTGGGAGTCCTGCTCCTTGTAGAGCTCGAGGAGATTGTCATTGAGCAGCACCTGATACTGCTGGCTCGTGCGGTCGAGCGAGTCGATCTGGGACTTCAAGTCTTGCGTCGCCCGGGCCGTGCTGACGCCCACGATCACGAGCTCGCGGCTCGTGTCCGCGAGGCGGCGCATCTGCAGCGCGGCATTGACGATCGCGATGAGCAGCGGGACCGCGACCACGACCAGGCCGAGGAGCATGAGGCTGCTCAGGGATTTGGGCCGGAACCACTGCATCGTCGCGGATTGTACGGCGGCTCACCACGGATCGCGCAGCAAATGCTCTTCCCAGGTGAATGCGGAACGCACGATCGTGTCGAGATCGTCGAGCCGCGGCTGCCAGCCGAGCGTCGTGCGGGCGCGTTCGACGCGCGCGACGAGCATTGCCGGATCGCCTTCGCGGCGGGGCTCCTCCCGGATCGTGAGCCGCCTTCCCGAAACGCGCTCCACGCTCGAGAGCACCTCGCGCACGCTGTAGCCGTGGCCGTATCCGCAGTTGAGGACCGTGGATTCCCCGCCACGGCGGAGGTAGTCGAGCGCATCGAGGTGGGCCCGGGCGAGGTCCTCGACATGGATGTAGTCGCGCACGCCCGTGCCGTCCGGCGTCGGGTAGTCCGTCCCGTAGACGCTCACGTGCGAGCGCTTGCCGAGGGCTGCCTCGCAGGCGACCTTGATGAGGAGCGTGGCCTCGCGAGTCGATTGGCCGATGCGCCCGGAGGTGTGGGCGCCCGCGACATTGAAGTAGCGCAGTGCGGCGTAGCGCATGCCGCTTGCCGCCGCCGCATCGCGCAGCATCCACTCGGACATGAGCTTCGAGGTGCCGTAGGGATTGATCGGGATCGTCGGCGTCGTCTCCTCCGCATACGCACCCGCCGGCATGCCGTATACGGCCGCGGTGGAGGAGAACACGAAGTGCCGCACGCCGGCCTCGATGCAGCACTCGATGAGGCTGCGGGTCGCACAGGTGTTGTTGCCGTAGTATTTGAGCGGGCGCCGCACGGACTCCGGGACGATGGTGTGCGCGGCGAAATGCAGAACGGTCTCCACCCGGTGGCTGCTTAAGACCTCTCGCACCGCATGCCGGTCGCCCACGTCGGCGACGACGAGCGGCGCATCGAGCACGGCCCGGCGGAAGCCGCGCGACAGATCGTCGAGGGCGACTACCTGCTCGCCGCGCGTACGCAGCTCGTGAAGAACGTGGCTGCCGATGTAGCCCGCGCCGCCGGTGATGAGCAGGGAGCCGTTGGCCATGAGTAGACTTGCACCTGTGTCGGGGGCGCGAGGCCCGAATTCTCCATGATAGACAAAGCACGCCGCGGATCCGTGACGAACCCGACGCCGTTCGCCGGGCTCTCCCCGGAGGCCGTGCTCGATGCGGCCGAGTCCGTGGGCTTCGAGGGGGTCGGGCGGCTGCTCGCGCTCAACAGCTACGAGAATCGGGTGTACCAGCTCGAGACGGCGGCCGGCCTGCTCGTCCTCAAGTTCTACCGGGCGGGCCGCTGGAGCGACGAGCAGATCGCCGAGGAGCACGAGCTCACGGCGGAGCTCGCTGCCGCCGAGCTCCCCGTCGCCGCGCCGATCGCGGTCGACGGGCGCACGCTCCTCCGGCACCGCGAGTTTCGGTTTGCGGTGTTCCCGTGGATGCGGGGCAGGGCGCCCGAGCTCGACCGGCCCGAAGCGCGGGAAATGCTCGGCCGCGCGCTCGCCCGGATGCACCAGATCGGTGCGCTGCGGCGGTTTCGGTTTCGCCCGCGGCTCACCGTCGAGCGGCTCGGACGGGAGGCGCGTGCCGCCGTGCTGGCGAGCGGGCTGCTGCCCGAGATGCTCACCGAGCGCTATGCGCGCGCCTCCGAAGAGCTCCTCGGGCGAGTCGAGTCGCTCATCCGGGAGGTCGGGCCGCTCGAGGAGGTGCGCTTGCACGGTGACTGCCACCTCGGAAACCTGCTCTGGAACGAGCAGGGGCCGGTGTTCGTCGACCTCGACGACTGCATGATGGGTCCCCGCGTGCAGGACCTGTGGATGCTCTTCTCCGGAAGCCCAGCCGAGCAGCGCCGGGAATGGGACGAGCTGCTCACAGGCTACCAGCAGTTCGCGAATTTCGATTTTCGCGAAGTGCGCCTCATCGAGGCGCTCCGCGCGCTGCGGATGCTCCATCACGCGGGGTGGGTCGCGCAACGCTGGGCCGACCCGGCCTTTCCCCGGGCGTTCCCCTGGTTCGGGGAGACACGCCATTGGGAGAGCTACGTCACGGACCTCGTGGAGCAGTCGATTACGATCGACGACCAGCCCCTCCTGCAGTGAGGCAAACGCATGCTGCCCGTGACAATCACTCCTGCTTGCCGCGCGCCTGACCCCTGCGGCGCGCTCAATGGCCAGCGCGCGCCGGTTGCCCGTCGCGCACTCGCTGCTGGTCGGGTCCTCGCCGCTGGTCGCGCACTCGCCGCCTGTATCGTCGCCTGTGCTCTGCTCGCCGCGTGCGGCTCGCCTTCGTCGCCTACCTCGGCGCAACGCGCGGCCTCCTCCCTGGCGCACCTGAAGGCGATCGGCATCAAGCGCTCTTCCGCCGCGCACAAGACGGCAAAGCCGGCTGCACCGGGAAGCGCGGATCTCGTCGCGGCCATCGCCGGTGACAAGAGCCCCGTGCCCGTCGAGGTCCGATACGCGTTGCGCCAGCGGCCCGAGGTGGGTAAGCCCGTCGAGCTCGACGTCGAGGTGACGCCCACGGGTCCGCTCGGGCGCCTCGTCACCTCGTTTCACGTCGAGGACGGTCTCTCCATCGAGAATGGCGGTGCCGCGAGCGAGACCGATCGGCCGGCGCCCGGCGTGCCGCTCTCGCGTGCGCTCACGATCGTCGCGCAGCGCGACGGTATCTTCTACGTGAGTGCGACGGTGCTCGTCGATGCCGGCGCCGACTCGGTCGCGCGGACCTTCACGATTCCGGTGATTGCGGGTGCCGGCACGTCGTAAAATTATGAGGTGAGCGCGCGCGAGCCACCTTTCACGGTCGGCATCGAGGAGGAATATCTCCTCGTCGAGCTCGACACGCTCGATGTGGCGAGCGATCCGCCCGCCGAGCTCCTCAAGGAGCTCTCCGAGCGCGGGGGCGGCCAGGTGAGTCCCGAGTTCCTGCGCTCGCAGATCGAGGTCGGCACGCGCGTCTGCCGCACGCTCGCGGAGGCGCGCGAGGATCTCGCATCGCTGAGGTCCCTCGTCATCGACGTGGCACGACGCTACGGACTTGCGCCCGTTGCGGCTTCCACCCATCCCTTCGCGCGCTCGACACAGCAGGTGCCGCGCGAGGGCATGCGTTTCGTACAACTCGCGCGCGAGATGCAGGCGGCCGCGCGCCGCATGCTGATCTGCGGCATGCACGTGCACGTCGGCGTGGACGACGATGATTTGCGCATCGACCTCATGAATCAGCTTTCGTATTTCCTGCCGCACCTGCTCGCGCTCTCCTGCTCATCGCCGTTCTGGGAAGGGGAGCGGACCGGCTTCAAATCGTTCCGCCTCTCGATCTACAGCAGCCTGCCGCGCACGGGGCTGCCCGAGCGCTTCACGAGCTTCGGAGACTTCCGGCGCGAGATCGGCATGCTGGTGGCGAGCGGACTGATCGAGGACACGACTCAAATACGCTGGGACCTGCGCCCGAACGCCCGCTACCCGACTCTCGAGACGCGCATTCCCGACTGCTGCACGAGTATCGAGGATGCCGCGTGCGTTGCGGCGATCTTCGTCGCGCTCGCACGCATGCTCTATCGGCTGAAGCTCGCGAACCGCAGCTGGCGGCTCTACTCGAACGTGCTTCTGTACGAGAACCGCTGGCGCGCGATGCGCCACAGCTTCGATGAGGCGCTGCTCGATCTCGCCCGCGGCGAGCTCGTGCCGTTTCCGGCGCTTCTCGAGGAGTTGATCGCGCTGGTGCGCGAGGATGCCGAGGCACTCGATTGTTTTGCGGAGGTCGAGCATGCCCGCACGATTCTCTCGCGGGGCACGAGCGCACATCGCCAGCTCGCCCGCCACGATGAGGCGCGCTCGCGCGGGGCGAGTCCCCGGGAGGCGCTTCAGGCGGTCGTTCGATTCCTGGTGAGCGAAACTGCGGCGGGTTTGTAGCGCGACTCGACGCGCCCTCGCCGGGGCTCGGCTCGCAACTCGCCCCTAAACCACCGCTTCAGTCGCGCAAACGAATAGATGGGCGGGCAGGACGTTAAGAGGCTGGAAGCCGCGCTTGACGACTTCGAACGTGCGCTGCAAGTCGGGCAGCACGCGGCTCGAGAACTGGTAGACCAGGAAGGCGCCGCCCGGCTCGAGCGCGGCGCGGGTCTTGCGCACGATGTCCGCGCGCAGCTGATCGGGCATGGTGCTGAAGGGAATTCCGGAGATGATGTAGCTCGCTGCCCCGAGCTGCAGCGACTCGAGGATGCGATTCACGTCCTCCGCGGAGCCCTGCACGACGTGCAGGCGGGGATCGGGCAGCGCCGTCTGCAGGAAGCGCACGAAATCGCCGTTCGTCTCGATCGCGACCACGTGCCCGTCGGGTCGCAGGCGCCGCAGAATGTGCGAGGTGATGCTGCCGACTCCGGGGCCGTACTCGACGACGACGCGCGCCCGGCTCCAGTCGATCGGCTGCAGTACCTGTTCGATCAAAAAGCGTGAGCTTGGGATGATCGAGCCGAGCATCCGGGGGTGGCGTAGGAAATTCCGGGCGAAGAGCAGCACATCCGCGAACCGCGATCGGGCAATCTCCGGCATGGCTCAACTCTCGCGATGAGTGACTCGGGAACTCGAACACACCCGCGCCGCGGAAGTTCCCGTCGAGCCGCAACTCGGACTTGAGGCCCCGGCGAGGTGTGCCGCCGGGCGGCGCTACTTTAGCCGATCCTCACGAGCGCAACGAACTGGCTCACGGTTCTGACCGCAGGCAAGATATCTTACCTAACGCTCGGATTCCGGCCAAGCCGCCCGAAGTTGGCTATCGTAACCGGCATGGACATTTTTGTTTGGAAGCAGCTGCTGAAGAACCTGGTCCTGCCGCCGACCGGCCCGCTCATCGTCGCGATCGTCGGGCTCGCTCTTGCGGCGAGCACGCGCCTGCGCGGCGTCGGCCTCGCGTTCGCCGCAGCGGGCGCATTGAGCCTGTGGGCGCTCGCCACGCCGCTCGTCGCCGATGCGCTCATCCGCGCGGCGGAACGTTTCCCGGCGCTCGATCTCGCGCGCGCGGCGAACGCGCAGGCGATCGTCATTCTCTCGGGAGGCGTGCGGCTCGATGCGCCCGAGTACGACGGCGCGCCCGCCCCGAATGCGACCACACTCTTGAGGCTCGTGTACGGGGCGCGAGTTGCGCACGAGACCGGCCTCCCGGTGCTCGTCTCGGGCAGCCGGCTCGAGGCGCAGGCGATGAGCGATATCCTGAGCCGTGATCTCTCGGTGAAGCCGCACTGGGTCGAGAACCGCTCGCGCGACACGCACGAGAACGCGCAAATGTCCGCGGCCCTCCTCGCCCGCGACGGCGTGCGCCGGGTCGTCCTCGTCACCTCCTCCGCGCACATGGCCCGCTCCGTCGTCGAGTTCGAGGCGGCCGGCATGACGGTCGTGCCCGCTCCGGCGGAGATGTGGACGCGCCGCGAGCGCGGGATACTCGTTTGGGAGCCGAACGCCAATGCGCTCGAGCGGTCCCAGCGCGCGCTCTACGAGATGCTCGGCGAGCTGGTGCAGGCGCTGCGGATCGATTTCGGCGGCGGCAGCGCTCCGTCCGGCCGCGGGCGGCCCGCATCGCCCCCGCTCGAATCGGCGCCGACCAACGGGGCTCATCCGGCAGCCGCTCCGCTCGGCGTCTCCTGATCGCCAGGGCTCGCGCGTGGCGGCCGGACCGGTGTCGATCGCGCTTCTCGTCTCATTGCTGTGGCTCGCGGTCGTCGCCTGGCTCATCGCGCGCGCGTTCGGACAGCGCAATGCGCTTCCCATCCTGGCGCCCATCGAGTCGCGGCGCGAAGTGTCCGGCAATGCACCGAGCGTCGCGATCATCGTTCCGGCGCGCGATGAGGCCCACAACATCGCCCCGTGCGTACGCTCGCTGCTCGCGCAGCGTTATCCGCCGGATCGCGTGCGCTTCGTCGTCGTGGACGACGATTCCTCCGATGACACGGCACGCATCGTCGCCGCGCTCGCCGCGGAGGATGCGAGGCTCACACTCGTGCGTGCGCCACCCCTGCCGCCCGGATGGAAAGGGAAGGTGCACGCCTGCTGCGTCGGTGTGGCCGCCGCGGGCAGACCCGACTGGCTGTGCTTTCTCGATGCGGACATGCGGGCAGCGCCCGCGCTGCTCGCAAGCGCGGTGGAGGCGGCCCGCACCGGAGGTCTCGATCTGCTGACGCTCGCGCCGCGTCAACGGCTCGAGACCTTCGCCGAGCGATTGATCCTGCCTTGCGGGCTCATCGCCCTCGGCTTTTCGCAGGACCTCGTGAGCATCCAGGCGCCCGAGAGCGATGAGGTGGTCGCGACCGGTCAGTTCATGCTCTTGAAGCGCGAGCCCTACGAGCAGGCGGGCGGTTTCGCGGCGGTTCGCGCCGAGATCTGCGAAGACGTAGAGATCGCGCGCCTGCTCAAGAGGCGCGGTCATCGCGTGCTCATGCAGGACGGCACACGGCTGCTCGAGACGCGGATGTATACCGGTTGGAGGACGCTCTGGCCGGGGTTCGCGAAGAACCTCATCGTGATGGCCGGCGGGCCGGCGCGAACGCTCGCGCTTGCGATTGCCGCCGTGGCTCTCGGATGGGCCGCCGTCCTCATGCCCGCCTATGACGCGAGCGCATGCCTCGCAGGTGCACGCGGCGCGTGCGTGGCACTCGTCCCGGCCCTGCTCGCCTCCTGCGCCGCATTCGCGCTGCACATCGCGGCGTCCGCGCATTTCGGCATTCCGTGGGCGTATGGGCTCATCTTTCCCCTCGGATATACCGTGGGCGCGATGATTGCGGTGGACAGCGTCCGCTGGAGGGCGATCGGACGCGTGCGCTGGAAGGGACGGACATATCTCAATGAGCCCCGCGAATAGCGGCCCCGACCGCAATGGCGCCGCCTCTCCCATGGCGATCGTCATCCTCGTCGGAATCATCGTTTTCCTCTATTTCGTGCGCGGCATCCTGCTGCCGTTCGTCATCGGCGGCATCGTCGCGTTCGTCTGCGCGCCGCTCATCGACGGGATCGCGCGCCGCGCGCACCTCCCGCGCTGGCTGCCTGCTCTGGCGCTGTTGATCGCGCTGCTCGGGATTGCGGCACTCGTTGCGCTACTCGGTCTGCCGCCGCTCATTCATCAAGTCTCGAAAATCGCCAGCGACCTCAACGGCACCGTCGAGGGCTTCGTGCGCGCGCTCATCGGGAATCGCACCTTGAACGTCATGGGCTCGACGCTCGATGCCTCGACCGTCACGACGGACATTCTGGGCGCCGCGCGGACCTGGCTCGCTTCCGATTCGCGCGCCGCCGAGATCGTGACGTATCTGGTGGCGGCGACCTTCGGCGTGATTCTCATCTGGGTCGTGCTCGGCTACTCCCTCTTCGACGGGCCGCAGATCGCAAGCGGCATGATGTGGCTCGTACCTCCACGACACCGGCCCTTCACCAAACGCGTCCTCGCCGAGCTCGATCCCCTCCTGCGTCGCTATTTCATCGGAGTCGCGCTGGTCGTCGCGTACGCATCGGCCGCGGCGTACATCGGCCTCGGGGTCGCACTCGGCATCCGGCACGCGGTGGTGCTCGCGATCATCACCGGCGTGCTCGAGATCATCCCCCTCATCGGCCCCGCGGCGGCCGCGATCATCGTCGGACTCGTCGCAGTGCAGCAGGCCGCAACCGCCGGGGCCATCCTGGCATTCATCGCGTATGCCGTCGCGCTGCGTGTCTCGATCGACCAGTTCTTCGGACCGATCGTCCTCGGCAGCGCCGCGCGCGTGCGCCCGATTGTCGTGATGTTCTGCTTTCTCGCCGGCGGGTTACTGTTCGGCATCGTGGGCGTGATCCTTGCTGTGCCCATCGCGCTTGCCCTCAAGGTGGTACTCGGGGTCCTGTATACGGAACCGTACACGGAGCCCCGTTGATTCCTGGAGCCGAAGCGTTGCAGACGATATCCATCCGGAGCCGCTGTCTTGTCCGCCGAGCTGTCTGAGAAGCGTAGTGCGACGCTCTCATGGCTCGAGTGGGTCATGAGGCTCGACCGGTGGCTGCGCAGGCGACAGGGCATCTACGAGTTCACGACCGACCGGCGCTGTCTCTTCCGCGCCGAGGTCGGGCAGTCCGACCGTGCGCTCACCCTCGCGGACGGAACGGAGATCGCAGCCGGCGATCCCATCCTGATCCTGCACCTGTGGAACGAACACATTCCGCCGCTCGGCCTTCGCGGCCCGACGGTCCGCTGGGCTCGCCACATGAGTCGCGCGGCGCACGTTTCGCTCCGTGAGCTCGCGCGCCACCTGCAGCAGCAGGGCGAGCTCGACGATGTGGTGGCGATCTGCGGCGACATGCATCTCGGCAGCGCCCACCAGGCCGAGCAGTTCACGAGACTCGTCGCGCGCTACGGCTTCGAGATGGTCGACGAGGGCGAGGCAGAGACCGCGGGGACTCTTCACCGCATCGGCAAGAACATCCTCGTGCTGCTGCTCGTCGCCGCGACGAATCCGGTGGCGCTCCGCAGCACCATCCTGCGGCGCTTTCATCGCCGGGTGTTCATCTCGCGCACGCTCCTCGCGCGGCGCTATCGTGACGCCACTCGCTTGACGCCGCTCCGTTGACACCTGCGCCCGATTGAGTCGATGCTCCCGCCCATGGGGGAGACGCTCTGGGTCGGTACTCGCAAGGGTGCGTTCGCGCTGCGGCCGGATGCGAGACGCAGGCAGTGGAGACTCGCCGGACCGCAGTTTCTCGGGCACATCATCCATCACATCGTGCAGGACCCGCGCGAGCCGAACGTTCTGCTCATGGCCGCCAAGACGGGGCACCTCGGTCCCACGGTTTACCGCTCGACGGACCGCGGTCGCAGCTGGCGTGAGGCCGCACAGCCACCGCAATTTCGCCGGGCCGCCGAGGGAGAGACCGCGCTCGCCGTGCAGCGGGTGTTCTGGCTGACCCCGGGCCACGCCTCGGAATCGGCGACGTGGTACGCGGGCACATCGCCCGCGGGGTTGTTCCGCTCCGCGGATGGCGGCGAGCGCTGGGAACCGGTCGCCGGATTCAACGATCATCCGATGCGCGCCAAGTGGGCGGCATTCGGCACGCCGGATGGGCCGTTCCTGCACTCGATCCTCGTCGACCCTCGCGATCCCCGCCATCTGTACATCGCCATCTCCGTCGGCGGTGTCTTCGAATCGCTCGACGGCGGGCAGGAATGG
The DNA here is from genome assembly GCA_035606175.1 of Steroidobacteraceae bacterium. Taxonomy (GTDB): domain Bacteria; phylum Pseudomonadota; class Gammaproteobacteria; order Steroidobacterales; family Steroidobacteraceae; genus JASHUC01. The sequence goes on along the minus strand of DATNFW010000037.1, from coordinate 15,174 downwards.
GCGCCTCTCAATGAAGGTTGCGCGGCGGATTTCCTGCCGGACCCGAACGCGGCATTCGGTCACGACCCGCACTGTCTCGTGCAGCATCCGCTCGCACCCGACCGGCTCTATCAGCAGAACCACTGCGGCATCTATCGCCTCGACCGCCCGGCGCGACGCTGGGCGCGCATCGGGACGGCGATGCCGAAGAAGATCGGCGACATCGGCTTTCCGATCGTCGTGCACCCCGAGGACGCAGAGACCGCGTGGGTGCTCCCCATGGACGGACAGACGGTCTGGCCGCGCACTTCGATCGCAGGCCGGCCTGCGGTGTACCGCACGCAGGACGGAGGGCGCAGCTGGCGGCGCCTCGACCGCGGACTCCCCGAGCGCCGCGCGTGGCTCACCGTGTTGCGCCAGGCGATGTGCACCGATCGGCGGGAGCGGCCGGGGGTCTATTTCGGAACGACGGGCGGGGAGGTCTGGGCCGGCGCGAGCGGGGGCGAGCGCTGGCATTTGATAGTGCAACACCTGCCGGAGATCTACTCCGTGACGTACGCGGCGTAGCGGGCGCACGCGGGGCGAGTCGTGAATGCATCACCGACTGCACGAGCCTGCACGGTCCGGATCGCAAGCCCGCTGCGCTCCTACACGGGAGGCGCGGCGAAAGTAGCGGCCGACGGTGCGACCCTCGCCGAAGTGCTCGCCGATCTCGACCGGCGCTTTCCCGGCATCCGCTTTCGCATGATCGACGAGCAGGATGCGATCCGCCCGCACATTCGCCTGTACGTGGAGACGCGCGAGGTGAAATCGCTTTCTGAGGCCGTGGGAGCGCGCGAGACCGTACATGTGATCTGCGCGCTGAGCGGAGGTTGAGTTGCGCCCGCGGTGGATGCGACTGCGATGAGCCTCTCGGCCGCGGAACGCAACCGGTATCAGCGCCACCTCGCGCTCGCTGAGCTCGGCGCGGCCGGGCAGGAACGACTCAAACACGCGCGCATTCTCGTCGTCGGCGCGGGCGGCCTGGGATCGCCCGCTGCCATGTATCTCGCCGCAGCAGGGGTCGGTACCCTCGGTATCGTCGATTGTGATCGTGTGGAGCTGTCGAACTTGCAGCGCCAGCTCCTGTTTGCGACCGCGGACATCGGTCGGGCGAAAACCGAGGCCGCATGCGAGCGCCTCGCGCATTTGAATCCCGAGATCGCAGTCGCACCGCATGCACTCGAGCTGCGTGCGGCGAACGTGCGCACGGTGATCGCGGACTATGACGTGATCCTCGATGGAACGGACCGGCTCGCGACGCGCTACCTCGTCAACGATGCGTGCGTGATGCTCGGCAAGCCGCTCGTGAGCGCCGCGATTCACCGTTTCGAAGGGCAGGTGATGACGTACGTGCCGGGATGCGGCCCGTGTTATCGGTGCCTGTATCCGGAGGCGCTCGAAGGGGTCGTGGCGAACTGCGCCGAGGCGGGCGTGCTCGGGGTGCTCCCCGGCGTGCTCGGCGCAATCCAGGCGACCGAAGCGGTGAAGCTCGCGACCGGCATCGGCGAGCCGCTCATTGGCCGGCTCCTCACCTACGATGCGCTCGAGATGAGCTTCCACGAGTTCCCGATCGAGCGGCGCCGCGAGTGCGCTGTCTGCGGCGCGACCCCGAGCATCACGACGCTCACCGATCGGGACGAGCGCTGCGGCCCCTCGCTCGAAGGCATCCGGCGGCTCGCAGCGCCGGAGCTCCGCGAGACGCTGAGCCGCGCTCTGCCGAGCGGCGGGGCCTCGCAGCCGGTCGTGCTCGTGGATGTGCGCGAGCCGCACGAATTTGCGACGGGGCGCCTCGAGGGCTCGATCAACATTCCACTCGCAGACCTCCCGCGGCGGCTTCACGAGATCCCGCGCGGCGCGCTTCCCGTATTCCTCTGTCGGAGCGGCCGGCGCAGCCTCGCCGCCTGTGAGCTCGCGCTGCGCGAGGGGATCGAGCTGCCCGGGCACCTCGAGGGTGGACTCCTCGCGTGGGCGCGCGAGATCGACTCGACGCTCACACTCGACTGACGTGTCGATCGATTTGCAGCAACCGCCGCGCTCGATCGCGGTCGTGAAGCTCTCCGCGATCGGCGATGTCTGTCATGCGCTGCCGGTGATCCGCACGCTGCAGCGGCAATGGCCGCAGGCGCGCTTCACGTGGCTGATCGGCCGCGCCGAGGCGGCGCTCATCGGCCGCATACCGGAGATCGAGTTCATCGTGTACGACAAGCGAGCGGGGCTCGCCGGCCTTGCGGCCCTGCGCCGCGCGCTCGGGGGGCGCCGTTTCGATCTGCTGTTGCACATGCAGTTCGCGCTCCGCGCGAGTCTTGCCGCGGCGCTCGTGCGATCCGCGGTCAAACTCGGCTACGACCGCGAGCGCGCGCTCGATCTGCAGTGGCTCTTCACCACGCACCGCATCGAGCCCGCGCCGCGCGAGCACGTGATGGACGGGCTGTTCGGCTTCGCGCGTGCGCTGGGGGTAAGTGCGCGGGAATATCGATGGGACATCCCCGTTCCCGAGGAGGCGCTCGAGTACGCGGCGCGCGTCATTCCCCAGGATGCCCCGACGCTCATCGTGAGTCCCTGCTCGAGTCATCCGCTTCGCAACTGGCGAGCCGAGCATTACGCGCGCGTCGCCGACCATGCCGCGCGCGAGCTCGGATTGCGGGTCCTTCTCTGCGGCGGGGCCTCGGAGCTCGAGCACCGCATGGGCGCGGAGATCGCGCGGCACATGCGCGAGCCCTGCACGGATCTCATCGGCCGCGACACGCTCACCGGTCTGCAGGCGACGCTCGCGCGAGCCTGGGCGCTGCTGACGCCCGATTCGGGGCCGGTGCACATGGCAACGGCCGCGGGGACTCCTGTGATCGGACTCTACGCCGCGACGCGCTCCGCGCGGAGCGGGCCGTATTTCAGCCGGCAGTGGTGCATCGACCGATTCGATGCGGCCGCGCGCAAATTCCTCGGCCGGGGGGCGGACGAGCTGCCCTGGCGGACCAAGGTCGAGCGCCCGGGGGTGATGGACCTCATCGAGCCCGAGGCGGTGATCGAGCGGCTCGATGCACTCGCGGCGGAGCGCCCGACATCCTGAGCACGTAAAATCACGCGGCATACCGTTGTAGAGAGGTCAACACGATGGACTACCAAAGCGCCGAGTCGCAGGCGATGCAGCTGCAGAATCAGGCCAACGAGACCGCACAAGCGATCAAGGCATTCGCCGATAAATTGCAGCAGAAGGTGACCGATCCCTCCCTGCAGCGCGAGCTGTTGCTCGATCTGCGCGAGGCGACGCTGTCCATTCAGCAGCAGAATCAGTCGGCGCTCGGACTCATCCAGCAGATGGCCGAGTACATCCACGTGCTCGAGAGTCATCTCGGCTCGATGCAGCAGCCGAGCTTCCAGCCGCGCGGCTGGGCCGCGCAGCCCTACTACGGCTCTCGAGGCGGCTTCATGGGCAATGTGATGTCGGGCCTCGGTCTCGGCGCCGGCTTCGGGCTTGCGAGCGACTTGGTGAACAGCATCTTCAACGCGCTGTAGCGCCGATGCCTCGCGCTGCGGCGGCGGTTTCGTCGCGCAGGAGCGCTCGGTACAATGACAAATTCGACCTCGGAGCACCGCCCGATCGAGCGGGGCCATCGGGTCACTTTGTCGAAGGGGGCTCCGTGGTGAATCGGATGACTGCGGTCGGCGTGTGCGCCGTCTTCTCCGCTGCGTGGCTCGGTTTTGCATCCGCGGCGACGCACCAGCCAGCGAACGTAACGGCCGCGCGACTGCTGAATGCGGCCTCCGAGCCCTCCGAGTGGATGACGTACGGTGGGACGTACGAGGAGCAGCGCTACAGCCGGCTCACGCAGATCAATCCTCGGAACGTCGATCGTCTCGGACTCGTCTGGTACGCGGATTACGACACGAACCTCTCCCAGGACGGCACACCGCTCTATATCGACGGGGTGATCTACGTCTCGACGGCCTGGAGCAAGGTGTACGCCTTCGAGGTCGCGACCGGCCGCAAGCTCTGGGAGTACGACCCGAAGGTGCCCGGCCAGTGGGCGGTGAACGTGTGCTGCGGGCTCGTGAACCGGGGGATCGCCGCCTGGCACGGCAAGATCTACGTCGGGACCCTCGATGGGCGCCTCGTCGCGATCGATGCTCGCACGGGTAAGGAGGTGTGGTCGACGGTCACAGTCGATCGCGGACATCACTACTCGATCACGAGCGCTCCGCGCGTCGCAAAGGGCCTCGTCTTCATCGGCAACTCGGGCTCGGAATTCGGCGTACGCGGCTATATCGCCGCGTACGACGCGGAGACCGGCAAACGGGTCTGGCGCTTCTACACGGTGCCGGGCAATCCGCGCGAGGGTTTCGAGAACGATGCGATGCGCCGCGCCGCGAAGACCTGGGGCGGCGACTGGTGGAAGCTCGGCGGCGGCGGCACGGTGTGGGATGCCATCGTCTACGACCCGGTGACCGATCTCGTCTATTTCGGCACCGGCAACGGCTCGCCGTGGAACGATGCCGATCGCGATCCGTCCCTCGGCGACAATCTCTACCTCGCCTCGATCGTCGCCGTGAAGGCCGAGACGGGCGAGTACGTGTGGCACTACCAGGAGACCCCCGCCGATACGTGGGACTACGACGCCGTGAGTCCCATGATGGTCGTCAATCTGAAGATCGGCGGCCATCTACGGCGCGTCATCTTGCAGCCCTCGAAGAACGGGTTCTTCTACACGATCGATGCGGCGACGGGAAAGCTCCTGCACGCCCGTCCTTTCACCGAAGTGAACTGGGCGGATGGCGTCGATCCGGAAACCGGTCGGCCGCGTGTGCGGCCGGCGGCGCGCTACCCGGCGGGCCAGCCGTTCAATCTCGCCCCCGGCGTGCAGGGCGCTCACGGCTGGGAGGCGAATGCGTACAGCCCGCAGACCGGCCTCATCTACGTGCCCACGCAGCACGCGTATTTCCCGATGATCGACGATCCGAAGTACGCGCCGAGCGAGGTGGGCTACAACCTCGGCATCGTGTTCGGAACGCAATTCGACTACTACCGAGATCATCCGAAAGCGAAGAGCGGGTTCGTCGCCTATCTGCAGGCTTTGAATCCGGTCACCGGTAAGGTCGTCTGGAAGGGCGAATCCACCAGCCAGGGGGGCACGGGCGGAGCGGTCGCGACTGCGGGCGGGCTCGTGTTCCAGAGCGGCGGCGGCTCGCAGGAGCTGCGCGCTTACGATGCCCGCACCGGACAGAAGCTCTGGAGCTTCCAGACGCAGACGGGGGCCAATGCGCCGCCCATCACGTTTGAGCTCGATGGCCGTCAATATGTCGCCGTCAGCGTCGGCGGCAATCAGCGCGAAGGCTATTACGCGCCGAATTACTCTCGGCTGCTCGTGTTCGCGCTCGACGGCAAAGTGCAGCTGCCTCCCACCAAGCCCTTCACGCGCCGCCCGCTCGCACCGCCGCCCGCCACCTCCTCGGCGACACTCGTGCAGGCCGGTGCGGAGCGGTACTCGCATTTCTGCGCCGCGTGCCACGGCGAGGAGGGTCAGACGCGCGGCTCGAATTTTCCGGATCTCACGCGCACACCGCTGCTCTACACTCAACTCGGATTCGATCAAGTGGTATTGAAGGGCGTGCTCGCGGAGCGCGGAATGGATTCCTTCGCGTCGGTGCTGAAACCCTCCGATACCGAGGCCATACGCGCTTACATCATCGCGCGGGCGAATTATCTGAAGAAGCACCCGCCGCCGGCGTTCGGCCTATCTGCGACGCAGCCGCACGAGGGCGCCGCGCGCTGAAGCGGCGCGCGCGCTGGCAGGGCGAGCCCCGCTGGCAGGGCGAGCCCCGCTGAAGCGCCGCAGCGCGCGGGCGAGACAGTAACGCTGTAGCGGCCGGCAGCCGCGGTGGCCGGAGCTGCCGCGGTGCCCGGTCGCCGCTGCCCTGGCACGCGGCGCGGCCGCGGGCACGGAAAGTGCGTGCGCTCGCGCGGGGCCGCAAGCTCGACGAGCGCGTCCCATGGCATGAACGGACTGCGTTTCACGAGCGATGAGGAGCCCGGAATCCGGCGCGTGCGGCGCGGACGCGGGTTCGTTTATCTGACCCCGGGCGGCAGGAGGATCGCCGATCCGGAGATCCTCGCCCGTATTCGCAAGCTCGCCGTTCCTCCCGCATATCGCGGTGTCTGGATCTGCACCGATCCGCGCGGGCATTTGCAAGCGACGGGTCGCGACGCGCGCGGCCGCAAGCAATATCGCTATCACCCGCAGTGGCGCGCGCACCGCGATGCGGCGAAGTTCGACCGTATGCTCGAGTTCGCACGGGCGCTGCCGCGCATTCGCCGGCGCGTCGCGCACGATCTCGGCAAACGCGGCCTGCCGCGCGAGCGCGTGCTCGCAACGGTCGTGAAGCTCCTCGAATCTACGCTCGTGCGCGTCGGCAACGAGGAGTACGCGCGCGCGAACGGCTCCTACGGCCTCACGACGCTTCGCAACCGCCATGTGAAGGTGCGAGGTGCGGAGCTGCGGTTCGAGTTTCGCGCAAAGAGCGGCATCCACCGCGAGGTGCACGTGCACGATCCGAAGCTCGCGGCAATCGTGCGCCGCTGTGCCGATATCCCCGGACAGGAGCTCTTTCAATGGGTGGATGAGGCAGGCGAGCGTCATCCGATCGACTCGACGAGCGTGAACGAGTATTTGCGCGAGGCGAGCGGCGGTGGTCCGTTCACTGCGAAGGATTACCGAACGTGGTTCGCAACGCTCGATACGCTCGAGCGCTTGCGTGGCCGCGCTCCGGTCAGCGCACGCGCCATGAAGCAGGAGGTGAGTGCGGCGCTCAGTGAGGTGTCCGCGCGCCTCGGCAACACACCGACGATCTGCCGCAAGTGCTACGTGCACCCTGAGGTGCTGGCGGCCTACGGTGAGGGACGGCTCGCGCGGCTCAACGGGTCGGCATCCGCCGCGGCATTGAGAGCGCTGCTGCGTCCGCGAGCCACGGCCGCTCGTAGAAGCTGATAGCTTTCAGCGAGCTTTCAGAGAGCCTTCAGCAAGCATTCAGTACGCCTCAACGAGCCTCCAACAGCTTCAGCGGGCGTCCGATAGCCTCAGCAGAGGTCAGACAGTGTTCAGCGGGTGTTCCGGTGCGTTTGTGCCTCTTGCGGCTGCGCGCGGCTGGCTCAAGAATGGGTACACCGCTTGCTGCGATCGCGTTCGAAATACAAGACCCGCGATGCAATCAACGCACGAGATCACGCACTCCGCTCACAAGGCGCCGAGAATTCTCTGGCTCACTGAGGAGCTCTATCCGCCGCAGATCGGCGGCGTCGAGCTCATGGTCGCACGACTCTCCGCGGAGCTCGCACGAACCGGGCTCGACGTGCGCGTGATTACCCGCCAGACGCAACCGCCGAGCGCGCCCGAGGAGCGCATCGGATCGGTGAGCATTCGCCGCCTTGCCCCAGGCGGCGTGCTCAAAGGGAGGGGCTGGCGCGCAGCGCCGCCGCTGCTCGCCTTCTTCGCACGGCTTTCATTTGCATTGGTCCGCGACGCGCGCCGTTACGATGTGCTCATCGTCTCGGGCATGAAGACGATCCCACTCGTCGCCGTGCCGCTCGGCAGAGTTCTCGGCAAGCCGAGCATCGTGCGCGTCGAGTCGACGAACGAGCTCGACGAGCCTGGATTCGGGGAGCAGCCCGGCAGGCGTCGCGGCCCGCTCGGCCGGCTCGCGAATCGGTTCTTCGAGCGGCTGCAACGCGCGGCGCTCATCCGCGCGGACTCGGTCATCGCGCTCTCCGGCGCGCTCGAGAAGCGGCTGCTCCAGAAGGGAGTGCAGGCTTCGAGAATCTGTCAAATCCCGAACGCGATCGACCTGCGGTCTTTTTCGCCCGCGACAGCTCTCGAGCGCGAGGCGCTGCGCGAGCAGCTTTCACTTCCTCGTGGCGCGACGCTGATGATTTACGTGGGGCGGCTCTCGCGTGCCAAGGGGGTCGATCTGCTCGTGCGGATGTGGCCGCGAATCAGCGCGCGTCACCCCGATCTGCACCTGCTCATCGCGGGCGAGGGACGCGACAGTCACGATGACTGCGAGGCGGAGATGCGCGAGCAGCTGCGCTCGGGTTTGCCCGGCCACGAGCGAGTACGGATGCTCGGCCCGATAGACCGTGTGCACCTCTATTTGAAGGCGTCCGATCTCTATATCCTGCCGAGCCACTTCGAGGGCTTCAGCATCGCGATCATCGAGGCGCTCGCGAGCGGGCTGCCCGCGCTCCTGACGCCGGTCGGCTCCGTTCCAGAGCTGATTCGCGATGGGGAGAACGGATTCATCTTTGCGGCGCAGGACGGCGATGCTTTGGCCGCCGCAGTGGATGTCGCAGTGGCGGCACGCGAGCGCTGGCCCGAGATCGGGCGGCGCGCGCGCGCCACCGTCGAGACGATGGATTTGGCGGCGGTCGGCGAGCAGTACCGCTCGCTCCTCGATGCGCTGCTCGAACGCCGCTCCCGTGCGGCTCAGAGCATGGGCCGGTCAGACCCCAAGGCGGTCAGACACTAGCCGCACTCGCCCGGGCGAACGCTTGCCCGGTCGGACACTTGCCCGGTCGGACACTTGCCCGGTCGCGGCAACCGGGCGGAAGCGTCAAATTTTGATGTAGCTCTTGCGCCGCACTTTGCGGTGTGCGATCTCCCGCGGATAAATGCCGCACCGTATGACGCCTCGCTCGTACGCGACGCGCGCAGGCGGGATCGGCGCATCGGCCTCGACCGGCGGCGTTGAGGCCATGATCGCGTCGAAGCGCTCCTTCATGCCCGCCTTGAACTCCGGGTGGCTCAAGATGAACAGGTCGTTGTGCACGACGCCGTTCATGACGCGCCAGCCCGCCTCGAGCGGGTCCATGCTGACGGGCGGGCCACGGCGCTTGAAGCGCGCTGCCAGCGCGGGCGGCAGCGGGTGGGCTTTGAGTTGCGCCGCGCGGTACGGATTCTCCTCGCCAGTGCCGACGTAGTTGTCCGTATTCACACCGCCGGGGCAGAAAACCGAGGTGCCGACGTTCGTCGTCTCGAGCTCCACGCGCAGCGCTTCCATGATGCCGACGGCGGCGATCTTGGTGGAGGTGTACACCCCCGCATTGACACCCGGCAGCAGACCGCCCATCGACGAGGTCGTCACGAAATGCCCGCCCTCACCATGCTCGAGCATGTGCGGCAGACACACGGCGACGCTGTGGAAGATCGCCGAGAAATTGACGGCGACGGCGTTGTCCCATTCCTCGTAGCTCGCCTGGCTCGCCTCGCGCAGCGTCTTGATCCCGGCGTTGTTCACGACAAGATGCAGCTTCCCGTACTCGCGCTTGACCCGATCGAGCATCTGAGACCAGCCATCGGGGTCTGTCACGTCGTGCCGGATCGGCAGTACGCCGGCGTTCCCGGACTTGAAGAGAGGTAGCGCCGCTTTCAATCGCGCCGGATTGCGATAGCCGATGCACACTTTCATTCCGGCGAGCGAGGCGGCGCGCGCAATGCCGAGACCGATCCCATCGGAGGCCGCGCTGATGTAGGCGACCTTTCCTTTGAGATCCTTGAGCGGAGGAGGCTGGGAGACTTTCGGCTCAGGCGGGAATCGCGGTGGGCCGGCGGGCTGGGGCGCAGCGCCCCGCGTGCCCGAGGCGGGCGCGCCCGGGGCGGCTACGCCCTGGGCGGATGCGGGGCGACTCAATCCAAGGCTCGCAAGCAGCCCGCCGGCGCCGAAGGCGAGCCCGGCGCTCAGGACCTGCCGCCGATCGAGCGGCTCCTCACTGTTGGGCGATCGAGCGGGCGATGCAGCGCGCGCCTGCGAAGCGCTGCGCGCGGGCCGGGAAAGCGTGTTCTTGCTCATGGTCGATCTCTCGATGAGGATTTCGGCGGCTCAGACGGTCATGCTGAGGTACGACTTGCGCTTCTTCCTGCGATGCACGATCTCGCGCGGATAGATGCCGCAATGCAGGACGGGTGCTTCCCCGCGAACGCGAGCCTCCGAAGGCGGTGTGTCTCCGACCGGCTCGGAATCGAGCATCGCATCGAATCGCTGTTGTGTGCCCGGCATGTATTCCGGGTGCGTGACGATGAACAGATCGTTGTGGATCACCCCGTTCATGACCCGTTTGCCCGCCTCGAGCGGGTCCATCCCCGGAGGAGGTCCGTTGAAGAGGCGGCGGAACCGGGCCGGCGGCGGGTGAGCCACTCGGAACGGGTCCTGCTTGCCAGTGCCGATGTAATTGTCGGTGTTGACGCCGCCCGGTACGAACGCGGAGGTGCCGACGGTCGTATCTTCGAGCTCGACGCGCAGGGCCTCGATCAGACCGACCACCGCGATTTTCGTTGCGGTGTAAACGCCGAGCGGCCCGCCAGGCAGCAGACCGCTCATCGAGGAGGTGACGACGATCTGCGAGCCCTCTCCATGCTCGAGCATGTGCGGCAGGCAGACGGCGACGCTGTTGAACGTTGCCGTGTAGTTGACTGCCACCGCGTTATTCCATTGAGCTGTCGTCGCTTTGCTGACGCGCGCGGCGGTCTTGTCGCCGGCGTTGTTGACGACGAGGTGCAGCCGGCCATATTTCTGTTTGATCTGCTCGAGCACGCGGGCCCACTCATCCCGATCGGTTACGTCGTGCTTGATCGGGAAAACGCCGGCGTTGCCCGGCTTGAACAGCGGCAGCGCCGCGGCAAGCCTCTCGGGATTGCGGTACCCGATGCAGACTTTCATGCCGGCGAGGGAGGCAGCGCGCGCGATGCCGAGGCCGATGCCATCGGAGGAGGCGGTGACGTATGCGACCTTACCCTTCAGGTCGTGCAGTGGGGCAGGCTGCGAGTAGGGGCGCTGCGCAGGCATCGGTGTGATGCCGGGAAGTTGCGGCCGGCCACCTCCCGGGGGGGCGCCCCCGCCCTGAGGGCGTGCACTCGGTGACTGTGCCGCCGCGTATCTCGAGAGACCGAGCGAGGCGAGAATGCCGCCCCCGAGCCCGTAGGCTGCACCCTCCGCGAGAAAGCGGCGGCGCTCGAGCGCGTAGCGATCTGGGTCGACGGGCCGCGAATCATCGGGCTGCCGGTCGATTGCAGGGACGTCGGCGGGCTGGCGGGGCTTACCCTTCTTGGACATGCGAAGCTCCCAGTGCTCGGGATGTTTTGAACTGTTGAATTGTCAATGAGGACGTTGACTCGTCCAAAGTCTTGCCGCCCTCGGGGCGTCGTGATCGTACCTTGAACGCGCTGCGCGCAGTATGCCTGACTGCCCCAGGGTCGGAAAAACTCATGTAACCGTGGCCTGGGAGTGCGCACTGCGAGGGCGGCGGGTCGGCAGCGAGCTGCGGCGGGCCGGATCGGCGGGCTGCGGCCGGCGGGCGGGTGAGTAACATCGGCGCGCCCGTGAACCGGCTGGCGAGCGGGGCGGCACGCGGCAGGCGGCACGCGGCAAGCGGGGCGGCGAGCGGCATGCGACAGGCGGTCGGCGGTCGGCGTTGGCGGCGAGCGGCGCGCGCGCGGCGTCGGGAATCGCCTGCTGCACTTCCCAATGGAACCGGTGCCGCTCGAGGACTGTTCTTCCGGCGTCAACACCCGTTCGGGGATGTGGGGGGATCTCGCGCGGGGAGAATGCAGGATCGCGCCGTGAACGTCGGCTGTACAGCGGGGCAGGGAATCGAGCCCGGTGGCCATGAGGTACCGCAGCGGACCTCCGGGGCGGCCGCGGGCGATTACGCCGTGATCCTGGAGACGCTCCCGGCCTTCATCTGGACGAGCAGCCCGATCGGCGCTCTCGAGTACTGCAACAGTCGGCTGCTCGATTACGCACAACGATCGATCGTGGAGCTCGCGGGCGATGGCTGGCTCACGCTCGTTCATCCGGATGACCTCGAGCCCACGCGCGCTGGATGGAAGCACTCGGTCGAGACCGGCGAGAGCCTCGATATCGAGTACCGGATGCGCTGCGCTTCCGACGGCAGATATCGCTGGTTCCTCGTCCGCGGCGAGCCAATGCGGGATCGCGCAGGGGCGATCGTCCGCTGGTGCGGCACCGCGACCGACATCGAGCGGCACAAGCAACTCGAGCAGGCCTTCGAGCGCGGCGAGGCGCTGCTCAGGCATTCCCAGCGCAGCGCGCACGTGGGGAGCTATCTCGTCGAGATTCCCGTTCTCGCAGATCGCTCTCAGGATCGCAGCCAATGGTCCGATGAGCTCTACCGAATCTTCGGCTACCGGCCGGGGGCGATCGAGCCGGGAACAGAGGCAGTCGTGCGGCGGATCCATCCCGACGACCGGGAGCGCATTGCTGCGGCGGTCAATGAAGCGTATCGAATCCAGAAGCCTTTCGAGCTCGAGTACCGCATCTTGCGCGATGACGGTGTGCGCACGCTGTGCATCTGGGGGGAGTTCGAGACGGGCAATCCACTGCGGGTCTGGGGCACCTGTCAGGATGTGACCGAGCAGCGCCACGCCACCACGGAGCTGCGCGAAGCCGACCGCCGCAAGAACGAGTTTCTCGCGATCCTCGCGCATGAGCTGCGCAATCCGCTCGCGCCGATCCGCCAATCCGTCGTCGTCGCGCAGAGCACGCGCGCCTCCGAGGGGCAACGCCAACGCGCGTTCGAGATCATCGAGCGTCAGGTCGCGCACATGGCGCGCCTGCTCGAGGACCTGCTCGAGGCCTCACGGATCTCGCACGGCCGCCTCGAGCTGCGGCGGCAACCGACGACGCTCGGGAGCGCGCTGCTGACAGCCATCGAGACGGCCCGGCCCCTCATCGAGGCGCGCGGTCATTCGCTCACGATCGATGTGCCCGAGGAGTCGATCTGGCTCGATGCCGATCCCATTCGACTCGCGCAGATCTTCACAAATCTGCTGACGAACGCGGCCAAGTACACCGACTTGCACGGTCGCATCGTGCTGCGAGTCAGGACGGACGGCGAGGTTGCAACGGCCTCGGTGCTCGACAGCGGGGTTGGCATCAGTCCGGAGCTGCTGCCGCGAGTCTTCGATATGTTCTCGCAAGCGCACCCGGCGCTCGAGCGTACGCAGGGCGGCCTCGGCATCGGTCTGGCGCTCGCTCGCGGGCTCGTCGCATTGCACGGCGGCAGCATCGAGGCGCGGAGCGAAGGCCCCGGTCTCGGGAGCGAATTCATCGTGCGGCTTCCAATTCTCGGCTCGCCCTTGCCTCGCGCATCTGCAACCGGTGAGCAGGCGGTCGAAGCACGCTGGGCCCGCCGGATTCTCGTCGCGGACGACAACCCCGATGCCGCCGACAGCCTCGCGATGACACTGAGACTCGTGGGGCACGAGGTAGAGGTCGCTCACGATGGGCGACAAGCCCTCGCGATCGCGGGTATCTACCACCCCGACATGGCGCTCATCGACATAGGAATGCCGGACCTCGACGGCTACGAGCTCGCGCGACGGATTCGCGCCGAGCCGTGGGGCACTCACCTCATGCTCATCGCTGTGACGGGCTGGGGCCAGGAGAGCGATCGGCGCCGCGCCCTGGAGGCCGGATTCAATGAGCATCTGACGAAGCCCGTGGACCCCGCGCGTCTCATCGCGCTCATAGAGTCGCGGGCGGATCGCTCGCTGAACGATGGCAGCGCGCCCACCGGGACGAAGCCCCAGATCGGCGACTGGACTTGAAACGGCCGGATGGCAGAGGGGCCGGCCCGCCGCTTGCGGGATAAGTGCGCCTAACGAACGCCGCGCTGCCCCTTGCCGCCGGTTCAGGCGGCCGGCCCAGACGGCCAGCTCAGGCGGCCGGCTCAGGCGGCCGGCCCAGACGGCGGCTCCGACGGAACGATATCGGCGCTCTGCGAGCGCAGATCGAAAACGATCCGCGCCTCGCCGCTGCGCACGCGGGCGAGAAGCTCCTCGACCTTCGCTTCGAACGAGCGTTCACGCTCGCCGTAATCCGTTCCCTCGCGCAGCACGACACTCTCGGCGAGGCCACGCAGCGCCTGCGCCGACAGGGCCGTGAACGGCACCTCGATGGAAGCAGAGTCTATCCGGCTCGTTCGAGAACTCTCTTCAAATTGCGCAGCGCCTGCGCGGATTGCCTGCGCCGGGTGGAGTCGGCGCGCCCGATCATTTTGCCGGAGCCTGGTGCTTCACATCGTGATCCATGAATTCGAGCCAGAATCCCTGCGGGTCGGGCACGAAGAAGGAACGGGTCGTCGGGCCGATGAACACCGGCGCATTCGAGCGGCTCAAGGTATGGAGCCGGTTCGCGTGAACCCGCCGAATGATCACATCGTCGTCCCGGCTCATGAACAGGAAATGAGCCGTGCCGGGGTCTTGGATGTAGGCGCGCTCGAAGCGAGGATTGTGATGCTGATACTGGATGAGCTCCATCACGACGGGGGAGCCCGGCACGAGCGCCATCGCGAGCCGAAAGCCGCCGCGAATGCCCGTCAGCTTCTCGTGCGTCGAATCGCCGAGCCAGGTCGGACTCACCCAGAAACGAAAGTCGGGTCCGACCAGATGCCGGTACATTCGGCACGTCGCATCGAGATTGTCCACGACCACCGCGACACGCGCGCCGAGGACTTTGGAATCGGCGGGCGCGCTCGTCTCAGGCGCCGGTGTGACCTGCATCAACTCGACGGGGTACCCGTCCGGGTCGCGCACGAACACCGCGCGAATGCTTCCGGTGATTCCCGGCCACTCACTGAGCGCGACCGGCTGGCCGTCTGCGCTCACGACGCGGACGCGCTCGGATTTGAGAACCTTCAGGGTCGCATCGAGGTCTCGGACGATGAGCTTCAGGTAGCTCGCGCCCGGATCGCTCAGCGGCGGGTTGTACTGGCCGATCTTGATGCCTTTGATCTCGATGGCTTCGATCGTCATGTCGGTGCCGCCCGCCGCGCCGGCCGTGCCGGGAATCGGGAGCAGGGCGACGCGACTCACCGAGTCGTACGCGTTCTGATCGCCTTCGCCGAGCTCGGCGAACTCCGCGAGCGCATGGCTCACCATGAACCGGCGCATCGCATCGCGCGGGCCGACGAGCCCGAGCCCAATGAGATCGGAATAGAAATGAATGATGTTCTGCGTGTCGCCGATCTCGCGCCCGAGGTAGCCGGCGCGCAGCACGTCTCCCGCCGGCGCGTGGCCGGTTGGCGGCGCGTCGAGCGTTGCCCATGAGGCCTGCGCCGAAGCAAACGGAGCAGCAAGCAGCATCGCGCTG
>DATNFW010000036.1:0-25857 GCA_035606175.1 Steroidobacteraceae bacterium | reverse complement strand
CGCACCATCCGTTTGATTTCCTCCTCGTTGAGACCGCTCGAGGCTTTGATGACGATCTTCTGCTCCTTGCCCGTCGCTTTGTCCTTCGCGGACACGTTCAGAATGCCGTTCGCATCGATGTCGAAGGACACCTCGATCTGCGGCATGCCGCGCGGAGCGGGAGGAATGTCGCTGAGGTCGAATTTGCCGAGCGATTTGTTGTCGGCTGCGCGGTCGCGCTCGCCCTGCAGGACGTGAATCGTGACCGCGGTCTGATTGTCATCCGCCGTCGAGAACACCTGCGATGCCCGCGTCGGGATCGTGGTGTTCTTCTCGATGAGCTTCGTCATGATGCTGCCGAGCGTCTCGATGCCGAGCGAGAGCGGCGTCACGTCGAGCAGCAGCACGTCCTTCACGTCACCGGCGAGCACGCCGGCCTGGATCGCCGCGCCGACCGCGACCGCCTCGTCGGGGTTCACGTCCTTGCGCGGCTCCTTGCCGAAGAAGTCCTTGACGTACTTCTGCACGAGCGGCATGCGCGTCTGACCGCCGACCAGAATGACCTCGGCCACCTCGCCCGCGGAAAGTCCCGCGTCCTTGAGCGCGGTTCGGCAGGGCTCGATGGTCTTCCTCACCAGGTCCTCGACCAGCGACTCGAGCTTCGCCCGCGTGAGCTTGATATTGAGATGCTTCGGCCCCGAGGCATCAGCGGTGATGTACGGCAGGTTCACATCGGTTTGCTGCGTCGAGGAGAGCTCGATCTTCGCCTTCTCGGCCGCCTCTTTCAGGCGCTGCATCGCGAGCGGGTCCTTGCGCACATCGACCCCGGACTCCTTGAGGAACTCCTCCGCGAGGAAGTTGATGATGCGCAGGTCGAAGTCCTCGCCCCCGAGGAACGTGTCTCCGTTGGTCGAGAGCACCTCGAACTGCCGCTCGCCGTCGACTTCCGCGATCTCGATGATCGAGATGTCGAAGGTGCCGCCACCCAGGTCGTAGACTGCGATCTTGCGGTCCCCGCCCTGCTTGTCGAGCCCGTAGGCGAGCGCAGCCGCCGTCGGCTCATTGATGATGCGCTTGACCTCGAGGCCCGCGATGCGCCCCGCGTCCTTGGTCGCCTGGCGCTGCGAATCGTTGAAATAGGCGGGCACCGTGATGACCGCCTCGCTGACCGTTTCGCCGAGATAGTCCTCGGCGGTCTTTTTCATCTTCATCAGCACGCGCGCCGAGATCTCGGGGGGCGCCATGCGCTTGCCTTGGCTTTCGACCCAGGCATCGCCGTTGTCCGCGCGCACGATTTTGTACGGGACCATCTTGATGTCCCGCTGCACGACCTCGTCCTGGAATTTGCGCCCGATGAGGCGCTTCACCGCGAAGAAGGTGTTCTGAGGATTCGTGACCGCCTGGCGCTTGGCGGGCTGGCCCACGATGACCTCATTGTCTTTCGTGAACGCCACGATCGAAGGGGTCGTGCGGTCGCCCTCGCTGTTCTCGATCACGCGAGGCTTGCCGCCCTCCATGATGGCGACGCACGAGTTCGTCGTGCCGAGGTCGATGCCGATTGTCTTGGCCATTGGGTTACTCCGAAACGCTCTCGTTTGCGCGAGCTGCTCGATAAAGATGGATTCGTGGTGAGCTGGATGGGTTCGACTCGCTGCGATTCAAGGCCGTGAGGGTGCCCGCGCCACGATGACGCGCGCCGGTCGCAGGAGCCGGCCGTTGATCTCGTAGCCACGCTGGACGACCTGGAGCACCGAGTTCGGCTCCGCCGTCGCGGAGTCCTGCATGAGAACCGCCTCGTGCCGGGCGGGATCGAAGGGCTCGCCGCGGGGATCGATCTCGCGAATCCCGATCTTCTCGAGTGCCTTCGCGAGGAGCTTGAGCGTCGCCTCCTGTCCGGAGGCCATGCTGCGCGCTGCGGCGGCCGGATTTGCGGCATCTTGCGCAGCGCTCGCCACGGCGAGCTCGAGGCTGTCTTTCACGGGCAGCAGCTCGGCGGCGAACTTCTCGAGACCGTAGCGCGTAGCGCTCTCCATGTCGCGTTGCGCGCGTTTGCGGACGTTGTCGAGCTCGGCGACCGAGCGCAGATACTGGTCGCGCAAGCTCTCGGCCCGCTGCTCGGCCTCGCCGAGCGCCTTCTGCAACTCCTCGAGCTGCGCCACCGCGGACGGCCGGCCGAGCGCCTCATCCGGCGTGCCGGCCTCATCGGTCTCCGTGAGCTCCCCACCCGACATCATACCCTCCTGAAACAAAGACTTGCCTGCGCCTTCCGGTCGGGCGACCGCAGACGCGACACATTGGGGCCTTCTTGAGGGTCAGCGCCGGGAATTCAAGGCCGCGCCGAGCAGCTTGGCCGTCACGTCCACGATCGGAATCACCCGCTCGTACGCCATCCGGGTCGGGCCGATCACCCCGAGTACCCCCACGATCTGCTCTCCGAGGGAGTATGGAGCGGTGATGAGGGTGCAGTCGTCGAGAATCTGGTAGCCCGACTCGTGGCCGATGAAGATCTGAATCCCCTGCGCCCTCAGGCTTTGATCGAGCAGGTGCAGGAAGTCCCGTTTCTCGTTGAACGCCTCGAACAACCGCCGCAGCCTCTCGACGCTCGAGAGCTCGGCGACTCCCATGAGATTCGTTTCGCCCGCGATTACGTACTCGAGAGGCTGCTCGCCGCCGCGCTCGAACACCTGCTGCGCCATCGAGATCGCATCGAGCATGACTTGATTCAAGTGCTCGCGAGTCTCGGTGAGCTCGGCGAGGATCTCCTGCCGCACCTGCGGGAGCGTGCGGCCGCGGAATTTTTCATTGAGGAAATTCGAGGCGCGCCGCAACTCTTCGGCCGAGTAGTAGCGCTCGAGCTGGATGATGCGGTTCTGCACCTCCCGGTCGTTGAGCACGAGCACGGCAAGGACCCGGTTCTCCGACAGCCCGACGAATTCGACCTGGCTGATCGAAGCCTGCTGCGGGCTCGGAAGCGTGACGACGCCCGCGAGGCTCGTCACGGTCGACAGCAGCTGCGAGGCTGCGGCGACGAGCGACTTGGAGCTCTCGCCGTGGTGCTCGAGCATCTGCCGGATCTCCGATTCGATCTCCGGATCGGTGCCCGGCTCGAGCGGCCGCAGTCTCAAGAGGGTGTCGACGAAGAATCGATAGCCCTTGTCGGTCGGAATGCGCCCGGCCGAGGTGTGCGGAGAGGAAATGAAGCCGAGCTCCTCGAGATCGGCCATGACGTTGCGGATCGTCGCGGAGCTCAAGTTGAGCCCGCTGTCGCGCGACAGCGCGCGCGAGCCGACCGGCTGTCCGTCGCGGATGTAGCTCTCGACGAGAACGCGCAACAGGCTCGCCGCCCGCTCGCTCAGCGCCTCGTCCCGGCCTTCGTGTGCCATAGCTGGACCATGAAACTAGCGACGCCCGGTGTGACCGTCAAGCAAACGCTGCCCGGCGCCGCAGCGCCGGGTCGGCTCGCCACACCGCATTAGTGAGCCGAACGAATAGTTTGGGGGCATACGAGCTTGGGACAAGTCGGTGTCCATGCTACAAAGGCGCGCCGGCTCGTCCGGCCGTCGCACCTGAGCTCGAGCGAGATCGCCATGGCCTTTCCCGTGCGCGTTTGCGCGTTCGTCGGCAGATTCACGGACCCGCGCGTGGAGGAATCCATGGCGCTGCTCCTGCCGCATCTCGCCTCGCGGCGTGTCGAGGCGATCGTGGGCGCCGAGCTTCCGGCGCGCCTCGCCGCTGCCGCGACGCTCGTGCCGGTCGAGGAGATCGGCGCGCGCTCGGACCTCGTGATCGCGATCGGCGGCGACGGCACGCTGCTCTTTGCCGCCAGGCTCGTTGCCCGCCACGGCGTGCCGCTGCTGGGAATCAACCGCGGGCGGCTCGGCTTTCTCACGGATGTGATGCCGCAGGACGTGCTCGCATGTGTCGATGCGGCGCTCGCGGGTGCAAGCGAGCTCGACCGCCGGCCACTCCTCGAGGCGCGGCTCGGGACGGCGGCCGCAAGCGCCGCCGCCTCCTCTGGGGCTCCGTCCGCCAGGGCTGAAGCAGCAGCGGGCGCGGCATCCGCCGGGGCCGCAGCCGCCACCGCAGCCGGACTCGCGCCGGGCCTCGCGCTGAACGATGTCGTGCTCCAGAAGCTCGCAACGGGACGCATGATCGATTTCGAGACCTGGATCGACGGGCGCTACGTCAACACGCATGCCGGCGATGGCATCGTTGTCGCGACGGCGACCGGCTCGACCGCCTATGCCCTCTCGTGCGGCGGGCCGATCGTGCAGCCGAACCTGGACGTGCTCGTGCTCGCACCGATCTCGCCGCACACCCTGTCGGACCGCCCCATCGTCGTTTCCGGGCGATCGCGTATCGAGATTCGGCTCGCGGGTCCGGCCGAGTCGCAAGGGCAGGTCGTCTGCGACGGGACGGTGCTCGGGGATCTCGCCCCCGGCGAGAGCATGCACGTGGAGCTCGCGCGAGATGAGGTGACGCTGCTCCACCCGACCGGCTACGACTACTTCCGTCTGCTGCGCTCGAAGCTTCATTGGGGTCGCGGCAGCCTCGATCATTCCCGCTGAAGGCCGGCACTTTGCTCACGTATCTGCAGATTCGCGATTTCGCGATCGTCGATTCGATCGAGCTCGAGCTCAAGCCCGGCCTTACGGTTCTCACGGGTGAGACCGGGGCCGGCAAGTCGATCCTCGTCGAGGCGCTGCAACTGCTCTCCGGGGGCCGTGCCGGCGCGGAGGTGGTGCGGCAGGGTGCCGAGCGGGCCGACATCAGCGCAACTTTCGCCCTGGGCTCGGCCGCCGGCGAGGTCGTGCGGCTGCTGCAAGAGCAATCGATCCCGGCGCCCGAGGAGCTTGCGATCCGGCGCATCGTCTCGACCGATGGACGCTCGCGCGCCTACCTCAACGCGCAAAGCGTTCCGGTGCAGCTGCTCCGCGATGCGGCAAGCCTCCTCATCGAGATCCACGGCCAGCACGAGTTCCAGTCGCTCACGCGAAGCGCGGCGCAGCGCGAGCTCCTCGATTCGTATGGCCATCATGTGCCGCTCGCCGGGCAAGTCGGTATCGCTCACCGCGTGTGGCTCCAGCTGCTCAACCGCACCCTGGAGCTCGAGCGTCAGGCTCACGATCGCGATGCGCGGCTCGATCTGCTCGAGCATCAGCTTCGCGAGCTCGAAGCGCTCGGGCTCGAGGACGGCGAGTACGAGCGCCTCGCGGAGGAGCGCTCGCGGCTCGTTCACCGGGGGCGGCTCGCCGAGAGCGCGCAGCTCGCCCTCGCGCATCTCTACGAGGGCGAGGACGCGAGCGCGCATGCCGCCGCGAGCCGCGCGCTCGCAGCACTGCGCGGCACGAGCGCGCTCGACCCGCAGATCGCTCAGTTCCTGCCGCTGATGGAGAGCGCGGTCATCCAGCTGCGCGAGGCGGCGCGCGAGGTGCAGCACTACCTCGAGCGGCTCGACCTCGACACTGCGCGTCAGGATGAGGTCGAGCGGCGCCTCTCCGCGATCGAGGACCTCGCACGCAAACACCGCCTCCCCCCTGCCGCTCTTTCCGAACGTACCGGACAGCTGCGCGCGGAGCTGGCTGGGCTTCGCACGGCCGAAACCGATCTCGCCACTCTCCGCAGGGAGCTCGCCGCCGCGCTCGAGCGCTACCGCGAGCTCGCCGCGCAGCTCTCCGCCCGCCGCGCCACCGCGGGTCGGGCGCTCGCAAAGGAGATCACGGCGCGCATGCAGGGGCTCGGCATGCCGGGCGGCCGCTTCCAGGTGGAAGTCTCCCCGCTCGAAACGAGCGAGCCGGCCGCGCATGGCGCCGACAGTATCGAGTTTCGCGTGACCGCAAACCCCGGGCAGCCGCTGCGGCCTTTGGCGAAAGTCGCGTCGGGCGGCGAGCTCTCACGCTTGTCGCTCGCGGTGCAGGTCGCCTCGGCTGGGAAAGCCACCGCGGCCCAACAGCGCACCGCTCATTGCATGGTCTTCGATGAGGTGGATGCGGGAATCGGCGGCGCCGTGGCCGAGATCGTCGGCCGCGAGCTGCGGCGGCTCGGTGCCGCGGCACAGGTGCTTTGTGTCACGCACCTGCCGCAGGTCGCATCTCAGGGGCACCATCACCTGCGCGTGAGCAAACTGACGGACGGCCGCACGACACGCACCACGGTTGCCGAGCTCTCACCTCAGGAGAGGATCGAGGAGATCGCCCGCATGCTGGGCGGCATCGAGGTGACCGCCCGCGCTCGCGAGCATGCGCGCGAGATGCTGAAGAGCGCCGCTGCGCTACCGCCCGACGGCGCAATGGGCGAGGAGAGCGATGGGGTCGCGCAAGGATTCGACGCGGAGGCGCCGCGGGAGCTGGCGCCGCAGGACGGACGTACCGGCGCCTCCTCAAAGCCCGGCGTCAGACCGGCTTCTTCCGGTAAACGCAGCCCGGCCGCTCGCAGCGCCCGTAGAGAATGAGGGAGTGATCGCGGATATCGAACCCGAGGCGCCGCGCGACCGCCGTCTGACGCTCCTCGATTCCAGAGTCCATGAACTCCTCGACGCGCCCGCAATCGAGGCACACGATGTGATCGTGATGCGTGCCCTGATTGAGCTCGAAGACGGCCATGCCATCCTCGAAATGGTGGCGCGTGACGAGCCCTGCGGCCTCGAACTGCGTGAGCACGCGATACACCGTCGCAAGTCCGATGTCCTCGTGCGAATCGAGAAGCGAGCGGTAGATGTCCTCCGCCGAGAGATGCCGCGTCGCGCTGCGCTCGAGAATCTCGAGGATCTTGAGACGGGGAATCGTGACCTTCAGGCCCGCCTTGCGCAGATCGTCGCCTTCCATCCGATGCTCCCCGGCGAGCACGCGGGCGCGCCCCGTGCGATGCGGTATCATGCCGGCCATTATCCTCCATCGGACCGCCATGTCACCCCGCAGAAACCCAGCCTCGTTTCGCCGTGACGATTCCAATCGACCAATGAGAGACTGCAAGCGTCCAATGAGATCCACCTCTTCCGCGACCTTCGACCGCGGCATTCGCGCCCACGCCGGCCGGCTGCTCGGGGCACTCATGCTGGCTCTGCTGCTCCCGCTCGGCGGATGCGTCTATCGGATGAACATTCAGCAGGGCAACTTCCTCGAGAAACGCGTCATCACACAGGTGAAGGTCGGGATGACGCGCAATCAAGTGCGCTATCTGCTCGGGACGCCGATGGTGCCGTCGACGTTCGATATCGATCGCTGGGACTATCTCTACTACATGAAGAAGGGCCGGCTGCATCGGCCGCAGAGATATCTGCTCACGGTGTTCTTCCAGAACGACAAGGTCGCCCGCATCGACGATCACGGCCAGGCGCCGATCGACTCGGAGCCGACTCCCAATCAGCCCGAGCCTCGCCACGCGACTTGAAGGCCCGACCGCACCCACTCACCGACTTGCGACTCACTGGCTCAGCGACTCACCGGCGGCGCTGTCGGGCGCGCTCACGTCGTGCCTGCTTCGGATCGTTGAGGAGCGGACGGTAGATCTCGATGCGGTCGCCTGCGCGGGGAGTGGCGCTGCGATCGCAGGGTTCGCCGAAGATGCCGACGGGCGCTTCATCCCAGGGTATCGACGCGAGCTCACCGCCTGCCTCGGCCGCGCGTCGTGCCGCGAGAATCGCATCCTGGACACTCGCCGTGATGGGCAGCTCGACTTCCCAGAGGTACTGTCGATCGCGGGTCGCGTAGGCCACCCAGCAGCGCTTCGAGTGCGCAGCGGCGCCGCTCATGCGCTCACACGGCGAGTGCGCGCGCGACGAATGCATCGACGAGCGATGCCGCCGTCTCCTGGAAGAGCGGCTCGAACAGGACCCCCGACAGACGATTGGCGAACGCGAAGCGGATCACGAGATCGATGCGGCAGCCTTCCCGCCCGACGGGTGTCAGCGACCACTCACCGTACAGGGTTCTGAATGGGCCACGCAGCAGGCGCATGACGATTCGCCGGTCCGGCTCGAGCTCGTTGCGGGTCGTGAATTCGGCCTGCAGCGGTCCCCGTCTCACGCCGAGCGTCGCGACGATGTGATCCTTCGCGCGGGACTCGACGCGCGCGTGCGTGATCCCGGGGACGAACTGCGGGTAGGCCTCGACGTCGTTGATGAGCTCATACATGCGCGCGGGAGGCTGCTGCACCGTTGCCGAGCGTCGCACTTCTCTCATCGCCGCGCTTCTCTCATGGCGCCGATTGTCCCAGAATCGCGCACCCGAACGCATCCCGACGCACCATGCCCCGAGCCGAGTCCGCGCCGCGCCTCATTGCCGAGAACCGCAAGGCGCATTTCGATTACTTCATCGAAGACCGCTACGAAGCGGGCCTCGCGCTCGCCGGCTGGGAGGTCAAGGCGATGCGCGCCGGCCGCGCGCAGCTCAAGGAGGCGTACGTGTACCTGCGCGGAGGAGAGGCATTCCTCATCGGCGCTCACATATCCCCGCTGCCGACCGCCTCGACCCACGTTCCGGCCGACCCGGTCCGCACGCGCAAGCTCCTGCTCCATCGCAGCGAGCTGCAACACCTGATCGGCGCCGTCGAGCGGCGCGGCTACACACTCGTGCCGCTCGAGCTGCACTGGAAGAACGGCCGCGCAAAAATCGAGATCGGCCTCGCAAAGGGCAAGAAGCAGCACGACAAGCGCGCGACCGAGAAAGCGCGCGACTGGCAGCGCGAGAAGGCGCGGCTCCTGCGGCGAGCCCGATAGAGGCGCGCCCGTCGGGCCGAGGGACGAATCGGCGCGCTTCAGCCGATTCCGCGCGTTTCGGCCCGAGTCGGCCCGCTTGCGCCTACTTTTTCGTGTAGACGAGATTGACGGTGGTCAGCGTGTCGGTGTGCTTGAGGCCGCCCGGCGGATTGCTGTTGTTGCGTATGGTGTAACCGACGCTCAGCGAGAGGGAGCCATTGAGCTTCACGCCGAGCGCCAGATCGTTCTCGAGGTAGGTGTTGTCCGAGCCGACGACGGTCATCACCACGTCGGAGATTTTGGTCTGCGCATTGAATGCGTGTTCGAATTTGAGTTTTCCGTTCGCGACCGCCTCACCCTTCGAAGGTCCCTCGACCCGACCCACCACCTCGCCGAGGGCATTCTCGATCAAGTCCTCCGGCCGCAGACGTCGATAACCGGCACCGATCTGTGCGTCGAGCCTCGTCGATTCGGTATCGATGAACTTGTAGCCCGCGCCCGTTGCACCCGTCGCCTGGTAAGCGAATCCGCTGAAGAGGTCGTGCTCGTAGTGCAGATCGGCGAACCAGAACGTTTTCGTCGT
Organism: Steroidobacteraceae bacterium; assembly: GCA_035606175.1. GTDB lineage: Bacteria > Pseudomonadota > Gammaproteobacteria > Steroidobacterales > Steroidobacteraceae > JASHUC01. The sequence goes on along the minus strand of DATNFW010000036.1, from coordinate 16,600 downwards.
GAGATTCCAGTCGCGCTGGAGGTTCGTTGCCCAGCGCTCCGCTGTGACGAGCGCGCCTGTCTTCCCATACAGCCCCTCGATCTCGAAATCGTCTTTGACGGCCCTCGTCGTACGCACCAGCTCGAATTTCGCATTGGCGGTCGTGGTGTCGGTGTTGCCGCGCGCGAGCACGACGCCGAGCTGGCCCTCCGCCATGATCCCGAGCTTTTTGACGCCCTTTCCGCTTGCAGCTCCCGAACCGCCCGAGCCCCCCGAGTCGTTGAGAACTGCAAGGGCCCACGCGGCCATGGGTTCTGCCGTCGATTCGGTTGCGGGCTCTGCCCAGGCCTGCACGGCGGCAAGCGCGGCAGCCGCCGCGCAGGCGACGGCGAAGGTACGTGCGAGCATGGTCCCCCCGGACGAAAAGCGGGCGATTTAACCACTTGTCGCCCGGCGTTGGAACGTCGCATGAGTGCGACGGCCGCCCCTTGCGACCCGGTGAATTCGCCTATACTTACGGGGCAGTCTGATGGGGGCGACCGGTTTCGACGCGGGTTGTGAACCTTCAGGTGCGTACCGAGGTGCAGTGCCCTCGTTAATCACGCTGCAAATCATAGTTGCCAACGACGACAACTACGCTCTAGCTGCCTAATCGCAGCTGACCTCTGACCAGCTCGTGCCTATGCGACTGAATCAGGGGACGCGTTCATAGGATCGCGGGCCGGTGTGCGACGGGCCGTCCCGCTAAGAGTCACCGTCTGCTGGCGTTGCGTCTTCCCTGCCTCTCGGGTAGCGCCGCGCGAGAATCAAAGAGCAGGCTACGTACGTAGGTCTTGAAGTCTAGCGCTTGCGGACGGGGGTTCGATCGAGGGTCGCGCCGGCTCGCGAGGGCCGGTTGATAACGGAGCTCACATCGGCGAAACCTGACGGCGCCGTTGAAAGACGGCGGCATGGCGACGCCGAGGGGTAGGAAGGAGGCGAACTCCAGGCCTGCCCTGTAGAGACTCATAGACTCGCCGAGGAGCTTCCCGCTCCGGGGCGGGCACTAGGATCGGGGCTCGAGCCCGATAACACGCTCCGCATCCGCCGAGGCGCATTTTGGCGTCGGTGGATGAAGGCATAGTCCGGCCCGTGGCGAAAGCCACGGATGTGCTGTCCCCCCGCCTCCACTTTTGCCTGTGCTCCCGGCCCGATGGGCCGGGAGCTTCCTTGAACTTCGTGGTAGGCCTGATTCGTCTAGTCGATGAGCTTGCGCAGACATCGTATCTACCGCTCACACGCCATTCGATCCAATGATAGAACCTCGCGGGCGCCCCCCGGTGAGCTGAAAAAGCCCGCGCCTTCGCCGGTGCTCGAGCCTTTGCCGGTGCTCCATGGCCTGTCCGAGCTGCGCGAGGCGGTCAATCGCTGCCGCCGCTGCGGTCTCTGGCGTGCGGCGACTCAGGGTGTCCCCGGTGAAGGAGCGGCGCGCGCGACGCTGATGCTCGTCGGTGAGCAGCCGGGCGACAGCGAGGACATCGCGGGCCATCCTTTCGTGGGTCCCGCAGGTGCCGTTCTCGATCGCGCGCTCGCGCAGGCCGGCATCGAGCGGCGCTCGATCTATGTCACGAACGCCGTCAAGCATTTTAAATACGAGCAGCGCGGCAAGCGCCGGCTCCACATGAAGCCGACGGCGGGTGAGATCGCGGCTTGCAACGGATGGTTGATCGAGGAGCTGCGGCTCGTGCGGCCGAAGCTCGTGCTCGCTTTGGGCGCGAGCGCGGCGCGCGCGCTCCTCCGCCGCACCGTCACCATCGCATCGATGCGCGGCAAGCCCGTGCCGTTCGATGCGACCACGCACGCGTGGGTGACCATTCATCCCTCGTACCTGCTGCGGATACCGGATGAGGCGCAGCGGCACGCCGAGCTCGAGCGCTTCACGAATGAATTGAAAGACGTGCGCCGCTGGCTGCGGGCGCACACCGCCTGACCCGCGCGCCTGCGCGCGCGCCGCCCGAGGCCCGCGCACACCACGAGGCCGCTCACGCCCCATCTGAGGCGCGCTCAGCCGCCTCGCGAGCCGTCGAGCGTGACCAACGCGCCGTACAGGTCGGGGCGGCGATCGCGAAACACGAACCAGCCGCTGCGCTGCGCATCGAGGGCGGCGAGATCGAAACGCGCCGAGATCACGGCATCGCCCGCCTCCGCGGCCTCGGCGACCTTCGCGCCTGTCGGATCGGCAATGAAGGAGGATCCGTAAAAGCGAACGTAGAGATGCTCGGGGTCCTGCAGCGAGCGCTCGAGCCCGTGGCGGTTCGCCGCGACGAGCGGCATGAGATTCGCGGCCGCGTGACCCTGCTGAGTCCTTTGCCAGTGCTCGCGCGAATTGACGGCCGGGGCCGGCGGAGGCTCGGAGCCGATCGCCGTCGGATAGAGCAGCAGCTCCGCGCCGAGAAGCGCCATCGCTCGCGCGGACTCCGGAAACCATTGATCCCAGCAGATGCCGACGCCGATGCGCGCGAAGCGGGTGCGCCACACTTTGAAGCCCGTGTCTCCCGGGCTGAAGTAGTGCTTCTCCTGGTATCCCGGGCCGTTCGGTATGTGCGATTTGCGGTAGATACCGAGCAGGCTTCCGTCCGCATCGATCACGGCGACGGAGTTGAAGAAGGCGGCACCGGCGCGCTCGAAGAAACTGACCGGGAGCACGACGGAGAGCTCGCGCGCAATGCCGCGAAAGTGCTGGACTGCGCGGCTCTCCTCGAGCGGACGCGCGAGCGCGAGATGGCGCGGGTCCTGCTCGATGCAGAAGTACGGCGTCTCGAACAGCTCGGGCAGCAGGATGATCTGCGCTCCGCCCGCGGCGGCCTCGCGCACGAGCCGTTCGGCGCGCGCGATGTTCGCCGCAGAATCCCAGCCGCACGCGAGCTGCACGGCGGCGAGCGTGACGGGCCGCGGCGGGCTCTCGAGGTGCTGCGGCTTCAATCGATGACCTTCCCCGGATTGAGTATCCGCTTCGGATCGAGCGCGGCTTTCAACGCACGCATGGCGGCGATCTCCTCCGGAGTGCGCGAGTAGCCGAGGTACTCGCGGCGCTCGAGCCCGATGCCGTGCTCGGCCGCAATCGAGCCCTCGAGCTCGCGCAGCGGCTCGTAGACCAGGCGCTCGGCCGCCACGCGCGGCGCATCGGGAACGGGGCCGGCGCTTCGCGCGAGGCCCGGCGCGACGATGACGTGGAGATTCCCGTCCGCAATGTGTCCGAACGCGAACACGCGCCCCGTCGGGAACGTCCGCGCCGCCTCGCCCCGCAGGCGCTCGAGATAGGGAGCCATGTCCGAGATCGGCAGGCTCACATCGAAATTGAATGTCAGACCGTACTGCTCCTGAGCCTGCCAGACGTCCTCGCGCGGGGCCCAGATCGCCCGACGCTCGCTCTCGGATTTGGCGACGACCGCATCGAGGATCAGGCCTCGATCGAGCGCGTCGGCCAGCGCCTGCTCGAGGCGGCCCTGATCGGCCTCGGGATCGGAGCCCAGGGTCTCGATGAGCCCGTACATGCCGTAGTCGCGGGGCAGCACCGCCGCGTTGCTCGTTCGAGCGGACGTGGTGACCTCGTAGAACTCGGGCCAGAGGGCCTCGAAGGCGGCGAGCTGTCCGGAGAGGCGTGCATCGAGGTGGCCGAGAAGGCCGACGAGGGCGCCGAAATCGCGACAGGCGACGAACGCGGTCGCAACGCTGCGTGGCCGCGGAAAGAGCCGCAGGTCGGCGCGCGTGACGACGCCGAGTGTGCCCTCCGAGCCGATGAAGAGCTGCTTGAGATCGTAGCCGGCATTGTTCTTCAGCATGCGATTGAGCGAGTCGAGCACCGTGCCATCCGCGAGCACGGCCTCCACCCCGAGCACGAGGCTGCGCATCATCCCGAACCGCAGCACCCGCACGCCGCCTGCGTTCGTCGAGATGTTGCCTCCGATCGTGCAGCTGCCCCGCGCGCCGAGGTCGAGTGGGAACATCAGATCGTGACGCTCCGCCTCCTCCTGCGCACGCTGCAGGATCACGCCGGCTTCGACGCGCATGGTGCGCCCCGGCCCATCGACGTGCTCGATGCGGTTCATCCGCTCGAGCGACAGGATGATCTCCGCCGCGCTGGTCGATGTTCCCTCGACGAGATTGGTTCGGCCGCCGTGAGGGACGACGACCTGTCCGCGCGCGTGGCAGAGCTTGAGGATCGCCGAGACCTCGGATGTGGTGTGGGGGCGCACCAGAGCCGGCGCGGCGGGCGCGTGGCCCTGCACATCGGTCGCGCATTCGCGCACACGAGCGCCGGTGAGCACCGCCTCGTCGCCGACGATCGCGCGCAGATCAGCGAGCAAACCGCTGTCGAGCATTCCGCGAGCTCCCCGGGTTAAGGCTAGAGATGCGGGAGAGGATGTCCCATCCCGCGCGTCATATCAACGCGCTCGCTGCCGCAGTCGCTCGATGCGGCGGTCCCTCGATGCAGCAGTCGCCGGCTCAGTGCAGCAGTCGCCGGCTCTCCGGAGTGTTGAGCTCAGGGAACAGCGCCTGGTCGAGCGCTTCAACGTAGGTCGAGACGTCGGCGGGGCCCGGCACGAGCACGCGCCCGTTGATGAGGAGGTTCGGCACCACCGCGATGCCGAGACCGCGCATGCGACGCTCCTCGGCATCGACATCGCCCCGTCCCGCGCCCCGGTCCGCGAACGCCGTGCGCGTGTCGGAATCGAGATGGCAATCGTGGGCGATCTCCCCGAGCACGGCGCTGTCCGCAATGTCGCGGCCCTGCTCGAAGAAGGCGCGGAACAGCGCATCGATGACGAGGGCCTGACGGCCCTCCCGCGCGGCGAGCCGCACGAGCCGATGTGCCTCGTGGGTGTCCGGCACCAGCTGCAGGCGATCGAAATGGAAGGCGATCCCGAGTTCCTCGCCGGTCTCCTGCAGCCCGCGCTGAACGGTCGTGAGGCTCGCGCCTCGGGGCAGACGACTCGCGAAGTGCTCGCGCCAGGAGGCGCGGGCATCGGGGCTCAGGGGCAGTCCATGCCAGCGCAGCACGCGCGGTGACCCGTAGAGCCGCTCGAGCGCACGGTCGAGGCTTCGCTTGCCCACGAAGGTCCACGGGCACGCGAGGTCCCCGATCAGGTCTAGCTCGAGGGCGGGCGCCGCCGGCGCCCGGGAGGCATTCGGCATGCCTCCTTATGTGGGAGAAGGTCTCGCGGAAATCAAGCGCCCGACCGCACGCCAAGGCGGCCGGGCGCGGCGCGCTCCACCTGCTCGGTGATGCGAAGCGCGGTCTCGAGCGCCCTCAAACCCGCCTCCCCGCTCACGACCGGCGCGCTGCCCGAGCGGATACAGCCTAGGAACGACTCGATTTCGGCGAGCAGGGCATCGCCCTGCTCGAGGCTGCGTTCCTCGATCGTGACCGGGAGCCCACCCGCGGCAGGCGGCTCGGGGCGCTTGCGGATCACGGTCATGATCTTCTGATGCAGATCGAGCGAGAGATACGCTGCATCCTCGAAAATCCGCAGCTTGCGCTCGGTACGCAGGCTCACGCGACTCGCGGTCGCATTCGCGACGCAGCCGTTTGCGAATCGGATGCGGGCGTTGGCGATGTCGATTTCATCCGAGAAAACCGGCGACCCGATTGCATCGATCGTCTCGATCGGAGCACTCACGATCGTCTGGATTATGTCGATATCGTGGATCATCAAGTCGAGCACCACATTCACGTCAGTGCCCCGCTCACGGTAGGGTGCGAGGCGGTGGCACTCGATGAAGCGGGGCGCCTCGAGGTACGGTTCGGCCGCGAGAATGGTCGAATTGAAGCGCTCGAGATGCCCGACCTGAAGCACCCGCTCACGCTCCCGGGCGATGCGAATCAACTCGCGGGCCTCCTCCGGGGTCTCGGTGATCGGCTTCTCGACGAGCACGTGGGCACCGCTCGCGAGCAGCTCGCGGGCGATCGCAAAATGGCCGGGCGTCGGCGTGACGACGCTCACGGCATCGACCTCGCCGAGGAGCGTACGGTAATCGGCGAGGGCGCGCGTGCCGAGCTCGGCTGCGACCGCCTCCCTCGCTTCCCCGTCCGGGTCGACCACCGCGGTGAGCTCGCAACCTGCTATGCGGGCATATTTCTGAGCGTGGAAACGGCCGAGATAGCCGACCCCCACTACTGCGGCTCTGATTTTTTTCATAGCGGCGGCTATTATGCCTCCCGGAGCTCCCGCCTCTCACATGAGCCTGTCGTTGCCCTTACCGACTGCCCTGCGCGTCCCGATCTCGATCCGACGCGAGCTCATCGTGCTCGCCGCCGCTCTGCTCTTCGGCCTCGTCGCAGCGCCGCTCCTCGTATGGCTCGCGGGCTCCCGCACTCTCGGCCCGTATGCGGGCGGCGGGGTCGGATCGTTCCTTGCGGCCTTTTATCGTTCGCTCGCGAGCGGCTCGTTCGGGTACTGGATGGTCGCCGTCGGCCCTTACCTCATCGTGCTCGTCGTACGAACGTTGGTCGGCATCGGTCGCAGCGTAGCCGCTGCGCAGTGAGAGCGCGGGACGATGTCTCTTTCACGGAACCCATCGATCAGTGAGCGCCACCAGATGATGAAACGAATCGTAAGCCGCTCGAGCGGCTGGTCCGCCGCATGCCTCGCGCTCGTGATGATGGTGGCCCTCGCGGGCTCCTCGCGCGCGCCGGCGAGCACCGTGCTTCTTCCCCCGGGGGCCGTCGCCCCGACCGAGCGGCAGCGCATGATCGCGCGGCGAGTCGGCTCGATCCTCGAGGAGACGCACTACAGCCGCCGCACGATCGACAATGCGATGTCGTCGCAGATCTACGACCGCTACCTCGAGTTCCTCGACCCCGAGCACAGCTACTTCCTCGCGAGCGATGTCGCGGGCTTCGAGCAGTGGCGCTACGCGTTCGACGACATGATCCACACCGGCGACATCGATCCTGCATTCGCGGTGTTCGCGCGCTTCGAGCAGCGCAACCGCGAGCGCATGCGCTATGCGCTCTCGCTCCTCGACGCCGAGCCGGACTGGAACGTCGATGAGACGTTCGAATTCGACCGCACCCATGCGGCGTGGCCCACGACGGATGCGCAGATGAACGAGCTGTGGAGGAAGCGCGTGAAGAACGACGCGCTCTCGCTCATGCTGACCGGCAAGTCCTGGAAGGACGCCTCCGATGTCCTGCGCAAACGCTATCAGCACGTGCTGAAGCGCATCGATCAGATCTCCTCCGAGGACGTGTTCGAGAATCTGATGAATGCGTACGCACGCACCTTCGACCCACATTCGAGCTACTTCTCCCCGCGCGACTCCGAGGAATACCGCATCCAGATGAGTCTCAACTACGACGGCATCGGAGCCTCGCTCCAGCTCGTCGACGATTACGTGACCGTGATGAGCATCATCCAGGGCGGCCCCGCCGCCGTCGCCGGCACGCTGAAGACGAACGATCGCATCGTCGGGGTCGGCCAGGGCAAGGACGGGGGCGTCACGGATGTGATCGGCTGGCGACTCGACGATGTGGTGCAGCTCATTCGCGGCAAAGCCGGCACGACCGTGAAGCTGCAAGTGCTGCCGGCGGGAGTGGCGCCGGGCTCCCCCGAGAAGACGCTGCTCTTCGTTCGCAACAAGGTCACGCTCGACAGCCAGGCGGCTCACAAGGAGGTGCGCACGATCACGCGCGATGGGCGCCTGCTCAAGGTCGGCGTGATCACCGTGCCGGGATTCTACGAGGACGTCGCGGCCCAGAACGCAGGCGATCCCAACTATCGCAGCACCACGCGCGATGTGCGCAAGCTCATTCAACAGCTCGAGGAGCAGGGCATTGACGGCCTGGTACTCGATCTGCGCGAGGACGGCGGCGGATATTTGCCGGAGGCGACCGCGCTCACGGGTCTGTTCATCGACAAAGGTCCCGTGGTGCAGCTGAAGGACACCACCGGGCGGCTCGAAGTGCTCGATGACCCGGACAAGGCGATTGCCTACGGCGGCCCTCTCGCAGTCCTGGTCGATCGCTACAGCGCCTCGGCCTCGGAGATCTTCGCAGCCGCCATTCAGGACTACCATCGCGGCGTCATCGTCGGCCAGCGCACCTTCGGCAAGGGCACGGTGCAGAACCTCGTACCGCTCGACCGCTGGTCGCAGCGCCCTGTCAACGGCCAGCTCACCGTGACGATCGGCAAGTTCTACCGCATCACAGGCGAGAGCACGCAGCATCGCGGCGTCGAGCCGGATGTGCCGCTGCCCTCCCCGATCGACATGGACGATGTCGGTGAGAGCTCGCTGGAGGACGCTTTGCCGTGGGACCACATCGCGGCTGCCAACTACACGATGTGGCATACGGCACAGCGGCCGAGCATTCCGCTCAAGGCGCTCGAGCTTTCGGAGGATGAGCGGGCCGAACACGACCCGGATTACCGCTGGCTCGCCCAGGAGGTCTCCGCGAGCGAGGACCTGCACGGGCAGAAGTTCGTGTCGCTCAATCTCAAGCACCGCCAGGCAGATCGTGCACGCGAGGACCGCGACCGGCTCGCGCGTGAGAATCTGCGGCGCAGCGCGCTGGAGCTGCCCCCGATCAAGGCGGTGGATCAGATCGATCCGGCACAGGAAGCGGACGTAGCCCTTGCGCAGGCGACGCAGGTCGTTGGCGATATGATCACCGGACCCCAGCCCGGCGCATCGCGCACGCCGCCTCAGCAGACCGCGCGTCGTGGCGGCCCTGCGGCGCTGCCGCGCGCGGCTCAAACACCCGTCGGCCGCTGAGGCCCAACGGCACCGAAGCACCGAAGCGCAGTCGCCCCCCGGGCGATCGACTCAGCGCAGGAGCACCCGGAACAGATCCCAGGTGTCCTCGGCGAGCACGTTGGGCATGCGCGCAGCGCGCTTGGCGCCGAGCGGCTCGCCGGCGAGCACGTCGCTCTCGACGACCGCGACCGAATCGGGGCTCGGTGTCGTGTCGGCACCGTTGCGGTAGCGGGCGATCGTTTTCAGGCGCTCGGCGCGCGACTTCACGTCCGGTGCGACGCTCGATTTGGAGGCGAGCGTGGCGCGCGCCCGCGCGATGTCGGCAATCAATCGTTCGCATTCGGGCCGTTCGCCATAGGCATCGGCCACCTCGCGCCGCGCGGTCGCCTCGCGAGCGAGGGCGACGAGCGGTGTCTCCGCGAGTCTGAGACAAAGCACCTCGGCGTACGCGATCGCCGCCAGATTGATGGCGCGCCGCGCCTCGAGCGACAGACCCGGAAACTCCGGAGCCGGTTCCGCCTCCAGCTGCTCCGCCGCGCCGCGCGCATCGACGAGGGCGCGATCGGCGGCGGCCGCCTCGTTGCGTGCCATCTGCAGTCGCCGATCGAGGTCCCTGCGCTTGAAGTAGTGCCAGAAGCGGGTGAGCGTGGCGCGCGCCGCGCCGAGCTCGGCGAGCTGCGATTGCGCGCCCGCGTGCTGGGTTTCCGCCGCGCGCAGCGCGCCCTCGATACTGCGGCGCCGCGCGAACAGGCGGCGATTGCACTCGGCGAGAAACGCGCGCCGCTCACGCTCCTCCTGCGTCGCGGCAAGCTCGCTGACGAACTCCGAGAGTATCTGCCGTCCGTGCTGCCAGAGCGCGCGCAGTTGATAGAACACGAGCGCCGGATAGGCGGTCTCGACGAGCCCGAGGCGGCTCTCGAGAGCGGCAAGCATCTCCTGAACGCGTGCCGTTGCGCCCTCTTGCTGCTTGACCCGGTCCTTGAGCCGATAGACCTCCTCCTGCAGCTCGCCATAGGCCTTCTTGAGCTCGGCCCGATTCTTGAAAAGCAGCAATACCCGCTCGTCGTCGGCAGCGGGGGCGGACGGGAGCATCGGCCCGATAGGCCGGCGCACGATGCCCGCGAGCGTCGTCAGAGATTTCATGATCGGCCGGCGACTGCCGGCCGCGCGCGAGGCGATCCCTCAGCGGATTCTCGTGGCCGGCGAGAAGCGATGTCCCCGCTCCACGCAATACTCCAGCCACTTGTTTAACATCACATTCCGCGCCCAGCGCTGATCCAGTTCACGCTCCATCCGCGAGCGCAAGCTCCTCAACGCCGCAGGTTGGGCCGAGGCGGAGCTCGCCGTCGCCCATTCCTGGGCTTCCGCGAGGCGCGCATCGTGATAGAGCCGCACGCTCATGTCGGGGTAGGCGCGCGCGAACGGCTCCTCGGGCAGCAGATAAGTGAGTGAGAGCGTCGTCGTATAGGGGGAGCGCTCGGCGACGTTGAGAAGAAGGTCACAATCGCCGGCGACGATCGACCGGTATGCGCCCGAGAGCTGAGTCACATCTCCAGCGAGCCATCCAAAGCGGATGTAATTGCTCTCATACAGGCTCATGAGCGCAACGAAGGTGCGCGGGCGGGCGCGCCAGGAGACGGTCGTCAGGGCATCATTCAACATGTTCCGACTATATCGCACGATGCGTGCCGCGCAAGGCACTTGTCGCCGTCAAAAATCATGCCTGAGCGGCGCTGCGGATGCTGCTCCGCTCACCGCGGACGGCGGAGCGCTCGTGCAACGCGCGGAGTGGATCACGGCCGCAGACGCCGCTCGATTCCGGTGTCATTGATGATGCGACTTGCGATCTCCTCGATCGAGCATTCGGTCGTGTCGATGTGTGGAATAGCGAAGCGCTGGAACAGCGCTTCCGCGGCGCGCACCTCGTACTGCACCTGCTGCGCAGAGGCGTAGCGGCTTGCGGGTCTGCGCTCGTTGCGGATCTGGCGCAACCGCTCCGGACGGATGGTGAGGCCGTAGAGCTTCGTGCGAGCGGGCGTGAGCCGCGCAGGCAGCTCCCCGCCCTCGAGGTCCTCGTCCGTCAGAGGATAGTTCGCGGCGAAGACGCCGTACTGCAGCGCCATGTAGAGGCAGGTCGGGGTCTTGCCGGAGCGCGATACCCCGATCAGCACCACATCGGCGCGCGTGTAATCCGCGCCCGCGCCATCATCGTGCGCGAGCGAAAAATTGGTTGCATCGATGCGCGTCGCGTAGGCTGCCAAGTCGGCCATGCCGTGCGCACGGCCGGCGCGGTGGGTCGAGCGGGTGTCGAGCTCGCGCTCGAGCGGCCCGACGAAGGCTGCGAAGAAATCGAGGAACAGGCCATTCGCACGCATCACGATGTCGCGCAGTTCATCCTGCACCAAAGTGCTGAAGACGATCGGCCGCACGGCTTCGCTCAGAGCCGCGGCATCGATCTTGCGTACCACCTCGCGCGCCTTGTCAAGGCTCGATACGAATGGCAAAGTCACCGCACGAAACTCGAGCCCTTCGAACTGCGTGAGCAGGCTGTGGCCCATCGTCTCCGCCGTGACGCCGGTCTGATCGGATACGAAGAATACGGTGCGCTTGGCGTTCATTTGAGGATCATATCGTGAGCGAGTACGTGGTGCCGTTCCGTGATCTGCGGATGAGCGATCTCGAGCGGGTGGGCGGCAAGAACGCCTCTCTCGGGGAGATGATCGGCTCGCTCGCCTCGGCGGGGGTGCGCGTGCCGGACGGTTTTGCGACGACCGCGGCCGCATTTCGCGAGTTCCTCGCGCAGGACGGACTCGATGAGCGCATTCGCTCGGCGCTCGCCTCACTCGACGTCGACGATGTCGCGGCGCTTGCAAGCACCGCGAGAGGCATCCGCGAGCTCGTGCTCGCCGCGCCCTTCCCGAAGCGACTGGAAACCGAAGTGCTCGCAGCGTTCCGGCGCTTGAGCGCCGGACAGGAGGTCTCGGTTGCCGTGCGCTCCTCGGCCACCGCGGAGGATCTGCCGCAGGCCTCGTTCGCGGGACAGCAAGAGACGTTCCTCAACGTGCGCGGCGAGGCGGCGATGCTCGGCGCGATGCACGAGGTCTTCGCGTCGCTCTTCAACGATCGGGCGATCGCCTATCGCGTGCACCAGGGCTTCGCGCACGAGGCCGTTGCGCTCTCCGCGGGCGTTCAATACATGGTGCGCAGCGACCTCGGCGCAAGCGGTGTGATGTTCACTCTCGATACCGACTCGGGCTTTCGCGATGTCGTGTTCATCACCGCCTCCTACGGGCTCGGCGAGACCGTCGTGCAGGGCGCCGTGAACCCGGACGAGTTCTATCTCTGGAAGCCGGCGGTGCGCGCCGGCCGGCGCGCGATTCTGAGGAAGAACCTCGGGGCGAAGGCCATCAAAATGATCTACGCCGAGCCCGGCTCCAACGAGCGCGTGCGCACCGTCGATGTGCCGCCCGCAGAGCGCGCGCGCTTCTCGGTGAGTGAGTCGGACCTCGCATCGCTCGCGCGCCAGGCGCTCGCCATCGAGCAACACTATGGGCGCCCGATGGACGTCGAGTGGGGCCGGGACGGCGCAACCGGGGAGCTCTTCATCCTGCAGGCCCGGCCCGAGACCGTTCAGAGCCGCGCCGGCCGCACTCTCGAGCGCTTCGCGCTCAAAGAGCGCTCGCAAGTGCTCGCGCGCGGCCGCAGCATCGGCCAGCGGATCGGCGCCGGGCGCGGTCGAGTCGTGAGGCAGATCGGCGAGATGGCCCGCGTCGAGCCCGGAGACGTGCTCATCGCGGACATGACGGACCCCGACTGGGAGCCGGTGATGAAGCGCGCGGCGGCGATCGTGACGGATCGCGGCGGCCGCACCTGTCATGCGGCGATCATCGCGCGCGAGCTCGGGATCCCCGCGGTCGTCGGCTGCGGGGATGCGACGCGCCGCATGCAAGACGGCGCCGAGGTCACGGTTTCCTGTGCAGAGGGGGAGATCGGATACGTGTACGCCGGGCGGCTCGCGATCGACCACCGCACGATCGAGCTCGACCGCATGCCGCAGGCGCCGGTGAAGATCATGATGAACGTTGCGAATCCCGATCGCGCGTTCAATTTTGCGGCGCTTCCGCACCACGGCGTAGGACTCGCGCGGCTCGAGTTCATCGTCAATCGCATGATCGGCGTGCATCCGCGCGCGCTGCTCGAGTACGACCGGCTCGACGCCTCGCTCAAAGAGCGCATCGGTGCGCAGTGCGCGGGTTATCCGGATCCCGTGAGCTTCTATGTCGAGAAGCTCACCGAGGGCATCGCCCAGATCGCCGCCGCGTTCCATCCGCAGCCGGTCATCGTGCGGCTGTCGGACTTCAAATCCAACGAGTACGCGAACCTCCTCGGCGGGCGCGCCTATGAGCCGCACGAGGAAAATCCGATGCTCGGCTTCCGCGGAGCCTCGCGCTACGTCGATCCGGCTTTCCGCCCGTGCTTCGAGCTCGAGTGCCGGGCACTCGTGCGTGTGCGCGAGGAGATCGGCCTCGATAACATTCAGGTGATGGTGCCTTTCGTACGCTCGGTGCGCGAGGCGGAGGAAGTCACCGGCTTGCTCGCGGCGAACGGCCTCGAGCGCGGCTTGCGCGGGCTGAAGGTCATCATGATGTGCGAGTTGCCGACGAACGCCTTGCTCGCCGACCGCTATCTCGATCACTTCGACGGCATGTCGATCGGCTCGAACGATCTCACACAGCTCACCCTCGGCCTCGATCGGGATTCGGCGATCGTCGCGAAGCACTTCGATGAGCGCGACGAGGCGGTGAAAGCGCTCCTCGCGATGGCGATCGCGGCGTGCCGCCGCCGCGGCAAATACATCGGCATCTGCGGCCAGGGGCCCTCGGACCACCCCGATCTCGCCCGCTGGCTCGTCGATCAGGGTATCGAGAGCCTCTCGCTCAATCCCGATACGGTCGTCGAGACGTGGCTCTATCTCGCCGGGGAGCGGGCGTAGTCCGGGTGCAGAAAGTGCGCCCGGTAGTGGCGCAGCTCCCCGATCGACTCGCGAATGTCCGCGAGCGCAAGGTGCGCGCCCTCTTTGTTGAAGCTCTCTGCGACGTGCGGGGCCCAGCGGCGCGCCAGCTCCTTGAGCGTGCTCACATCGAGATTGCGGTAATGGAAGAAGCGCTCGAGGAGCGGCATCTCGCGTGCGAGGAAGCGCCTGTCCTGGCAGACGCTGTTGCCGCACATCGGCGATGCGCCCGTGGTGACGAGTGGTGTGAGAAACGCGAGCGTGCGGCGCTCCGCCTCGGAGGCGGTCACCGTGCTCGAGCGCACGCGCTCGGTGAGGCCGGAGTGGCCGTGATGCTTGCGGTTCCAGTCGTCCATGCGCGCGAGCACCTCATCCGGCTGGTGGATCGCAAGGACCGGCCCCTCGGCAATCACGTCCAGGTCGCGGTCGGTGACGATCGTCGCGATCTCGATGATGTGGTCGCTCGCCGGCTGCAGGCCGGTCATCTCGAGGTCGATCCAAACCAGATGCTCGCTGCTCGGCATGACCTTTTCATATTACTTGAACTATCGCTCGTCAGCCGATCAGCTGGCGGCCCGTCAGGGCGTGGGCGAGCGTGCCGCCGTCGACGTATTCGAGCTCCCCGCCCATCGGCACGCCGTGGGCGATGCGGCTCGCACGCACGCCACGCCGCTGCGCGAGCTCGCTCAGGAAGTGCGCCGTCGCCTCCCCCTCCACCGTGGAATTCGTGGCCAGGATGACCTCCTCGATGCCGCCTGCGGCGAGCAGCGCATCGAGCTCGCGGGCCCCGAGCTGCTCGGGGCCGACGCCATCGAGGGGGGACAGATGCCCCATCAGCACGAAATACCGTCCTCGATAGCTTCCGGACTGTTCGATCGCGAGCACATCGGCCGCCGACTCCACGACGCAGAGAAGCGCGATGTCACGCTGCGGGGAGGAGCAGATCGAGCACAGCTCCCCCTCGGTCAGCATGCGGCACCGCTCGCAGCGGCGCACCGCGGCGAGCGCCGCCCCGAGGGCATCCGAGAGGTTCTGCGCGCCCGGGCGGTTCTCCTGCAGCAGATGAAACGCCATGCGCTGCGCGGTTTTCGGCCCGACACCGGGCAGCGCACGCAGCGCATCGATCAGCCCGGCGAGGCGCATCGAGAGCTTCATCGAGGTCTCAAAACGGCAGTTTCACTCCCGGCGGGAGCTGCACACCGGTCATGAGGCTCGCCATTTTCTCCTGCACCAGCGCCTCGAGCTTGTGGACCGCGTCGTTGAACGCCGCGGTGAGGAGGTCCTCGAGCATCTCGCGGTCCTCACCGGCGAGCACCGTGGGCTCGATCTGCACGCGCTTCGCCTCGTGCCGTCCATTGAGCGTCACTTTCACCATGCCGCCCCCGGATTCGCCGATGACCTCGAGATTCGCGAGCTCGGCCTGGGCCTTCTGCATGTTCGCCTGCATGGCCTGAGCTTGCTTCATCAGCTGATTGATATTGCCGCGCATGGTCGTCTTCTCGTTACCTCGGGATAAGCTGCAGTTACTTGAGCGGCCGGACCGTCTCCGGCAGGACGGTCGCGCCGAAGCGCTCTTTCAGCGCACGCACGGTCCCATCCTGCTCGAGGGCCTCGCGCGCCGCCTCGACTTGTGCACGCGAGGAGCGCAGCTCCACCTCGGCGGGCGTCTCAGAGCGCTGCTCCGCGATCGCGATTTCGATCCGGACCGTCTCGCCGTAATAGCGCGACAGCGCCTGCGCGAGCTTCTCCTCCATCGCGCGGGTCTTCACCAGCTGATGGCGCGGATCGAGCGCGAGGCGCACGAGCGCGCCCTGCCGGCCAATGAGCGAGCAGTGGCTTGCGAGTTGCCGCGCGGCGCCTTGTAGCTCGAGCTGCGCAACGATCGTACCCCAAGAGCCCTCGCTCCCCGCGCCGCCCACGGCCGGCGGACTTGAAACGGGTGCCGCGGCGAGCGGGGCGCCGGACGCGGTCGTCGCGGGCGCGACAGTGCTGCGGGCTCCATCTCGGACGGCCTCGCGCCCGGCGTACCGGGCCGGCACCGGAGATGCCCGTTGCAAGGCAGGCTCCGCGCGCGCTACACGCTGCGCCCGCTCCTCGCTCTCGCCCGCCGTGCCGCCGGGTCTGAAAGCCGCCATCCTGAGGAGCGTCATCTCAAAGCCGCTGCGGGGGTCGGGCGCCAGGGGCAAATCGCGCCGGCCGAGGATCGCGATCTGATAAAAGAGCTGCACGTCCTCCGGCGCGAGCGCGCTCGCGAGCTTCTGGACGATCGCGGTCGGATAGAGCTCGTCGTCCGGGAGATCGGGCACGGCCTGGCGGAGCGCAACTCGGGTGAGCAGCGCTGCGAGCTCATCGAGCAGCTGCGCGTGATCCGGCGCCCACTGCTCGAGCTCGCGTGCGTAGCGCAGCAGCTCGCGGGCATCGAGCCCGGCCAATCGTTCGGCGAGTGCGAGAACGTGATCCCGCGACACCGTGCCGAGCATCGCGCGCGCTTCGGCTTCCCCGACCCGGCCGCCGCCGAAGGCGATCAGTTGGTCGAGCAGCGACAGCCCGTCGCGCACGCTCCCGTCCGCGGCCTGCGCCACGAGACGCACGCCCGCGGGCTCGTAGGCGATGCCCTCGGCATCGAGAATGCGATCCATGCGCTCGGCGATGAGCCCCGCGGGCAGCCGCTTCAAATTGAACTGCAGGCAGCGCGAGAGCACGGTGACGGGCAGCTTCTGCGGATCGGTCGTCGCGAGCAGGAATTTGACGTGCGGCGGCGGCTCCTCGAGCGTCTTCAACAGTGCATTGAAAGAGCTGGTCGAAAGCATGTGTACCTCGTCGATGAGGTACACCTTGAAGCGGCCGCGCGTCGGGGCGTACTGAACGTTGTCG
>DATNFW010000035.1:0-58351 GCA_035606175.1 Steroidobacteraceae bacterium | reverse complement strand
GTGGCGGCGTGGTGCTACGTGCTGCAGCGTGCCGGAGGTGTAGCAAACCGATGAAGAAGCGCAAAGCGTCGACTGACAGCGACCCTGGGCCCCGTCTTCAACGAGTTTCCGCGTACCTGGAGAAGTATTTCCCCGATTTCTTCGCCGAAGCCCGCTTCCAGGTCGGCGACGACGACTATTTCCTCTTCGCGCGTTTCGGCCAGTACCTCGCGCGTGCGATCGAGCAGAACCGCACCCCGACGAGCAAGATCAACCGCGGCTTCACCGTGCTCAACAAGATGGCGCGCGCCTCTGCGAAGAACCCGAGTATCCGTCAGATGCTGGTCTCCGGCCCGCTCGAGTACATCGTCGATGCGCCGAAAGCACGCCAGCTCGCGCGCAAGCGCCTCTCGCCGGTCGCGCAGGGCTATCTCGAGAGCTTGTGCGAGTAAGCCGGGCGCTTAGGTCATGGCGCCGGCCGATCCCGCGAGCGAGCTGCGCCGTTTCTGGTTCGGAAGCCAGCCCCTCAACGCGGCACGGCTCGATGAGCGGCTCCGTTTCTGGTTTGGAGGCGACGAGCCCGAAGAGGCGGGGCGGCAGCGCGACGAGGAGCTGCGCGCCCGCTTCGAGCCGCTCGTCATCGAGGCGGCGCAAGGCCGGCTCGCGTCCTGGGCGGCGAGCCCACGCCGGCGCCTCGCTCTGATCCTGCTGCTCGATCAGCTGCCGAGAAATCTCTACCGCGCGACACCGCGCGCCTTTGCGACGGACGGGGAGGCGCTCGCGCTCGCGCTATCCGGCATTCAATCGGGCGCGGATGCGGCGCTCGGGCCGGCGGAGCGGCTGTTCTTCTACATGCCCCTTCAGCATGCCGAGTCCGCCGAGGTTCAGGAGGAGTCGATCGCCGCTTATCGCCGACTGCTCGCTGAGGTGGCAGAGCCGCTTCGCCCCGCCTTCGCTTCCGCGCTCCGCTACGCGGAGGCGCACCGCGAAATCATCGGCCGCTTCGGCCGCTTCCCGCATCGCAATCGAATCATCGGCCGGCCCTCGACACCCGAGGAGCGCGCGTACCTCGCGAGCGCTCCGGAGAGCTTCGGCCAGTAGACCTTCGGCCGTAGAGCTCAGCCTCTTATATGCCGCTCGAGCTCCCGCACGCGGTGCTCGAGCTGCCGGCGCGACTCGATCAACTCGACGGCGAGCGCGGCGCCGCTCAGATTCACGCCGAGGTCGTGCATGAGGCGGCTCATGGTCCGCAGCCGGGGCAATGTCGTCGCGGGGAGCTGCCACTCCCTCGGCGAGCCGCCCCGTGGGACCACGATCCCGAGCTCCGCGAGCTCCACGACCGCGTCGAGTGTGAGATCGCATAGGCCGAGGAGTGTCTCGACCTGGACCCAATCGTTCTCCCCGAGCAGGTGCGCCTCGAGCAGCTGGATGCTTTCGACCATGCCGACTCCTCGCTCGTCCGTCAGCGGGATTCGAACCCCTCGCGGGGATCGAACGCAAGCTGCGCTCGCATCTGCTCGTACAACGCACGCGCAGCCGGTGAGTTCGCGGGCGGCATCACCACTCTCAGGACGACGTATTGATCCCCCGGGGGCTGGCCCGGAAGCCCGCGGCCCTTCAGTCGCAGCCGCGCATCCGTTTGCGATTCGGGCGGAATGCGCAGGTCGACGGGGCCGCCGAGCGTCGGTGTCTGAACGGTCGCGCCGAGGGCGGCTTCCCAGGGTGCAACGGGCAGCGTGAGCGTCACGTCGCGCCCGTCGACGCGGTAGAGGCGGTGCGGTCGGATGTGTACCTCGAGGTATAGGTCGCCTGCTCGGCCACCCTCACGCGCCGGCTCGCCCTGTCCGGCGAGCCGGATCAACTGCCGGTCCGTGACCCCCGCCGGAATCGCGACCCGCACGGTGCGGGTCGCGACCTCGATGCGGCCGTCCGGCTTGACCTCCGGGTGCTTGAGCTCCAGCGTGCGCGTCCCGCCCCGATAGGCCTCCTCCAGATCGATGTCGATTCGCGAGTGATGATCGCGGCCGTCGCGCGCGCGCTGCGCAGCTTCCGCGAACGGGCTGTCGGCTCCGCCGCCGAAAAGCGAGGAGAAGAACTCGCTGAATCCCCGCCCCTCTCCGTCGGTCTCGAAGCGGAAAGCCCCGCCCTCTCGCCCCGCGCCCGCCCCCATGCCGCCGCGAAACGCGCCCCCTTCCGCGCCCGCCTGCGAGCCGCGGAATCCGCCGCCCGGTCCGCCGCGGAACTCGAAGCCGCTCGCCCACTCCGGAGGCGGACGAAACTGCTGGCCCTGCTTCCATTCGGAGCCGAGCTGGTCGTAGGCGGCGCGCTTCTCCGGGTCTTTCAGCACCTCGTACGCCTCCTGCACCGCTTTGAAGTGCTCCTCGGCGTTCGGCTCCTTGCTCACATCCGGGTGGTACTTGCGCGCGAGCCTGCGGTACGCCTTCTTCACCTCTTCGGCGGTCGCATTGCGCGAGACCCCGAGTGCCTGGTAGTAGTCGCGGTATTCCATGAGAGCTTGAGTGGCACGGCGTAGCCGCAGCAGCTCATCATGGGGACGAGGCACGCCGATTTTCAATGCTGAGCGCGCGCCGAGGAGTCGCACGCAGGCGATGGGCATGGGGGTTGCTGCCCGGCGCCTTCCGCGAGCGCCCTGCACACCCGTTCGCACGGAGGGTTCGATGTCAGCGGAGGGAAGCAACTCCGTCCAGCGCGCCAACAACAGCACCCCCGAGCGCGCGAGCTCGGTCGAGCACGTTCAGCGCTACTACATCCTCGCACCGGAGGTACCGGTTCCCGAGCACACCCTGGTGCTCAAGAACGACGACACGTTCGGCGTATTCAATGATTTCGGCGACATCGATGCCGGAGCACGCCACGAGGAGGGGCTCTATCACGAGGGCACGCGGTTTCTCTCGCAACTGGTCCTGAAGCTTGCGGGTCATCGGCCCCACCTCCTCAGCTCCGCGGTGCGGCGCGACAACCTGCTCATGTCCGCCGACCTCACGAATCCCGATCTGTACCGCGAGGGGCAAGTCGTATTGCCGCGCGGCTCGCTGCACATCTTCCGCTCGAAGCTCATCTGGAAAGGCACCTGTTACGAGCGCATCCACGTGCGCAACTTCACTCGCGAGCCGCTCGACATCACGCTCGAGGTGGAATTTGCGGCCGACTACGCGGACATTTTCGAGGTGCGCGGCCAGCATCGCGCGAAGCGCGGACGGCTGCTCGAGCCGCGCTCGAGCGCCGAGCGCATCGAGCTCGCCTATGCGGGCCTCGATGGCGTCACGAGGCGGACCTTGATCGAGAGCACGCCGCGACCGCGCGCAGTCGTGTCGGCCGAGCTGCGCTTCGACCTGCACCTCGAAGGGCGCAGCGAGCAGGTGTTTGCAATCAACATCTGCTGCCGGACCGATGAGTCGATCGGCCGTACCGGTGAGTGGAGCGGCCGGGCTGGCTCGGCGCGCGCCACGTCGCACGATGCAGCCCTCGCCGAGGCCGAACGCGCTCGCACCGACGGCTCGCGCTTCCAGTGCTCGCTCGAAACCTCGAACGATCAGTTCAACGCCTGGTCTCAGCGCTCCTGCGCCGATCTCGACATGCTTCTCACCACGACGCCGGAAGGACTCTATCCGTTCGCCGGCGTGCCGTGGTTCGATACGACCTTCGGCCGCGACGGCATCATCACGGCTCTCGAGACGCTGTGGCTGTCGCCGAACATTGCACGCGGCGTGCTCGCGTTCCTGGCCGATACGCAGGCGACCGCGACCTCGCCCGAGCGCGATGCCGAGCCCGGGAAAATTCTGCATGAGGCGCGCCGCGGGGAGATGGCGGCGCTCGGGGAGATCCCATTCGGCCGCTACTACGGCAGCGTCGATTCAACCCCGCTCTTCGTCATGCTGGCCGGCGCCTACTTGCAGCGCACGGCGGACCTGGAATTCATCGAGTCCATCTGGCCCAACGTGCGCGCCGCGCTCGAATGGCTCGACCGCTATGGCGATGCCGACGGCGATGGCTTCGTCGAGTATCACCGCAGATCGCCGAACGGGCTGGTGCAGCAGGGCTGGAAAGACTCGTATGACTCGGTGTTCCACGCGGATGGGAGGCTCGCGGAGGGTCCGATCGCGCTCTGCGAGGTGCAGGGATACGCGTACGCCGCGCGCCTTGCGGGAGCCGAGCTCGCCACCGCCCTCGGCGCGACGGAGCTCGCGAGCGCGCTGAGGCACGCCGCGCGAGAGCTGCGTGAGCGCTTTCAGAACCGCTTCTGGTGCCCCGAGATCGGTGTCTATGCACTCGCCCTCGACGGGGAGAAACGTCCCTGCCGCGTACGAAGCTCCAATGCGGGGCAGTGTTTGATGAGCGGCATCGCGGCCTCCGAGCACGCCGCGGCCATCGTCAAATCGCTCGGTGAGGAGGCATTCTGCTCGGGCTGGGGCGTGCGGACGATCGCCGACACCGAAGCGCGCTACAACCCGATGTCCTATCACAACGGATCGGTCTGGCCGCACGATAACGCGCTGATCGCGGCGGGGCTGGCGGACACACCGCAGAAGGCGCTCGCGTCACGAATTCTCGAGGCGCTGTTCGATGCCTCGACGTACTTCGAATCGAGCCGCCTGCCCGAGCTCTTCTGCGGCTTCAGACGGCGCGCGGGCAAGGCGCCCACACGCTATCCGGTCGCGTGCTCTCCGCAGGCCTGGGCTTCCGCGGCCGTCTTCATGCTCCTCGAATCCTGCCTCGGCATCGCGATCGATGCGGCCGAGTGCCGCATCACGTTCCGCTTTCCCTATCTGCCGGCGTGCATCGAGCGGCTGCGCATCCGCGGCATTCAGGTCGGTCCCTGCCGCGCCGACCTCACCCTGCACCGCTACTCGGGGTCGGTTGGAATCAACGTCGAGAACCGCACGGGCAAGCTCGACATCGTGGTACTCAACTAACAAAAAAAACGCCGCGAGCGGGGGAGCGCGTCGCGGCGTCCTAGAGCGAACACCGGGGAAGTTGTTCGCTGTTTCCAGATAGAGCCTCCAGCACTCGCTGCGCTCCGCGGACCTGTGCCACACGCGAAGCGCCGTCGAGCTCCTCATTCCGGACTGTCTGGCTGCGCGATTGAGTCGCGCTGCCCTGGCCCAGATGTAGCAAGGCGCATGCCAGGGCTCGGCTGTCTTGCGAAACAGGGACTTGCATTTCGACTGTGACGGTCCTCACCGTGACGCAACGTGTCAGGTGCGTACCCGGTGCAGCGATTTTTGTCGCTCGCGAGCGCAAGCGAGAGCCGCCGCGGGCCAAGAGAGGCGATAATCCGGCGCACGGTGAGAACCTGCGGAGCGCGATGGACCCGATGAGCGAATCTCCCAGACGGCGGCTGCTCGATTTCGTTGGCGGCTCTCCGACGTTCGTCGCGGAGGGCTGCCGGATTACGGGCGATGTGGAGACCGTCGGGCCGCTCGTGATGTGCGGCACGGTTCGGGGCGACGGCCACGTGCGTGGCGCACTCAGCCTGACTGCAAAGGCGGAGTGGGAAGGCGAGGTGCGCGCCGAGCGCGGCGTCATCGCGGGCAAAGTCACCGGCATCCTGACCGTCGAAGACAAGCTCGAGATCGGTGCGACCGCTGTCGTGCGCGCGCGCGTGAGCGCCCGCGTGATCGCCATCGCGAAGGGCGCCGTCATCGACGGGGAGCTCATCGTGACGAGCGGTCAGCCGATCGTGAGCTTCGAAGAGAAACGCACTCTCGAGACCGCGCACCGCGGCTGAAGTCGATCGCGGGCGCTCAAGTCCCTGTTCGCGCGGGCGACGACGCGCCGAGCTGCGGCGCCCGAGCGAGCTCCGCCGCAGCCCTGCGCTCCGCCCACGTCCAGCGGGAGAGGTGGTCGAGGAATCCGCAATGGCCCCCCCATCGCGTGACGACCACGTGCAGCGCGGGCGAGGGGGCAAGCCGGCCGATATCCCGCGCCGGAATGATCGGATCGTCGAGCGAGGTGATGATCGTGCTCGGAACCTGCAACGCGGCGAGCCGCGCGCCGACGATTGCATAGCCGTTCAGGTAGTCCTCGAGGCTCGCGAAACTCGTGAACCGGCGCACGAGCTCTGCCGTGAGCGCGCGCAGGCCCGGCAGATGCACGAGCGTGGCGAACTCGTATTCGTCGGGCCAGGCCTTCTCTTTGAGACGCAGAGAGCGCGTCCACTTGCGGATGAAGTACGAGTGGTACGGGCGAAAGCCCCGCTCGAGGGACTCGAGCGTGGCGATGGGATCGAGCACCGGAGAGATCGCGACCACCTTCTCGATCCGAAGCCGCGCCGGCCCGGCCTCGGCCGCTACGCGCAGCATGAAGTTGCCGCCGAGCGAGAAACCTGCGAGGCCGAGCGATGCTCCGGGAAAGAGCGCCTGGATGTGCCGCACGGCGCCGATGACCTCCGGGAGCCTGCACGAATGAAACAGCTCGCGATTGAGATGGTGCGTGCCGCCGTGGTCGCGAAGATTCAAACGCACCACGTCGCAGCCCCGCTCGTTGAGCTGCGCGGCGAGCGAAAGCACATAAAGCGAATCTGCGCTGCCTTCCCAGCCGTGCAGCAGCACGGCCACGCGCTCGCCCGCGCTGTCCCGCATGGTTTCCCCGGCAACCCGTCGCGCCGGTGAGTGAATGGCCTGCAGCCGCACACCATCACCGCAATCGAGCAGGAGCGTCCGGCCTGTCGCAAGGAGCGGCGCGAGCCGCGAGGCCATCCAGCGGAAGCGCGCCGGGAGACTCGGCACGATCGACTGGACATGGCGATTCCGCAGCCACGGTGGCGGTCTGAAGCTCTCATCGAGGCGAACCGAAGCGGGGAGCCGGACGGCAGGGTCTGGCTGTAGCGAGCGCGGCATGAGCGCAGCATATCGGCGCGCGCATCCGCCGGTCGAGCTGCGCCTGCGCGGATCAGCGCAAGCGAATCTCGATGCGATTGTTCGCGCCCGCGGCCCGATTCCACTCGCCCGCCGTGAGCGAGTCCGAGACGGGCGGGTAGGCGACCAGCGTCGCCTTGTCATCGCCCGAAATCACCTGCACGTCGATCGCGCCGTGCGAAGCGCTGCGCAGCTCCGCTGTCAGGTCGGCGAAAGCGACCGAAACGCGCGGAGCGCCGTTGTCATCGCGCGGCAGAGACGCGCCGATCAGATCGCATCTCGCATACGCGGTCTCGTCGGAGGCGAGCGCGTACCCGTCGGAAGCGTTCCCGGTGAGACAAAAGCGTCCCGGAAACACTCGGACCTCCACCGTCCCGCGATAGCCCTGAGCGATGAGCCGGTCGAAAAGCTGCCGCAGCGAATCGAGGCGCGGTCCGCCGAAGGGGTCCTCCCCATAGGGCACGACCTCGACCACGGGGCGCGCCGCCGACGCTCGCCGAAATGCGACCGCGCTTGCCACAGGCATTGTGCCGTCGATCGGGTCGGCTTCGGCAGCCTCGCTCGCCGCCCCGGTGCCCGAGCCCGGCACTGCTCGAGAAGCCACAGCCGCAGCCCTGCTCCCCGCGGCAGGCCCGGCGCCATTCGATGCCGGCTCGAGACGGCCGAGCGTCGTGCGCAGCGCTGCAATCTGGCTGGCGAGCGCCTGCGTGTGAGCGGCCTGCTGAGCCGCAACGATGAGACTTGCTACCGCGATGACCCCGGCAAGCGCCGCTGCAATCGCCGTCCACGGCCGGCCGCGCTTGGGTATCTCCGCCCCGGCGGAGACGAACGTATCGGTCATCGAGAACTCGCCCGATGCCGCGTGCAGCTCGCTCTTCAATCGCTCCGCTTGATTGTCGAGCGCTGCGCCGAATGCGCGCCTCAGCTCCCCGAGCTGCTCGCGCAGCGCCGCCTCGGTGATCGGGCGAGCGGTGACGCTCGAGTGTCGCGCCGCGAGACCCGAAGGATATCCGTCCGGCAATGCCGAGTCGGCATCGTCGCTCTCCGGATCGCCTGCAGATGCCGCACGAAATGTGTGCTGCTCGCTGCTCCGCCTCTCCGGCAGCAGATGCAGCTGATAGAGAACCTTGGAGACATCGGCCGGCTTGATCTGTTTGGGCAGGACACCCACCGCGCCGAGCGCGCGCGCCTGTCCGACGTAGAGCTCGCCCTCCTGCGAGGTGTACATCATGATCGGAATCGTCGCGGTCCGCGGATTGTTCTTGATCGTCTGTACCGCTTGGAAGCCATCCATCCCGGGCATCAGGTGATCCATGAAGATCACATCGGGACGGTGGTGGCCGAGATACTCGATCGCCTGCTCGGCGCTCTCGACGCTCACCACGTCGAGCTCGTATTTCTCCAGCATCTTCGCGAGGAATGTCCGCGCGGACTTAGAGTCGTCCACGACCAGTGCGCGTTTCGCCGACACTTCCGTTTCGCCCCCCGGCGCTCCCCCCTCGAAGAGCCGGAGTGTAGCTGAACGGCTACGCGAATTTTGCGGCTGGCATCACGCCACCGCTCAGCCGTGGATCACTGTCGCCGGCCGGCGACGCGCATGTCGAGCCGAGGCTCGAGCTCACCCGGCGCGAGCTCACCGGCGCGAGCTCACTCCCTGATGCCGCGTCCCCGGGTCATGAGCACCACGGCCATGATGAAGAATGCGAGCGTGAACGCAATCATGATCCCGAAGGCCCCGGCGACGTTCACATCGGAGGTTCCGAAGAACCCATACCGGAACGCGTTCACCATGTAGAGGATCGGATCGGCGAAGGAGAGCGACCGCGCCCAGCCCGGCAGGATGTGCACCGAGTAGAACACCCCTCCGAAATACGTGAGCGGCTGCAGCACGAACGTCGGTACCCAGTTCACCTGATCGAAGTTCTTCGCGAGCAGCGCGTTGATGAATCCGCCGAGCGAGAACAGCGCCGAAGTGAGCACGACCGCGCCGACTACGATCGCCGCGTGATAGACCGAGAGGTGCGCAAACAGCAGCGCGACGGCTGTCACGACCAGACCGACGAGCAGCCCACGCACCAGGCCTCCGGTCACGTACCCGCACACGATGAGCCAGTCCGGAAGCGGCGAGACGAGCATCTCCTCGACGTGTTTGCCGAACTTCGCGCCGAAGAACGATGAGACGACGTTCGAATAGGAATTGGTGATGACGGCCTGCATGATGAGGCCGGGCGCGATGAACTGCAGATACGTGTGGCCGCCCATCTGGCCGATGCGCCCGCCGATGAGGCTCCCGAAGATCACGAAGTAGAGCGTCGCGCTCACGGCGGAGGGGACGATGGTCTGACCCCAGATGCGGATGATTCGTCCGTACTCCCGGATGACGATCGTTTGATAGCCGATCCAGCGCACCACGCCGAGGCTGATGGGCGGCGTGAGCGGTGCCTCCGCCAGCGTCGAGGAATCGGGCGCCATCAGCGGCTTCCCTGTCGCAGTCGCGGTGCGGCCTCGCCGGATGAGGCCATCGCAGCGCTCGACTGTCGCTGCCGCTCCGCCGAGCGAGCGCCCGTGCCTTCGACGAGGCGCATGAAGATCTCTTCGAGCCGGTTCACCTTGTTGCGCATGCTCAGCACCTCGATGCCGAGTTCCGAGAGGCGCAGGAAGATGTCGTTGAGAGTGCGCTCCTTCGACACCTCCACTTCGATCGTATGACTGTCGACGAGCGTCACCGGATAGCCCTCGAGGCGCGGCGCCTCATCGAGCGCATCGCGCAGATTGAGCACGAAGACCTCGGAGTGCAGCCGGCGCAGGAGGCTGCTCATGCGATCCCGCTCGGCAATACGCCCGCCGTCGATGATCGCGATGTTGCGGCAGAGGGTCTCCGCTTCCTCGAGGTAATGCGTGGTCAGGATGATCGTCGTGCCTTCGGCGTTGATGTTCCTCAGGAACTCCCACATCGAGCGGCGAATCTCGATGTCGACGCCGGCGGTCGGCTCATCGAGTATCAGGAGCCGCGGCTCGTGCATGAGCGCGCGCGCGATCATCAGCCGCCGCTTCATGCCGCCCGAGAGGCCGCGCGCCATCTTGTCGCGCTTGTCCCAGAGCGCGAGCTGCTTCAAGTACTTCTCCGCGCGCACGCGCGCCGTCGGGCGCGGAATTCCGTAGAAGCCCGCCTGGTTGACGACGATCGTCTCCGGCGTCTCGAACATATTGAAGTTGATTTCCTGTGGCACGACGCCGATGCAGGATTTGGCCGCTTCGATCTCGCGATCGATGTCGTGGCCGAAAACGGCGACTTTCCCGCCCGACTTGCGCACGAGCGAGGTCACGATTCCGATGAGCGTCGTCTTGCCCGCGCCGTTCGGCCCGAGCAGTGCGAAGAAATCGCCCTGATCCACGTCGAGGTCGATTCCCTTCAGCGCCTCGACGCCGTTGCTATAGGTCTTGGCGAGTCCGTGGACGGAGAGAGCCTGCATCGGCTGAGGGTAGCACAGGGCCCCGCGCGCTCACGGAGACCTCTCCCGGCCGATGGCTCCCGGCCGATGGCGGACCGCGCTAGCGCTTCGGGCGAAGTCCGGGACCTACGCCCCGGCCGGGCGCGGGGGCGCCGCCATTGAAAGGCGGAGACTGCGAAGGACGGAGCGGCTGCCCGGGGGCCATTCTGCCCGGCGCCGCTGGCGGGGCCGCAGGTCGTGCTACAGAGGGCGTCACAGGCGCGGCCCCGGGCCGCGCTGCAAAGGATGGTGCAGGGGCCGGGATAGGCCATTTGGCGGGTGGGGACGCCGGAGCCGCCGTGCTCGGCGGCCGCGCACCGCCCACGTTGCCGTCGGCGAGTGGGACAGTCGGACGCGCGGCCGGCGGCAGCCCCGGTCTGCCCGGCACCCGCAGCTCCGCACTCTTCGATTCCCCTGGTGCGTGTTGGGCGGCGTCCGACTGCTCAGACTTCGATTCCCGTGCCTCAGCCGGCTTGAACACCTCGACGGCGAGCGAGAAGGTGCGCGTATCCCCGGGCTGCAACGCTCCGACGCCGACCACTTGGCGCGCGATCTCCTCGCCGCGATCGTTGCGGATCGCGAGCACCACCGAGTACTCCCACGAGCCGCAGTTCGCCGGATGGCGCAGCGTGCCCTCGACGCGCAGCGGCGTCGCCGCCGGCTGCACGCGCTGACTCGCTCCGGAGGAGTCGAATCTCAGGTGGTGATGGCAGCCCGGGCAGACCGTCGCGCTGTCGAGAATCGTGGCCCGGCAGTGCGGACAGGTGCGGGTCTTCCCCGTCGCCGCGAAGCGGCCCGTGATCATGAGGCCGCGAAGTCGACCTTGCTGCCTCCGAACGACTTCGAGCCCTTCTCCTCCCAGCCGAACTCGACTTGGCCCCGCATGCGCGAGCCCGCCGCGACGGTGAGCGACCCGGCCTTCACGTCGCCGGCGACGAGACCCGTCTCGAGCAGCTCGACGCGCGCCGCTGCATCGATGTTGCCGTGCAACTCACCACCCACGGTGACGGTGCTGGCGCGCACCTGGCCGGTGACCCGCGCACCCGCCTCGATCGTGAGATTGCCCTGCACGTGCACGTCGCCCTTGAAAGAGCCGGCGATGCGAACGTGTCCCGCGCCCTCGATCTTGCCTTCGATCGTGAGATCGGCCGCGATCACGGACTCTCGGGCCTCGACGCGCTCGCGCGGGCGCCGCGGCGCCTCGGGCATCGGCGTGACGGCCGCCACGGGCATCTCTCTCGGGGGGGCGGGGTCCTTCAAGGGAGCCGGAGACGGGCTTGCCGATGAGGCCGGTTCTTTCCACAGCGCCATGTCGAATTCCTCTTAGCAGTTGCGTTTTCGAGCTCGAGCGACGGTATGCGATATATATACCGGCATCGCCGGTCGCGAGACAGATGTCGCGGCGCGATCGGCGCCGCGGCCCCGAGGAGGTCGCTCTCGGCAGATGGTACTCCCCTCGCCCCTGCCGCCGGATCGGCAGAGTGCGGAGCACTTCACATATCGGACTCCTGCCCGAACGGCGCCGTACGCTGCTCATCCGGCCGAGCTCGCGAGCCCGCACGCCGCATCAGTCGCTCTGGCGAGCATCGGCGGCGAGCAGCTGCAGACCGCGGATGCGACAGCGCTCGAGTGCGCCCGGCTCCCCGCTTCGCGCCGCGGCGAGCAGATCGCGCCACACGGGCACGCGGTCCGACCAGCGCGGCGTGAGCAGTCCCGGCTCTCCCTCCGCGAGCTGAAAGACCTCCGGCAGCGTGCGTCCGGCGAGCCGCTCGGCGAGCTGTGCGGACATCCCGAGAAACAGCCGGACCGCAGCCGACTCGCCGCGTGCCAGATGCCACGCGTAAGCCAGCACCAGGCGAGTCACGGCGACAGTGCGTGGCACCGTAAAAAAGGGCGCAGGCGGCACGCTCCAATCCTGGTCGCGAATCGTCCCCGCGGCGAGCCACGGTCGCGAAGCCGCCCGCGCGAATCCGGTATCGACGAGCAGGAACGGACAGCGCGCCGCACGACGCCGTGCTCCGGCATCGAGACCGTACCAGAGCGCCTCGAGCTCCTTGAGAAGCGCAGGTCGCGGGCGCGCGGGCTGGCGTACCGCGGCCTGCTCGCACAGCAGCTCCAGGCATTGCTCGTTCACCGCCGCAAGCGCATCGAGCGCTTCGGAGTGCAGCCACGACTGCGAGGTCCACAGCGGCCTCGCGCTCTCCGCCCGAGCGGCGGTCATCACGTCCTCGGACATCGGCAATTCTCCCCATTCGCGTGTGTTATGGGCCTGCGCGCGCGTGCGCGCACCGAGCGATTTTGCTATTTTTATCACAAAACCGCGCTGTGATTCCTGGCCGAATCGCCGACGAATGCGCCGGCCGCAAGGGGAGGACCTCGATATGCGCATCTCCGACGACCGCTACAGCCGCGATCGGCTGCGGCTCGATCTCGCGCTGCGATTCATCCGCCACGAGGCGCGCACGCAGACGATCCGCGCCTGGACCGGACTCACGGACGATCGCATTCGCAAGCTCTATCGCAGCTACTTCGATCGCGCCGCGGGCGGCACCATCGCCCGGCCGCGCGGCCGCTCTCCGCGGCGCGCCGCGTTCTTCCTGCGCAACCCGCGTCTCAAACAGGAGGCCGCGCTCATCGCAAGCCTGTGCGTGTTGCTCGGGGCTCTCCCCCGGCGCACGGCGCGGGCCGGTGCGCCTCTTGCGGCGAAACTCCCGATCGCCGCACCAATCGGCAGCCTCGCACAGGGTGTGCCGCAGGGCATCGCGCTCTGCGAGGCGTACGAGGCCTATCGCGCGCTCATGCCGGCAGCGCGTATCAGCTTCGAGCATCTCGTGTATCTGCTCACGGCGCTCAGCCGCGGCGATGAGCTGCGGCTCGCGAGCTGCGCCGGATGCGGCGCGGTGCTCGTCGCCGAGCGCATGGCGCTCATCGAGTCCCGCTGCCCGTACTGCGCGGATGTCACCTGCGAGGGGGTGGCGCTGCGAGTATAGAATGACCGGCATTGCACGCGAGCAATGCCCCATGGACCTCGAGCGCGATCCTCCAAATTTCTTCTCAGGCCCCTACATCGATCGGCGGTCCGAGGCGCGCGAGGCGGAGATGTGGCTGCACGAGGCGCGCAGCGACGCTCGCACGCTGTACCTGGTCTCCCGCGGCACCGCGCAACTGCTCACCGAGCTCGACGCCGATGAGGGCGTGCCGCGCATCGCTCTGCTCTCCGGCGAGCATCCGCTCGTCGCCGGCGCTTCCGATGCGGATCTCGTGCTTCTCGGCTGGTATCGCGGGACGCGATGCATCCTCGTCGAGGCCTCCGCCGACCTCTCGGTCGAGGCGCCTGCGGGCACGCGCTTCGAGGAGCTGCGTCCGCTTTCGGCGCGCCTCGCGCCCGATGAGGCGGGCCTGCTCGCGTACGCGCGCGCGCTCTCGATCTGGCGTCTGCGTCACCGCTTTTGCGGACTGTGCGGCTCGCGCACGCGCGCGGAGCGCGCAGGCCACCTGCTCCGCTGCACCGCGAGCGGCTGCGGCCACGAGTTCTTCCCGCGCATCGACCCGGCGATCATCGTGCTCGTCTCCGATGGGGAGCGCGCACTTCTCGGCCGTCAACCGACCTGGCCGCCGGGCCGTTATTCGACCATCGCGGGGTTTGTCGAGCCGGGCGAGAGCCTCGAGGATGCCGTGGCACGCGAGGTGCGCGAGGAGACCGGCGTCGAGGTGATTCGTGTGGACTATCACTCTTCACAGCCGTGGCCTTTCCCCTCGTCCCTGATGCTGGGATTTCGCGCCGTAGCGGCGCCCGGCGCCGCGGTGCGCGTGACCGGGGAGCTCGAGGAGGCGCGGTGGTTCACGCGTGAGGAGATCGCCTCGGGCACACCGGTCCTGCCGCCTCCGCATGCCATCTCCTTCCGCCTGATCGCATCGTGGTTCGACGAGCGCTCCACGGCGCCCCTCGCTACTCTGCGCGCCTGACGTGTGCCTGCTGGTCATCGCCTGGCGGTCGCATGCGCGCTTCCCGCTGATCGTCGCGGCGAATCGTGACGAGTTCCACGACCGTCCAGCGGCGCCTCTGGGACGCTGGGCGACGCCCCCGCATTTGATAGGAGGCCGAGACTTGCGCGCCGGCGGCACGTGGCTGGCTCTCGACCGCTCGCGCCGTTTCGGCGTCGTGACGAATTATCGGGATCTGCAACGCCCCTCGCCCGATGCGCCCTCGCGTGGAGAGCTCATCCCGCGGTACCTTGGCGAGCCCCGTGGTGCCGGTGAGTTTCTCGCCGCGCTCGAGCCGCACGCGAGCCGCTACTCCGGATTCAATCTGCTGCTCGCCGACAACCGCGAGCTTTGGTATGCGTCGAATCGAGCGCAACCGTTCGCGCGAGCGCTGCCGCCCGGAATCTACGGTTTGAGCAATCATCTGCTCGATACTCCCTGGCCGAAGCTTGCCCGCGTGCGCAAGAGTTTCGATTCCTGGCTCGCCGCGCTCCCCGAGGACGTGCCGCCCTCCGCAACCTTGCTCGATGCACCGCTCGCCATGCTCGAGGATCGCTCGCTCGCATCGGCGGACGAGACGCTTCCGGCAACCGGGCTGCCGCGCGAGTGGGAGCGCGTGCTGTCCTCCCCATTCGTGCTGCATCCGGAATACGGCACGCGCTGCTCGACGGCGGTTCTCATCGACCGGGACGGCGCGCTGCTCGTGCGCGAACGTCGCTTCGAGCCGTCCGGCATGCGAAGCGGCGAGACCGAGATCGCGCTTCCCCCAGGCGCGTGGCCGTGAAACGACGCGCGGGGGGTCGAGTGCAACGAGGTGCAACGAGGTGCCGGGCGATGACGGCCTCATGAGGTGGGCGGCGCTGCTCGTTGCGGTCGCCCTCGCCGCAGGAGCGCCTGCCTTCGCAGGCATTGCCGTTGACATTCGCGGTGTCGAGGGCGAGCTTGCGGACAACGTCAACGCGTATCTGAGCCTCACGCGCTACAAAGATCGCGACGTGGACACCGCATTGATGAATCGATTGCACGACCGGATCGACCGCGAGGTGCGCGAGGCGCTGCAGCCCTTCGGCTACTATCGGCCGACCATCATGAGCAGCGTCACGCCGCGCTCGAAGGGCGCGTGGAACGTCCGCATTCAGATAGACCCGGGGCCGCCCGTGATCGTGCAGCAGGTGGACGTAGAGGTGACGGGTCCCGGCGCCAAAGACCCGCAGTTTCGTCGCATCCTCGATCGTCCGACGCTGCATCGCGGCGAGCGCCTGAGCCACTCGGCGTACGAGGAGATGAAGAGCGATCTGCAGCGGGTCGCCGCGACCTCCGGCTACCTCGATGCCCACATGACCCGCAGTGAGCTGCGCGTCGACCCTGCCAAGGGGACCGCGAGCGCGTTTCTCGTGATGGCGAGCGGCGTTCGGTACCGCTTCGGTGAGACGACGATCGAGCAGCACGTGATCGATGAAGCGCTCGCACGGCGCTTCATGCGCTATCGGGAGGGCGACCCTTACGATCAGACGC
Organism: Steroidobacteraceae bacterium; assembly: GCA_035606175.1. Lineage (GTDB taxonomy): Bacteria > Pseudomonadota > Gammaproteobacteria > Steroidobacterales > Steroidobacteraceae > JASHUC01. Next base: position 42,504 of record DATNFW010000035.1, on the reverse strand, counting down.
AGCTGCTGCGCACACAATTCGCGCTCGATGACAGCCGGTACTTCTCGACGGTCGAGGTACAGCCGCGCGAGCCCGACCGCATCGATCATACGGTGCCGATCCTCATCATCGCGCAGCCGAACGCGAGGGATCGCTACTCTTTCAGTGCAGGCTACGGCACCGACACCGGCCCGCGCGGAACTCTGAGCTGGGATCGCACGCGCATCGGCACGAGCGGCAGCCGCTTCGGCGTACAGCTCGAGGCCTCGAAGCTTCTGCAGGTGCTGCAAGCGGCCTACACGTTCCCGATCAACGATCCGGCCGTCGACCGCTTCTCGATCATCGGGACCGCCGACTACGGGATTCCCGGCGACCTCATCGACAAGGATTTCGCCGTGGGCCCGAGCCTCACGCGTGTCGTCGGCGATTGGCAGTACGCGTTCTCCGTCATGCCGACGCACGCGATCACCTCCGACAGCAACGGCACGCGCACGCAGGAGCTCGTCGTCTCGAGCGCGACGATCGGCTCGGTGCCGAGCGGCTATCTCGGCCAGGCGCTCTTCGAGCAGGGACTCGTCGCGCAGCTGCGCATCGGGGGCAACATCACCGGTGTCGGCGGGGAGTTCGCGCAGTTGCAAGTACGCGCGCAACACGCCTTCGACATCTCCGAGGGCTGGCACCTTCTGCTGCGCGGCGAGGCGGGTGCGACTCTCGTCACGCGGCTCAACGTGCTGCCCGGCACGTTCCGTTTCTTCGCAGGCGGCGAGGGCAGCGTCCGCGGGTTCCTCTTCGATGATCTCTCGCCGGTGCAGAAGAAGCTCGATCCTGCGACCGGCGACCCGGTTCTCACCTCGCAGTCGCCCGAGTGCCTCGGGAACGCGCCGCCGCCGACTTGCTTCACCTGGCTCAAGGTCGGCGGCCGCGACGTGCTCACGGGCAGCGTCGAGGTCGTACGGGACATCGGGCGCAGTTTCGGCGTCGCGGTGTTCAGCGACTTCGGCAACGCCTTCGATACCTTCGGCCGCTCACCGAATCCGCTCTACCAGCACTTCCTCGAATATTCGGCCGGGCTCGGCTTTCGCTGGCGGCTGCCCGTCATAACCGTCGGAGTCGACGTCGCGCAGCCGCTCTCGCGTCCGGGGGCGGGCCCGCGATTCGATATCTTCTTCGGACCGAAGCTCTGATGCGGCGCGCGCTTCTCATCACGCTCGGACTCGTTTCGCTGCTCGCAGTCTCGCTGCCGCCCGCGGCCTTCTACTATGCCGCGTATACGGAAACCGGCCTCGATCTCGTGATACGCCTCATCCCGCGGCGCATCGGACACACCCGCATCGACATCGAGGGCGTACACGGGACCGTCGCGCACGGCATGTCGGTCGCTCGGGTAGAGGTGGACGACTCGCACGTTCACCTGGTGTTCGAAGGGATCTCGGGGCGCCTCGCACTCAAAGCCCTGCTTCTGCAAACACTGCACGTGCCCCGGCTCTCGATCGAGCGCACCCTCATCGAGGTACGCCGGGCGACGCAGCCCGAGAGCGGGCGTGGGCGCCCGTGGCACTGGCATTTCCTGCCGCACTGGCTCGAAGTCCGCGCGGACGACGTGCGCCTCGCCTCGGGCACACTCATCGTTCCCGACGGTCAGCGGTTCGATGCGACGCGGCTCGCGGCAGCCGGGCTCGTACGGCCGAATACGGTACGCATCGATCGCGCCGCGATGACTCTGGGCGCTCTCGAAGTCGGCGCGCACGGCCTGTTGCATGCGGGGAGCCCGCTGCGGATCACGGCCACGGCGCACGCGACGATCCGTGCCGCCCGGGAGCCGCAGTGGGTGATCGACGCGGACGGCACGGGCGATCTCGACGACATGACGGTCGCCGCGCACTTCCGCGCACCGCTGCGCGCCGATCTCACGGGGCACGCGCTCGATCTCACGCGGCATTGGCATTGGCGCGGCACGGCACAGATTGGGGATGTCGACCTCACCGCGTGGGGCGTAAGCGGCGTGCTCGGGCCCATCAGCGGCAAACTCGCCCTGATGGCCGACGGCACCGGGATCACGGCGCGCGGACCGCTCACCGCGCCGGGCCTCGATGCAGGCCCGATCACGACGAGCTTCGAAGGCGGCTATTCCGATCGGGTCATCACCGTACGCCGGCTCGACCTCGCGCAGCCCTCAGGCGCCGCGGTGAGTGCCCAGGGGCGAATCGGCATCGTCCCGCATGGACCGCGACTCGAGCTCGCGGGGCAGTGGACCGATTTTCGCTGGCCGCTCTCGGGCGCTCGTCGCGAGGTGACGAGCGCGACCGGCCGCTACACGATCGAGGGCGTACGGCCCTTCGCGATCACCGCCTCGGGCGAGCTCGCGGTGCCGAAGCTCGAGCCGCTCGGAATCGATCTCGCAGGCACGCTCGATGGGCGGGGCCTCACAGCGAGGCGGGCTGCGCTTCGCGCCTTCGGAGGCCGAGCACAAATCAAAGGCTCCATCGAATGGTCACCGCAGGTAGCCTGGACGGCGCAAGGCTCTGCCGCCGCGGTAAGTCCCGTTAGCCTGCGCCATGACTTGCCGGGGAAGCTCTCGTTCGATTTCCAGGCAAACGGCTCGCGCCTCGGAAGCAGCGCCGACTTCTCGGTCGCAGTACAGCGCCTCACGGGCGAGTTGCGCGGGCTGCGCGCGCGTGCCGATGGCCGAATCGCGCGCCGTGGCGGGCGCTGGCAGCTCACGCGAGTGCAGGCCGCGCTCGGCGGGACCGCGCTATCGCTCGATGGGACCGTCGGCGAGCGCGTGGACCTCGACTTCCGGCTTGCCGCCGACGACCTCGCGCTAATCGATCCCGGCATCACCGGGCGGCTCGACGCGCAAGGGAAGCTGCGTGGACCGCGCGCGAAGCCGTCGATCAATGTCTCGGCGCGCGGGTCGAAGCTGCACTATCGCTACGTCTCTGTGTCGAAGCTCGATGCGCGCATCGACTTCGATCCCGAGCGCGGCAACTCGCTCGCGCACCTGGAGGCGCAAGGACTCGCGCTCGGGCCGCGCCAGCTGGGCAATCTCAACGTGGCACTCGGTGGGCCAGCCCGCGCCCAACATGCCACGCTCTCGCTGACCGGCGCCGACTATCGCGCTCAGGTGCTCGCGACCGGAACACTGATCGATGGGTCGTGGCGAGGCGCTGTCACGGAGCTCACGGTGAGCGGAGCCGACACGCGCCTCGCGCTCGAGGCGCCCGCGGGATTGAGCCTCGCACCCGCGGCGTTCCACCTCGATCGATTCTGTCTCAACGGCAAGCCTGCCCGCTTCTGCGCCGACGGGGACTGGACGACGCACGAGTGGAGCATCTTCGCGCTCGCAAGCGGCCTGCCGCTCGACCTGCTGACCGACGGCCTCACGCGCGATGTGCGCTACCGTGGCCGGCTCGCTCTGACCGCGCAGCTCGAGGCCATCAATCGGGGCCCCGCTCGAGGCCGGCTCGGGGTGACGCTCAGCGATGCAGAGATGGTGAGTCGAAGCGGCGAGGGGCGGACCGAGACGGCGCCGCTCGGCTCGGGCTCGCTCACCGTGACCGCGGCGCCCGATCGAGTGGATGGAAAGCTCGAGATGCACGGCGGCACGGCGGGCTCGCTCGCGGGGAGCTGGGTCGTCCACCGCACGACCGCCGATTGGCACGGCATGCCGCTCGAGGGAGACCTGACCGTACGGACACCGCTTCGCGCCTGGACGCCGCTCTACACGCGCAACATCGATCGGATCGGCGGCAGCGCGGACGCGAAGCTCGCGCTGAGCGGCACGCTCGGTACACCGCTCATCAACGGCACGCTCTCCATCGCAGACGGCGAGCTCGATCTCTATCAGTACAATCTGGAGCTGCGCAACGCCTCACTCGCGGCGCGGCTGCGCGACACCGGCCTCGACTTCGACGGTACGGCCCACATCGGCGCCGGAACCGCATCCGCGCGCGGGCACCTCGACTGGCGTGCGGGTGTCGAGCTCGGCCGGTTCAGTCTCGCCGGCGCGAATTTGCGCATCGTCGACATTCCGGAGGCACAGATCGACGCATCGCCCGATCTCGACTTCGTGCTCGACGGACACGCGCTCGCAGTCACGGGAACGGTGAAGATTCCGGACGCGCGCCTCGCGCCCGCCGATCGGACGAACGCCGTGAGCGTCTCGCCCGACCAGGTGATCGTCGGCCAGCCGAGCGATGGGGCGGGCGGGAGGCTCCAGGTCTCTACCCGGTTGCGCATCGAGCTCGGGGATCGTGTGCAGATCCAGACCCAGGGCCTCAAGGGCCGGCTGACGGGAAGCGTCGTCGTCACGAGCGGCGGGGAATCGATCACGCGAGCCTCGGGCGAGCTGCGCATCGCAGGCGGTGAGTACTCGGCCTACGGGCGCCAGCTCGACATCGATCGCGGGCGACTCATCTTCACCGCGAGCCCGATAGACAATCCCGGCATCGATATCCGCGCAGTCAAGCGCTTCCACGACCCGAACGTCGGCGCGACAGTCGCCGGCATCAACTTACGGGGCACGCTGCGCCAGCCGCAGATGACGTTCTTCTCAGAGCCGCCGCTCGCGCAGCAGCAGATCATCTCGCTCGTGTTCGCCGGTGGGACCCTGTTCGGGGGGCCGCAGCTCGGCGCATCCGCCGCTCAGAACAGCTCGCGGAGCGAGAACGCGCAGCTGATCGGCCAGGGGGCCGCGGTGCTCGGCTCGCAGATCGGGCTGCCGGTCGGTATCGAGCCGACGTACAACAACGACACCGCCCTGATGCTCGGCAAATACCTCTCGCCCCGGCTCTACGTGAGCTACGGCATCACGCTGCTGCAATCGCTCAACATCGTGAAGCTGCGCTACACGCTCGGCGATCACTGGGCACTCAGCACCGAGCTCGGGCAGCTCGGCGGGGCGGACATCGTCTACTCGTTCCAGAAATAGCGCGCGTCCGCGCGCATCAGAGCCGGTGCCGCCGCGGAACGCCCCGCACTGCGAGCACGATGCTCGCACCGAACGCGAGATAGGCGCCGAGTCCGAGGGAGATGTGCCGGGTCGCAGCCGCCGAGAGGCGGTGGGCGACCGTATTCGCGAACGCGATCAGATGTGCGCCGAGCGCATCGGGTGGGCCCGTTTGCGCGATGAGCTCGCCCGATGTCTTCTCGTAGAGTAGCGCACCGCACACGAGCATCAGGATGAGCGGTGCGAGATAGGGCACGCGGAGTCGGCCGCCAGCACTGGCTTGCGGCAAAACCGCACCGGCGAGCACCGCGAGGCAAACCGCCCCGAACAGCACGCCCCTCAGGCGGTCGCCGTCCGCCACGCCGGTGAGCAGCCGGGACGGATGTGCGAGCACGGTCCACATGTCATAGAAGTGAAAGCTGAGCCGAATGCCGCCCATCTCGGTCTCGAGCGTGCTCAGCACGAACCAACCGAGCACGATGCAGACCGCCGCGCCGATTGCGACCGCATCCACGCGCGGCGCTGCCGGCTGCAGAGGAGGCGGCGCAGTTCCGACGCGCTCATCTTCGGTTCTCATGGGACGACGCCCACGCCGGTGCTCACGGTCACGGCGGGTCCGGTCGGAGCGCCGACGAACTCCCGGCGATAATCGGTCACGCGAACGACGTAGACACGCGTCTCATCGGAGGGCAGTCGAGTGCGCAGCCGCTCGAACAAGCTTGCAGGCTCAATGCCGTTGATCGCCTGCAACGCATCCTCGCGCCCGCGCCCGAAAGTGCGCAGGACATTCCCTGGACCGGTGTTGTAGGCCGCGATCACGCAATAATCACGCGAGACGGGATTCGCGATCGCGCCGAAATCGCTGCGGCTCAATTCGCCTAGATATGCGGCACCGAGCTCGATGTTGTGATCGGGGTCGAAGAGGTATTGCGGGCTCGGGGCCTCATCGATGCCCCTGACCCGCCGGTAGGCTTCCCGGCCTCCCGTCGTCGGAACGAGCTGCATCAGACCGTACGCGGGGGCCGTGCTCACGGCGAATGGATTGAAGTTGCTCTCGGTGCGAATGATCGCGAGCACCAGCGTCGGGCTCACCTCGTAGCGCGCCGCGTATTTGTCCACCGCAAGCCGATAGCGCTCCGCGTTCCGCGCCTCGAAGTTGCGTACCATGTACAGCCGCACGAAGCGCGCCGTCTCGTTCCCCTCCTCGCCCTTCACCGCACGCGTTCTCATCCTGTGAGCGACCAGATAGGAGGCGTACTGCTCGGCCGCGCCTCGCGTGCGGATTGCGCGGCCGCGATTGTCGTGCACGAGGCCGTAGAGATACGGCTCGCGCCCCGGCTCGAGCCTCACGTCACCGTCCGAGAACAGGTCGAGGGCCGAGGGATCATCGGGCGTCAGGAGCGCCCCTACGATCGCGCGGCGCAAACTCTCGGCCGATTCGAGAGTCTCGATCGTGACGACACCGTGGTCGAAGTCGGTGACGACGCGCGTCCGGTATCCCTGTGTGTATTTGACGTACACCGTGCGGCTCGCGACTTTGGTGTCGCGCGCACCCCAGTGCTTGCGCACATTCGACCGGAGCTCAGCGAAGGCGCGCAGAACCCTCTGGCGAACCTGCTGCAGATCGCCGCCGATCACCTTGCGGTCCGAATCGAATGCGTGGCGCATCGCGGTTCGGTCGATCGAGCCGCCCTCCGCCACGCGCTGCGCGTTCTGAACGGCCGTGCGCGTCGTCGCGCAACTCGCGAGGAGCACGGCGCAAACGAGTGCGAGTACCCGCGATGCAAGTGCGTCCTCAGGAACGCCTCCCGCGTACCGACGAGTTCTTCGAGGCGTTCTCATGCCCTCCCCCCGGCCCCTCTTCTTATTCCGCTTCGGAGCCTATACATCGAGCGGGCGACGGGTCAACCACGGAGCGGACGACGCTGCGGCGTAGCTCCGGCTCTCGATGCGAGATTGACCGCCCGTGCATCAATATGCATACTTGATGGGATTTTATGCACCAGCGAATTCCATGCAGTCACGCCCGCCCGCACTGAATGGCCATCCGCAGCTCGACCGCCGCACGGCAATCGAGCGCATCCTCCGGCGCGGCATCGTGCAGCGGCAGAGCGAGCTCGTGCGCCTGCTCAAGCGCGACGGATACGATGTGACGCAGTCCTCGGTGAGCCGCGATCTGCGCGGGCTCGGTGTACTCAAGGCAAGCGGTCGCTATGTCATGCCGCCCGATGAGATCACCCGGGCGAACGGTGACTTCGGCACGCTCGCGCAGTTCGTCCGCGGGGTACGGACCGCCGGACCGTGCCTGACCGTCCTGCGCACGACGATCGGCGCGGCGCAGAGCGTCGCCGTCGCGATCGACAAGGCCGAGTGGCCGGAGGTGGTCGGCACGATCTCGGGCGACGATACGATCTTCATCGCCACCGAGCGCGAGAGCGCCCAGTCGAGGCTTCTCGCCCGCCTGCGCGACGCCTTCCGCATTTGAGAGCTTCCATGAGCCCGCAATCGCACGGCGCAAAGCCGATCGTTCTCGCTTACTCGGGCGGCCTCGACACCTCGTTCCTGGTGCCGTGGGTCGCCGAGCACCACGGCCGTCCGGTCATCACCGTGACGGTCAACACGGGCGGTATCGACGCCGCGGCGGCGCGCACGCTGCGCGAGCGGGCGCTCGAGCTCGGGGCGGTCGAGCATCATCTCGTCGATGCGCGCGCCGACTACTTCGAGCAAGTGCTGCGCTTCCTCGTGATGGGGAACGTCCGCCGCGGGCAGCTGTACCCGCTCTGTGTAGGCGCCGAGCGGGTGATGCAGGCGCAGACGCTTGCGCATATGGCGCGCCGGCTCGGCACCGACACCATCGCTCATGGGTGCACCGCGGCCGGCAACGATCAGGTGCGCTTCGAGGTAGCGCTGCGCACGCTCGCACCGGACCTGCAGGTGCTCGCGCCCGTGCGCGACCGCGCTTTCAAGCGCCAGGAGGAGCTCGAGTATCTCGAGAAGCGTGGGCTGCCGGTGCCGCCGTTCGGTGCGGCGTACTCCGTCAACCGGGGGCTCTGGGGCGTCACGATCGGCGGCAAGGAGACGCTGACCTCGAGCGGCAGCATCCCCGATGAGGCCTGGGTGCTCACGCGCGAGGCGTTCGCGAAGCCGCGCGCGCCCGAGCGGCACACGATCTCCTTCGAGCACGGACGTCCCTGCCGGCTCGATGGCCGCTCGCTCGAGCCCGTCGCGCTCATTGAGGCGCTCGAGGCCACTGCCGCGCCGTTCGGCATCGGCCGCGGCATTCATCTCGGCGATACGATCATCGGCACGAAGGGGCGCGTCGCTTTCGAGGCGCCGGCCGCCGAGCTGCTGCTCACCGCGCACCGTGAGCTCGAGAAGCTCGTGCTCACGGGGCGGCAGCAGCGCGTCAAGGAGCTCGTCGCCCAGCCCTACGGCGACCTCGTGCACGAAGGCCAGCTGCTCGATCCGGTCTGCCGGGACATCGAGGCGTTGCTTCTCTCCTCGCAGGAGCGCGTGACGGGCGATGTGCGCGTGCTGTTGCGGCCGGGCAGCGCCTTCGTCGAGGGAGTCGATTCGCCACACTCTCTCATGAGCGCCTCGAAGGGCGTGTACGGCGAGGCCGCAGGCGAGTGGACTGCGGCGGATGCGCTCGGATTCTCGAAGATCGCGGCTCTCCCGGGAGTCTTCCATCGGCGGGCCGGAGCTTGCCGCGACGATGGAGCCGCAGCGTGAGAACGATAGTCGTCGACAAGATCGCCTCGGTCACCCAGGCCTGTGGCCTCGCGCACGAGGTACGCGTCTCCCCGGACATCCCCTCCGAGGAGGGCGTCGTCGTCGTCGTCGAAGTGCTCACGAACAAGTCGACCTACAACACGCTCGAGCTCACGAGCGGACGCATGGCGAAGGTCGTCAAGGGCGACATCGTCGTCGGCGCGCTCGGACACCGCAAGGCGCTTTTCGGCTACTCCGGCCACGTACCCGCGACGCTCCGCGCCGGCGACGTGATTCAAATGCTCAACATCGGAGGCGTGCTCGGGGTCTGCGATTCGGCCAATCCCGAGAAGGGCAAGCCGTTCGACTGCCGCGTGCTCGGTGTCGTGCTGCACTTCCCCTATCTCGGGGAGCGCATCGGCGTACCTGCGCGCGTCGGGTTCCGACCGCTTGCGGCGGATGCCCGCCTCGAGACGCGCGGCATCCCGGTCGTCGCACTCGCGGGCACGTGCATGGAGGCAGGCAAGACAGCGGCCGCCTGCGCAATCGTGAGCCGCATGCGCCACCGCGGGCTCATCGTCGATGCTTTCAAAGCGACCGGCGTCTCGCTGCGGCGAGACATCCTCGCGATGGAGGACGCCGGAGCGCGCCAGTCGATGATCTTCACCGATCTCGGCGTCGTCACCACGACGGGGGCGAATGGCCCTGCGCTCACGCGCACCATGCTAAGCGAGCTCGCCGAGATGAAGCCGGACGTGATCGTCTTCGAGCTCGGGGACGGCATCCTCGGCACCTACGGTGTCGATGCAATTCTCGAATGCCCCGACATCCGCGCGGGCATCACCGGCATGGTGCTCTCGGCCAATGATCCGGTGGCCGCCTGGGGAGGAGTCACGCTGCTGCGCGACCGGTTCAAGGTCGAGCCGTGCGTCGTCACCGGCCCCGCGACCGACAACCGCGTAGGCGTCGACATCATCGAGAAGCAACTCGGTGTGCGCGCCTTCAACGCACTCAGCGACGGCGCAGCGCTCGGCGATCACATCATCGAGTCGGTCGGGTTGCTGCCGAAGTGCGCGGCAGCATGAGCGGCGTGGCGGCGTGAGGGGCGCGGCGGCATGAGCGGCGGTAGCGCAATGAGCGGGCGCATTCCCACTGTGATTCTCGGCGGCAGCGGCTACGTCGCGGGCGAGCTGCTGCGCCTCATTGCCGCACATCCTCGGCTCGAGCTCGCCGGCATTCTCTCGGATAGCAAGCCCGGCGAGCCGGTGGCGACGGCCTTTCCGCATCTCGTGAGCGCGTATCCCGAGACACGATTCAAATCGCAACCGGAGATCGAAGCGCTGGTCGCCGAGCTCCCGCGCTCTGCCGTCCTCTCGGCCGCACCGCACGGCGTCGCCGCACCGCTCATCGATCGGCTGCTCTCGGCGGCGGAGCGCGGTGGCGCGGTTGCGCGCGTGGTCGACATCTCGGCGGATTTTCGCTATCGCTCCGCGGAAGCCTACCGGGCGGTCTACAAACACGATCACGGCGCGCCTCGGCGCATGGCTGAGTTCACCTGCGCGCTGCCGGAGCATCTGCGCGAGCTCACGACGCCGCATGTCGCGCATCCGGGTTGTTTCGCGAGCGCGATCCTCCTTGCGAGCGTGCCGCTGCTCGCGCTAGGACTTGCGGCGCCGACGCTGTTCGTTTCGGGCATCACGGGCAGCACCGGCTCCGGCCGCAAGCCGGTCGATGGAACCCATCATCCGCTTCGGAACGGCGATGTATACGCGTACAACGCACTCGCGCATCGCCACGTGCCCGAGATCGTCGCCTGCGCGCAAGCCGCATCTGGCATCGAGGCGGAGTTCAACTTCGTACCCTCCTCCGGCCCTTTCGCCCGAGGCATCCACGTGACCGTTCAGGCACCGCTCGCGCGTTCGCTCGACTCGGCGGGCGCGCTCGCCGCGCTACGTGAGTACTACGCGCGCGCACCGTTCGTGCGGGTTGCTCCCGAGGCGCCGCGCATCAAAAATGTCGTCACAAGCAATTACGCGCATCTGTCGGCGGCGGCGAACGGCCGCACAGTCGCCGTGCTCTGCAGCCTCGACAATTTAACGAAGGGCGCGGCCGGAGGCGCCATTCAATGGCTGAATCGAATGTTCTCGCTTCCGGAGACGACTGGACTCGGGCAACCCGCGCCCGGCTGGACATGACCCCGCCGCAACCCGGATCGCGAGCCACTGACCCACTCGCCAGCACTGACCCACTCGCCAGCCACTCCACCCAGCTCGCCAGGTGAACCCATGAGCTCCGCAGCCGCAGCGATCCCCTCCTCCGCGCCCGCTCGAGACCCGCTCGCGCGCGTGTTCGCGCAATATCCGCTCGAGGTGGTCCGCGCCGAGGGCGTGTGGCTCACGGGGGCGAAGGGCGAGCGCGTCCTCGATCTTTATGGCGGTCATGCCGTCGCGGCGCTCGGCTACGCGCATCCGGGTTGGACGCGTGCGCTCGCGGAGCAGGCGCGCGCGTGCCAGTTCCAGACCAATGCCGTCACGATGCAAATTCGCGTCCGCGCCGCCGAGCGTCTCGTGCGCTTCTCGGGTTTGCCGCTCGACACCGTCTTCCTTCTCTCGACGGGGGCCGAGGCGAACGAGAACGCGCTCAAGATGGCCTTTCGGCTGACCAAGCGCTCGCATGTGGCGGCGATCGAGCACGCCTTTCACGGCCGCACCGCCGGGGCCGGGGCGATCACCTGGGGCGCTGCGAAGAAGTGGTACGGCTACCCGCGCGCGCCGTTTGATGTGAGCTTCATTCCGCGCCGCGATGCAGCCGCGATCGCACAGCACGTGACCGGCGAGACGGCCGCGGTCATCGTCGAGCCCGTGCAGGGGCTCGGTGGCGCGTTCGACATGGGCCGGTCGTTCCTCGAGGCGCTGCGGCGCCGCTGCGATGAGGTCGGTGCGCTACTCATCTTCGATGAGGTGCAGTGCGGGATGGGCCGCACGGGGCATCCCTTCGCCGCGAATCTCTACGGCGTCACGCCCGACATGATCACGACGGCCAAGGCACTCGGCAACGGCTTCCCGTGCGCGGCGCTGCTCATGTCGTCGCGCGTCGCTGCGGCATTGGAGATCGACCTGCTCGGCACGACCTTCGGAGGCGGCCCGCTCGCCTGCGCCGCGATCGAGGCAGTGATCGAGGCGATCGAATCGGAAAAGCTGCTCGCGCGCGTGCGGCGCGTCTCGGCGTACATCCGCGAGACGTGCCGCGTGGGGCCGGTCCGTGACTTCCAGGGCGCGGGATTGCTGCTCGGGCTCATCACCACGCGACCGGCGAAGGAGGTGCAGGCCGAGCTTCTCGCACGCGGAATTCTCGCCGGCACGAGCGCCGATCCGCACGTGCTGCGCATCCTCGCGCCGTTCATTCTCGAGGAATCGCACGTCGATCTGCTCAAGGAAGCGCTCGCCGGTCTGCCGCCATGAGTCTCAGACGCTTCGTCGATCTCGCGGATTTCGAGCGCGATGAGATCCTGGCGCTCCTCGATCTCGCCCGTCGGCTCGAGCAGCGCCCCGAGCCGCACGCGCTCGCAGGCAAGGTGCTGGGACTCCTGTTCTTCAATCCATCGCTTCGTACGCTCGCCTCCTTTCAGGCGGGCATGGCGCGCCTCGGAGGTGCCTCGTTCGTCATCACACCGGGCAAGGGCACCTACGAGATGGAGACGCGGCTCGGCACGGTGATGAGCGGCGCGGCCGCCGAGCACGTGCGCGAAGGCATTCCTGTCCTCTCTTCCTACTGCGATGCCGTCGGTATCCGCTCCTTCGGCGAGGGCAAGCGGCTCGAGGACGATCTCGCCGAGAAGAGCTTCAACACCATGGCCGAGCTCATCGACAAGCCGCTCATCAATCTCGAGTCCGCGGCGAATCATCCCTGTCAGGCGCTCGCGGACTGGAAGACGATGGATGATTTCGGCACGCCACGCCGCGGCAAATTCGTGCTCTCCTGGGTCTATCATCCGCGCGCTCTGCCGCTTGCGGTGCCCTCGGCCGCGGTGCACATGGCGGCGATGCGCGGGATGGAGGTGCTCGTGCTGCGGCCGGAGGGCTTTGGACTTCCGGCGCCGATTCTCGACAAGGCGCGCCGCGCTGCGGCGGCCTCCGGCGGGTCCGTACGCGAGACGAGCGACCGCGAGGAAGCCCTCGACGGCGCGCACGTCGTGTACGCGAAGGAGTGGGGCGCGACCGCACCTTACGGCGATGCCGAGCATGACGCGAGGCTGCGCAAAGGACTCACCGATTGGTGTGTGCGCGAAAGCTGGTTCGCGCGCGCGGCGCAGCAGTGCCGGCTGATGCACTGCCTTCCGGTCCGCCGCAACACGGCCGTCGCCGACGAGGTGCTCGACGGGCCGCGCAGCGTCGTCGTCGCAGAGGCGCGCAACCGCCTCGCGGTGCAGATGGCCGTGCTGTACCGAATGCTCAAATCGACGGCCGGCGCGTAAGACGCGGACATCGCTTCAACGCGGGCTGCTTGCGAGGTATTGGAAAGTGCTGATGCAAAAGACGGATCAGGCGCTCGCGATCCGGGCGCTGCGGAACGCGGCGCCCTACATCCGCCTCTACAAGGGACGGACCTTCGTCGTGAAGGCAGGCGGCGGCGTCTTCGCAGATATCGCCTCGACGCGCACGCTCATCGAGCAAATCGGAATTCTGCACTACTTCGGCGTGCGGGTCGTGCTGGTGCACGGCGGCGGCCCGCAGCTCACCGAGATATCCGAGTCGCTCGGTGTGACGACGCGCATGGTGCAGGGACGCCGCGTGACCGACGAGCGCGCGATCGAGGTGACCGCCATGGTTTTGAGCGGCCTCATCAACACGCGGATCCTCGCGATCTGCCGCGAGCTGTCGATCGATGCGGTGGGCGTGAGCGGCGTCGATGCGGGCCTCGTCCGCGCGCACCGGCGTCCGCCCGTACGCGTGGAAGGCACCGGCGAGATGGTGGACTTCGGGTTCGTCGGAGACATCGAGAGCATCGACCCGCTGGTCATCCGCAAGCTTCTCGACAATGGGCTCATGCCTGTCGTGAGCCCGCTGTCGGCGGATGCCCACGGCGTGCTGCTCAACATCAATGCCGACACCGTCGCGGCGGAGCTCGGAGCGGCTCTCGGTGCCGAGAAGCTGATCCTCTGCACCGGAGCGCCCGGCATTCTCGAGCGGCTCGACGATCCGGGCTCGCTCATCTCCTACACCGATCTCGCGGGGCTCGAGCGATTGCGCGGCGAGGCGCGCATCGCAGACGGCATGCTCCCGAAGGCGAAGGCCATCGAGAGCGCGATACGCGGCGGCGTCAAACGCGTGCACGTCGTCTCCTACAAGGCCCCCGAGGGCATCCTGGGCGAGGTGTTCACCAACGAGGGGACCGGAACACTCATCGTCCCGGATGTGAACGCCCTCTCCGCCGCCGAGCAGCAGGCGAGCGGCTGATCGCGTCATGACGCGGCTCTGGGACAAGGGCGCGCCCCTCGACGAGCAGGTGCTGCGGTACACCGCCGGGGAGGATTTTGCGCTCGACGAGCGGCTCGTCCGCTTCGACGTCGAGGCCTCGATCGCTCACGTGCAAATGCTCTGCGCGCGCGGGCTACTCGGGCAGAGCGACCTCGACGCCATCCGCTCGGGGCTCCTCGCGCTCGCCGACGAGCATGCGCGCGGTCTCTGGCACATCGAGCTCGCCGATGAGGACGGGCAGACCGCACTCGAGCGGCGGCTGACGGAGCGCATCGGGCCGGCGGGCGGCCGCGTACATCTCGGCCGCTCGCGCAACGATCAAGTACTCACCGCGATCCGGCTATACCTGCGCGAGGTCGTCGCTGCACTCGCGGCGGGAGCCGAGCGAATCGCAGGTGCACTCGATGCGCTCGGTGAGCGGCATGCCGGCGTCGCACTGCCCGGCTACACGCACATGCAGCAGGCCATGCCGAGCTCGGTGGCGCTCTGGACCGGCGGCTTCGCCGCTGAAATTCGCGACGATGCCGCGGGCCTTCGGGCGGCGCTGCGCCGCGTGAGCTCGAGTCCGCTCGGCTCCGCCGCGGGCTACGGCACGCCCGGTTTGATGCTCGATCGCGAGGCCACCGCGAGCGCGCTCGGCTTCGCGAGCGTGCAGACGCCCGTCACCGCCGTGCAGCTCTCCCGCGGCAAGGCCGAGGCACACCTGCTCTTCGAGATCACGCTGCTCATGCAGGATCTCGGCCGCTTCGCTGCCGACGTGCTGCTCTTTTATACGCAGGAGTTCGGCTTTCTCGAGCTGCCCGATGCGTTCACGACGGGCTCATCGATCATGCCGCAGAAGCGCAACCCGGACCTCTTCGAGCTCGTGCGCGGGCGAGCCGCCGCGGCGCACGCGTGCCTCGCCGAGGTGCTCGGCGTGTGCGCGAAGCTTCCCTCGGGGTATCAACGCGATTTGCAGCTCATCAAGGCGCCGCTCTTTCGCGGGATCGACCTCGCAGCGGCAACACTCGAGGTGCTTCCGCCGGCGATCGACGCGATGCGCTTTCGATCCGAGCGGGTGAGGCTCGACCCGGCGATCCATGCCGCCGAGCAGGCCTACGCGCTCGTGGCGAGCGAGGGCATCTCCTTTCGCGAGGCGTACCGCCGCGTCGCAAAGGAGTTGAAGGAGTTGAAAGACCGATGACGCGTGCGTCCCGGGCCCGCCGCAGACCGCGCGGCGCACGTTGCGTCGCGATGAGCGGAATACTCGCCGCGGCGTGCGCCCTCGTTGCGGCCGGGTGTGGTCAGAAGGGGCCGCTCTACCTGCCGGAGCACACCGGTACCGTGGTCACGCGACCGGCCGCGACGTCGTCGGCCTCATCGAGCGCCTCGAGCTCAACGAGCTCTGCCGCTCCGGACCGATGACGCCCCTGGGCGTCGCAGGCGTCGCCCGCGTCCAGGGCGCCCCCGGCGCCCCCGGCTTGCCCGCTCGCGATCAGGCGCTGCTGTCGCCGGTGAGCCGATCCCCCGAGGCCTCCTCGCCGAATGCCGTGAGGATTCTCTCGAGCTCTTCGGGGTCCATGGGCTTCGTCAGGTGGTGGTCGAACCCGGCGGCCGTCGCGCGCTCCTTGTCGGCAGGCTGGCCCCAGCCCGTCAATGCGATGAGCAGCGCCTGCCTTCCCCAGCTCTCCCGTCGGATGCGCTCGGCGAGCTCGTAACCGCTCATCTCGGGCATGCCGATGTCGAGAATGTAGACCTGCGGATGCTCGCGCTCCGCGAGGCTCAATGCGTCCTCGCCCCGATGCGCGACGGACACGTGATGTCCGGCCATGCGCAGCAGAACCCCGAGCGTTCCGGCGGCGTCTCGATTGTCGTCGACCACGAGCACCTTGCGCCGCTCGGCGGGTCGCGCTTGGGTCAACTGCATGGATCGCTTGCCGGCCTCATCCGAAGCGAGGGCCGAATAGGGCAAATGCACCGTAAACGTCGTGCCTTGACCGAGCCCGGGACTTGCAACCTCTACCGACCCGCCGTGCAGCTCGATCAGGCCCTTGACGAGCGCAAGGCCGATTCCGAGTCCGCCCTCCGAATGATCGGCGGAGGGATCGAGCTGCGTGAACGGCTGAAAGAGTCTCGGCAACGCTTGCCGGCTCAGGCCGATGCCCGTGTCCTCGACCGACACGCGCAGCTCATCTTCGGAGTGTGCCGCCGCAAGCACGATCCGGCCGCCCCGATCCGTATATTTGGCCGCGTTCGTGAGCAGGTTCGAAAGCGCCTGCGAGAATCTGAGCGGATCGGCCTGCAGGCGCACCGTCTGAGCGGGCAAGCGGACCTCGAGCACGTGCTCCTTGGCATCGATCAGCGGACGGGCGACCTCGACCGCCGAGCTGACGACGTCTGCGAGCTCGACCGGCTCCTTGCGCAGCTCGAGCCGCCCCCGCGTGATCCGGGAAACATCGAGAAGGTCATCGAGCAGCAGCGCCATGCGCTGCACCTGCCGGCCGATGATCTCGCGGGCCCAGCGACGCTGGTGCTCGTTCGCGCGCTCGGAATCGAGAATCTTCGAGGCCTGACGGATCGGCGCGAGCGGGTTGCGGAGCTCGTGCGCGAGCGTCGCCAGAAACTCGTCCTTGCGACGATCCGCCTCGCGCAGCGCCTGATTGCGCGCCTGCACCTCATCGAGCATCCCGTTGAACGCATCGACGACGATCCCGATCTCGTCGTCGCTCTTCTTCTCCGCGCGGAGCGAGTAGTTCCGATTCTGGATCACCTGCTGCGCGACTTTCGCCATGGCGGCGAGCGGCTCGGTGATCGACTCCTGCAGGCGCCGCGAGAGAGCGAGCGCGAGGAACAGGCTGCCGACCGTCACGAGCACGAAGATCCCGAAATAAGTCTGCAGTCGTCCGAGCACCGAGTACTGCGCCCGCAGATACACGGTGCCGAGCCATTCATCGCGCTGAGTCACGCTTTGATAGATGAAGACGCGCTCGCCGGAGATGCGCGCAGCTCCACTCAATGCTCGCAGGCGCGCGGGCGCGATCGTCGCAGCGGGCGGCTTCTCGTCCGGGGCCACCCAGTGCGAGAAGAGCCTGCCCTTGGCATCGTAGAGTGCTGCAACGCGCAGGCCCGGACGCACGCGCAGTGCGGTCAACTCGCGTGCGGCGACCTGCGGATCGTCGAAGGCCAGCGCCGGTGCGGTGGAGAGCGCCAGGATGTGCGCCTCGGTCGTCAGGTCCGACGCCCAGGAGCGCCGGTAGGCGGCCAGATCGCTCGTCAACATGGCGATGCCGGCAATGAGGAGTGCCGCAAGCGTCGTGAGCATGACGACGCGCAGGAGCTTTCCGCGGACCGATTGCCTGCTCGCGCGCACGGACCGCTCCGGGCTAACCGTAACGCGCCGGACAGCGCGTCTCGAACGACTCAAACGGCGCGCAGGAGATGTCGGATCGGCGACGATCGCCCTCGACGCGAGCCGCCACGGACAGCAGCTCCGCGCTTACTTTCAGACGGGCGCGGTCGGCAGCCGCGAGCGACACCTCGAAGCGCACCCGCCGGTCCACGAGCAGAAAATTGACGGTGCTCCCGGCATCGAGCCCGCCCGCCGTGTCGGTGACGACGAGGGTGGGCTGGGATGCGATCTTTGCAATCTCCTCGCGCAACCTCTCGGTCGAGCGTGCGCGCAAGTAGAGCATCTGCGCGCCCCCGATCTTGCGAACGGAGTCGATCCGGATCACCCGCACGGGCAGTCCATCGATCGACCGATTCGCAACGATCCCCTCGAGCTCTTTGGCGACGGAATCGGCGCCGAGCACGGCGATCGTGAAGCTGCGCTCATTCCGCATCCTCTGCGGCGGCCAGGTCACGTATCCCGCAAAGCGATAGAGAAAGGCGGCCTTGACCGCATCCTCCGAATACACCTCCGCGCCGAGGGCGCACCCCGGGCCGAGCAGGCATCCCGCGGCGAGACCGAATCCGGCCATCTGGGCGAGGAGGCTCAGGACGCCTCGTCGAGTGAGCAGGGTTTCAGCGGGGCGGTGCGACACGGCTCAAAATCCCCAGCGCACTTCGAGCATTCCGCTGCGCGGGATCGCCTCGCCGTCCGGGGAGGGGTATTCGAGATGGCGGGCATGCAGCAGATTCTTTCCCGAGAGCGCGAGCTCGAGCCGCGGCAGCACGCGCCATGCGAGTCGCGCGCTCATCTCATAGTAGCTCGGCAACGCCGGATCGGGCAGCGCATTGACGTAGCGGAGCGCTGCATCGAAGGTGACGTGCGGGCCGAGATCCATCGAGGATTTGAGGAAGCCCTGCGCGCTCGGATCGTCCCCTGCCTGAGAGATGCCGACGACCGCGACGTATCCCGGTTTGAAGCGCAGCTCCTCGTGCAGGGATCGGAATCCCGGAGACAGACGCCACCAATCGGTTATCTGCACATCCGCCCAAGCCTCGACTCCGTAGGTGTTCCCCGTCATATCGTTGCCCCACGAGAGCGGCAGCCCGAACGGCGCCGGCCCGGCACTGGGCCCGGCATTGATCGTTCGCAGATCATCGTAATGATTGTAGAAGACCGACGCGGACAGAGAGAGCCTCGCGAGAGGCTGTCCGCGATAGCCGACCTCGTAGGCCGTGACCCGCTCGGGCTTGAAATCCCGGTTGCCCGTCAGGAACACGACCTGGCCGACCTTCTCCTGCACGTCCTCGTCGAACGGGGTCGGCGATCGGATGGCGCGCGAGACGGCCGCCCAGAGCTGGTGGGTGTCGGTTACCATCCACGAGAGTCGCGCGTCGGGTTGGAAAGCCCATCCCGAGAAGGCGTCGTCCTCGAGCTTGATTCCCGCCGTCAGGCTCAACGCGGGAACGATGGTCCACGTGTCCTGCGCGAAGATGTTCGCGAGGGTCAGCGAGCGGTGGGTCGGATCGAACAGCAGGCTCGTAGCAGGGCCGGGAACGGTGCGCAGCTCGTAGTTGTTGAGCCGCTCGCCCGCGCCCCAGACCAGGCGATTCGCGGCGCCCACCCCGAGGGACTGCTGCACCTCGATGTCGTAGGTATGCAGGACGAAGCCTGCGCCGCCGTTCGGGGTTCCGCGCTGGGAATCGTCGAAATAGGCCTGCACCTGCAGGTCCGAGCGCGCCGTGTGGTGCTGCCATCGGCCGAGCACGTTCGCGCCCGCGACCAGCTGGCTCGCGGCGCCGGGTTGATCCTCGATCGCGTGATACACATCGCCCTGGACGGTCAGGCTGTCATCGGCGCTCGCCGAGTCGATGCGAAATCCCGTCTGCCCATTCCACCACGCATCGCGCGCGCTCGCGCCATCGGGCAGCTCGAGCGCATCGCGCCGGAACGCGAGCCCGTAGAGCCGGTACGCCGTCTCATCGTTGATTTTCCCGCCGTAGCGGACATTCCCGTTCTGCTCCTGATTGCCGGCACTTGACGAGGCGAACGTCCCCTGGGAGAGATAGGCCGGCCGCGTGATGATGTTGATGACGCCGTTCATCGCGTTGGCGCCCCAGAGCGTCGCGCCCGGACCGCTCACGATTTCGATCCGGTCCACGTCCTGCAGCAGCACGTTCTGCGCATCGAAATACACGCCCGAGAAGAGCGGGCTGTACACGCTGCGCCCGTCTATCAGCACGAGCAGCTTGTTCGAGAAATTCTGATCTCCCTGATTGCCGCCGAAGCCCCGCGCGCTGATCGCGTAGCTCGTCGAGGTGAGCCGCCGCACCTGCAGGTTCGGTGCGAGCCGCAAGGCTTCCGCGATGCTCGTCGCCCCGGAGCGGACGATCTCATCGTGCGTGATCACGTAGACCGCGGCCGGCGCCCGGCTGAGGGGCTCGGCGCTCTTCGAGACGGAGGTGACCTCGACATTCGTCAGGTCCTGGAGCGACATGTGGACGAGCTGTTCCTCGGTCGGGTCCGGACCGGGGGCGGCCATCGCGAGGGACCAAGCGACGTTCAGCGCGAGGACGCCGAATGCAGCGCGCAGGAGTCGCGCATCGACACGCAATATGAGGCTGGGCCGCGGAGCGGCAGCCGATTCCGTCACGTGCAGACCCTCGCCCGGCGCAGGCCGGTTTCCCGACCGCACGTTCCTGCGGCCGAGGGCTGCAGGCCCGCCCGTTATTGTTACTGATCAGCCTCGCGAGGCGGCGCCCAGGGCCGCGCACTCCCCACGTGCATGAAGAGAAAGGATAGCGTCCGGACTCGCGCCCGCGCAATGCAATCGCCGGCAAGATTCCTTCAGCCTCTCAGCAGATGCGTAAGCGCAGCCGCATGCGCGCTCCGCGGGAAAACCGAATCCTCGAGCGAGCGCGGGGCGACGCCGAGCTGCTCATGAAGGAGCCCCTTCAGAACCGAGCGCAGATCGAGCGTTGCCGCGAGGTCGCGTCCCTCGTAAAGGGCGCGCTCGGTGAGTCCCGGCCAATCCGCGATGACGCGGCCGCCCCGAACCGCACCCCCGAGCAAAAAGGCCGCGGTCGCAGTGCCGTGGTCCGTGCCGCGCGTGCCGTTGACCGCGGCGGTGCGACCGAATTCTGTCACGAGCAGCACGGCGGTCGCGCGCCAGGCGGCGCCGAGGTCCTCCTTGAACGCCCGCAGCGCCGCATCGAGCACGGCGAATCGCTGACCGAGCGCGCCATGCGCGCCACCCTCGTTCGCGTGCGTGTCCCAGCCGTTCGTGTCGAACACCGCGACGCGCGGTCCATCCTCGCGCCGCAGAAAGCTCGCGGCGGCACGGATGGTCTCGGTATATCGCCCGCCAGCCTTGGGCGCAGGCCGCATGCCCGAGGGATGCTGCGCGCTCAAGCGTGGCAGGGCACCGTCGCCGCCCGGATCGGCCATCGCTTGCGCCGCGAGCGCATCGGCGAGCCGCCGCCCGAGCACTGGATCGCGGGCGTACAAATCCTCGATCCTCGCGAGCGTGTCCTCACCGAGCGGCGGGAGTCGCGCAGGGGTCCACGAGCCCACATCTGCAGGCCCGCGCATCACGAGCGGCACGTTCTGTCCGAGTGCGACGCCGAGCTGCCGCGGGACGCGTGCGGCGCCTCGCGCTGAAGATCGCTCCGGCACAGTCGGCAGCGCGGCGAGCGCTCGATTGAGCCAGCCGGTTCTGAGGGCGTGCGGTTGACCGGTGCCGTTCTCCAGCACGTCCTGTCCGTCGAAGTGCGAGCGCGCGCGATAAGGGCTTGCCACCGCATGGAATACGAGCAGTTCGCCCGCGCCGTAGCAATCGTGAAGGAAGCCGAACGAGGGATGCAGCGCAAAGGTGCCATCGAGCGCGAGCGCACCGCCCGAGCTCCCCGGAGCAGGCAGCGCAATTTCCTCTCTCAGACTCGCGTAGTGCGGATCGCCGCAAGGGGGAACGGCGGCGAGCCCGTCCATCGCGCCGCGCAGAATGATGAGCACGAGGCGCGGGTCCTCGACCGCGCCCTGCACGCGAGCTTCGCTTCCGGCAAACACGACTCGCGTCGTGAGCAGCGCCCCCGCTCCTGCGATTCCCGCCGCCGCGGCAAGCGTGCCGCCCCGCAAGAAATCACGCCGATCGATTGGCTTCATAATCGTCCTCACCTCCGCACGAACTCTGGCGCGGCGAGGAGTAGGGTGAGCGCTTGCGATGCGCTTGCCGCGTGCTCGATGGCCGCGCGCGTTCGCGCGCTCAACGTGTCCCCGAGGAGCTGGGGCGCCAGCGCCCGAGCGTCGTAACGCGATCCGAGCCGCTCACCGAGGGTATCCGACCACTCCACCCGTTGCAGGACGGCGGATGCGCCATCCCAATCCGACGCGCGATCGGGCCAGCCCGCGGGCGAGCCCGGCGAGTACGTGCGCTGCCCGAGCACCTCGAAGCTCGCGAGCGCACCCTTGCCTTCGCGAACGGGCAGCTCGAGACCTCGATAAGTGGAGATCACGTAATCCGAGGGCGTCTTGAACTTTGCGAGCGGTTGCGCCCACGGCTCGGGAGATTCGATGAGCGCGCGATAGAGCGCCCGCAGATCGCCGTTGCTCTCGAGAAAGACCTGCGCGATGCGCTCGACTGCCGTTGCAGGAGGATCGTCTGCCGCGAAGTGACGCACGAGCTTTCCGGCAATGTGCCGTGCGGTTGCCGGATGGCGCGTCAGAGCGGTGAGGACCGCGATGCCTTGATCGATGCCCGGCTGATCGTAACGCTCGCCGAGAATCGTCTGCGGCCCGGGCTCGTGCAGCGCCGGCCGGAATTTGAATCGTCCGGGTGCGCCGTCGAAGAGCCGCCCCGGAGCCCCGCCGATCGACCAGCCGGAAATCACCTTTGCGAAGGTGGTCACATCCGCCTGGGTGTAGCCGCCGTCGACGCCGAGCGTGTGCAGCTCCATGATCTCGCGCGCGAGATTCTCGTTGATCCCGGGCAGCACCCCCGTTTGGCGACGCTCGGCGCGACGGACGATCGGTGAGTCGGGGCCGGCCGACATCTGATTGTCGAGATAAATCAGCATCGCCGGATGCTGCTCGACGGCGAGCGTGAGCTCGGTAAAGGTTCCGAGCACGTGCGGGCGAATCGCCTCGCGCTCGAACGCGCCGGCGAGCCCGAGCACCGCGAGCTTGTCGATCGAGACGGCGAAATGATTGCTCCAGAAGTGCACGAGCCGCTCGATGAACGGCCGTTCCGTCTCGACTGCCGCTCGCAGCCGCACCGTCGCCTCGGTGAGGTAGATGGGCCGGTAGAGCTGCACGACCTTCTCGGCGGCGGCGAGTTGTGCGGCGGCGGCATCGCTCGTGCGGGCTGCACGTTTCAAATCGCGCCGCTCGCGCCGGATCGCGAGCGCATCGGCCAGGATGTCCGCCGAGCCTCTGAGGCCCGGCGCATCGAGCTGCGGCGGTCCGCCCGCAAGCTGCTCGAGCAGCCATCCTCGCGGATCGGCGGCGACGTGAGCGAGATCCCCCGGGCGGGCCCCGAGGCCGTAGCGGTTGGTCGCGATGGCCGGTTCGACTGACGCTCGCATGCTGCTCAATAGCGCGGTAGCAATGGGAGCGTTGACAGGGCGCTGCAGTGCAGCATAGCCGTTCGCTATAATTCGCCTCTTTGCGCCGGGCGCACCGTGCGCCGCCTCTCATGCCCACCACACTCGTTCTCGTCGACGGCTCCTCGTACTTGTATCGCGCGTTCCATGCGCTGCCCCCGCTCGCCAATTCGCGGGGTGAGCCGACGGGCGCCGTATACGGCGTGGTGAACATGCTGCTCAAATTCATGCGAGAGCAGCGGCCCGATCACATCGCGGTGGTGTTCGATGCACCGGGGCGCACGTTTCGTGACGACCTGTTCGAGCAGTACAAGGCGCACCGCCCGCCGATGCCCGATGACTTGCGTTCGCAGATCGAGCCGCTGTACGCCATCGTCCGTGCGCTCGGGCTGCCGCTCATCCGGCTGGAAGGCGTCGAGGCCGACGATGTGATCGGCACGCTCGCCTGCCGCGCCGCCCGCGCGGGTTGTCGCGTCGTCATCTCGACGATCGACAAGGACATGGCGCAGCTCGTCGATGAGTCGATCACCGTCGTCAATACCATGTCGAACACCACGCTCGACCGCGCGGGCGTCAAAGCCAAATTCGATGTGCATCCGGAACAGATCGTCGATTATCTCGCCCTCGTCGGGGATTCCGTGGACAACATCCCCGGTGTCGCGAAAGTCGGGCCGAAGACTGCAGCCAAATGGCTCGGCCGATATCAAACACTCGATGCCCTCATCGCGCACGCGGACGAGATCGAAGGCAAGGTCGGGGAGAATCTGCGCTCGAGCCTCGCCGCGCTCGAGCTCTCGCGAAAGCTCGCGATGCTGCACACCGATCTCGACTTGCCGCTCACGCTCGAGGAGCTGAAGCCCTCGAAGCCCGATGCGGCGCGGCTTCGTGAGCTGTACTCGCGCTACGAATTTCGCGCTCTCCTCAGGCAGCTCGAGGGCGGGGTTAGTCCCTCCGTCTCCGATGCTACAGGCAGCGCCGGCACGCCGGGCAGCGCCGGCACGCCAGGCAGCGCCGGCACGCCCGGCACCGCCGGCACGGCGAGCGCACCAGGCATTGCGACCGCCGCCCTCGCCTCGGAGCGCCGCTACGAGACGATCTACGAATGGTCGGCCCTCGAGCGCTGGATCGCGCAACTGCGCGATGCGGAGCTGTTCGCCTTCGACATCGAGGCGACGAGCCTCGACTACATGCGCGCCGAGATCGTCGGCATCTCCTTTTGCATCGAGCCGGGCGCCGCGGCATACATCCCGCTGCGGCACGACTACGCGGGCGCCCCCGCGCAGCTCGACCGCGACCGGGTGCTCGCAGCGCTGAAGCCGATCCTCGAGGCCCCCGATCGGGGCAAGCTCGGCCACCATCTCAAATACGATGCGCACCTGCTCGCGAATCACGGCATCCGGCTTGCAGGCTTGCGCTACGACTCGATGCTCGAGTCTTACGTGCTGAACAGCGTCGCGACACGCCACGACAACGACTCGACGGCGGCGCGCTATCTCGGCGTGACCACGATCAGACTCGAGGACGTGGCCGGGCGCGGCGCCAGGCAGCTCGCCTTCAATCAGGTACCGGTCGAGCTTGCGGCCGAATACTCGGCCGCGGATACGGACGTGACTCTGCGCCTGCACGGCACGCTCTGGTCGCAGATCGAAGCGACGCCGAAGCTGCGTGCTCTGTATGAGGAGCTCGAGCAGCCGCTCGTCCCGGTGCTCTACCGCATGGAGCGGCGCGGGGTGCTGATCGACCGCGCGCGGCTCGAGGCGCAGAGCGCAGAGATCACCGCGCGCCTCGCGCAGCTGCTCACGGACGCGCAGCGCGCCGCCGGCTACGAATTCAACATCGAGTCCCCGAAGCAGCTGCAGCAGATCCTCTACGAGAAGCTCCGGCTGCCCGTGTTGCGCAAGACGCCGACGGGCCAGCCCTCGACCGCCGAGGATGTGCTCGAGGAGCTCGCGGCGAGCTTCCCGCTGCCGCGGATCGTGCTCGACTACCGCGCGCTCGCGAAGCTCAAATCGACCTACACGGATCGACTTCCCGAGCAGATCAACGAGCGCACGGGCCGCGTGCACACCTCCTATCATCAGGCGGTCGCACAGACCGGTCGGCTCTCATCCTCCGACCCGAATCTGCAGAACATTCCGATCCGCACACCGGAGGGGCGCCGCATTCGCCAGGCGTTCGTCGCGCCGCCGGGATATCGGCTGCTCGCCGCCGACTACTCCCAGATCGAGCTCCGGATCATGGCGCATCTGTCGGGCGATGAAGGGCTGCTGCGGGCCTTTGCCGAGGACCGCGACGTTCACCAGGCGACGGCCGCCGAAATCTTCGCAGTGCCGCTCGAGGCGGTGAGCGCCGATCAGCGCCGGCTCGCGAAGACGATCAATTTCGGCCTCATCTACGGCATGTCTGCGTTCGGCCTCGCGCGCCAGCTCGGCATCGACCGCGGCTCGGCGCAGCAGTATGTGGAGCGCTACTTCGCGCGCTACCCCGGCGTGAAGCGCTACATGGACGAGACCCGCACGCGCGCCCGGGAGATCGGCCACGTCGAGACCGTCTACGGGCGACGGCTCTACTTGCCGGACATCCGCTCGAGCAACCGGTCCCTTCAGCAATACGCCGAGCGCAGCGCCATCAACGCGCCCATGCAGGGAACGGCCGCTGACATCATCAAGCGCGCGATGATCGCGGTCGATGCCTGGTGCGTGCGCGAGGACGCACCGGCACGTCTCATCATGCAGGTTCACGACGAGCTGGTGCTCGAGGTGGCCGAGGACGCCGTCGAGCGGGTCGCGGGCGTCATCCGGGAGCGCATGGTGAGCTCAGCCGAGCTCACGGTACCGCTCGCCATCGAGATCGGCGTCGGCGAGAACTGGGACCAGGCGCATCGATAAAATGTGGCGCCGAAGCTACAGCATTCTTCGTAAGCCATTGTCTCTGCACGGGTTCTTTTAACGCGCTTGCGCGGAACTTCCTCAGGGGCAGTCCGTCTAATTTAGCGAGTGCCTCCAGCACTCCCCGCTTCCCTCCCTGAGCGGGTAAGACCCGGTTCATGAGACCTGTGCCGGGTTAGTCTGCCCCGGTGACCTCGCCTGAGGTCTCCGGGGTTTTTTTATCCCCGAGCCATTCGCGCAGCACCTGCTGCGCCTCGCTCACTCCCTCTCCGCTCACCGCCGAAAAAAGCTGCACGGTCGGCTGCGAAAGCGCAGCGCGCGCATTCCTCAAGGCCCGGGCGGCATCGCTCCGGTTGAGCTTGTCGGCTTTCGTGAGCAGAACGTGCACCGGGGCGTGGGCGGCCCAGTCGATGAGCGCCAAATCGAGAGCAGTCACCTCGCGGCGTGCATCGATGATGAGAAAGAGCCCGCGCAGCGAGCGCCTCTCGCGCAATCGCGCGAGCAGCGGCTGCCAGGCGAGCCGCTCGCGCTCGGAGACTTGCGCATAACCATAGCCCGGCAGATCGACGATGCGGGCTGCGGCACCGAGCTCGAAATAATTGAGCAGCCGCGTGCGGCCGGGAGTCTTCCCGGTGCGCGCGAGGGCGCGGCGCGCGAGAATTGCATTGAGGGCGCTCGACTTGCCTGCATTCGAGCGGCCCGCGAAAGCGACCTCCGCACCGTGGTCGGGCGGGAACTGCGCGAGCGATGCGACGCTCAGAAGAAATCGCGCGTGAGCGAAGCCTGCCACCGCGGCATCCCGGATGCGGAAAACCGTAGTGTACAATTCGCGGCCTTCGCGCCCGAGGGCAACCCGCTCAAGCGGGCTGCGCAGCCTCATGGCTGTGGCGCGCTTGGCTTTCGCGACTCGAAAGGACCACGCACCTTGAAAGCACGCACTGGAGCGCGCGCCGCACTGCGGCTCGCTCACGCCACCGTGGCCATGATCGGCCTCGCTCTGCCGGCCGCGGTGGCCTGGTCCGCCGCACCGACCCTTACGCTCTATCCCTATGGCGACGGTACTGCTCAGGCAGGGGCCACAAAGGTCGGCACTTGCACGGCGTGTCATGGCCCCAACGGCAACAGCACCAACCCGATGTGGCCGCGGCTCGCGGGGCAGAATGCGGTCTACATCGACGAGCAGCTGCACCTGTTCAAGGACGGCGTACGCACGAATCCGGTGATGATGCCGATGGCGACGACGCTCTCGGACAAGGACATCGACAACATCGCGGTGTACTACGAGAACCAGACGCCGCTCGGCGGCGAGGCGGATCCCTCCTACTGGAAGGCGGGCGAGCAGCTCTACAAAACGGGCGATCCCTCGCGGAGCATTCCGGCATGCATCGCCTGCCACGGGCCGGTCGGACGCGGCAATCTCGCGGCCGGATACCCGGCGCTGCGCGCGCAGTACGCCGTGTACGTCATCAAGCAGCTCCAGGATTTCGCAAGCGGTGCACGCTACTCGGGGGCCGCTGCCAACAAGCCCCACAGCCGCAACGGCGAGATGATGGCCACGATCGCGAAGCTCCTCACGCCCGAGGATATGCGCAACGTGGCATCGTACGTCCAGGGCATGCGATGAGCCGCCCGGGAGTGGAGAGCACATGCAACGTTTGAGATCTCGTCCGACTGCGACTCTGCTCGCCATCGTTCTCGCGGCGGCGAGTTTCGCGGCCGCCGCTGCCACGGATGACGCCCTGCCCGGCGGGCACTGGAAGGCCGGGGTCAACTACGACCCCGTCGTTCCCGCTCAACCGACGGTTGCACCGCGCGGGAAAATCGAGGTGCTCGAGGTGTTCTGGCTCGGCTGCCCTCACTGCTATGCGCTCGAGCCGTACATTCGCAACTGGCTGAAGGACAAGCCGAGCTACGTCGATTTCGTACGGGTGCCGGTGATGTGGGGACCGGCGCACCGCCTGCACGCGCAGCTCTACTACACCCTCGAGACGCTGCATCGCGACGACCTCGTCGAGAAAGCGTTCGACACCATGCACGGCGGGGATCTGCTCCTCGGCACGAACGAGCAGGACAGCTTCGTAAAGCAGCTCGACTGGGCGAAGTCGAACGGCATCGACGCGAAGGCCTTCACCGATGCGTACAACTCATCCGGCGTGAAATCGGATCTGCAGCACGCTCAGGAGATCACCGAGCGCTATCACGTCGAGGGCGTGCCGTTCGTCGCAGTCGCTGGCAAGTACTCGACGGACGTCGGCAAGGCGGGCGGGCACGCTGAGCTCATCCAGCTGATCGACGACCTCGCCGCATTCGATCACCAGCATCACCCACGCCGCGGCTGAGCCGCAGCGCGGCTTCTCGCGCGCTCGGTGCGGGCTCAGTGCGGCCTCGCCGTGAGGTCGCCGAGCAGCTGCTGAAGCGCGACCGGCTCCACCGGCTTCACCAAATGGCGGTCGAAGCCCGCCTGCTTCGTGCGCGCATGATCCGCCGCGGTTCCGTAGCCGCTCACCGCGATCAACAGCGCGTTCTTGAGTTTCGGCTCGCCCCGCAGGCGACGCGCGACCGCGTAGCCGTCGAGACCTGGCATGCCGATGTCGAGCAGCACGATTTCCGGCTGGAACGAGGCAGCGACATCGATCGCATCCTGCCCGGATAGCGCAGTCTTCACCTCATAGCCCGCAAGCTTCAAGACCAGCGATGTGCTCTCGGCGATGTCGGGATTGTCGTCGACGACGAGCACGCGCGTCGCGGCCTCCCCGTTTGCGTCCTTGCGGCTTGCGCTCTCGCCGTTTGCGCTCTCGCCGTTTGCGCCCAGTGACTCCATGCTCGGCTTCCGCTCTCCATGGTCCACGGCCGCGCGTGATCCTGGAGAGGTCCGCGGCTTTGGCTCGCCGGACTTCCACGTCCCTGGGGAGAGAGGCAGCCTCACGATGAACTCGCTGCCGCGGCCGTGGCCCTCGCTGTGCGCAGTGACCGTGCCCCCGTGCAGCTCGACGAGGCTCCGAACGATGGTCAAGCCGATGCCGAGTCCCCCGCGGCTCCGCCCGAGCGACCGGTCGCCCTGCGCAAAGAGCTCGAACACCCGGGGCAGCATCTCAGGCTCGATACCGATTCCCGAGTCGCTGATTCGAACCACCGCCTGAGCGCTCGGGTGAGGGGACCCATCGCTTCCAGCCAGCACCTCCGCGGTGAGTTTGATCTCGCCCGCCTCCGGGGTGTACTTGGCCGCGTTCGTGAGGAGATTCGCAAAGATCTGCTCGAGCCGCGTGGGGTCCGCCTCGAGCAAGACCGGCGTCGCGGGCAGCTGCACGGAGAGGTGCTGCCGGCGCTCCTCCATCACGTGCTGCGTCGACTGCACGGCCTGGCGCAAGATGGATTGCAGCTCCGTGCTCCGCAGCTGCAGCTGCACTTGGCCGCGATTGATGCGCGCGGCATCGAGCAGATCGTCGACGAGACGCGTCATCGTAGCGACTTGACGCTCGATCAGGCCGCGGGCCCCCGCTTCGATCTCGCCATCCTCCTGCCCGGACCGTTTGAGGATGTGCACCGCGTTGCGCAGCGGTGCGAGTGGGTTGCGCAACTCGTGAGCGAGCAGCGCGAGGAATTCGTTCTTGCGCTGATCGGCGAGCGCGAGCTCCGCCACGCGCTGCTGCAGCGTCTGCTCGAGGCGCTTGCGTTCGTTGATATCGTGATTCGTCTCGAGAACGCGCGTGCGTCCCCCCTCGCGGACGACGATCTGGATGCTTTCGACCGCGATGACCCGGCCTTCCTTCGTGCGGTGCTCGAGCTCGCCCCTCCACTTGCCGTGGTCCGCGAGCGCTCTGTCGAGCTCCTCGTTGCGCGCCGGGTCCCTGCCGAGCAGGTCTTTGTCCTTGCGGCCGATCGCCTCCTCTTTCGCGTAGCCGTAGAGCAGCTCGGCGCCGCGGTTCCAATAGACGATCTCGCCGCCGAGATCCCGCACGAAAATCGCCTCGTGCGTCTGTTCGAGGAGTTTGCTCTGGCGCTCGAGTACTTCCTGGTTCGCCTTGAGCGCCTGAATGTCGATCAATACGATCACCGCCCCATCGACCTTGTTCTGGAGCGTGCGGTACGGACGGATGCTGAGCAGGTACCAGCGGCCTTGCCCGTCCTGAACCTCCATCTCGTTGATCGATGCGGCGCCGATCGCCTCGCTGAGGAGCTGCGGAAGGTCGGGGACATCGAGATTGAGTTTGATGTCTCCGATCGGCCGTCCAACGTCGGTTGCGATCAGATTGAAATGCCGCTCGGCAAGGGGCGTGAAGCGCCGGATTCTCAAGTCCCGCCAGACCATCACGATCGCGATCTCGACGCTCGAGAGCAGATTGTTGAGATCGTCGTTGAGATGGCCCAGCTCCTCGTTGCGGTTGTGCAGCTCCTCGTTGACGGTCCGCAGCTCCTCGTTGCTCGACTGAATCTCCTCCTTCGAGGTCTCGAGCTCCTCGTTGATGCTTTGCAGCTCCTCGTTGGCGGACTGCACTTCTTCGTTCGCCGACTGCAGCTCCTCGTTAGCCGCCTCCTGCTGCTCGATGAGCGACTGCAGATACTCGCGCGTCGCGGCGAGCTCCTGAGTGAGACGTTCGACCTGCTCGTCTTGGTCCTGAACGGATGCGGCCTGCGCCTTGCGCCCGCGCTGTCCGCTGCGCGGCCCCCGCGCAGCCGCCTCGATGTGCTCCTGCGCGCGTTTCGCATCCTCGAACAGCACCCAAAACCAGCGCTCCTTGGAGTGACCATGCCGGACGGGAATCACCGAGACCGCGACGCTGCGGTAGCCGCCGTTCGACTTCACGCGCACGTCGGCCTCATGGACGACTGCGTCCTCCTTCGATTTCTGAAGCAGCGCACGCAGCGAGACGAGCAGTCCCTCGCGAGCCATCTTGAGGACGTTGAGGCTGGCCTTGCCCGGGGCGGGCGCGAGGTAGAGCCCGGTGTCGCCGCGGAACTGCACTACCTCGCCTTCCTCGTTGACCAGCACGCCCGCCGGTACGTAGCGCGTGAGGAGGACCCGGTCGGCTTCCCGCTGGATATCGTTGGTCACATCCCGTGGCTGCTCGGCCCAGCGCTCGGCTCGCCGCTCCGAGGAGCGGGGCGTATACGGCGCGACAGGGAACGCCTGCTCGGGGCGCAGCTTCGCGGGCTTCTTCGAGTAGATCTTGTGTTTCACGTCATCCACGTCGAAGAGCTCGCGGCTCGAGCCGATCGTCTCCGAGGGGCCGAGAAACAAATACCCGTGCGGCTTGAGCGCGTAGTGAAGGGTGAACAGGAGCTTGCGCTGCAGCGCTGATTCCATGTAGATCATCACGTTCCGGCAGCTCACGAGATCCATGTGCGAGAACGGCGGGTCCGTGAGCGCGTTCTGCCTCGCGAAGATGCACATGTCGCGGATCGACTTCGTCACTCGATAGCCGCCGTCGACCTCCACGAAGAAGCGCTGCAGACGATCGGGAGAGACGTCCTCGGCGATGCTCCTCGGGTAGACGCCGACGCGCGCTCGATCGATCGAGGAGTTGTTGAGGTCGGTCGCGTACAGCGCCACCGGTCCCACGTGCCGCATTTCCGAGACGTACTCCGCGAGAACGATCGCGAGCGAATAGGCCTCCTCACCGGTCGAGCAGCCGAGGACCCAGACCCGCACCGGGTCCTGGCGGCCACGATCCCTGAACAGGCGCGGCAACACGTTCGCCTTCAGCGCCTCGAAGGCTTCGGCGTTGCGGAAGAAATTCGTGACGCTGATGAGGATGTCCTGGCAGAGCGCCTCGATCTCTTCGGCATGGTGTGTGAGGTATGCGGCGTACTCATTGAAGCTCGCGAACTTGTGCAGGGCCATGCGGCGGCGAATCCGCCTGTGCAGAGTGTTCGCTTTGTACTGGCTGAAATCGACGCTGCAGTGATGGCGCACGAGCTCGAGGAGCTCATCGACGCTTCCCGGCTCGACGAGCAAGTCGGCGGCCGCGGTGACGTAGGGGTGCCGGGCGAGTCGAGTGAGCTCTGCGGCGATCTCCCGCGGCGGGAGGATGAAATCCACGCAGCCCGAGCCGATCGCGCTGCGCGGCATCCCATCGTGCTGCGCCGAGGCGTCCTGAGCGAAGGTGATGCCGCCCACCGCCTTGATCGCGCTCATGCCGAGAGTGCCGTCCGTTGCGCTACCCGAGAGCACGACGCCGATGGCGAGATGGCCGCGATCCTGCGCGAGCGAGCGGAAGAACGTGTCGATCGGATGCCTCGGCAGCTCGGTCTCGGGGATGAGATGCAGGCAGCCGTCGCGGATGATCATCGCCCGCCCGGGCGGAATCACGTAGACGCGGTCGGGCATGACCTCCGGCTCGTCCTGCACTTCCGTGACGGGCATCCGCGTCTCGCGGGCGAGGATCTGCGCGAGCATGCTCACGTGCGAGGGCGCGAGATGCAGCACGAACACGTACGCCATGCCTGCATCGTCCCGCAGCGCACCGAGCAGCGCTTTGAAGGCCTCGATACCGCCCGCGGAGGCGCCGATCCCGACGATAGGAAACATGCCGTCGCGCTTGCGCGCGGGCTCGTCGGTTGCACCAGAGACTGCCTGGGACGCCTCCCGCCGCTCCTGCAGGGGCTTTACGGCAGTTCTCTTTTTCGTGTCGGACTTTTGCCGGGTCTTGGCCATTCGGGCATCCCAGAACTGCCGCTCCCGAGTTCCGGATCTCATTCCATCGAGCGGGAGCGATTCTAACCTCGCCTCCATCGTCGCGAGACAAAAATTAATGTGTGCGGCGGAGCTTCGCGCAAGCTTCACGTATCCTCGCAGGCGCCGGCAAGCCCGCGGTCCGTTCACCGCCGCGCGTCGTGTACGCGCATGCGGCGGGGAGGCTCTCGTACAGGAGCCGGCGGAAGCGGCCTTTGGAGAGATGCCCGCGGTCGCGCTGCGGCAGGTAGAGGGCGCGCGGGCGATGGCCGTTCTCGGCTGCGTGCACGGAGCTGCAGCGCCTTGCAAGACTCGAGGCGCCTCCGCCGCCTCAGGTTCCGCCGGAGCTCGAGCTCGAAGCGCGCATCATCGCCCACGCATTGAGCTTCGTCGCAGCACCCGGAAGCCGGACGAGATCAGCCTCTTCAGTTGTCCGGAGTGCGGCGGCCCGCTCGCGGGCCCAACGCGACAGGCCGCTGCGCTTTCGGTGCGTCGTCGGGCACGGCTTCTCGGCCGCCTCGCTCGAGGACGGCATGCGCCGGCAGATCGAATCGAGCCTGTGGGTTGCGACTCAAGCGCCTCCCGATGCAGATCGACGGGGACGACCGCGGGAGCGGCGAGGGCACCGGGAAGAAGAGCTGGGAATCGCCTCCTTCGAGCAGCGCTCGGCGCGAACACGGTCAAAGTAGCGCGCCGCCTGTGATACCCTTCGCCGCTCGGCACGACCGCGCGCCCGTAGCTCAGTTGGATAGAGTGGCAGCCTCCGAAGCTGCAGGTCGCTGGTTCGAATCCAGTCGGGCGCGCCACCTTCCTTCCTCCCCAGAGGCACTGCGCCCGCTGCGGAATCACGGACGCGCGTCCGACTCGTGCACGCTCACCGCGCCGGTGTTTCGGCGCGCGGGGGCGAGCCGCTATACTGCCCCGCCCCAATCGGGGTACAGCGCTCTATCGGGCAGATCGTGAGCAATCAGGACACACACTTCTTCAATGTCTTCAGTCTGGTGATCGGCCTGCTGGTCGCCGTCGCGATCTTTCTCTTCGCTCTCTCGCGCATCGTCGCCGGACAGACGCAGAACACACAGGTCTACGCCGAGCCGGACTATCTGGCGAGCGTCACGGAGCGGATCAGCCCCTTCGCGCGCGAGGCGATCGCCGGGCAGGACAATGCCGCACTCGCGATCGCCCCGACGAAGTCGGCCGGCCAGGCCGGCAGCGCGCTGCCCGTGCCGAAGAACGGCCAGCAAGCGTTCCAGGAAGTGTGCTCCGCTTGCCACGGCATGGGCATAGCCGGCGCCCCCAAGGCTGGCGATGCCGCCGAATGGGGTCCCCGCATCGCGCAAGGCAAGCCGACCCTGTATGAGCATGCGCTGCACGGCTTCACCGGCAAGAAAGGCACGATGCCCGCCAAGGGCGGACGCCCCGACATTCCGGATGCCGTGATCAAGGAAGCCGTCGACTACATGGTGGGAATGGTCAAGCACTGAGGCGACGCCGCCCCGGGGAGTCCGCGAGCCGTTTTGGGCGCAGCGTTAACCCCCTGCGGCCGACCGGACGGCTGAACGCTTACGCGCCCACTGTGACGCGTCTCCACTTTGCGACGCAGAGAACTTGACGTTGTAGCCAGTCCTTGCCTACATTCGCACCGCATGCGCAAGTCGATCGTGCGAGGCGAGGCTCCGGACGGCAACACCGTCGCGCTCGATGCGCACGCCCTCGGCACGCTGCGTTACATTCGCGCCTCGATCGATGCGGCGCGGCTGCTCGCCGTGCCGGGCTCGGCGGGGGTTGCTATGGGCTCGGTCGGGCTGCTCGCCGCGGTGCTTGCGGCGCAGCCGGCGCTCGCGAGCCACTGGCTCGACATATGGCTCGGCGCCAGCATCACGGCACTCCTCGGCGGCGGCGCGCTCATGGTGCACCAGGCCATGCGCTCGGGCAGCGCACTCTATCGCGGACCGGCGCGACGCTTCCTGCTCTGCCTCACCCCGCCTCTCGCCGCCGGCGCCGTCATCACGCTTGCGCTGTGGCGGCACGGCGCGGCCGACATGATCCCGGGAGTCTGGCTCCTGCTCTACGGATGCGGGGTCGCGGCGGCGAGCACCCAGACCATCCGTCTCGTCGGTGTCATGGGCCTCGCATTCGCGCTGCTCGGGGTGTGCGCGCTCGCGCTGCCGCCCACTTACGGAAACCTTTTTCTCGGCGCCGGATTCGGCGGCCTGCATCTCGCCTTCGGAATTCTGATCGGGTGGACACGACGTGAACGCTAGAGCCGGTGCGCGCAAGCGCCACGACATCGCACCTCATTCCGGGCCCCGCGAGTCGCAGAAGTCGCGCCCCGAACCGGTGCTCGCCTTCGATGCGGAGGACGCCGAGGTCGATCGGCTCATCTATGGCCGAGTGCGGCTCGGAATCATGAGCGCGCTCGCGGTGAACGAGCCGCTCACCTTCAATGACCTCAAATCGCTGTTCGACGTGACGGACGGGAACCTGAGCGCGCACGCGCGCAAGCTCGAGGATGCAGGCTACATCAGCTGCCGCAAGAGCTTCGAGGGGCGCCGCCCGAAGTCCGAGTACCGGCTGACCGCCGCCGGCCGCAAGGCGCTCAATCGCTACCTCGCGCACATCGAGGCGGTCATCGAGGCCATGCGTCGCGATTGAGTCGGCCATGCACGTAGCGATCATCATGGACGGGAACGGACGCTGGGCCGCGCGGCGGGGGCTCCCGCGTACCGCAGGGCACGTGCAGGGTGCGAAGGCCGTGCGCCGAGTGGTCGAGGCCGCAGCGCGCTCCGACGTAGCGACGCTGACGCTCTACGCCTTCTCCTCGGATAACTGGGGTCGTCCCGCCGACGAGGTCACCGCGCTGCTGAAGCTCCTGCGGCGCTATCTGATGAGCGAGACGCGCCGCTGCGCGGCGAACCAGGTACGGCTCAACGTGATCGGCCGCCGCGATCGGCTCGGTCCCGAGCTCGTGCGCGCCATAGAGGAGAGCGAGCGCCTGACCGCCGGGGGCTCGCGGTTGCATCTGCGCATCGCGGTCGACTACTCGGCCCGGCACAGCATCGTCGAGGCGGCGCGGCGCTCGATGCCGGACCCGGGAGCGCCCGAATCCGCGTTCCTCGCGAGCATGAACGAAGTCAATCATTCGCTACTGCCGGCCCGCGAGGTAGATCTGCTCATCCGCACCGGCGGGGAGAAGCGGCTCAGCGATTTCCTGCTCTGGGAATGCGCGTACGCCGAGCTCTATTTCACGGACTGCCTCTGGCCCGATTTCGATGAGCAGGGCCTCGATCAGGCGCTGAGCGACTTCGCGCGCAGGCAACGGCGGTTCGGAAAGGTGCCGGAAAAGCCGGTCACACTCCGCGCCTGAGCTGCACGGCCTCCGCGGCGTGCGGCGGCTCGATCCACTCGCTTCCCTCGAGATCGGCGATCGTCCGGGCGACCCGCAACACTCCGTGAAACGAGCGCGCGGTGAGCCTCAGCCGCTCGAAAGCCTGCTCGAGCAGAGCCTGCGTACCCGCCGCCAGGCGCACGCGGCCGAGCTCCGCGGCCGTGAGATCCCGGTTCAACTTTCCAGCACGATCGAACTGCCGGGAGCGCGCCACTGCAACGCGCGCTGCCGCCGAGGCGCTGCTCTCTTCTTCAATCGCGCCCGCGCTCATGGCGAGCTCGCCCGCCGCGACGCGCGCGACCGAGACGTGCAGATCGATGCGGTCCAGCAGCGGGCCCGAAACTCGCGCGCGATAGCGCTCTACCTGAGCGACCGTGCACCGGCACTCGGTATGCTCATCCCCGAGATAGCCGCACGCACACGGGTTCATTGCGGCGATGAGCTGAAAGGCGGCAGGGTAATGCGCGTGCACCCGCGCGCGTGAGACTGCGACGACTCCCGATTCGAGAGGCTCTCGCAAAGCCTCGAGCACTCGCCGGTCGAACTCGGGCAGCTCGTCGAGGAACAATGCGCCCCGGTGAGCGAGGCTCACCTCGCCGGGCTGCGCGTGCGGGCCGCCGCCGATGACGGCATGCGCCGAAGCGGTGTGGTGCGGTGCGCGGAATGGCCGGGTTCCGAAAGCGCGTGCGTCGAATCCTCCGGCGCTCGCCGAGGCGATCTTGGCGACTTCGAGCGCTTCGGCGCGCGTGAGCGGGGGCAGCAAGCCGGGCAGGCGCTGCGCGAGCATGGTCTTGCCGGCGCCCGGTGGGCCGCTCATGAGCAGGCTGTGCGCACCGGCCGCCGCGACGATCAACGCTCGCTTGGCTCGATACTGGCCGCGCACGTCCCGCAAATCGAGAGCGTGTGGGGGACGCCGAGCCGTCGGCGCATTTCGAGCAGTCGCTGCCGCCGCGCACGGCGCCGGCCGCTCCCCGCGGAGCGCCGCGCAGGCCTCGAGCAGATGATCGACCGCGAGCATCTCCTGCGCTTGCACGGCGATGCTCGCCTCACCGACGTTCGAGCGCGGAATGAGAATGTGGTGATGCGCTGCGGATGCCTGCGCGGCCGCGAGGAGCAGCCCCTTCACGGGTTTGACCGCACCGCTCAGGCTCAGCTCCCCGTAGAGCTCGTGGCGCGGAGCCTCGCTCCGCTCGTCATGCGTCTGGGAAGCAACCTGCCCGGATGCCTGCAGTATCCCGAGCGCGATCGCGAGATCGAAGCGCGCACCCTCTTTCGGCAAATCGGCCGGTGCGAGATTGACGGTGATCCGCCCCGCCGGGAACTCGAAGCCGCAGTTCTCGATCGCAGCGCGCACGCGCTGCTTGCTCTCGCGCACGGCGGCCGCCGGCAATCCGACGATTGCAAAGAGCGGCAGCCCGCTGCCGAGATGAACCTCGACCTGCACGAGCGGCGCGTGCAAGCCGATCTGCGCGCGGCACAACGTGGTCGCGACGTGCATGCTTCCCGTCCAGCGGGAGGAGGACGATCAGCGGGGCGGCGCGCCCGGCGGTGTCAGCTGGGGCGGCGCTCCACCGGCCGGCGGGCCGCCCGGCCCAGCGACCGGTCCCACGCTCGGCGCTGCCCCAGCGACTGTCTCGAGCGCCGCGAGACGCACCTCGAGCGCTTCGGCCTTGGCACGCGTGCGCTCGAGAACCTTCGTCTGCGCATCGAACTCATCGCGCGTGACCAGATCGAGACGGCCGAGCGCTGCCCGCAGCACTGCGCGGAAATTCGCCTCGAGATCCTG
Organism: Steroidobacteraceae bacterium; assembly: GCA_035606175.1. Classification (GTDB taxonomy): domain Bacteria; phylum Pseudomonadota; class Gammaproteobacteria; order Steroidobacterales; family Steroidobacteraceae; genus JASHUC01. The sequence continues at coordinate 4,690 of DATNFW010000035.1, read as the reverse complement.
CTGCACGCCGCGCAGCGCAGGCGGCACGCTCTCGAGCAGACGGCGAACGATCTCGTCGATTCGTAGCGGATCCATGGCTGCCCTCATTTGATGCGTGCGCGCTGCCAGCGGCACCAAAGCCGTGCGGACTGAAGCCCGCACCGCGCACAAAGCCCTGGAATTCCAGGATAAAAGCGCATGGCACGGAAGCTGCACCGACGAAGCGCGCTCGTACATCGAGCGTACGCGAGCGCGAGCGCCGCGTCAGCCGCCGTTTGCAGCCGAGAGCGCTGCGAACGGCGAATTATCGCGAATTTGAACCCACATCGGGAGAGAACATGCCCAGCGCCCGAAGCCTCGAGCCCTTGCGCCGCGCCGCGAGCACCGTGGAGCCGACGGACCTCGACGTCCCATCGCGCACTCGCACGCGCTCGCGAGCGGCGCTCGGCGCCGCCGGATGGATCGCCGCGCTCGCCATCCTCGCTCCGGCGCTCGCCGAGGCGGCACCACCGGCCCCGAACAAAGGCGACATGGCCTGGATGCTCACCTCCACCGCCCTGGTGCTCTTCATGTCGGTGCCGGCGCTCGCGCTGTTTTACGGCGGGCTCGTGCGCACGAAGAACATGCTCTCGGTGCTCATGCAGGTGTTCGTCGGCTTCTCCCTCATCACCGTTCTGTGGTGCCTCTACGGCTACTCCCTCGCATTCACGCAGGGAAACGCCTTCATCGGCGGCCTCTCGAGACTGTTCCTCAACGGCACGTTCGACCCTGCGACCGGGAGCTACTCGACCGTCGGCACGTTCGACAAAGGCACACCGCTCGTCGAGCTCGTCTACGTCGCCTTCCAGGCGACCTTCGCGGCGATCACGTGCTGCCTCATCCTCGGCTCGCTCGTCGAGCGCATCAAATTCTCAGCCGCGCTCGTGTTCCTCGCGATCTGGTTCACCTTCGCTTACTGTCCGATCGCGCACATGGTGTGGTACTGGCCGGGCCCCGATGCGTTCACCTCCGCTTCGACGGCCGCCCAGGTGAGTGCGACCGGCGGGCTCATCTGGCAATGGGGCGCACTCGATTTCGCGGGCGGAACGGTGGTGCACATCAACGCCGGCGTCGCGGGCCTGGTGGGCGCGGTCCTGCTCGGCAAGCGGATCGGCCTCGGCAGGGAGGCCATGGCACCGCACAGCCTCACGATGACCATGATCGGTGCATCGATGCTCTGGTTCGGCTGGTTCGGCTTCAACGCCGGTTCCGCGCTCGAGGCGAACGGCTCGGCGGCCCTCGCGTTCATGAACACGTACCTCGCGACTGCGTGCGCCGTGCTCTCCTGGATGTTTGCCGAGTGGATCGTGAAAGGTAAGCCGTCGATGCTCGGCGCCGCCTCCGGCGCGGTCGCCGGACTCGTCGCGATCACGCCGGCCGCCGGCAACGTCGGCATCCCCGGCGCATTCGTCATCGGGATCGGCGTCGGCATCGTCTGCTTTTGGGGCGTCACGGGCCTCAAGAGGATCACCGGGCTGTTCGCCGACGATGCGCTCGATGTATTCGGCGTGCATGCGCTCGGGGGCATCTTCGGCGCCCTCACGACCGGCATTTTCAACGACCCGGCCCTGGGCGGCCCGGGCCAGGTGGTCGACTGGGTAACGGGCAAAACGGGTTATCCCGGTATCTGGCCGCAATTCGTCATCCAGGCGAAGGCGGTGGGGCTCGTGATCGTGTGGACGGCGGTCGTCGCCTTCGTGGCCTTCTACCTCGTGAAGCTCGTCATGGGGCTGCGCGTGAGCGAGGAGGACGAGCGCGAGGGACTCGATGTGACCACACACGGCGAGCGCGCCTACACGATCTAGGGGCGGCGAGCGCGCCTGCAGGAGGCGTTTCCCCGCCCGGAGGCCCTCGCCGGGCGGGCAGACCTCGGGGTTTGCGCGGCGTATCTCGTTTCTGTGAGCCAGCCGTGGTCCCGGCGGTGGGAGTCGCCCGGCCACTGTGACGCACTTCAAGGGTACCGCCATACCGGGACCCCATAATCGTGCCGTCCTTGAGAAGGTTGTTGCCGTACTTGAGGGCGTCCTCCATGCGCCGACACGTAGCAATTCAATTGGGCCTCCTTGCATCCGGCATCCTCGCGGGCGGATTCGCGGCGGGCGGCGCGCACGCGGAGGACATCTGGAAGTGGGTGGACCCGCAGGGGCACGTCCAATACAGCGATCACTGGTCTCCGGGCGCCGAGCTCATCAAAAGCGACCGCCCACACGAGAACACCACCACCTCGCCGTCCGACGATCAGGCGCAGCTCGATGCCACGAACCGGCGTATCGATGAGGATTTGAGCCGTGAGGCCGCGCAGCGCGCGGTCGAGAAGGACCAGGCATCCGCCCGCGCGGCACAATGCAAACAGGCGAAGGATCACTATCAGAAGGTGATCGAGGCGCGCCGCATCTATCGCGAGGACAAAAGCGGCGAGCGCACCTATCTCACGGATGACGAGGCCGACAAAGCCCGGGTCCAGGCTCGCATGGATGTGCAGAGCGCCTGCGGGCGAAACGCCGCGCCCGACTCCCCACCGAACGCCTCCTGAGTCGACTGCACCGGAGTCTCCCGACCCGCGGGTCCGAGCGGCCGGCGGGGAGCAGCGCATTGGCTCGCGATTGCGCGAGCGATATCATGCCCGCAAGCTCGCGCGGAGAGTCCGTACATCACCCAAATGCGCATCGACTTCACGAAGATGCACGGCCTCGGCAACGACTTCATCGTATTCGACGCGCCTCCGGGCGGACCGCCCACGACCGCCGCGCTGCGGCGGCTCGCCGAGCGGCGCAGCGGGATCGGTTTCGATCAGGCGCTCGTACTCGAGCCGCCGAGGCAAGCGGGCTCTAGCCTCTCCTACCGAATCTTCAATGCCGACGGGAGCGAAGTCGAGCAGTGCGGCAACGGCGCGAGGTGCATCGCGGCGCTCTGGCACCGGCGCGGTCGCGCGCGCTCCGGCGAGCCGATCGTGATGGACAGCGCAGGCGGCCCGGTGCGTGCACGGGTGCTCGCACCGGAGCTGGTCTCGGTCGAGATGGGCGTGCCGAGCTTTGATCCACGGGCGCTGCCCTTCGATGCACCTGGCAACGCGCCCGATTCGAGCGATGCCGACGAGGCGCAGCTCTACGAGCTCGAGGCCGCGGGCGACACCGTCCGCATCGGTATCGTCTCGATCGGCAATCCGCACGCGGTGCTCACGGTGAGCTCGGTCGATGCGGCACCCGTCGAGCGCCTCGGGCCCGCGATGGAGCGCCATCCGCGCTTTCCGAACCGAGTGAACGTCGGATTTCTCGAGATCCTCGATCGCGGCCGCGTGCGCCTCAGGGTGTACGAGCGCGGCGTCGGAGAGACGCTGGCGTGCGGAACGGGCGCTTGCGCCGCGGTCGCATTCGCGCGGCGGCGCGGCCTGCTCGATCCGCAAGTCGCGGTGCGCGCGCGCGGCGGTGAGTTGCGCGTAAACTGGGACGGCGCGGGTCACCCGATCTGGCTCACCGGTCCCGCGGAATTTGCGTTCGAAGGGCGCGTCGAGATCGGCGGCGCGTAGGGCCGAGGGAAGATCCAATTCAACACGCTGGGGGCGGAAGGAATCATGACTACGAGAGAGGCTCGCGGAGTGACCGCGGCGGAGGCTGAGGAAGAGGCGGTAGCGCGCTACTTGCAGCAACACCCGGAGTTCTTCGAGCGTCACCTCCCGCTCCTCGCGCGGCTGCGGCTGCCTCATCTGCGCGGCGGCTCGACCATCTCGCTGATCGAGCGTCAGGTCGAGGTGCTGCGCGAGCGGCAGGCCGCGCTCGAGCAGAAGCTCGCCGAATTCGTCAAAGTCGCGCGCTCGAACGATCAGGTCGCCGAGCGCATTCATCTGCTGACGCGCCGCCTGCTCGCAGCGAAGTCCAGCGCAGCGGCGATCGCCGCGATCGAGGCGAGCTTGCGAGAGGACTTCGATGCGTTCAATGCGGTTCTGGTGCTCGTCGCGCCCTCGGCCGAAGTGCCCACGCAGCGCTTCGTCAAGGCCGTGGCAGCCGATGACGTGAACCTCAAATCGTTCGATTCGCTGTTCGCAAGCGGCAAGCCGCGCTGCGGCCAGACGCGCGACACGCAGCGCGAATTCCTGTTCGGCACGGAGGCCGCGGACATGGGCTCGATCGCTCTCATCCCGCTCGGCGAGAAAGGAGCGCTCGGCCTGCTCGCGCTCGGCAGCCATGACCGCGATCGCTTCCATCCCGGAATGAGCACGGAGTTCCTCGGCCGCGTGGGCGATCTCATCGCCGATGCGCTCGCGAGATTCTGAGCCGCCGCAGTGGCGCAGCCGCGGCGACTGGGTCATGGCTGAGGCCCCCGCCCCTGGCCGGGCCACAGTGCGGGCCCCCGCCCCGGCTGCGGCCCCGCCCCCGGCCCCGCCCCTGGCCGAATGAGTCCCGACGCGCTCGATTCGATCGCGCGCTTTCGGCGTCACCTCGCGACCGAGCGACGCTACTCGCCGCATACCGACTCGAACTATGCGCGCGAGCTCGCCGCGCTCGTGCGTTTCTGCGACGCCCGCGGCATCGCCGAGTGGCGCGAGCTCGACAGCCAGCACCTGAGGGTCTTCGCAGCACAGTCGCACGCATCCGGGCTCGCCCCGCGCAGCATCCAGCGGCGGCTCTCGGCGGTGCGCAGCTTCCTGCGCTTCCTGCTCGTGCGTGAGAAGCGG
>DATNFW010000034.1:0-25964 GCA_035606175.1 Steroidobacteraceae bacterium | reverse complement strand
CGAACGCCTGATCCTGCGTCCGCCACGGCTCGCGGACCTCACGCCGTTGGCGACAATGCTGGCGGACGAGGAAACCGCCCGCCACATCGGCGGGGTGCAGTCGCGCCACGGCGCATGGCGAGCGCTCATGGCGATGGCCGGCGCATGGCAGCTGCATGGCTTCGCCATGTTCTCGGTCATCGAGCGGGCGACGGGAAATTTGATTGGCCGCCTCGGCCCCTGGTATCCGGAGGGCTGGCCGGGAACGGAGATCGGCTGGAGCATCGTGCGAGACCGCTGGGGAGAGGGCTTTGCCACCGAAGGGGCAATCGCTGCGGCAGACTGGGCCTTCGACCGCCTCGGCTGGACGGAGATGATCCACGTCATCGCGCCGGATAATCCTGCATCCCAGGCTGTCGCTCGCAAACTCGGCTCCACGAATCGCGGCCCCGGCCGCCTGCCTGTCCCGCTGGAGAATACGCGGATCGATATTTGGGGTCAGACTCGCGAGGCGTGGCGCCAACGTCGCGGGAAGGGAGTGTGCTCATGAGGGTATCCGCCGGCTCGCTGAGCCCGCTGCCGCCCTGATCCGGCAATTCCGCAGTCCTGGCGTGCGGGTGCATGCGAGCGAGACCCAAAATTCTGGTGATCGGCGGCGGCTTCGGCGGGCTCACCGCCGTGCGCGAGCTTGCCGGTGCGGACGCCGATGTCTTGCTCGTCGACCGGCACAATCACCACACCTTCCAGCCGCTGCTGTATCAGGTGGCGACGGCGGGGCTCGCCGCGCCCTCTATCGCGGCCCCTCTGCGGCACATCCTGCGCGATCAACGCAACGTCACGGTGCTGCTCGGCGAGGTGCGCTCGATAGATGTGAGCTCGAAGCAGGTGATGATCGATGATGTACAGCACTCGTACGATTATCTGATCGTCGCGACCGGCAGCACGCACGCCTACTTCGGCCACCCGGAGTGGGCAGCTTTTGCGCCGGGCCTCAAAACCCTCGATGATGCGCTCGACATTCGCGCGCGCATTCTGACGGCCTTCGAGCGGGCAGAGTCTTCGGACGCTCCCGAGGCGCGGGCGGCCTGGCTTTCTTTCATCATCGTCGGGGCGGGCGCGACCGGCGTCGAGCTCGCCGGTACGCTCGCGGAGATCGCACGGCATACTTTGAGACGGGAGTTCCGCCGCATAGATCCCTCCTCGGCAAGGATTCTGCTCGTCGAAGCAGGTCCGCGAGTCCTGCCGAGCTTCCCCACCTCGCTATCCGCGGATGCGCATCGGCGCCTCGAACGTCTGGGCGTGGAGGTGCGTACCGGTCAGCCCGTCACGGAAGTGGACGCGCGCGGCGTGCGCATCGGTGTGGAGCGTGTCACGGCAGGCACCGTGATCTGGGCGGCGGGGGTTGCCGCTTCACCGCTCGGCTCATCGCTCGGCGTCGACGTGGACCGCTCCGGGCGCGTAGCCGTCACGCCACATTTGAACCTCCCCGAGCATCCGGAGGTATTCGTCGCCGGCGATCTGGCGCGAGTGACCGACGCTCCACGGCCCGTGCCGGGCGTTGCGCCCGCCGCCAAGCAAATGGGCCGACATGCAGCCCGTGCGATCCTTGCGGCGCTCGCGGGGCGGAGCGCTGCCCCGTTTCGCTATCGCGATTACGGCTCGCTCGCCACGATCGGCCGTAGCGCCGCCGTCGTCGACTTCGGCCGCATTCGCCTGACCGGTCTCCTCGCATGGTGGGTCTGGCTCACGGCGCACATCTTCTTTCTGATCGGCTTCCGCAACCGACTCGTCGTCCTCATCGACTGGGCTCAAGCGTACTGGACCTACCGCCGCGGCGCGCGGATCGTGATCGGGGGCGCATCGACTGACGAACGCCCGGCGAGCGACCGATTTGCTTGATCGCAAAAGGGGTGCATCCATTGCATCGGCCTCGACGCGTGCAGGAAGCTGAGCCATACTTCCCGACAAAAGCACGGGCGCGACGCAGGGGCATGGTCCACCCGGGCAGGGAATAACGAGGTCTCGCAGCATGGCTCCCCGCACGCGCGCCCGCACGCGCGCCCTCACCTCGCCGCGGCTCGTGTTCGCCGCGGTCGCAGCCGTTTCGGCGTTGCTGATCCGCAATCCCCGTGCATTCGCGGGCTGCACCCTCGGCAGGCTCGCGGAACTTCCGGTAACGATGCGGGGTCTTCGGCCCACCGTTCCCGTGAAGATCAATGGCGCCGATACATACTTAGTCGTCGACAGTGGCGCGTTCTACAGCACGATCAGCGCTGCGCAGGCCGCGCAATTCAAGCTGCCGCTCCAGGCGGCTCCTTATCATCTGCGTCTGAAGGGAGTCGGCGGGTCGAGCGACACCTCCGTCGCTACGGTCGCTCGGTTTGCGCTCGCCGGGATCGTGTTGCGGAACGTGCAGTTCATCGTCGGTGGTAGTGATGTCGGCGGGCTTCTCGGCCAGAACATCCTCAAGGCCGCCGACACCGAATACGACCTCGCCAACGGGGTGGTCCGCCTGTGGCATCCGAAGGATTGCGGCAAGTCCATGCTCGCCTACTGGGTGAAGGACCGGAACGAGTCTCTCTCGGTGATCGACATCGATTGGGCCAGCGCCCGCGAGAACCGGATCATCGGGTCGGCGGAGCTCGACGGACGCCGGATTCGCGTGCTCTTCGATTCGGGATCCGGCCATTCGACGCTCGCGCGAAGGGCCGCCGAGCGCGCCGGCTTCAGGCCTGACGGAGCGGGTGTCCAGCCGGCAGGCCCCGTACGCGGAATCGGATCTCAGGTCGTGAACACGTGGATCGCGACCTTCTCGAAATTCGACCTCGGCGGCGAGGAAGTCCGGAATGCGCGGCTGCGCGTCGGAGATTTGAGCTTTCCGGGCTTCGACATGCTGATCGGCGCCGATTTCTTCCTCTCGCACCACATCTACATGGCGGTGAGTCAGAACAAGCTGTACTTCACCTACAACGGCGGTCCGGTGTTCGACCTTTCGCAGGCGCACCTGCCTCCCCTGCAGGCGAGCGCTCCCGGACCGAACGGTGCCGCCCCGAGTCCGCTTGCGAACGCCGCGAACCCGCTGGCGAATAGCCTCGTGCCGCCCGCGAATGGCCCCGAGCCTGCTGCTAACGCCTCAGTACCTGACGCGACGGGCTCGGCGCCCGGCGCAGCGGGCTTCGTGCCTGGCGCAACGGGCTCGGTGTCCAGCGCGACGGGCTCGGCGTCTGCGGCCGATACTCTCGCGCCCACCGATGCGGCAGGATTTGCATTGCGGGGGATGGCCTTTGCCGCCCGCCGCGAATTCGACCGTGCGCTGGCGGACCTGACGCGCGCGTGTGAGCTCGCGCCGACCCAGGCCGTCTACTTCTACCAGCGTGGACAGATCCGCCTGGCGACGGCGCAGCTGCGCCTCGCTCTGGAGGATTTCAATCAAGCTCTGAAGTTCGAGCCGAGCAATACCGACATGCTCGTCGCCCGAGCGGCTCTGCGGCTCAGAACCGGCGATCGCTCCGGTGCCGTCCAGGACATCGACACCGCGGAGCATCTGTCCCCGAAGCGAGGAAATATCCGTCTCGCCCTCGCGCAGCTGTATGTGAGCGCCGGGCTCTACGCGCAGGCTGTCTCTCAGTTCGACCTCTGGATCGACGGTCATGCGGAAGATTCCCGCGAGCCCGAGGCGCTGAACGGCCGCTGTTGGGCGCGCGCACTCTCCGGTAATGAGCTGAGCAAGGCGCTGGGCGACTGCAACAAGGCTCTCCGGATGAGGCCCGGCACGGCCGCCATCCTCGACAGCCGCGCGCTGGTCGAGCTGCGGCTCGGTGCTCTCGACAAGTCGATCGGCGATTACGATGCCGCGCTGCGATTGCAGCCGAAGAACGCCTGGATTTTGTACTCGCGCGGAGTCGCCGAGCTGCGCAAAGGGTTGAAAGCCCGTGGACGGGAAGACATCGCGGCAGCGGTGGACCTGCAGCCGCGCATCGTCGATCTGGCTCGCTCCCGAGGCGTGACGCCGTAGCGTTCGCGGCTGCCTCACGCGCGAGGAGCTGCGGGGAGCCTGCCGCGCGCGGGCGAGGACGTCAAATCCTCGGACGATGTGGTGTTCCGCAGGAAACGGCGCTCGAGCTCCTCGGCCGAAAGCGGTCTCGAGAGCAGGAACCCCTGCGCCTCGTCGCAGCCGCGCGCACGCAGCCACTCGAGCTGGCTCGGACGCTCGATGCCTTCGGCCGTGACGACGAGACTCAAGCTCCCGCCGAGCGAGAGAATCGCATTCGCGATCGCGGCATCGCTTGCGGAGCGATCGACGTTGCGCACGAAGGCCTTGTCGATTTTGATGCGGTCGGGCGGGAAGCGCGTGATGTACGCGAGCGAGGAGTACCCGGTCCCGAAGTCATCCAGGGCGATCCTGCAACCGAGCCGCCGCAGGCGCTCGAGCGCCTTGCGCACGATCGGGGAGTCCTTCACCAGGATCGATTCGGTGATTTCGACCTCGATCAGCGAGGTCGGCACTCCGGCCGCCGCGGCTTCCGTCTCGATTACGCGTGCGGGGTCTCCGTGGAGCAACTCCTTGCCGGACACGTTGATCGCAACGGGTACGGGGAAGCCCGCGTCGAGCCATTTGCGCAGCTGGCGGCACGCAGCGCGCACCACCCAGCTGCCCATGTCGAGGATGAGACCACTGTCCTCGGCGATCTCCACGAACCGGTTGGGGGAAATGTCGCCGTGCTCGCTATCGCACCAGCGAAGCAGCGCCTCGACGCCCGAGAGCCCGTCGTCTTTCAGCCGAAACTTCGGCTGGAAGAGCAGATGCACGCGATCCTCGTGCACGGCCCGGCGCAGGCGGGCCTCGATATCGAGCCAGTCACGGAGCCGGCTGCTCATCGCAGGCGCGTAGATGGCAATCGGTGCCGCGGCTCCCGTCTTTGCCTGATACATCGCGGTGTCGGCATGCTTGAGCACCGTCGTCACATCGTTCCCATCTTGCGGATACACCGCGATGCCGATGCTCGGCGCGGAGTAGAACTCGAGCCCGTCGTATTGAATGGGCGCTTTGAAAGCCGCGCTGCACTGCTCGGCGATCCCGACGGCGATGGAGCGTGCCTCCGCGTGCCGCACCAGGATCACGAATTCATCGCCGCCGAATCGTGAGACGGAGACTTGCGCGGAGGGCGGTTGCGGCTGCCCGGACGCGCGGGTGAGCTTGTCTGCAACGGTGCGCAGCACCGCATCTCCGACGGAATGACCGAAGGTATCGTTGACCCGTTTGAAGCTGTTGAGATCGAGATACACGATGGCCACCGACTCGCTGTTCGCAGCGGCCTCGGCGAATTGCCGCTCGGCGGTCTCGAGGCAGCGCTGCCGATTCGGCAGTCCCGTGAGCGGGTCGAAGTACGCTAGGCGTTCGATGCGCTCGGCTGCGGCTGCGTTGCGCAGGATGTATTCGAGCCGGCGCGGAAGGAGCGCCCAATTGACGGGTTTCGAGATGAAGTCCGTGGCACCGGCATCGAATGCGAGGCCGATCGCCGTCGAGTCTTCGTGTCCGGTCACCATGACGATGGGCACGCTCGTGAAGCGCGCGTCGCTGCGCAGCCGCCGGCACACGGCATAGCCATCGAGGCCCGGCATGTCCACATCGAGGAGCACGAGCGCCGCGCCATTTGCAAGGGCGGCATCGAGCGCTGCAGCGCCGTCATCGAACGCGAGCGGGGCAAGCCCGACCTGCTCCGCCGACTCGGCGAGCAGCAGCCGCCCGATATCCTCGTCGTCCGCGATGATCGCGATCGGTTTGGGTGCAGTCTCCTCGGCCATGCGAGTCTCTCTTGGTGAGGTCAAGCTATCTCCTCGAGACGCAGCGACTCGAGCTCCGCCACGAGCGCCGGGTGCGAGAGTTTGAGTCGCTCATAGATCTCGCGGGCGCCGGCAGGGTCGCCGGCCGCGCAGCGCTGCTCGAGCCGGCGAACGTGCTGCGAGAACACGCCCGCCCCGACATTCGCCGCACTCGATTTGAGCTTGTGACAGATCGCACGCGCGGACGGGAGATCGCCGAGGTCGAGCGCTGCACCGAGCGCGGCAAGCGCGCCGGCCGAGCCTGCACGAAACAGATCGACGAGCTTGCCGTAGAGATCGGCCCGCCCGGGTGCGCGCGCCGCCCGCAGGCGTGCGACGACGTCAGCATCGACTCTCGAGAGCAGCTCCGTGGCATCCGCGGCGCCGCTCGGCCCGACGCGTTGCAAACCCGAGGTGGGAGGCCCGACAGCTTGTGACGCGCCGTCGAAATGCTCGACCTCGCCCGCAGCCGCATCGTCACGCCGAATCCAGCGTCTCAATAGCTCGCCGCACGCCTCGAGCGTGTAGGGTTTCGTCAGGACATCGTCCATGCCCGCTGCGAGGCAGCGGTCACGTACCCGCGCAGCATCGTGCGCGGTGAGCGCAATGACGGGCGTGCGCGCGCCGCCGCGCGTGCCGTCGCGGATCAGCTGCGTCGTCGCAAAGCCGTCCAGCCCAGGAAGGTTGAGATCCATGAGAATCAAATCGAATCGCTCGGTCGAGCTGCGTGCGACCGCTTCCGCACCGTGTCGGGTCCAGATGCACTGGCAGCCGAGTGTCTCGAGATATCCCTGTGCGACGGCCGCATTGACCGGCTCGTCCTCGACGAGCAGAACGCGACCGCCGATCGAGACGGTCGCTGGAGTTCCCTCTCCCGGGGCCGCCTCCTTCCGCTCCGCCTGCACCGGCGCGCCATTCGAGTGGGCGGTTCCGAGTGCGAGCGGTAGCAATACGCGGAAGGTCGAGCCCTTGCCGGGCGCACTCTGCACCGTGATGCGCCCTCCCATGAGCTCGGCGAGCTCCCGGCAGATCGCAAGCCCGAGCCCACTGCCTCCGAAGCGGCGGCTCGTGGATTCATCGGCCTGCGTGAAGGGGTCGAAAATCTTCTCCATGGTCTCGGCATCCATGCCGATACCGGTGTCGCAAACTGACAGCTGCAGTTGCGCGCCGTCCTTCGCGACTGGCTCGACGGTCGCCTCGACGACCACACGGCCCCGTTCGGTGAATTTGATGGCATTGCCGATGAGATTCATCAAGATCTGCCGCACACGCAGCGGATCGCCGAGCAACGCCTGTCCGCCATGCGTGGCGGCACCCGAGAGTGGGCGAGCGATGAGCTCGATGCCCTTCGACTGCACGGTCGCCGCGAACACGCTCGTGCACTCCTCGAGCATGCGCGCCAGATCGAGCGGCAGCACTTCGAGCGCGACCTTGCCCGCCTGCGCACGGGAGAGATCGAGGAGGTCGTTCACGATCCGCAGCAGCACCTGAGCCGACGAGCGGATGGTCTCGGTCAAATGCGACTGGACCGCCGAAAGCGGCGTGCGGGCGAGGAGCTCCGTCATGCCCACGACGCCGTTCATCGGCGTGCGCAGCTCATGGCTCATGCGGTCGAGAAAGTCGCTTTTCGCACGGGCCGCCTCGGCGAGCTGCCGATTGCTTTCGGTGAGCGCCTGCGTTCGGGCGGCAACCTCCGCTTCGAGTCGTTCGCGCTCGCGGTATTCGAGCAGGCGCTGCCGCCGGTGCTTGCGCAGTCTGTGCGCGAGAAGCGCGAGCGCAGCGAGCGCATACAGAGCGAAGGCCCAGCCGGATGCCCAGGGCGCGGGGCTCCTGTGCAGCGTGATCCGCAGGGGCTCACTCCAGATGGAATCCGAGCTCGCACCGCGAACTTCGAGGACGTGATCGCCGGCACCGAGATTCGTCAGTGTGATGCGATGCTGGGCGCCGAGATCGATCCACCGATCGGTGAGCCCCGCCATGCGGTAGGCGAGCCGATTGTGTTTCGGCGAGGTGAAATCGAGCACGCTGACATCGAGGGAGACGATGTTGTCGCGATAACCGAGCGAAATGCGGCTGCGCAGCCAGTAGGGCAGCGGGCCCGGTGCGGGGGCGCCTAAGATCTCCACACCCGTGAGCGCAAGCCGCGGCGGCTTACGGCTCTCGGTGACACGGAACGGATAGAATAGATTGAAACCCCGCGGTCCGCCGAAGCAGAAGCGGCCGTCGCGCAGGCGCGCGGCCGCGCCGGTCGTGAACTCCTCGCCCTGCAAGCCATCCTCGAGGTGAAACGTCTTGATTGCGCCGTCGTCCGGATCGAGCCGCATCAGACCGGCGTTGCCGCTCATCCATACGCGGCCGCGCTCGTCGACGAGAATTCCGTTGATCGCGTCGCTCGAGAGGCCTTCCTCGCGCGAGTAGGTGCGAAAGCGCATCGTCTCGGGGGCGGCCGCGGCCGACGCGACCGCGAGGCCCGCATCCGCAGTCCCGATCCAAACGCGATCGCGCGAGTCCACCGCGAGCGCATAGATGGTATTGGCGGGCAGACTCCCTGGATCGCCGGGAACGTGGCGAAATACGCGGATCAGAGTCCCGTCGGGTCGGACGACGTCGAGCCCTCCACCGTCGGTTCCGATCCAGAGTCGGCCGCGGGAGTCCTCGGCCATCGCAATGACGTTCGCCGAGCTGACGGCGCCCGGCGCCGCGCCGTACGGCAGCTGTCGAATGAGGCCGGTCGCCGGATCGAGCACGTCGACTCCGCCGCCGAACGTGCCGATCCAGAGCTCACCGTCGCGCGCTTCATGGATCGTCACGATCCCGGGAGCACTCAGTGCGCGCGGGTCGCCGGCCTTTACCGGGAAGGATTTGAGACGATGGTGCGCATCGAGCTCGTAGAGGCCGGCCCCCATCGTGCCGATCCACAATGCCCCGCGGCGATCCGAAAGCAGCGACATCACGCGCCCGTTATCGAGCGCGACTCGCCGGCCGAGCAGGGTGGCGAGGCCCTGCGCGCGCCCGGTGCTCGGGTCGTACTGAGCGAGACCGCCTCCCATCGAGGAGACCCAGACGCGTCCATCCGGCGCATCGGCGAATGCCGTGGTGAATCTGCCGAGCCACGCGGGGCGGTGCGCGCCGAGCTCCGAGCTGCGCGGGTCCCAACGGCTCGCGCCTCCAGTGAATGTACCAATCCAGACGAGTCCGTTCTCGTCCTGGTAGAGCGACAGCACGAACGAGTCGCGCAGGGACTCCGGGTCGTTCGCCTCGTGTTTGTAGTGGACGATCTCGCCCGTTGCGCGGTCGAGCCGGTCGAGCCCCGCGGCCGTTCCCACCCACAAGTTGCCGGCACGATCCGCGAGCAGAGCGCGCACATCATCGCTGGCAAGCGAGCCGGCGCGGCGCGGATCATGCCGAAACACCTGGACCACTTTCCCGCTGCGATCCATCCGGTCGAGGCCGCCGTCGAAGCTGCCGACCCAGAGCGAGCCGCTCGGGTCTTCGAGGACCTGCGTTATCTCACGGCCTGTCAGGGAATGCGGGTCGCCGGCCGTGTGCCGAAAATGTCGGAAGGTGCTCGCTCCCGGCTCGAGCTCATCGAGGCCGTCCGAGGTGCCGATCCACAGGTTCCCCACGCGATCCCAAGCTAGCGTGAAGACATCATCACTCGCCAGGGAGCCCGGTCTTGATGCGTCGTGACGAAAGTGCTCGACCTGGCCCGACACCGGATCGAGCACATCGAGGCCCGCGTCGATCGTCCCGATCCAGATGCGGCCGCGTGAATCGATCGACAGCGCGCGCACGGCATCGCTCGAGAGCGAGCGTGGATCATGCGGATCGTGGCGATAGACCGTGAAGTCGTCGCGCGAGCGGTTCCAGCGCGCGACGCCGCCGCCCTTGATCGCGATCCAAAGATCGTGGCGCTCGTCCTCGACGATCCGATAGACGAAGTTGCCGGGCAGTCCACGGCGCTCGCCGCGCGAGTAGGCATAGCGCACGAGCTCCTGCCCGTCGTAGCGGACGAGGCCGTCTGCCGTACCGAACCAGATGAAACCCTGCGAGTCCTGCAGCGTCGCGAGCACCTCGCCCTCGGGGAGCCCGTCGGCCGTCGTGAGGTGCTCGAGAACGAGCGGGGGCGCGTCCGTCGCTTCGTTGCCTGGAGCCGCTGCGCTGATTGCAGAGCCGGAGGTGGACGAAGCGCCTGCGGCCACGGCCGGAGCAGCCGCAGCCGAAGCCGCCGCAGCCGAAGCCACCGCGATCGCCAGTACCTCCAGAACGAACCGCGGGCGCCAGGCGCCCGCGTGCGTGCTCGCGCTCAACTTTCGCTCGCGCTCGCTATTGGTTGGGTATCCAGGGCTCGATCGGTGCGGACGCCGTCGCGGGCGGCGGTTGAGAGTTGTTCCACCATGGAACGCTCCGCGTCCACGCGTAATTTCGGGTCCAGGCGTAGTTGCTCGTCCAGGCGTAATTCCGTGTCCACGCGTAGTTCTGCGACCAGGCGTAAGCGCGGAGCCAGGCATAGCCCTGCGTCCACGGGTATCCCTCGCTCCAGCTGTATCCCTGATTCCAGGCGTAAGCGCTCGACCAGGTGAGGCCATCGCCCGGGAGGGCGGCCGGTGTCGGGCTCTGCTCGTTCATGATGTAGTAATTGCCGTTCGCGTCTCGGTTGGCCGGGCCGCCGAAGTGCTCCGTGCCTGCGAGATCGGCGCTCACATTGAGCCCGGCATTCGCGCAGCCGACCGCGGAACTGTTGACCGCCGAGACGGCATCGACGAGACCCGCACCCTGCTGGAAGACGCTGTAAGCCAGTGTTCCGGATGAGGTCACGGCGGGACGCGCCGATGCGATCAGCCGGCACTTCACGTTATCCGGCGTGAGCGTCGGGTCCGCCTGCAGCATCAGCGCGACGACGCCCGTCGTGACCGCTGCGGCCTGGGACGTGCCCGACATCGTGAACATCTGCTCCGCAACCAGCATCGAGTCCGGATCGATGTTCGCGAGATAGCTGCCGCTCGCCATCGAGGCGACCATGTGGCCGCCCGGCGCGACGAGCTCCGGTTTCACGAATCCCTCGAGCGTCGGACCTGTCGAGGAGAACGAGGCCAGACGATCATCGAGCGGGTTGTACGGAGTGTAGTTGTCGGTGAGCGCCCCGACGGTGATGACATACGGCACGTTGCCCGGCACATCGACCGTCATGGGGTCGGGACCCTCGTTTCCCGCCGCCGTGACCACCACGATACCGGCCTGCCAGGCGGCCATCACTGCCTGGTCGAGCGGATCGTCCCAGTAGAAGGACTGAGGCGGAGCACCGATCGATAGATTGAGCACCCGGATGTGATACTTCGCGCGGTTCGCGACGATCCAGTTGATCCCAGCGATGATGGCCGAATAGCTGCCCGCGCCATAGCCGTCGAACGCCCGCACGATGACCAGATTGGCCTGCGGGGCGATGCCGAGATATTCACCGGCGAGATTCTGTGCCCCTCCCGCTGCGATGGAGGTGACGTGCGTGCCGTGTCCGTACGGATCGCCCGTGACCTGCCCGGAGCCGCCGCTCGTCACATCCAGCGTCGCGAGTATCCGCGAGCCGTAATTCTGAAAGAGGTCCTGCCAGAGACCCGTGTCGAGCACGGCGATCGTCACACCTTTGCCGGTGATGCCGGCCTTCTGCAGCGTGTCCGCGCCGACGAGCATCGGATAGTTGGTCTGGTACGTCAGCGTGAGACCCGCGACCCCCGTGCCGTCCTGCGTCGACGTGGAAGTGCTCAGCGTCGAGACGATCGGGCTCGTCGCGGTACTCACTAGAGGATCGGTGAGGACCGTGGATGTGACAGGTGAGGTCACGCTCGTCGTGGTCGTGACGAGGGGATTGGTCGCTAGCGTGGAGTCCGTCGTGTTGACGATGGTGCTGGTCGTCTGTGTGAGCGAATTCGTGAGACTGCCGAGGAGGGACCCTTGGGTCGCGACGGGCAGATCATTGAAAAGGCGCACACCGGATGTGCCGCGCAGGCGCGCCGCCTGCCGCGCATCGAGCCGCGCGGTAACCGCGTGGATGATCGGCAGCTCGCGCTCGATCCGACCCCTCACGTGCAGCACGCTGGTTCGGGCTGCCGAGGTCGTGGGAGCTTGCACGATATAGAGCGCGGTCGCCGCCTGCGCCGGGCCGAACGCGGCGAGTGAAAGCATGGCGAGGGAGATCGGGATCAAGCCTTTGAAGCGCATGGAGGTGTGCTCTTGTCGTTTGAGTCGCGTCGATGCGCATTCTCGGCCGACCGTGATCGGCGTCGCAGTCGAGCGACACGCAGCGGATCGGAGGATCCGCGTGATGCGCGTCGCATAACCAGCCGTCAAATCGCGACGGGCGGCCGATTCAACTCAATTCCGGGACGAGTCCGCAGCCGCGGGCGGCGCTTTCCCGGCGAGGGCAGGATTGCTCATTATGTCCGCCGCGAGTCCGTGATAGAGATCGCCGCTCCCGAGCGGGCAGCCGAGCTCGAGCAGCGCCTCGCGGATGCCGGCATCGTCCACGCCCGTCGCGATCGGCACGAGCCCGAGAGCAAAGGCCATCGCGATGCCCGCGCGACAAACTTTGCGTGCGGTCGGCTCCGTGGTGAGGGCGGCCACCCAGGCGCGATCGAGCTGCAGGCCCCAGATGCGCGCGCGCGCGAGCGAGTCGAGCGAGCCCGTCGCGCGGCCGACTTCGTCGATGACGACTCGCACGCCGAGTGTCTCGAGCGCGGCCAGGCGCGCCGGCTCGTGCGCGACGAAGACCTTCTCGGCGATGCGCAGCTCGAGCCGTTCGGCAGGCACGCCGTCCGCACTCAGAAGGCGCGACACGTCGCTCGCGAAATCCTCGTGCAGAACGTGATGGCGGAGCGCCCCGAACGAGATGCGTGCATCCGGGCGCGAGCGTGCGGCAAACAGCTCGAAATCTTCTCTCAGGCGCGCAAGCACCGCACGCGAGAGCGGCGCTGCGAGGCCCGTCGCCGCTGCGAGCCGCAGGAACTCCGCCGGGCGGATTTCGCCGCGCAGCGGGTGACTCCATTGCAAATAGCCGACGCAGGCGCTGAGGCGCCCGGTGCGCAGATCGTGCCGTCCGACGTAGCGCAGGCGAATGTCTCCTGCGTCTATCGCTTCGCGCAGCTCGCGCGCGAGATCGAGCCGTGCGAGTGTCCGCAGCCGCACCGTATCGCTGAAGAAGCACACGGCAGTCGAGCCGGTCCGGCGCGCTTCCGCGGCCGCTGCGCGCGCGTGATCGAGCAGCGCCTTGGGCGAGGAGGCGTCCTGTCCTAGGATCGCGACTCCGGCGCAGGGTGTCAGGTGGAACTCGGCATCGCCCGCTTGAATGGGTTCGCCGAGGCTTTTGCAAATTCCCGAGATGCACTCCTCGATGGCATCCCGACTGGTGCTCTCGAGGACGAGCGCGAGCAAGCTCTCGGAGAGTTGTCCGAGATACCAGGCCGGGCGGCCGCTCTGCGGCTCGGGACTCTGCGCCGGGAGGCGGCGAATCGCCGCGCTCATCACCTGCTCGGAGACAGTCGAGGCGAGTACCTGGGCGATATCCGCGATGCCATCGATGTGTATCACCGCGACCGCAATCGGTATCTCGCGCAGCGCTGCCCGCGACAACGAATCTTTGAAGCGACGCAGGAAGCCGCGCCGGTCGAGATGGGGTCTGGGACGGGAGCCGGTCTCCGAGGTGTCATCCGTCAGGCCCGGCTCCGCCGGGCGGATCATGCAGATCGCGCGGTCGGACGCGCGCGGCGTTGCGGCAATCGTGTACTCGCGTCCACGATGACTGAAACGCGACTCGGCAGCCGTACGCTGCGCGATCGATTTGCGAACGAGCTGTTTGAGGAGCGTTGCCAACGGCGCGGGCCAGAGCGCCTCGAGCGGCTTGCCCGCCGGCTCGGTCGCTGGAGCGAGGCCAGGCGTGTCCCGCCCACCGCCGTGCTCGAGCACGAGGCCGTCGCGCCGCACGAGCACGACCAGATCCGGCACCGCATCGATGAGTGCATCCGAAGGCGTGGGAGACTGGCCGCGCTCTGCGTGAATGGGACTATCCTCCAATACTCGCCGCGCACGCCGAATTACGTCAAACCGGGCATGTCGGGCCTAGCATCTTGCGCGCGCCGGGAGGCGAGCGCGGGCTCAAGGGTAGCCCGCGCAAACGGCCGTGTCCGGGACGTGGTTCCCGCGCCGGAGGCGTGACGGCGGGGGGACGCCGGCGGCATCCGGGTATCATCGAATCCCGATGCTCCGCTTCGATGAAGTCTCCCTGCGCCGCGGCAAGCGGCTCGTTCTCTCCGCCGCGACCTTCACGATCTTTCGCGGCGAGAAAGTGGGAATCACCGGCGCAAACGGCGCGGGCAAGTCGAGCCTCCTCGCGCTCGTGCGCGGCGAGCTGCAAGTGGAGGCGGGAACACTCGAGCTGCCTCCGGGTCTTGCGATCGCGCACGTCGCGCAGGAGCTCGAGGCGCGCGATGAGCTCGCGATCGAGCACGTCCTCGATGGCGACGCGGAGCTGCGCAGGATCGAGCGCGAGATTGCCGGGCTCGAGCACGGGAGCCGGTACGTCGATGCCGAGAGGCGGCAGGTCGGGGACAAGTCGGGGGTCCGGCTCGCCGAGCTGCATGCGCGCTACGAGGCGGTCGGCGGCTACTCGGCGCGCACCCGGGCCGCGCGCCTGATGCACGGCCTCGGCTTTGAAGCAGCCGATGAGACTCGGCCCGTTCGCGCGTTCTCGGGCGGGTGGCGCGTACGGCTCAACCTCGCCCAGGCGCTCATGTGCCGCTCGGACCTGCTGCTGCTCGATGAGCCGACGAATCACCTCGATCTCGATGCGATCCTGTGGCTCGAGGAGTGGCTCCGCGAATATCGGGGCACGCTGCTCCTCATTGCCCACGATCGGGAGTTCCTCGATGCGATCGCCGATCGCATCGTCCATCTCGAGCAAGGCCGCGCGCGGGCATACCGCGGCAACTACTCGGCATTCGAGGAGCAGCGTGCCGCCGCGCTCGCCGGCGAAGCCGCGCTGTTTGCGCGCCAGCAGCGCGAGATTGCGCACATGCAGTCGTTCATCGATCGCTTCCGCGCCAAAGCGAGCAAGGCGCGCCAGGCGCAGAGCCGCTTGAAAGCACTCGCACGACTGGAGCGCATCGCGCCGGCTCACGTGGACTCGCCGCTCGAGATCGCTTTCGAGCGACCGGCGAAGCTACCGCGACCGCTGCTCGCGCTCGAGCGTCAATCGGCGGGATATGACGGGCGCGAGGTGCTGCGCGGGCTCACGCTGACGCTCGTGCCCGGCGACCGCATCGCGCTGCTCGGACGCAATGGCGCCGGCAAGTCGACCTGCATGAAGTTGCTCGCGGGCGAGCTGCCCGCGCTCGCCGGCACACGAACGGAAGCGCGCGACCTCGAGGTGGGGTATTTCGCGCAGCATCAGATCGAGCAACTCCTTCCGGAAGAATCCCCACTCGGTGCGCTGCGCCGAGTCGGAGGCAGCCGCGCCGAGCGGGCAACGGAGCAGGAGCTGAGGGACTATCTTGCGACGTTCGGCTTTCGCGCAGAGCGCGTGTTCGAGCCCGTGGCG
The DNA here is from genome assembly GCA_035606175.1 of Steroidobacteraceae bacterium. Taxonomy (GTDB): domain Bacteria; phylum Pseudomonadota; class Gammaproteobacteria; order Steroidobacterales; family Steroidobacteraceae; genus JASHUC01. Next base: position 10,576 of record DATNFW010000034.1, on the reverse strand, counting down.
CCGTTCTCGGGTGGCGAGAAGTCGCGCCTCGTCCTCGCGCTCATCGCGTATCGCCGTCCCAATCTGCTGCTGCTCGATGAGCCGACCAATCACCTCGATCTCGACATGCGCAGGGCGCTCGCCGTCGCGCTGCAAGACTATGAAGGCGCAGTGGTGCTCGTCTCGCACGATCGTCATCTGCTCAAGACCGTCGCGGACGAGCTCTATGTCGTCGCCGGCGGAGGTGTGGCGCCGTTCGGCGGCGATCTCGACGAATACGCGCGATCGCTCGTTGAAGCACGGGGCGCATCGGGCGAGAGCGAACCCCCGGCGCGCGACACCGAAGCCTCGAGCGCAGTGGCGCGCCGCGAGCGCAAGCGGCTCGAGGCTGAGCAGCGCAATCGCTTGAGTCCCCTGCGGGCCGCCGTCGCCGGAGCGGAAAGGGAGCTCGAGCGGCTGCATCGCGAGACGGCCGCATTGCAAGGCGAGCTCGCATCGCCGGAGCTTTACGCTCCCGAGGCAAAGGAGCGACTGCAGGCGATTCTCGCTCGGCAGGCGCGGCTCGTGCGCGAGCTGGCCGCGGCGGAGGACGCATGGCTCGAATGCTCGGAACGGCTCGAAGCCGAAATGCTGCGCTAGAATGCGCGACCTCTCGAGCTCGGGAAGGACTGCGCAATGACGATTCGTACGATGATGCTGGCGGCGATCCTCGGAGCCTCGATGGCCGTCCCGCTTGCGGTCCGCGCTGCGGATGCGCCGAAGAGCAGCGCGGTATCTTCCAGCGACTCGAAATCTGCTGTCCCCGAAAATTGGCAGACGCAGTACGCGGAGGAACGGCACGAGAGCCGCGGCTCGATCGTCCTCGGTGGCAAGCGGATCGAGTACACCGCGGTCGCCGGCACGATCATGATCGAGGACAGGAAGAACGAGCCCGGCGCATTGATGTCGTACGTCGCTTATTTCAAGAATGGCGGATCGCCGACGACTCGGCCGGTCACCTTCATCTACAACGGCGGACCGGGCTCGGCGACCGTGTGGTTGCACATGGGAGCCTTCGGTCCGAAGCGCGTGATCGCCGGCAATGGCGCGCGCGGGGCGCCGGCGCCCTATCCACTCGTCGACAATCCCGACTGCCCGCTCGATGTCACCGATCTCGTGTTCATCGATGCGCCGGGGACCGGCTTCGGCCGCGTGGGCGTCGACGTGCAGAAGCTTCCGCCGGGCGATGAGCGGCAAAAGGTGCAGAAGCAGAACGACGAGCTGCAGAAGGACTTCTACGGCGTCGACCAGGACGGCAGGGCGTTCGATATCTTCATCGTGAAATTTCTCACGAAGTTCTCGCGCTGGAATTCACCGAAGTACCTCTTCGGCGAAAGCTATGGGACGACGCGCTCGGCCGTGCTCGCGCAGGACCTCGCGAACACGTCGGACATCGACCTCAACGGGGTGATGCTGCTCTCGCAGATCTTCAACTTCAGCCTGAGCGTCGACAGTCCTCAGAAAGAGCCGGGCAACTATCTGCCTTACGTGCTGAGCCTGCCCACTTATGCGGCGACGGCCGCGTACCACAAGAAGCTGCCGAATCCACCGGCCGAGCTCGACCCGTTCCTCAAGACCGTCGAGCAATTCGCCATTACCGATTACGCGAGTGCGCTCGCGCAAGGCGATCAGCTCTCCGATCAGGATCGGCATGCCGTCGCGGAGAAGCTGCACGAGTACATCGGATTGCCGACCGCCTACATCGAGAAGGCGAACCTCAGAATCGACGGCGGCATGTTCGAGCACCAGTTGCTCGCCGATCAGGACGAGACGATCGGCAGGCTCGACACCCGTTACGCGGGCCCTTCGATCGATCCGCTGAGCAAGGAGGCGGAGTACGATCCGCAATCGGCGGCGCTGAGCTCCGCGTATGTCTCGATCTACAACGAATACGCCCGCAGTGTGCTCGGCTTCCCGAAGGATGCGAAGTACGTACCGTCTGCCGAGCACCTTTCCGATGCCTGGGACTGGAAGCACAAGCAGCCCGGCTCCGGGCAGCCGGAAGCAACGCTCGCCGCCAACGTGATGCCCGATCTCGCCGCGGTGATGAAGACGAACCCGCGCCTGAAGGTCATACAGTTCGGCGGGTACTACGATCTCGCGACGCCGTTTTACGCGGCCGAGTACGAGATGCATCACCTCGGCCTTCCGAAGTCGCTGCAGAAGAACATCGGGTTCGATCACTTCGACACGGGCCACATGGTGTACGTGAGCCCCGAGGCGCTCAAGAAGCTGCACGACGATGTCGTGAAGTTCATCGAATCGACGAGCGGCGGGACGCGCGGCAATTGAGGTGATGCCCGCTCTACAGCAGCGCAATGCCGGCGAGCAGTGAGAGCACGGTGAGGGGCACGCCGGTCTTGAGATAGGTCCAGAAGCCGAGTCGCACGCCGCGCGACTCGGCGCCGCGCGCGACGATGAGATTTGCGATGGAGCCGACGAGCGTGAGATTGCCGGCGAGCGTCGCGGCCATCGCAAGCGCAAGCCACGCGCGCCGCGGCTCGCGCAGCGCCTCGATGAACGGCTCGAGCACGAGGACTGCGGGCACGTTGCTCACGATATTCGACAGCACGGCGGCGATCGCGGTGAGCACGGGGATTTCCCCGAGGTGCAGCGCACCGATCACTGCGCGCGCCTGTCCCGCGATGATCTTGTCGAGCCCCGCGACGACGATGAAGAGCCCTGCGAACATCGCGAGGAGCGGCCAGTCGATCTCGGCATAGACCTTGCGGGCATCGAAGCGCCCGGTGATGAGCATGACCGCGCCCGCCCCGATGGCAACGCCGGGCGGCGGCAGCCCGGCGAAGAAGCCGGCCATCATGGCGAGTGTCACGCTGAGCGATCGTGCGAGGAGCAGCCGTTCGACGCCCGGCATGGCGCTCTCCGCAGGCTGCGGTGAGCTCACCAGCGTTTCCGCCGTCCAGAACTCCGTGCGGAAGGTGAGCGCGAGCAGTGCGATCGTGAGCAGCAGCGCAACCGCAGCGACCGGCGCGAGCGCCGCTGCGAAGGCGGTATAGGGAATGCGCGAGAGGCTGCCGATGATCATGTTTTGCGGATTGCCGGTGATCGTCGCGACGCTACCGGCATTCGAGGCCATCGCGACGCCGAGCAGATAGGGAACCGGATTGCGCCGCAAGCGCTGTGTGAGCTCGCAGACGAGCGGGGTGAGGACGAGGCACACCGTGTCGTTCACCAGGAACGCGGAGAAGATGCCCGAGACGAGCGCGATCGCGGCGAGCAGAACGATCGGCCGGCGGGCCCGCGTCGCCGCCCAGATGCTCACGCGATGAAAAAGGCCCGAAAGCCGCAGGTCCGCGACGACGATCATCATGCCGAGGAGCAGAGTGATCGTGTTCAGATCGACCGCGCGGTATGCCTCCTCGAGCGAGAGCGCTCCCGAGGCGACCATGCCGGCAGCGCCCGCGAGCGCCGCTCCGGCCCGATCGAGGCGCAAGCCCGGGACGCGCCCGAGTGCGATCGCGGCGTAGGTCGCCGCGAATAGGGCGAGCACAATGATCTCGTGCATGTGAGCCGGATGCGAAAGAGGCAAGATATACGGAGAATACCAGCGCCATGCTCCGGAACCTGCGGGCAATCGCCTTCGATCTGGACAACACCCTTTGGGACGTCGAGCCCGTTCTCGAGCGAGCCGAGCGGCTGCTGATCGAATGGCTCCGGGAGAACTGCCCGCGCATCCCGGAGCGGGTCTCGCTCGCAGAAATGCGCGCCGCTCGGGAGCAGGTCGCTCGCGATGAGCCCGACCGGTCGCACGACTTCACCTATTTGCGCATGGTGGCGCTCGCGCGCCACGCCCGCGAGTGCGGCTACGAGGAGGCGATCGCGGCGCAAGCATTCGATGTCTTTTTCAGAGCCCGCAACGAGCTCGATTTGTTCGATGATGTGCGCCCCGCGCTGGAGCGCCTGCGAGCACGCTACGCACTTGCCTCGCTCAGCAACGGCAATGCCGATCTCGCCCTCATTGGGCTCGCGGACCTCTTTGCTGTGTCCTTGAATGCGCGTCAGATCGGCGCAGCGAAGCCCGATCCTCGGTGTTTCGAGCGCCTGGCGGGTGCATTGCAGGTCGAACCGCAGGGCATCCTGTACGTCGGAGACGATCCCTGGCTCGATGTCGAGGCCGCGCGTTCGGCGGGTTTGCAGACCGCGTGGATCAATCGGCGCCGCCTGCAGTGGCCTGCCGGGATAGCCGAGCCGGATATCACGGTGGAGGATTGCCGCGCGCTGGCCGACACGCTCGGGTGCGGCTGAGGCGATTCGCCGACGAACGGAGTTCCGCTGGGCGCCGACGGCTCACTCGCTCGCCGGTCTCACCGGGAGCTTCATCGAGCGTTTGATCGTCTCGAGCACGACGGTCGAATGCACGTCGCGCACGCAGGAGATCTTCAGCAGCTTCTTCAGCACGATCCGGCTCAGCGCCTCGAGATCGGCGGCGATCACCTGCAGGAGGAAATCGTGCTCGCCCGTCGTCGCGTAGCAGCCGACGACCTCATCGAGCGCCTCGAGCTCGCGGCGAAACAGTGCGATGTTCTCATCGGTATGACGCTCGAGCTTTACTTGTACGAAGGCCTGGACGCTCAGCCCCAGGCGCGCGGGATCGACGATCGCGGTGTAACCCTTGATGATCCCGCTCTCCTCCAACTGACGAATGCGGCGGGCGCAGGGCGTCCCCGAAAGCCCGATCCGCTCAGCGAGCTCGACGACGGTACGGCGGCCGTCTCGCTGCAGCTCCTCGAGAATCCGTGCATCGGTGCGATCGAGACGCATGGGGATAGTCCGCGAAAATCGGCTTGAAATTGGATAATATCACTAATTTATCCGCAACAGATGCGCTGAATTGACCTTTTTCGCTCTCCGAGGAGGGTTACGCTCAGGCGTGTGAGCACCGCGATACGACATGCCCGGCTGGCGGTTCGCACCGCACCCGCCGTCGACTGGGAGGGAGTGCTGCTCACGGCATTCCGATCGCGGGCCCTCGATGATCTCGAGGAGAGCCGTCTCTATCCCCAACGCGAGGTGCTCTATCAGTTCTCTGCGCGTGGGCACGAGCTCACGCAGGTCCTGCTCGCGCACGAGCTCACTGGCGCGCGAGATGCCGTCGCCACCTATTACCGATCGCGTCCGCTCGTCCTCGCGCTCGGACTGTCGCTCGATGATGCGCTCGCATCGAGCATGATGCGGTCGGGGAGCGTGAGTGAGGGCCGCGATATCGGCGTGATCTTCAATCTGCCGCGGCGCGAGGGACCGTGTGTGCTGCCCGCCTGCGGCGGCGTCGGGACGCAGTACACTCCGGCGGTCGGGTGGGCGCAGTCGATTTTGTATCGCACGCGCGTGCTCGAGGACGCGCGCTTCGCCGGCTCGATCGCCGTCGCGAGCGGAGGCGATGCTTCGGTTGCGACGAACGGCTTCTGGTCTGCGCTCAATGTCGCGGCGACCCAGCGCTTGCCGCTCCTCTTTTATATTGAGGACAACGGCTACGGCATCTCGGTCCGATCGGACCTGCAGACGCCCGGGGGCAATATCGCAGCGAACCTATCCGCTTTCGGCCAGCTTACGATCATTGAAGCGGAGGGTGCCGAGCCTCTCTCGGCTGCCGCTGCCGTGCGGCAGGCCGTCGCGAGCGTGCGTCGCGGGGCAGGTCCCGCGCTGCTCCATGTGACCGTGCCGCGCCTGAGCGGTCATTCGGGCCAAGACACCCAAACGTACAAGTCCGCGGAAGTGCTCTCAGCAGAGCGCTCCCGCGATCCGCTCGCCCGCCTGCACGAGCAGCTCGTGCCCGCGGTCATGAGCGATGAGGCGTGGGGACGGATCGAGACGCAGGCGCGGCGCGATGTGCTCGATTCGCTCGCGCGTGTCGAGCGGCGCTCACGACCGCAGGCGAGCCGCGCGACGCGCTTCGTTTTCAGCGAACGTCTTGCGGACGGCACGCTCGATCTGCAGTGTCAGGGCGGGACGCGTCCGGAGGGCATCGAGCCGCCCGCCGGGACCGCGACTGCCAGCGGCGAAGGTCCGCGAATCAACATGGTGACGGCCATCCGCCGCACGCTGGAGCATGAGCTCGCCGTGAACTCGCGCGTGGTCGTTTTCGGCGAGGACGTGGGACGAAAGGGCGGTGTGCACGCGGCGACGCTCGGACTGCAGGAGAAATTCGGCGCCGAGCGCGTCTTCGATACCAGCCTGTCGGAGGAAGGTATCATCGGTCGGGCTGTCGGCATGGCACTTGCCGGACTCGTCCCGGTGCCCGAGATCCAGTTCCGCAAATACGCCGATCCCGCCACCGAGCAGTTGAACGACTGCGGGACGATGCGCTGGCGCACCGCCAACCGATTCGCTGCGCCGATGGTCGTCAGAATGCCGGGCGGCTTCGGACCCAGATGCGGCGATCCGTGGCACAGTCAAAGCAACGAGGTGCAATTCGCGCACGCGGTCGGCTGGCGCGTCGCGATGCCCTCGAATGCCGCCGATGCCGTCGGGCTCCTGCGCTCCGCGCTGCGCGGGAACGATCCCACGCTGTTCTTCGAGCACCGCGCGCTGCTCGATGCGGCTGCGGCGCGCCGGCCGTACCCGGGAGACGACTTCGTCGTCCCTTTCGGACGGGCGAGCATCTGCCGCTCGGGTGGCGAGCTGACGCTCATCAGCTGGGGTGCGATGGTGGAGCGGTGCGAGACGGCTGCGCGCGACTCCGCCGTCGAGGTCGAGCTCATCGATTTGCGGACGCTCGTTCCCTGGGATCGCGAAACGGTGCTCTCATCCGTCGCGAAGACGCGTCGATGCCTGATCGTGCACGAGGACAATCTCACGGCCGGATTCGGCGCGGAGATCGCCGCGACGCTGGCGAAAGAGACATTTTTCGATCTCGATGCGCCGATCGAGCGCCTCGCGATGCCCGATGTGCCGAGTCCGCACAGTCCGCAGCTTCTCGAGGCCGTGTTGCCGAGCGTGCCGCGCATCGTGCAGGCCATCCGAGAAGTCGCGAGCATTTGACCGCTGCGGCGACTGACCGATGGCAGCGACTCGATTGATCGACGTGCGCGCGCCCGAAGCCGACGCCGAGGGCACTCGCTCGCAGGTGCTGCGTTGGCTCAAGAGGAGCGGCGACTGCGTGGCGCGCCATGAGCCGCTGCTCGAAATCGAGACGGACAAGGTCACCGTGGAGATCGCTTCGCCCGCCGACGGCGTTCTCCACGAAGTGTTGAAGCAGGCCGAGGAGGAGATCTCACCGGGCGATCTGCTCGCGAGAATCGAAGCCCGGGAGGGGCTCGGGGTGGCTGCACCGCTGGCCGATACCACCGTGCTCGATCACACAGCGCAGGCCGAAGGCGCGCAAGCCGACCAGCCGCCGCATGCCTCGCGCGATGCACGCTCTGCGCACGCCGCGCACTCGGGAGCCGCGGCACGTTTGGAAGGCACCTCACGATCGGGAGCCGCGGTACGCGTGAGCCCCGCGGTCAAGCGGCTCCTTACGCAGCACGGTCTCGATGCCACGGCTGTTCGAGGGACCGGACGCGGCGGGCAGATCACGGTCGACGATGTCCTTCGAGTTGCGGCTCGCTCACCTGAGGCAGCGATGCAGCGAGCGGGCAGCCCCGGGGATGAGTTGCAAGGGCAGCAGCCCCGCGGAGCGGCAGAGGCGCAGCCGCGCAATGCGGGGCGGCTCGTGCCTCACTCGCCCGTGCGCAAGCGCATTGCCGAGCACATGGTGCGTAGCCTTCACAGCGCGCCCCATGTGACGACGGTGTTCGAGGCGGACTTCTCGGCCGTGCTCGCGCATCGAGCGTGCTCGAAGGAAGAATTCGCCGCTCGCGGAGCTCCGTTGACGCTCACCGTCTATGTGCTCGCCGCCTGTGTCGATGCCATCCGCGCAGTGCCGGAATCCAATGCACGCTGGACCGACGAGGCGCTCGAGATTTTCGATCGGATCGACATCGGCGTGGGCACCGCGCTACCCACTCACGGACTGATCGTGCCGGTGATCCGCAACGTCGAGACGTTGAGTCTGTTCGAGATCGCCCGGGAGCTCGGGCGGCTCGTCAGGCTCGCGCGCGACGATCGACTCGCCCCTCAGGATGTGCGCGGAGGCACGTTCACTATCTCGAACCACGGGGTGAGCGGCAGCCTCATCGCCGCGCCGATCGTGATCAATCAGCCGCAGACCGCGATTCTCGGCGTCGGGCGAATCGAGAAACGCCCGGTCGTGGTGGAGGAGGACGGCAACGATCGGATCGTCGCTCGTCCTCGAGCGTACCTCTCGCTTACCATCGATCATCGCGTAATGGACGGACACCGGGCGAATCGGTTTCTCGAGACGCTGGTCGAGCGCATCGAGACTTGGCCATGCCGAGATTCCATCTCCTCACCGTGAGCGACGTAAGAGCCGAGGCCGAGGATGCGGTTCGGCTGACGCTCGATGTGCCCCCCGAGCTGCACGGTGCATTCCGATCGGCGGCCGGTCAGCACATCGTATTGCGCACGCGGCTCGAGGGCGTGGAGATACGCAGGACCTACTCGCTCACGGGGGCCGCCGGCACGCTCCCGCTGATGCTCGGCATTCGCGTGCAGCCGAATGGCCGGTTCTCGCACCACCTCTCCCAAACGATGCGCGCGGGCCATCAGGTCGAGCTCATGCCGCCCGGGGGCCGGTTCGGCGCGGCGCTCGCGAAGGGTGCGGAGTCCGCGGCCGGTGCGACTTACGTCGCTTTTGCGGCAGGCAGCGGCATCACACCGATCCTGTCGATCGTCAGGACGGCACTCGCGGAGCAGCCGCGCGCGCAGATCATTTTGTTTTACGGGAACCGCACCACGGCTCGCACCATGTTTCTCGAGGACCTTCAGGCGCTCAAGGATCGGTATCTCGACCGGCTCGCGCTGCATTTCGTGATGAGTGCGGAGCCGCAGGACATCGAGCTGCTGAACGGGCGTTTGAACGGCGGCAAGGTACGCTCGCTCGCCGAGCGGCTCTTCGAGGCGAGCGCCGTGGATGCTTTCTTTGTCTGCGGTCCGGATAGCATGGTCGAAGAAGTCGGCGCCGCGTTGCAGTCGCTTGGCGTCGAGCGCGGGCGCATTCACGGCGAGCATTTCGTACCGGCGGAGCCTGCGGCGCGACGCGCGGTAACGGCAGCCGATGCGACAGCAGCGGGCGCCGATGCTGGCGCAATACCCGCCGATGCGGGCGCAACATCCGCCGATGGGACAGCGGCGCCCGCTGCGCAGTTGACCGAAGTGAGACTGCGGATGGATGGCCGGCAGCGCACCTTCACGATGTCGAGGGACGCAGAGACGATTCTCGAGGGCGCGGCGCGCGCCGGGATCGAGCTGCCTTTCTCCTGCCGCGCCGGCGTGTGCTCGACCTGCCGCACGCGGCTCATCCGCGGCCGCGTGCAAATGCGAGTCAACTATGCTCTCGAGGACTGGGAGCTCGAGCAGGGGTTCATTCTCGCGTGCCAGTCGCGGGCGCTGACGTCGGAGCTCGAGCTGGATTACGACGCGAAGTAGGGTCGCGGCGCCGTCGCGCCGCCGGCGTGCGGAGGGCATGCATGCAAATTCGAAGCTTCATCGCCGGCCAATGGCGAGCCGGATCGGGCCCCCCGGTCATGCTGCGCGATGCGGCGACCGGAGAAATCGTCGCGGAGGTTTCCGCACAGGGGATCGACGGCCGGGAGATGCTCGAGCACGCGCGCAGCGTCGGCGGGCCGAATCTTCGCCGTCTGACGTTTCACGAGCGCGCGGCGCGGCTCAAAGCGCTCGCTCGCATGCTCACCGAGCACAAGCAGGAGCTCTACTCGCTCTCGTTCGCAACAGGCGCCACTCGCGCCGATTCGTGGATCGATATCGACGGCGGCATTGGCACCCTGTTCACCTACGCGAGCAAGGGTCAGCGCGAGCTGCCCGATGGCCATGTCTACGTGGACGGAGGCGCGGAGCCGCTCTCGAAGCGCGGGACCTTCCTCGGCCAGCACATTTGTGTCTCGCGCGAAGGCGCGGCCGTTCACATCAACGCATTCAACTTTCCTGTGTGGGGCATGCTCGAGAAGCTCGCCCCGGCGCTGCTCGCCGGGATGCCTGCGATCGTGAAGCCGGCAACGGCGACGTGCTTTCTCACCGAGCGGGTGTTCGCGCGCATCGTCGAGTCGGGCATTCTGCCCGATGGGGCGGTGCAGCTCCTCTGCGGGGGCGCGAGCGATCTTCTCGATCATCTCCTCTGTCAGGACGTGGTCTCCTTCACGGGCTCGGGCACGACGGCGCAGAAGCTGCGGCGTCATCCGCGCATCCTCGATCAGGCCGTGCGCTTCATCGCCGAAACCGACTCGCTCAACTCATCGATCCTCGGTCCCGATGCCGCCCCTGGATCGCCCGAGCTCGATCTCTACGTCCGCGAGGTCGTCCGCGAGATGACCGCGAAGGCGGGCCAGAAATGCACCGCCATCCGCAAGGCGATCGTGCCGGCGGAGGAGCTGCCGGCCGTGTGCGAGGCGCTGCGCTCGGCGATCGACGCCGTGCTCGTCGGCGACCCGCGGCTCGAGGCCGTGGGAATGGGGCCGCTCGC
>DATNFW010000033.1:0-89764 GCA_035606175.1 Steroidobacteraceae bacterium | reverse complement strand
GAGTGGCGCGAGCTCGACAGCCAGCACCTGAGGGTCTTCGCAGCACAGTCGCACGCATCCGGGCTCGCCCCGCGCAGCATCCAGCGGCGGCTCTCGGCGGTGCGCAGCTTCCTGCGCTTCCTGCTCGTGCGTGAGAAGCGGATCGAGAGCAATGCCGGAGCGGACGTGCGGGCACCGAAGGCTGCGCGGCGGCTGCCGCAGGTGCTCGACCCGGAACAGATGGCGCGGCTCCTCGAGCTGCCGGGCGAGGGCCCGTTTGTTGCTCGCGACCGCGCCATGATGGAGCTGCTCTACTCCTCCGGCCTGCGCCTCGCAGAGCTCGTGCAGCTCGATGTCGGTGACGTCCACGTCACCGATCGCACGGTGCGCGTCCTCGGGAAAGGCGGCAAAGAGCGCGTCATCCCCGTCGGCCGGCACGCCCTCGCGGCGCTCGAGAGCTGGTGTGGCCGCCGGACGGGCATGGCGGGCGCCGACACCGCGGCGCTCTTCGTCGGCCGGGGCGGCCGTCGCCTCGGGCGTCGCGCCGTGCAGGCGCGCGTTGCGTACTGGGCGCGCCGGCAGGGGCTGCCGATGCACGTGCATCCGCACCTGTTCCGTCACTCCTTCGCATCGCATCTGCTCGAGTCGAGCGGGGATCTGCGCGGCGTACAGGAGTTGCTCGGCCACGCCGATATCTCGACGACCCAGGTCTACACCCACCTTGACTTCCAGCACCTTGCCCGCATCTACGACGCCACGCACCCCCGCGCCCGCAGGAAATCGCGTAAGGAATCATGAGCTTCGAGCCGCATGGCACCACGATTCTCGCCGTCCGCCGCAAGGGCGCCGTCGCCGTCGGCGGCGACGGGCAGGTCACCCTCGGCAACACGGTCATGAAGGGCAACGCGCGCAAAGTGCGCAGGCTCTACGGTGAGAAGGTGCTCGCCGGCTTTGCGGGCGGCACGGCCGATGCCTTCACGCTGTTCGAGCGCTTCGAAGGCAAGCTCGAGAAGTACGGCAATCTCACGCGGGCCGCCATCGAGCTCGCGAAGGACTGGCGCTCCGACCGGTATCTGCGCCGGCTCGAAGCGCTGCTGCTCGTCGCCGACCACGAGAAGATCTTCGTCATCTCCGGCAATGGCGATGTGATCGAGCCCGAGCATGATGCGGCGGCGATCGGCTCCGGCGGCTCGTTCGCGCTCGCTGCGGCGCGCGCGCTGCTCGAGAGCTCCGAGCTCGATGCGCGCTCGATCGTCGAGCGCTCGCTCGCGATCGCCGCCGACATCTGTATCTACACGAACCGCAACCTCATCGTCGAGGAGCTCAACTGACCCGTGAGCCCGCAGTCGCCCGCACCGCAATCTCCCGCATCTCAATCGCCCGCGCCGCAGCCGGCGGAGGCCGAGGGGCTGCCCCGCGCCTTGACCCCCCAAGAGATCGTCCAGGAGCTCGACAAGCACATCATCGGCCAGGACGCCGCCAAGCGCGCGGTGGCCATCGCGCTGCGCAACCGCTGGCGGCGCATGCAGGTCGGGGAGCCGCTGCGCCAGGAGATCACCCCGAAGAACATTCTCATGATCGGGCCGACCGGCGTCGGCAAGACCGAAATCGCGCGCCGTCTCGCGAAGCTCGCGAATGCGCCGTTCGTGAAGGTCGAGGCGACGAAGTTCACCGAGGTCGGCTACGTGGGCCGCGACGTGGACTCGATCGTCAAGGAGCTCGCGGACGTTGCCGTGAAGATGACGCGGGAGCAGGAGATGGAACGGGTCCGCCAGCGCGCGGCGGATGCTGCCGAGGAACGCGTCCTCGATGCGCTTCTGCCACGGCCGCGCACGCTCGGCTTCTCCACGGACGAGCCGCGCGAGCCCCGCGACGCCGAAACGCGCCAGAAATTCCGCGCCATGCTCCGCCAGGGCGAGCTCGATGACCGCGAGATCGAGGTGGAGCTGCGCATGATGCCGATGGGCGTCGAGATCATGGCGCCGCCGGGCATGGAGGAGATGCAGCAGCAGCTGCAGTCGATGTTCCAAAGCCTCGGCGGCAATCGCACTCGCACCCGCAAGGTACGCGTGGGAGAGGCGCTCAGACTGCTGACGGACGAGGAGGCCGCGAAACTCATCAATGAGGATGAGCTGAAGGTAAAGGCGGTCGCGAATGCGGAGCAGAACGGCATCGTGTTCATCGATGAGCTCGACAAGGTCACGCGCCGGCAGGAGACGATCGGCACGGACGTCTCGCGCGAGGGTGTGCAGCGCGATCTGCTGCCGCTCGTCGAGGGATCGACCGTCGCCACGAAGTACGGCCCCGTGAAGACCGATCACGTCCTCTTCATCGCTTCCGGCGCGTTCCATCTCTCGAAGCCCTCGGATCTGATTCCGGAGCTGCAGGGAAGGCTGCCCATCCGAGTCGAGCTCGACTCCCTCAAAGTCGAGGATTTCGTCCGCATCCTCACCGAGCCCGACGCCTCGCTCACCGCGCAGTACAAGGCGCTGCTCGCGACCGAGGCGGTCCGCGTCGAGTTCTCGCCCGACGGCGTGCGCCGCATCGCGGAGATCGCCTTCCACGTCAACGAGCGTACGGAGAACATCGGGGCGCGCCGCCTGCACACGGTCATGGAGCGGCTGCTCGAGTCGGTGTCCTACGACGCCACCGAACAGCGCGGAGCCGAGATCACGGTCGACGCGAAGTACGTCGACGACCACCTGGGCAATCTCGTCAAAGACGAGGACCTGAGCCGCTACATTCTTTGACGGCAGCTAATCGACCGGCTCGGCGACCCCGAAGACCTCGATCCGGCGCGCCTGCAGCGCGCGATGCACGAGGATGAAGAGGTAGTACGTCGCGAGGAACCAGATCACCCGCAGGATGGTGGAATCGCCCCCCGCGGCGGGCCAGATCGAGCGGCCGATCGGCGGTGCGACGAACCAGCCGGCAGCGAGCACACCGAGCACCGCGGCGAAGTACCAGCGGCCGGCTCCGGCGAGGCGCGGCGTGCCGCGCCCGAGGCGGGCGTAGTGCATGCGCGTGCGCAGCCACACCATGCCGATGATGAATACGGCGGTGATGATCGAGGTGAGGTCCTGAGGCCTCACTCGCCGCTCTCGCCGACGGCGAGGGACGCGAGCTCCTCGTCCGAGAAGCGTGTCTGCCAGAGCACGCAGCGAGCGCGATGAATCATCGCGGCCGGCACGAGAATGCGGCACTGGCGAGCCGCGCCGAGCAGCTCGCTGTCGGTGATGAGGCGTGCTGGCACGCCCTCTGAGGCGAAGAGACCGACGAGCGCCTGCGCGGAGAGCGTGTCGGCCACCACCGCCGCGATTTCCCAGTGTTTGTCGGTCATCGATCGGGTTCGTCGGTGTGCGTCCTAGCCTCTCCGATCGTCCGGCGGGAATCAAGGCGGGGAGTGGGGGCGCTCGCGGCTTGGGCGGACGCGACAACCGGTCCGGGCGCTCCCGACATGCCCGGCCCCGGCGCGGTCGGAGGCCGATCCATGCGCCGCAGCGACCCGTAGCGTCGTGTATAGACCTTGGTGAACTCCGCGCCGTACAGGAATATCTGCGCCGAGTAGTACACCCACACGAGCACGACGAGCAGCGATCCGGCCGCGCCGTACATCGATGTCGATGCGCGGCTGCCGAGATATACCCCGATCACGTGCTTGCCTATGTTGAACAGTACGGCGGTCACGACCGCCCCGACGATCACGTCGCGCCAGGCGAGCGGTACGGCCGGCAGCACCTTGTAGATGGTCGCAAAGAGTACGGTCACGAGCCCGAAGGACAAGAGAAAATTGAAGATCTGCAGCAGGATGTTCATCGTGCCGCTCACTCCCACCGCGTGCGACACGCCGGTGAGCAGTGCGGAGAGCACGAGCGAGAGAATGAGCAGCAGACCGAGCGTGAGGATGACGCCGATCGCTAGGAGCCGCGTGCGCGCAAACTCGAGCACATAGTGGCCGAAGCGGAAAGTCCTGCCGGTCTGGGTGTTCCAGATTTGATCGAGTCCGTCCTTCAGCTCCGCGAGCGCGCTCGTCGCGCCGACGACGATCGTGACGACGCCGAGGATCGCGGGCCACGTGCCCCGTCCCGGCCGCCCGGCATTCGCGATCATCGCCTGCACGACGTGCGCTCCGTCGGTGCCGAGCAGGTTCTTCGCCTGCTCGAAGATTTGTCCGCGCGCCGCCGCCTGGCCGAAGATCAGGCCCGCGACTGCCGTTGCAATGATGAGCATGGGGGCGAGCGAGAAGGCCATGTAATAGGCGAGCGCCGCGCCTTTGCGCGAAGCGCGGTCCTCGCTCCAGGCATACGCGCTGTCCCGAATGAGCGCCCAAATCCCGTGCGGGTCGCGCCAGAGCGGCGGTGTCTTCCTCACCTCCGCGTCCATGGCGAGCTCCTCATCCATGGCGAGCGACGGGCATGGGGGTTGCTTTTCATCCGCGCATGACTCAACGCGACGTGGCGCATCGTCTGTTTGAATTCCTCGACGAGCATGCGTTCGCTCCCGTGCTGTCCGCGAGCCCGGAGCACTTCCCTCAGGAGCGCCGCAGTGAGCTGCGCGCTGCGCAGGCGCAGACGCGGCGCGAGCGCGAACGTTTCGAGCGCGGCGCTTCGGCAGCCGAAATCTACCGCACCTATCACGCGGAGCTCGCGGCGCCCGGAGCGGCCGATCTGCACCGTATGCTTCGCGAGCTCGACCTGCCGACCCTCGATGACGTGCGCATCGACTTCGAGCAGATGGCGGGCGATCTCGGCGTCGGTACCTCCGGCTCGCTGTGATGCGCCGGCTCGGCGGGCCCCTCTACTGCCGCGGCTTGCCGTCGGCGCTCTCGCCGGTACGCCCCGGCACCTCGTCCGGGAAATAAAGCGGCCGCGGCTTCTCACCCGTCTGCGGCTCTACCGCGAAGAGCAGGTCGGTAAGATCGTCCGCGTGCTCCTCCTCCTTCGAGAGGATGTCCTCCATCAGGATGCGCGAGGTCGGATCGCGCTCGCCGAAGAAGCGCACCATCTCCCGGTAGCTCTCGACCGCGATGCGCTCGGCGATCAGATCCTCGCGAATCATGTCGGCGAGCGAGCTGCCCTCCTTGTACTCGCTGTGGCTCAAGCTCGTCAGTACGTCCGGGTTCATCTCCGGCTTGCCTCCGAGCTGCTTGATGCGCTCGGCGATGCGCTCGGCATGTTCCTGCTCGTCGCGCGCATGCTCCTTGAACTCATCCTTCACGGACTGCGAGTGGATGCCCGTCGCCATGAAGTAGTGGAACTGGTAGCGCAGCACGCAGACGATCTCCGTCGCGAGCGCCTGGTTGAGCACTGCGACCGACTGTGCGGCATCGAGCGGGTAATCCTTGGTGAGGGCGCCCTTCGTGATCTCCTCGCGCGCCCGCGCGCGGAGCGCCGCAATGCGCTGAGCGTGACTGGGATTGGTTTGGGCCATGGCTGCTCCCCGGCTAATGGGCCGAACGGTGGAGTCCAGCAAGCGCGATACCCGCGCGTACCGGATGCTCGGCGGCCTCGTGGGCGACCCGCTCGCCATCGAGCGCGAGGGCCGCGGAGATGTGAGCGAGATGCGTGAGCCCCTGCGGGAAGTTGCCGAGGAGCTGCTTGCCGCGCACGTCGTACTCCTCGGAGAACAGCCCGAGCTCGTTCGCGCATCGCGACGCGTGCTCGAAGAACTCGTTCGCCTCCGCCTTGCGGCCTTGTTTCGCGAGCATCTCCGCGAGCCAGAACGTGCAGGGGAGAAAAACGCCTTCTCCGGGCGGCAGACCGTCCTCGCCCTCGTAGCGCATGATCAGGCCGTCGACGCAGAGCCTCTCGCGAATCGCATCCGCCGTGCGGATCATGCGCGGGTCGTCCCAGGGGATGAACTCGACGCTGGGCAACAGCAGCAGGGCCGCATCGAGCTCGCGGCCGCCGAAGCTGCGCACGAAGTGCCCGCGTCGCCGATCGAACCCGCGCGTCTCGATGAGTTCCCGCATTTGCGCCTGCACCTTGCGCCAGCGAGCGAGCGGCGCCGGAAGCGAGTATCGCTCGGCGAGCGCGATGCCGCGGGAGACCGCGGCCCAGCACATGACCTTCGAGTGCACGAAGTGTCGCGGTTGCGAGCGGACCTCCCAGAAGCCCCGGTCGGGCCGGTGCCACTTCGAGAGCGTCGTCTCCACGATGTCACTCAAGAATTTCCAGTACTCCTCCGCGTGCGGGCGGCCGCGCTCGCTCCATCGCCAGTAGAGCTCGAGCACGAGGCCGTACATGTCCGCCTGATATTGGCTCGCCGCGCCGTTGCCTAGGCGGACGGGGCGGGAGCGGCGCCAGCCATCGAGCTGCTCGAGCTCCATCTCCTCCATCCGCCGGCGGCCATCGACCGCATAGAGCACCTGCAGATCCTTCGCGTTGCCTGCGGCGCTGCGCTGGATGAAGCGGCGGAAACCGTCCGCCTCCGCTTCGAGCCCGAGCTCGGAGAGTGCGTGCACGGTGAACACCGAGTCGCGTATCCAGCTGAATCGATAATCCCAGTTGCGCTTGCCCCCGACCCGCTCCGGAAGCGAGGTCGTCGGCGCCGCGACGATCGCTCCGGTCGGGGCGTAGTTGAGTGCCTTCAGCACGATCGCCGAGCGCACGACGCCGACTCCGGAGGCCTCGGGAAAGGCGAGCTTCGCGGCCCAGTCGCGCCACCACTTCAGCGTTTCTTCGTAATGCGCTGCGAGCCGCTCGCGCGCCTCGGCCTGCGCGGAGGTCGCGTGCAGATCCTCCGGTGCGACGAACTGCAGCGCGAGGTGCAGCCGCTCACCGCTCGAGACCGTCACTTCGGCCTCGAGGCTGTGCCCATCGTCGCCTTCCTCGAGCTTCACATCGCCGAACATGAGCAGACCGGTATTGCCCCCGGCCGCGATGAAAGCCTGTCCGCGCTGCGGCGCCGGTTCGCCCGAGCCTGCCCGGTAGATAAGCGGTCGTACCTCGCCGAAGTCGAACCGCGGCACGATGCGCACCGCGAATTTGAGAGAGCCCTTCACCCCTTCGATGATCCGCACCAGCTCGCGCCGCGGGTGCGTACGGCCTCCCTCGCGCATGGCGAAGAAGTCGATGACCCGCGCCTCGCTCGACCCGGAGGTGAACGTCGTGCGCAGGATGAGGCTCTTCGGGAGGTATTCGCGGCGGACGCTGAATCGCGCGCGCGGAGTCACCTCGTAGTACCCGCCCCGGTCCCAGTCGAGCAGCCGGCCGAAGCAGCTGTCGGAATCGAATCGTGGCAGGCAGCACCAGTCGATCGAGCCGTCGCGGCCGACGAGCGCTGCGGAATGGCAGTCGCCGATCAGTGCGTAATCGGAGATGGGCGGGTACGGGCGCTTCATGAGTGTGGCACCTGAGCCAGAAGCAAGGCAGAGCAACCGCCGTGCCGCGAGATCCTACCCCGCGAACTCGGCGAGCGCCCCGCCGCATCGAGCGCCGCGGGAAGCGCCGTGTACAATAGCCTCCCCCCGCACGCCCTTCATATGGAGTGACGTATGAGCTTCACCCTGCCTTCGTTGCCTTTCTCGGTGAGCGCCCTCGCATCGCGCGGCATGTCTCAGGAGACATTGGAACTGCACCATGGCAAGCACCACAATGCGTACGTCACCGCGCTCAATGGCCTCGTGGAGAAGAACGACTCGCTGAAGGGCAAGTCACTCGAGGAGATCATCAAACTCTCCGCAGAGAAGCCGGATCTCCAGCCCGTCTTCAACAACGCCGGACAGCACTGGAATCACTCCGTCTTCTGGGATTCGCTCTCCCCGACCGGGGGCACCGTTCCGGGCGCTCTCGAGCGCAAGCTGACGGAGGACTTCGGCAGCGTCGATAAGTTCAAGGAGGCCTTCAAGGCGGCGGCCGTCGGCCAGTTCGGCTCGGGCTGGGCGTGGCTCGTTCTTGCGAAGGACGGCCGGCTGAAAGTCACCAAGAGCGCCAACGCCGGCTCCCCTCTCGCAACGGGCGAAGGCAAGGTGCTGCTGGTGCTCGATGTGTGGGAGCACGCCTACTACGTCGACTTCCGCAATCGCCGGCCCGACTTCGCGGACAATTTCCTCGCGAAGCTCGCGAATTTCGAGAACGCGGCCGCGAAGCTTCAGAAGGCCTGACGCGGCCTTCGCTCAGAATCGGAGGATTGCGGCGGCCGGAGTGCGGCCCGGTACTCTCTCGGACGGCACGGCGAACACCGCGCCGCCCTTGAGGTACGTCTCGAGCGCCGCGCGGTTGAGGAGGTCTTCGTCGCCGGGCTGCGGAGTCGGATGCATTTCGGCGGCGAGGCTCGCATCGTCGTAGCGCCCCCACGCTTGGGCATCGAGCGCGACGAACAGAGAATCGATGCGTCCCGCATCGGCCGCCGGCACCACCTCCGCTACTCGGTCGAGCGCGCGGATATCCGTGCGTCCTGCCCCCTGTCGTCCGGCGAGCTCCTCGAACCTTGCGCGCGCCTCGCGCTCGGGGCGCTCGAAGTACGGCTCGACGAGCTTCCAGGCCTTCGCGTGCAGCTCCTCGGCGCGCATCCCTTGAGCATTGCCCGGGACGCCGCCCTCGAGCAGATGGGGGTAGGTGTTCGCCGCGCGATAGAGCGGCCAGAGATACTCGACGCCGGCGAGCACGAGCGGTGCGCTCTCCTCGCGCAGCATCTCGTGCAGCGCCGCATCGAGCACGCGGAAGTACTCGATGATCGGATCGTTCGGATCGGAGGCGCCGACGCTCCGGCCGTGAAAACCGTCGGGCCGCGAGCCTCGATGATGCGGCGCCCGTCGCTCGAAGCGCAGCTGCGGCTGCCTCACTTCGAGATCGAGCGCGCTCGCGAGACTCTCCGGCATGTTCGGCAGCTCCAACGGCTCGAGCGCGTGGCGCGAGCCGCGGTGCAGTCGCGGCGCCTTTTGCGCGAGCGCGAGCAGATAGAAGCGCCCATCGCTTGCCAGAAGCGCAAACAGCGGCTTCAAATGAAAGCGCGGCCCGACGACCACCGACTCGGCAAGCTCGATCGGCAGCCGGTAGCGCGCGAGCCAGCCGGGACTTGCGAAAATCGCGATGCCGAGCGCGCGGCGCTCCCAGAGCTCCGAATCATCGAGCAGAGCGCGCGCCGGATCGAGCATGTCGTCGATCTCCGCGCGGCGCACGCCGAGGGCGTTCAGCCGCTCCGCAGCTTCCTGGATGAGATTGTGCAGCCGGATCGCATCCTGACGCACCTCGCGACTTGCCCGGTGGGGTGAGAATTGAATCGAGACGCAAGCGGCGGCGCGGTGCGCGGCGAGCGCCTCGAGCTCGGCTTTCGACGGCGCATCGAAGAAGTCGTCCATGTCGAGCGCTCAAAGCAAGTTCTGCACCCATGCTCGATCGGCTGCGGCGCTGCCCGAGAGCATAGCGGCGCTGCCCGGGTGCCTGCACCCGGGGCTGAGCCGCCTATACAATCGCGCACGTGACGAGCCTCGATCCTTCAACATCGCAAACGCGCAACGGGCCTAGCGACCCGAATGCTGCACGCTCCGAAGCGCCGCTGCCGCTCGCCTTGCGCGCGCTCTCGCG
This sequence comes from Steroidobacteraceae bacterium, assembly GCA_035606175.1. Lineage (GTDB taxonomy): Bacteria > Pseudomonadota > Gammaproteobacteria > Steroidobacterales > Steroidobacteraceae > JASHUC01. The sequence goes on along the minus strand of DATNFW010000033.1, from coordinate 80,258 downwards.
ACTGCCGTGGCCTTTGATGTACGGCTCGACCTCGTGCCTTGCCTTCATCGTGCACCACGTCTTGCGTTATCGGCTGGAGGTGGTGCGAGACAACGTTCGCGGATGCTTTCCCGATCTCGATGCGCGCGCACGACGGCGCATCGTGCGGGGTTACTACCGCCGACTCGGCGACCTTGCGGCCGAAGTGGTGAAAGCGGCGACGCTCTCGCCGCACGAGCTCGCGGAACGCGTCGCGCTGCGCAATCTCGAATGTGTCGGCAATGAGCTCGAGGCCGGACGTTCCGTACTGATCGCTGCCGCGCATCAATGCAACTGGGAGTGGATGCTCCTCGCTCTGTCGCTGAAGCTCGGCTTTCCGCTCGCAGCGGCGTACAAGCCGCTCCACGGATCGCGCGGCGAGCGTTGGATGAGACTCTTGCGCACGCGCTTCGGCGGAAAACTCGTACCGGCCAAAGAGCTGCTGGGACACTTGCTGAGGCATCGCGAGCCGCAGGCGATCGCCATGGTCGCCGACCAGGAGCCGGTGACGAGCGAGTTCAAGTGGTGGACTCGATTTCTCGGCCGGCCGACGGCGTTCTACATGGGACCGGAGAAGATCGCGCAGGCCACCCGGCACGCGGTCGTGTTTGCCGCGATGCGCCGTATCGCCCGGGGCCGCTACGAGGTGTCGTTCGAGCCGCTCGCGCCCGCGCGCGCCCCGCTCGAGCCGGGGGGGATCACGGAGCGCTACGCGCGCCTCGTCGAAGCGCAGATCCTCGCGAGCCCGGAAGACTGGACCTGGTCACACCGCCGCTGGAAGCTCAAGCGGCCGCTCTATGGCGCAAGCGCAAACACCCTCGATGCCGGATCGGTTTGAGGGGCACTGAGGGCCGGCGCCGCCAGCGCCGCTCAGCGCCGTTCAGCGCCGTTCAGCCTCAGCGCTGCGGGGGCGTCCCCCCGCCTGCAGGACCGTTGGGATTCGCGCCCGGTCCCGGCGCGGCTCCGCCTGGAGGTGGCGTGCCGCCGCCCGGAGGCGCACCGCCCGGCGCCGTGCTCGGCGGCGTGCCGGGCTGGACCGTATTCGGCGCATTCGGCGAAGCGTTATTCGGCTCCTGATCTGCGGGTGGATTCGTCGCAGGAGGCGGATTCGCATTCTGATCGGCCGGCGCAGCGGGCTGCGACGAGCGCTCATTCGAGCAACCGACCGCCATCATCAGCGCCGCGACGGAAAGCAAGACCAAGCTGCGTTTCATGTGAGCACACCTACGAGGCCGATCCACAGGACGGACTTCGGTAACAAGAACGATGCCCGCGGTACACTCGCGCGATGCAAACCATCAAAGCTCGTCTGGATCTGTTGGCGCGCCCGGCCTTGCTCCTTGCAGCGGCAGCGCTTCTCGTTCCCGCTGCGCGGACCTGGGCCAACGAGCGCTCAGCGCCCGCGTCAGCGCCGACGGATACGCGAGCACCGCTTGCGCATTTGCCGCCCAACGAGGCGCGCGTTCTCGCCGAAACGAAGCCGAGCGATTGGCGCCCCCTCGATCCGCAGAACACGCTCTACATGCAGCTGCCTGCAGGCCGAGTGATCATCGAGCTCGCGCCGCGCTTTGCGCCGCGCTACATCGCCAACATCAAAAAGCTCGTACGCGAGCACTATTTCGACGGTCTCGCGATAGAGCGCGTGCAGGATGATTTTGTCGTGCAATGGGGCGATTCCAACCACACGCGCTCGCTCGGGACCGCCGAGAAGACGCTGCCGGCAGAATTCATCGTCTCCTCGAAAGATGTTCCGTTCACCGCTCTGCCGGACCCCGACACGTATGCACCGGAGGCCGGCTTCGCAGGAGAGTTCCCGGCCGCCCGCGACCCGCAGATCGGCCGCGAGTGGCTCGTCCACTGCTATGGGATGGTGGGCGCCGGCCGGGACGACGATGTAGACAGCGGCAACGGCAGCGAGCTCTATGCCGTCATCGGTCAGGCGCCGCGCCAGCTCGATCGCAACGTCGCGCTCATCGGACGCGTCGTCGAGGGAATGCCGCTGCTCTCGTCTCTGCCGCGTGGATCGGGACAGCTCGGCTTCTACAGTTCCAAAGAGCCGCGCGAGCCGATCGAGTCGATGCGCCTCGCCGCCGATGTGCCGCCGGATCAGCGCTCGCATCTCGAGGTACTTCGAACCGACACGCGCGCGTTCGCTGCGCTCATCGAAGCCCGGCGCAACCGGCGCGACGCCTGGTACAAAGTGCCCGCAGGCCGCATCGACGTCTGCAACGTGCCGATCCCCGTGCGCTCGCGCTAAGCGGTCCGTGACTCACCCACTCCGACGAGCACCGGAACGCGCCTGCGCCCGGAATCGCGCTCATCAGGGCGCGCAATACTCAGCGCATCCTGCCGCGCGGCCCGCGTCCCGCCGGGCCGAACGGCCTCGACGGACGGAACGGCGCCGGACGAAACATCTGGCGGTGAGCTCTGGGTGAACCGTACAGGCGCCGCTCGCGGAGCCCTCGCTGCCGCATGTCCTGCCGTTGGCGCAGTCCCTGCTGCGGAGCCTGTTGCCGCTCGAACGGACGCTGCCGTATCTGCTGGCGCTCGAACGCACGCTGTCGCGCCTGCTGCAGCATTTGCTGCCGCTCGGCGGGAGTAGCGGACTGCCAGCGCTGGCGCAGCGCCTGCCGACGCTGTGGCGGCAGACTCTCGAACTTGCGGAAGTTCTCGCGCACGGCGCGCTGGCGATCCGGAGGGAGCGAGCGGAATTGCTCCCACCTCCGGCTCAGCTGCTGACGCTCCCCAGGCGGCAGCGTCTGCCAACGCTTGAACCGCTGCCGCGCCGTGCCCCGTTGTGCAGGCGTCATCTGCAGCCAGCGGCTGCTGCCTTTCGCGAGGGCCTGCTGGCGCTGGGCCGGAAGGCTGTCCCAGCGTCCCGACATGCTCGACAGAAGCCGCTGCTGATCGGATGAAAGGGAAGACCAGGAGATTCGACCCGCATCGGCGCCGGGCGCGGGCGGCGCCGCCGGCGTTCCCAACTGGGCAAACGCCGGCCTTCCCGGCACCGCGAGCGCCAGGATGACTGCGATAGTCAGGGCGTAGATGGCCCTCGTCCTCACTTCTTCTGACTCCCGTTCGGCGAGTCCGCCTGCGCATGCGGCGGATCGGACGGCTTGCTCACGTCAGCGCGCGCTTGCGTCGGCTGTGGTGCAACCTTCGTCGGGTCGGTCTGGGCGAGATAATCAAGCCAAGCGTCGTCCTCGGACCCGATCCCTCCCAAAAACTCAATCAGAGCCGCATCGTCCGGGCGTTGCGAGCCCTGGGCATGGCTCTGGCTCGCAGTGTGCCCGGAATCTGCGCGCACTCGCGCGGCCGGCGCGAGAACCGCCGCCCCGAGGAGCAGCGCCGCGGCAACCCGCTTCAACCGCTCGCCCCGCTACCCGAGCTGCCGCCAGTCTCGCCGCCGGAGCCCTCGGTCTGACCACTCGCGCCTGCATTGCCCAGATCGGCCTGCGCTGCAGCCCACTCGTAGAACGAGTGATCGTAGTTCTCCATGAACGTGATGCCATCGTCGTCGGCCAGCATGTCGAGCACTTCGACCGACGGCTGCGACGCATCGGTTCGCAAGCCCTGGTGGAAAGTACCGTGCATGAACAGCGCGAGCGCGATTGCGAGCACACCGGCCGCAGCCGCTCCCGCGATGGGCAGCGCGCTCATGCTGCGCCAGAACGGCCGGCGGCGAGCGGTGGCCTCGAGCGCCGCCTGACGCGCGCGGTTGAGGCGCGAGCGCGTCCGCGCATCGACGCGCGCCACACTTTCCTCGAGAACGGTGCGTGTGCGCCGCTCGAGCCCGCTCTCCTCACCCATACCGCTCATCATGTCTCTATCTCGAAATCGCCGAGCCGTCCGCGCAATGCCTGGATGGCCCTGAAGTAGTGTGTCTTGACGCTGCCCTCGGAGCATCCCATCGCAGCCGCAGTCTGCGCCACATCGAGCCCTTCGAGGTTGCGCAGCAGAAACGCCTGCCGTTGCCGATCCGGTAGTGCCTGCAATGCCTGCTCGAGGGCGGCGATCGCCTGGTCCATCTCGAGTCGCGCGGGCGGCTGCGGATCGGCGCTCGGCGCCTCCGCGATCGGGTCGTGCTCGTCCTCCTCATCATCGCGCCTGAAGGGAAGCCATGCCATGACTCGGCCGCGCACGGTGCGCCGGCGCTGCATGTCCCGGATCCGATTCTCGAGGATCCGGTAGAACAACGGCTTCCACTCTTCCGGCGCTCGGTCCGAGTATGCGCGCGCAAGCTGCAGCATCGCGTCCTGGACCGCATCGAGCGCGTCGTCTTCGTGGCGCAGGCTCGCGAGGGCGATCTTGAATGCCTTGAGCTCGATGCTCGCGAGGAACCGGTCGAGTGCCCCCGAGCCGAGGCCGGCTGTCGAATCGTTCAATAGCGTGCCGCCATGGGCTGCCGCGGGCGCGCCGACGGGACCTGACGGTGACCAGAGCGCGAGCGGCGAGCAGGGCGCGAGGGTAGCAAAGCCACTCATGCCGCGTACAACGCCCTGCACCATCGGCCGTTGACCTGTCTCCGAAAAGAGTCACGCCTGCTCTCGCACGGGCTTGCCATAATCCGCGCCGGCTCGGCAGGGCCCCGCCCGGGCTCGGATACCGCCGCCACGGACCTAGCTGCCTGGGCTCAGTTTCGCCTCGTATCCGCCGTCTCGAGACACCGCTTCTTGTCCACACGCGATGACATCGCGGCCCCGGCCGCACCGGCCGCACCGGCCGCACTCGCCGAAATGGCCGCGCCGGAGCCGGACGTTTCGGCAGAAGCCGGACCTCCGGCGACAGGTGCCGAAGTCATCTTGCGGGTCGCGCTCGATGTGCCGCTGCGCCGGCTGTTCGACTACTTGCCCCCGCAAAGCGGTGTCCAAGAGGGCAGCGAGCCGCAAACGGCGCTCGCGGGGCATGCGGGCGACCGCGTCCTTCCCGGCATGCGCATTCGTGTGCCGTTCGGCCGCCAGCGGCTGATCGGGCTCGTCATGGAGATCGCGAGCCGTACGGACGTTCCGCCGGAGCGGGTGAGGCCCGCGCTCGAAGTGCTCGACTCGGCGCCCGTCATGGACGAGCCGGCGCTCGCGCTGCTGCGATGGGCGAGCGACTACTACCACCAGCCAGTCGGCCAAGCCGTTTCCCTGGCCCTTCCCAAGGCGCTTCGCCTCGGTGCACCTGCGGTGCCGGTCGAGCCGCGGTGGTCGGCAACGCCGGAGGGGCTCGGCGCCTTCGAGCGAGGCGAGCCCACACGTGCACCGCAGCAGAAACGGCTCCTCGGAATACTCGCGGCGAAGGCGGATGGGCTCACGACGGAGGAGCTGGCTGCATCCCTGTCGCCCGGCTGGCGGGAGGCGGCTCGCGCGCTCGCGCGTCGCGGCTGGGCGGCCTGCCGCATGGAAGCTGCTGCGGACGCTGAGGGGAGGGATGTGAACTCAGAAGGAGCCACGATCGCGGGGGCCCGCGCGCATCGGACGGGCCCACCGCTCACTCCCGAACAGGCCCACGCTGTCGAGCGAGTCTGCGGCTCGCTCGGCCGCTTCGCCGCGTGGGTCCTGCATGGCGTCACTGGCAGCGGCAAGACAGAGGTGTACATGCAGGGGATCGAGGAGGCGCTGCGCCAGGGACGCCGCGCCCTCGTCCTGGTGCCTGAGATCGGACTCACGCCGCAGCTCGTTGCCCGATTTCGCGACCGCTTCGAAGCGCGTCTCGCCGTCATGCATTCCGCACTCACCGACGGGGAGCGGCTCACGGCTTGGCGTCAGGCCTTCAGCGGTCAGGCGCACATCGTGCTCGGCACACGCTCGGCTGCGTTTGCGCCCGTACCGTCCCTCGGCCTCATCATCGTCGACGAAGAGCACGATGCCTCTTTCAAACAACACGAAGGCGGCTTTCTGTATTCCGCACGCGATCTGGCCGTCGTGCGCGCCCAGCGTGCAGGAGTGCCCATCGTGCTCGGCTCGGCGACTCCGGCGCTCGAAACGTTGCACAACGTCACCACTCATCGCTATGAGCGGCTCTCGCTGCCGAACCGGGCGATCCAGAGTGTGCCCCCGCGCGTTTCGTTGATCGATCTGCGCGCGCACTCGGTGAACGCCGGGCTTTCAACGCCCGCCATCCAGGCAATCGAGCGACATCTGGCAGATGCCGGACAGGTCCTCGTATTCCTCAACCGGCGCGGGTATGCACCGACGCTCCTTTGTACGGCCTGCGGCTGGGTCGCGCCCTGCCGCGATTGCGACGCGCGGCTCACCGTTCACCGAACCGTGAAGCGGCTGCGCTGCCATCACTGCGGCGCGGACGCGCCGCTTCCCGAGCGCTGTCCTCAATGCGGCTTCCTCGTCAAGCCCGTCGGACAAGGAACCGAGCGGATCGAGGAGACCCTCGCACAAGTCTTTCCCGGCACGCCGCTCGCGCGTCTCGATCGGGACGTCGTGCGCCGTCGTGGCGACATGGAGTCCGTGGTGGCGCGCATCGCATCGGGTGACGCGCGCATCCTGGTCGGGACGCAAATGGTCACCAAGGGCCACGATTTTCCGAACATGACGCTCGTCGTCGTGCTCAACGCCGATCAGGGCCTGTTCAGCACCGACTTTCGTGCGCCGGAGCGCCTTGCGCAGACGCTCATCCAGGTGGCCGGCCGCGCCGGTCGGGCATCACGGCCCGGGGAGGTGTTGATTCAAACCGAATTCCCCGAGCACCCGCTGCTCAGGAATCTGCTCGCCGAAGGTTACGAAGGATTTGCACGCACCGCGCTCGCGGAGCGAGCGCAAGCGGCATGGCCGCCCTTCAGCCGGCTCGCCGCCGTGCGCGACTCGGCGGCGAGTGCCGAGGCGGCGCTGAGTTTCCTCGAGCAAGCGCGGCGGATCGCGGGCAAACCCGCGGGCGTGAGGCTGCTCGGACCGGTTCCGGCGGCGATGGCCAAGCGCGCCGGGCGCTATCACGCGCAGCTGCTCGTCGAGAGCGCGGAGCGCGGGCCACTGCATCAATTCCTCGACGCCTGGGTGCCTGCTATCGAGCAGCTGCCGAGTGCGCGCCGCGTGCACTGGGCGCTCGATGTCGACCCGATCGAGCTCTTCTGACGAGCTCTACGCCGACGAGGCAGTGGCCGAACATCGCTTGCGGTTACTGATATCGCAGCACCACGGCCGGCTCGACGCGCGATGCGCGAATCGCCTGGCTACCGACAGCGAGGCAAGCAATCGCAACCGTAGCGATGAGACTGACGATGAAGGCGACCGGCGTCAGGTCGATTCGCGTCAGGAATTGGCTCAAGTACGCCCGGGCAGCGAGCCAGGCGAATGGCCAGGCGATGAGATTCGCAATCGCGACGGGCGTTGCGAAATCGAGCAGCAGCAGCTCGATGATCTGCCGCGGTTTGGCGCCGAGTGTCTTGCGCACGCCGACCTCGCGGAGCCGTCCGTTCGTGACGTGAAGGGCCATACCGGCGAGCCCTATCAACGCTATCGCGAATGCAAAGGCGGCAAGGCCTGTAATGACGTTGCTCACCGTCGAGAACGTCTGAAAGGCATCACCGAACAGCTGATCCGTGAAACGCCATTCGAGAGGGAGCGTCGGCGCGAGCTCGTGCCACGTACTTTCGATGTGCCGCACCGCTGCCGGAATGTGCTGAGGGTCTACGCGAATGATCGGAAACCCCGCGATCGTGGGCATGAGGAGGTAGAGGTTCGATTCCGTATCGGCGATCGAGGTGAGGCGCGGCGCCCCGTTCTCGACAACACCGATGATACGAATCGGCGTTGTGCTACCGCCCCAAAGAGCGGGTCTGTAGAACGTCTTGCCGACCGCCTCGATCGGGTTACTCCAGCCGAGTTTGGCGGCGAGCCTGCGATCGATGATGACCTTGAGGTCGCCTCCTCGATTCCACGCTTGCTGAGGATCGGCGACGTCGGCGCGATCGCGATCGAATAGTCTGCCGGCCAGCAAGCTCGATCCGATCGTCTCGAAGTAGTCATACCCCACTCGATGGGCCGCGACCCGGATCTGATGCTGCGCCGATTCAGGTGAGCGGGCGACGTTGAAAAGCCAGCAGCAGCCCCGGATGTCCCACGGTATGGTATCGGCGGTGCTCACGGAGCGAACGTAAGGCGATTGCACGAGCTGCGATCGAAGTGTCTTCGGATCGACTCCGGAACCGAACAGGCTGGTGGTGATCACGACGGTGGGATTGCGCACAAGCGCCGGCAGCTCCGCGCCCATGAGGCCGTTCTGATCGCGAACGACGAGCACCATGACGATCAGAAAGCCTGCGGCGGCGAATTGCCCGACGACGAGCAGCTTGAATGCCCAGCGCCGAGCTGTCGGTGCAGAATCCGAGCGCATCGCTTGGGCTGGGCGGAGCCGGGAAAGAACCAGGGCGGGGTACGCGCCCGACAGCACCGTAGTTGCGGCGACGAGCAAAACGGCGAACAGCCAGAAGCCTGGACGGGCGAGTTGCGAGAGCTGCAGATCAAGGGGCAGGACGGTATCGAGCAGCGGCGTTGCCGCCAGGACGAGCACGAACGCGAGCATCACCGAGAGCAGACCGACCGCAGCCGCTTCGAAGAGACTCTGTAGAACGATCTGCCGGCGATTCGCCCCGACTATCTTCCGCAGGGCGACCTCACGACCGCGACGCAGAGCGACGGCGGTCGCAAGGCTCGCGTAATTGAAACAGGCAACGACTAGCACCAGGGCATCGAGCAAAGTGAGCGTCGCAATCAGGGAGGTCCCCGAAACGCCCTCGGTATTGAGCGCGCTCAACCTGATCGAGGACACGGGCACCGCATCGAAGACCGAGTGACCCTGCGCTCGCGGCATGTGCCGGGCCGAGAAGCCGCGGAGCCCTTCACGCAACTGCTGCACCGTAAACCGGCCGTTCGCCGGAAGCAGGACATAGGTGAAGCTGTTGACCTCGTCCCAGTCGTTTCCTGCCGAGATGATATTCTCGGGCAGCATGCGCGTCAGAATGTCGAAACGGAGTCTCGATTGCCCGGTGTCCCCCATGTGGGACGGCTGCGGCACTCCGGCGATGACTGCCTTGATCGTGATCCACTGTTTGTTGTTGATCAGCAGGCGCTTGCCCAAAGCGTTCGTCGTTCCAAATGCCCGTCGGGCGGCCGCCGCGGTGATGATGGCATCGCCGGCGCTGGCGAGCGCAGTCGCTTGATCGCCGGCCACGAACCGCAGCTTGAAGATCTTGAGGAAATCCGGATCGATCATGTACTGATATAGGAACAGGTTGCGATCCCCGGATGAGACGGGCACCCGCCCTGGCCCGAACACGGTTCCAGGGATTGCGCGCGCAACCGCCTCGAGCTGCGGGAAGTCGGTTCGCAGGTATGGGGCGGCGACGGGGGCCACCCCCGGATTGGGCGGATTGATGGAGTTTGCCGCACTGCCCATCCACAGCTGCTGCGTGATGGCGTAGATGCGCCCGGAATTGCTCCATTGCATATCGCTCGTGCGCAATTCCTGTATGAACACGAAGGTCACGATGAAGCAGGCGAGCCCGACGCCGAGTCCGGCGATGTGCATGAGCGTCACGAGCTTCGAGCGCGCGAGATTGAGCGCGATGGTGCGGAGATAATGGCCGAGCATGGGCGCCGCCTCTCAGTCGTCCGTTTGGCCTTCAAATCGCCTCGGCGACGTTCGGTACGATCCTCCCGTCGAGCAGATTCACCAGGCGGCTCGCCCGACCCGCGTGGCTCGGCGAGTGCGTGACCATCAGTACCGTCGCTCCCTGCTCATTGAGCGTCGCGAGCATGTCCATCACGTCCTCGCCGTTCTTCGTGTCGAGGTTGCCCGTCGGCTCGTCGGCGACGATGAGCTTTGGGTCGCCGACGACCGCGCGGGCGACCGCGACCCGCTGCTGCTGGCCGCCCGAGAGCTGGGCCGGCTTGTGCTTTGCGCGGCTTTCTAGAGCGACCAGCTCGAGAACCTCTCGAACACGGGTCCGCCGCGCCGTCCGCCCCATGCCCTGGTAGAGCAGCGGCAGCTCGACGTTCTCATAGACGCTCAGGTCCTCGATCAGATTGAAGCTCTGGAAGATGAAACCGATCGTGCGCTTGCGCACTTCCGTGAGCGCACTCTCCGAATAGCGGGACACCTCCGCGCCGTCGAGCCAGTACTCGCCGCTTGTCGGCGTGTCGATGAGGCCGATGATGTTGAGCAGCGTCGATTTGCCGCAGCCAGAGGGACCCATGATCGCGACGAATTCACCCGGCGTCACCTCGAGGCTCACATCGTCGAGCGCGGTGGTCTCGAGCTCGCTCGTGCGGTAGAGCTTGCGGACATTGGAGAGCCGTATCACTCCGTTCGTCCCCGGCGCCGGCTCGTCGCGCCGCACGGCGGGAGCCACGTTCACGTTCATGATGATGAACCTCCGGTCAACGTGATTCGATCGATGTCCTTGAAGGATTCATAGCTCGAGACGATCACGCGCTCGCCGGGCGAGAGCCCGCCCAGCACCTCGATCTGCTCGAGATTGCGTCGGCCGAGTTGAACTCGTCGGCGGTGCGCGACGCCGCCGCCGCGCGGGAGCACGAAAATATATTGCCCGCCGGTATCGTCGTAGAACGGGCCGTTCGCGACGACGAGGCCTTTGCGCTCGCCACCAATGTTCAGGCGCAGCTGGACGGTTTCGCCGCGGCGGAACCCGCGTGTCGCAATGTCGTGCGGCCGGGCGAGCTGCACTCCAGTGGCGGCCTGGGTCGCCGGTACGGGCAGCAGATCGACCTTGAACTGACGGTCGGTCACCTGCGGGTAAACCTTCGCGACGGCGAAGCGCCGCGGAGGCGTGTCGCCGTCCGGCTCCGTCATTGCGATCTCCCCGACCGAGACCCTTTGCAGGTAGTGCTCGTCGATGAGCGCCTCCACCTTGAATCCCTCCGTCCTGTCGACCTGTCCGATGCGCTGCCCCGCGGCTTTCGACTCGCCGAGATGCGCATCCAGCATCGTGAGCTGCCCATTGAAAGGTGCACGGATGACGAGATGATCGAGGTTCTGCCGTGCGAGCACGAGATTGCGCTGCAATCCCGCGACGAGGCGATCGAGCTGCGCGACTTGGTCGCGCTGCAGCGCCTCATCGCTATCGCGCGCTTGGATATCGGCCGCTTCCAAGCGCTGCAACCGGTCGAATTCCAACTGCGCGTCCTCCACGTCCGCTCGCTTGACGACGCCGGTGCCGGCGAGCGCCTTCAGTCTGGCGAGACGCTTGCCGGCCTCGTCGGCCTGGTATTTGGCATCGATCAGCTCGCGCGAATGCGTGAGCCGGCTCTGGGCAAACTGCAGCTTGGCGCTCGCGAGCCGTTCCAGCTGCTCGGAAACCTGGGCCTCGCTATTCAGCACCTGCAGCTGCAGGGCCGCGTTCTCGAGGCGCACCAGAGGCTGGCCCACTTTGACGAATGCGCCCTCCTCGACATCGACCTCCGCAATCTGACCGCCGTCGACCGCATCGAGGTACACCGTCTCGCGCGGCTGGACTGTACCGGTGACGGGAATGTACTCGATGAAATCGCCCACCTGGACGGTCGAGAGGACCACGCGGTCGCGGCTCAACGTGAGCGTGCGAGCACTCCCGTAGCGGGCATAGCCGAACGCAAGGGCCGCCACGCCGAGCAGTACCGCGGCAATGGCGATCGTCCGACGGCGTGTCCACCGGTGCTGCTCGATCGGCCGGTCCATCCGGGAGAGCGGAACGCGACCGGCGCGCGCGGGTGCTGGGGAGGGTTGCGGGCCGGCCTCGCGATGCTGATCGCCGCGTGCCTCGTGGAGGGCCTCGATCCAAGGCAGTTCGGAAGGTCGCCGCGCCATGCGTCACGTGCACTACTGTATTATCTACGTAAGACAGTACGCAAGTAATACATTGGCGCGGGGCGCGAGTCAAGCTATCTTATGCGGCATGCGTAAAGCCCGGCACGAATGGACCGAGGGTCCCGCGATCTACCTGCAGCTGAAGGATCAGGTGATTGCCCGGATCCTCGACCAGACTTTCGCAGAGGGACGGATGCTGCCTTCCGTGCGCCAGCTCGCGGGCGATTTCGACGTGAATCCGCTCACCGCGGCGAAAGCGTACAAGGAGCTCGCGCGCGACGGTCTCATCGATCGGCTGCGTGGGGAGGGGCTGATCGTCGCGAAAGGTGCTCGCGATACGCTTCTCAAGCGCGAGCGGGCGCGCTTCTTCAAAGACGAATGGCCGAGCTTGCGCGAGCGGGTGCGCCGCCTCGGAATCGACATGCGAGCTCTGGCGGAGTCGGCGGAGGACAAATAGACTCTCCGGCTTCTCGCCGATACGGTTTCCCCCACTTGAAGCAGCAGCTCGAGCAGCTACTCCTCGTAGCATTGCGCGGCCTCCCGGAGGGCCTCCTTCCCTCGCCCGCCGATCACTCGGCGGTTGCGGTCGAGCGCGCGCGGGATCCGAAGCACGGGGATTTCGCCTCGAGCATCGCTCTGAAGCTCGCGAAACCCGCCCGCCGCAACCCGCGCGAGATCGCCCAGGCGATCGTCGCGGCATTGCCCCCGAGTCCACTGCTCGCGCGCGCGGAAGTGGCCGGCGCAGGCTTCATCAATTTCTTCCTGTCGCCGGGCGCCTATGGACGCGAGCTTGCGGCGATTCACGAGTTCGGCGAGCGCTATGGTCGGAGCGCCGCTGGCGCGGGCGAGCGCGTGATGGTCGAGTTCGTCTCGGCCAATCCGACCGGACCCCTGCACGTCGGACATGGCCGCCAGGCCGCACTGGGCGATGCGATCTCCTCGCTGCTCGAGGCGCAGGGCTACGCGATAACGCGGGAGTACTACTACAACGACGCCGGCGCGCAGATTCAAAATCTGGCTCTCTCCGTGCAGGCCCGCGCGCGGGGACTCGCTCCGGGCGAACCGGGATGGCCGAAGGACGGATACGCCGGCGAATACATCCAGGACGTCGCACGAGACTTCCTCGCAGCTCACGGCACGCTCGATGACCTCGAGGCGGTTCGAAAGTTCGCGGTCGCCTACTTGCGGGGCGAGCAGGATCGAGACCTGAAGGAGTTCGGCCTCGAATTCGACGTGTACTCCCTCGAATCGAAGCTCTACACGGACGGCAGCCTCGATGCTGCCGTCGAGCGGCTGATTGCGAGCGGTAAGACGTACGAGAGCGATGGCGCCCTGTGGCTCCGTACGACCGACTTCGGCGACGACAAGGATCGGGTGGTCCGCAAGTCGGACGGCAGCTACACGTATTTCGTTCCGGATGTGGCCTATCATCTCAATAAGTGGAGACGCGGATTCAAGCGAGCCATCAACGTTCAGGGCTCGGATCATCACGGCACACTCACGCGTGTCCGCGCAGGACTGCAAGCGCTCGGCCTCGGCATTCCGCAGGGCTATCCCGAGTACGTCCTGCATCAAATGGTCAAGGTCATGCGCGGCGGCGAGGAGGTGAAGATCTCCAAGCGCGCCGGCTCCTACGTGACGCTGCGAGACCTGATCGACTGGGTGGGGCGGGATGCCGCGCGGTTCTTCCTCGTCTCGCGCAAGTCCGACGCGGAGTTCACGTTCGACCTGGACCTCGCGCGCTCGCGCAGCGAGGAGAATCCGGTGTACTACGTGCAGTATGCCCACGCCCGGGTCGCGAGCGTCATGAAGCAGCTTGCCGCACGCGGGCTCGCGCTCGATCTCGCGGAGGGCCTCGCGAATGCTGCGCTCCTCGACGGCGAGCACGAGCAGGCGGTCCTCGCTGCGCTCACGCGCTATCCGGAGACGATCGAGCAAGCTGCGGCGGAACGCGCCCCGCACACGCTCGTGCATTATCTGCGCGAGCTCGCGAATGCCTTCCACACGTACTACAACGCCGAGCAGTTCATCGTGAGCGAGGCACCGCTGCGCAACGCGCGGCTCGCTCTCGTTCTCGGCGTCCAGCAAGTGATTCGCAACGGGCTCGGGCTTCTTGCCGTCTCCGCACCGGAGAGCATGTGAGCGCAGGGAGCAGTCGATGACCCGACTCAGCGCGCGCGATTATAAACGCCCGACGTCGCGCTCGTTCGATCCCTCCCGCTGGCGCGAATTCGGCTCGGGCATTCTCGTCGGCGCCGTGCTCGTGGCTGCATTGTTCGCGTTCGCGCGCCACCCGCGGCACAGCGCCCCGGATGTCCCGCGTCCGGAGCCGCATCGCTCCGCCCTGCCAAACGCGGACGCAGCCGAGGACCCCGTCGATGCCTCAGCCGCCGGTACGGCCTCGGGCGAGCACTACGACTTCTACAAGATGCTGCCCCACTTCGAGGTGGTCGTACCGGAGAAGGAGCGCGACGTGAAGCAGGACGTGCCGACGGCGAACATCCAGCGCCCCGGCGTCTACGTACTGCAGGCGGGCTCGTACCGCAACGAGGCGGAGGCCGACCGCGTCGCGAAGCAGCTGTCGCTCGAGGGGATCGATGCCAAGGTCCAGCGGGTCGCCGTGGATACCGATGTTTGGTATCGCGTGCGCATCGGACCCATCAGCAAGCTCGATGAGCTCAATCGCATGCGGCACAGGCTCGAATCGGCCGATGTCGATTCGATCGTGATTCGCGTGGGGGACTGACCGCTAGCGCAGCGGCTCGAGCAGCCTGCCTGTCCGCGGCAGATCGTGCCGATCCGGATCGAGGGAGAAGAGTATACGGGTAGCCCTGCCGACGATGTCTCGCCGCGGCACGAAGCCGATATAGCGGGAATCCTCGCTGTTGTCACGATTGTCCCCGAGAACGAGATACATTCCTCGCGGAACGAGAATCGGGCCGAACGTGCGCCGAGCCGAACGTCCCGGCAGCAGCAGGATATCGTGCGGGGCGCTGGCGCCTGATTCGCGCAGGACTTCGGGGTCCGATCTGCGGGTCGCGGCAACGAGCTCGCGCAGCTCCGCGGAATTGCCCCGCTCGTACTCGGCGGGCACGCCATTCACGATCAAATGGTCATCCTCGAGTGCGATCGAATCGCCTGGCAGCCCGACCACCCGTTTGAGCAGCAAAGTCCCATCTGCCGGCGAGTGGAGCGTGACGATGTCCCCGCGCCGCGGACCCTCACCCTGGGTGAGATGGATGAGCGTGAAAGGTAAGCGCAACCCGTAGCTGTGCTTGTCGATGAGCAGCCGATCGCCCTCGAGAACCGTGGGATTCATCGATCCGGTGGGAACGTACACCCAGTCGGCCCACGCGGATCGAAATCCGGTAAGGAGCAGCAGGAATGCGAGTGCCGCACGGTACTCGCGCCAGTACTTGAGGGCGACTCGCGGCAATCTCATGGCCAGCCTCGCTCGAACTCCCGGACTTCAGACCTTAGCGAAGGAAGCTGCAGAGAACAACCTGCCGCCGCTTTGCGAAGCACCGTTGTTGCGCGAGAATTCGCGCCATGAGCGCGGGTGCGGTATTTCCGATCGAAGGCGGCTGCGACTGCAGCCGCGTGCGCTATCGCATGGAAACGGCTCCGTTGTTCGTCCATTGCTGCCACTGCCGCTGGTGCCAGCGCGAGAGCGGCGCGGCTTTCGCGCTCAACGCGATGATCGAGGCTCAGCGTCTCGTACACATCGCATCGGAGCCGGAGCTCATCCGCACCCCCTCGCAAAGCGGGCGCGGACAGCTGATCGCGCGTTGCCCGGAATGCCGGATCGCACTGTGGAGCAACTATGCGGGCGCGGGCCCCATCATCCGCTTCGTCCGCGTCGGCACGCTCGACGACCCCGACCTGCTGCCGCCCGACATTCACATCTTCACGGCATCGAAACAGCCCTGGATCGAGCTGCCGAAGGGCACGCCTGCGCTGCCGGAATACTACGACCGGGAGCGGTTCTGGCCTGCGGAGAGCCTCGCAAGGCGCAGAGCGCTCCAGCCCCAGATCGAGGCCTATCAGGCATCACTCGGCGATCCGCGCTAACATCTTCCGCCCTTCCCCTTCCGCCCTTCCCCGCGAGGCTGGACATGATCACGCTCTACCATCGCCCGAAGTCCCGGTCCTCGCGGTTCATCTTTCTGCTCGAGGAGCTCGAGGCACCGTACGAGATCAAGATCGTCAGCACCCGCAATCGCGATGGCACGGGCGCCGTCGATCCCGGCAATCCGCATCCGCTCGGCAAGGTGCCGGCGATCTCCGATGACGGGGCGACCGTGTTTGAGTCCGCGGCCATCGCACTTTATCTAACGGATCGATTTCCGAAGAACGGACTGGGGCCGCGGGTCGGAGATCGCGAGCGCGGCGCCTATCTCACATTGCTTGCCTATTACACGGGCGTCCTCGAGCCGGCTTTCCTCTCGAAATTCATGAACTGGCAAGTTCCGCGCGGCACGGCCGGATGGGTCGCGGTCGAGGAGGCGATGCCGGTCATCGTGCAGAGGCTCTCAGAAGGTCCGTATCTGCTCGGCGAGCGATTCAGCGCAGCCGACATCCTGTACGCCACGACGTTCGCGCTCTTCAGCCAAGGCTCGATGATGCCGAGCTCGCCGGTGATCACCGAATACACCAAGCGCGTCACAACCCGACCAGCCTACGAGCGAGCGCAGAAGCGGGACAACGGCTGAGGCGGCCGTATCCAAACGCACACCAGCACGGCCGCGCGGTCGGGCGCGCGCCTGCCCGGCTATGCCCGCTCGCGTTCCACCACGTCGCGACCGCCCGGTATGCGCGGATGTTCCCGGATCGGGCGTAGGGGGCGGATCTCGATGCTGCCTACCGCGGCAGGCGGGATCTTCGAGGCGAGCTGGATGGCCTCGTTGAGGTCGCGAGCCTCGATCAAATAGAACCCGGCGAGTTGCTCCTTCGTCTCGGCAAACGGCCCGTCGGTGACGGACAAGCGACCGTTGCGCACGCGAACGGTCGTCGCCGTCGATACGGGCTCGAGCGCTTCCGAGGCGATGCACTGCCCCCGCGCGCGCAGCTCCATATCGAATGCGAGGCAGTGCCGGTCATCCATTTCCCCGATCTTGGCTTCCTCGCCGTACACCAGACACAGGTATTTCATCGCCAACCTCCTTCAGATCAGCATGCCGATCGCATCGATCGCGCCGAGCACCGCGAGCATCGGAGCACCCTCACTGCCCCGGCACGGGCAGGCACTCCATGACCTCCACTCCGTCGCCCGGAAAGATGCTGAAATGCGGATGATTCTCGAACAGCCGCACGGCGGCCTCGTGCGACTCGGCGTTGACGATCACGTACGCCGCGATGTTGTTGCGAGTATCCGCAATGCCCTGTTTCGAGGCGCGCTTCGTCTTACCGAGGGGCCCGCCCCCGTCGACGATCACGTTCTGATGCGCGGCGCCCCATTCGCGCCATGCGCGCATGCCCGCGGCCTGACGGCTGTTGCGCTCCTCGGCGCTCAGCCGCTCCCACTCTGCTCGGCCCGCCGGTGTGCCCGTATAGATCGCCATGAACTTTTTCATGCAGTCGCTCCTTGTGCCGGCCACGCCGGCCCGGTGTTCCTCGAGTAGCCGAACGCCGGTTCGGCCGATCGACACGAAACCGCGGAAATTTACTCAGCCGCCCGCGAGCTCCGCCAGCCTGCGCGCGAGGTACTGCTTCTCGGGCTCCTGCACCGTGAGCTCGAGCGCTCGTTCGTAGGCGGCGCGAGCGTCGCTTCTGCGACCCAGGCGCCGATAAAGGTCTGCGCGCGCGGCATGCGCCAGGCGGTACTCGGTGAGATCGCCGCGCGCCAAGAGCTCGTCGATCAGCGCGAGCCCCGCCGAAGGACTGTCGCGCATGGCGATCGCAACCGCTCGATTGAGGTCGACGATCGGGGAGGGCTCGATGCTCCGCAGCAGATCGTACAGCGCGACGATCTCCCGCCAGTCCGTATCGGACGCGCGAGTCGCCTGGCAGTGGAGTGCGGCAATGGCCGCCTGCAGCGTGTACGGGCCGAAACGGCGTGACGCGAGGGCACGCGCGACGAGCTCCGAGCCCTCCTCGATCTGCCCGCGATGCCAGAGCGTGCGGTCCTGCTCCTCGAGGACGATCAGCTCGCCGGCCGCCGATGTGCGTGCCGCGCGCCGCGAGTCCTGCAGCAGCATGAGGGCGAGCAGTCCCACCGCGTCCGCCTCCGGCAGCAGCTCGATGAGCAGCCGGCCGAGCCTGATCGCCTCGCTCGCCAGATCGAGCCGCATCAGCTCGGGACCGGAGCTCGCCGTGTATCCCTCGTTGAACACGAGATAGATCACGCGCAGCACCGATTCGAGCCGCTGCGGCAGCTCCGCGGCGCTCGGCACTTCATAGGGAATCGCGGCGTCGCGAATTTTCGCCTTCGCCCGCACGATCCGCTGCGCGAGCGTCGGTGCGGGCGTGAGAAACGCGCGCGCGATCTCCTCGGTCGTCAAGCCGCACACCTCGCGGAGCGTCAATGCGATCTGCGCCTCGGGCGAGAGCGCCGGATGACAGCACGTGAAGATCAATCGAAGCCGGTCGTCTTCGAGGCCGCCGGCATCGAGCCGCTCCTCCGGAGCTCCGGAGTCCTCCGCTGCAAAATCGTGTGCGATCGGATCGTACGCCTCGAATCGCGCCTCGCGCCGGCGCTGGTCGATGCTTCTGAATCGACCGGCTGAGATCAGCCAGGCACGCGGATTCTGCGGCAGGCCTTCATGGGGCCACTTCTCGAGCGCCGCGCGGAACGCCTCGTGCAAAGCCTCCTCCGCGCGATCGAAATCCCCGAGCAGCCGGATGAGAGTCGCGAGCACCGCGCGCGACTCCGCTCGATAGGTCTCCTCGATTCGCGCGCGCAATTCGCCTCCGCACCCTGAGCCGGAACGCGGCTCACGTTCGGGCGACCCACGCTCGGGCAGCTCACGTTCGGGCGGCTCACGGCCCGTCGGCTCACGCTTGGATTGCCGCGGCATCATGCGTCGAAGAGAGCAATATCCTCTCGATCTCATCGGCCGGTACCGGTCGGCCGTGCAGGAACCCTTGCGTGCGAGTGCACGCGAGCGCGCGCAGCACCTCGAGCTGGCCTGCGGTCTCGACTCCCTCGGCGACCGCTTCGAGCCCGAACGCGCGCGCAAGTCCGATGATGCTCGAGACGAGGGTCACACTGGCGCGATCGTCCGGCAGTCCCTGGATGAAGGAGCGGTCGATCTTCAACGCATCGATCGGCAGGCTCGGCAGGAGCGCGAGCGAGGAGTACCCGGTCCCGAAGTCGTCGATCGCGATACGCACCCCCGCCTCGCGAAGCCGCTCGAGCCTGCGGCGGCTCGTCTCGAAGTCCTGAAGCAGGGCGGTCTCGGTGATCTCCACCTCGATGCCCCCGGGCTCGCCGAACACTCGCGCGAGCAGCTCCAGCGTCTGCTCGACGAAAGCGCGGCGCCGCAGCTGAAGGGCGGACACATTGACGCCGACCCGTATTGGACCGATGCCGGCGGCGCGCCAGCGCCGGCAGGACTCAACCGCCTGCTCGAGCACCCAGCGGCCGACCGGCACGATGAGCCCGGACGATTCGAGCACCGGCAGAAACTCACCGGGCGCGATCACGCCGCGCTCCGGATCGTGCCAGCGCAGCAGCGCCTCGACCACTCGGATCCGCCCCGTCGCGAGCTCGATCTGAGGCTGGTAGTAGAGCTCGAACTGGCTCTCATCGAGCGCGATGCGTAGCCGGTGCTCGAGCGCCAGCTGCTCGGCCATCTCCCGGTGCATCCGCTCGCGATAGAGCAAGAGCGTCTCGCCTGACCGCTTGGCCTCGGCGAGGGCGGCCTCGGCCTTCTGCACGAGCATCCCGCCGTCGTCGTCCTCGCTGCCCGAGCACGCGATGCCGCAGCGGAACGCCGCACGCACTGTGCGACCTTCGATCGCGAACTGCTCGATGAAGATCGCGCTCTCCAGCAGTCGGGCCGCGTTCTCCTCCTCGGCGCCGAGCCAGGGCACGACGAGAGCGAACGTGCCCCCGCCCAGGTACCCGATCCGCCCCTCGTCATCCACGTGCGCCTTGAGGCGCGCGGCGAGCGTCTGCAGCAATGCATCGCCCACCTGGCGTCCCTGGGTGTCGTTGATCACGCGCAAGTTATGTACGTCGAAGGCCGCGACGGCGAAAGTCGATTCCGGGCCCCGCGCCGCGCGCAGCCGATCGTCGAGACGACGGCAGTAGAGCGCGCGGTTCGCAAGACCCGTAAGCGGATCGCACTGCTGTGCCGTGTCGATGACGGCTCGCAGGCGTTGCTCGCGCCTGCGGATGCGGCGCTCCGCAGCGCGCTTGCGGCGGCGCTTCGCCGCCTCCTCGATTGCACGCTCGATGGCCGGCACGAGACGCTCGGTGCTCGATTTGAGCACGCAGTCGGCCGCTCCCCGGCGCATCGCCTCGATCGCGCGCTCCTCGCCGAGCGGCGCGGAGAGAAAGATGAAAGGCGCATCGCGCGCCGCGCGCCGCGCGATCTCGAGCGCGGTGACACCTTCCAAGCCGGGGAGCGCGTAGTCGGAGAGGATGACGTGTGGACGAAACCCGCGCAGCGCCTCGCGGAAGGAGGCCTCGTCCGCCGCGCGGCGCAGCTCGAAGTCGAGGCCGCTCGCGCGGAGCTGCCGCGACGCGAGCTCCGCGGCCGCGGCATCCTGCACCATCAGAATTCGCACTCGGTGGCGCACGCTGTCGCGTGTTCGCTAGTCGTCGCTCACGGCTCGAAAATCGACACCGAGCGAGCGGAGCTTGCGATACAAATGGGTGCGTTCCATGCCGACTCGCTTGGCGAGCTGCCCGACCTTGCCGTTGCAGAGCAGCAGCTGCTGCTGCAGGTACGCCCGCTCGAACTGCTCGCGCGCCTCCCGCAGCGGCAGGGCGAGCAGGTCCTGCTTGACGAGCGGCTCCCCCGGCGGAGATTGAATGGCGAGCTCGCGCTCGACTTCCTCGAGCCGGATGTCCTCGGGGCCGCCCTGGATCAACAGCCGGTGCACCAGATTGCGCAGCTCGCGCACGTTGTCCGGCCAGGGATAGTTACGCAGCCGGTTTTGCGCAGCGACACTGAAGCGCCTGAACGGCAGGCCTTCGGCATCCACCGCTCGATCGACGTAGTGGCGCAGCAGCTCGGGGACGTCCTCGGCGTACTCCCTCAATGCCGGCACGCGCACGATCAGCGTATTGAGATGGGCGAGCAAGTCGCGACGCACGCCTCCGGTTCCCGCGCGGCCCTCGATCCCGGGCCGGGCGGATGAGAGCACGCGCGCATCGAGCGGCTTGGTCTCCATGCTGCCGATGCGCGTGAACGTGCCCGCCTCGAGCGCACCGAGCAGCAGCCGTTCGGCGGAAGGGGGCAGGTCTTCGACGTCGCGAATGAAGAGCGTGCCGGCCGCCGCCTGCTCTAGCAAGCCCGGCTGATCGCCGCGGCCGAGCAGCTGCTCCTCGGCATCGGCATCGCGCAAGCTGCTCGCGACCACCGCGACGAAGGGCCCGCCCGCGCGCGGGCTCTCCCCGTGCAGGTAGCGCGCGAAAGCCTCCCGCCCGGAGCCGGTCTCCCCGATCAGGAGCACCGCGGAGGAGTTCGCGGCGATCTGCTGCAGCTCAGCCCGCAGTTGCTGCATGAGCCGGCTCTTGCCCGTCGGCACGAGCAGCTGCGGCGGCAGCGGCCGCGCGGGCTCGCGACGGCGCTTGCCCGCCTCGAGCGCGCGCTCCACGGTGCGCAGGAGCTTCGCGAGCGACAGCGGCTTCTCGACGAAATCGAACGCACCGAGCCGCGTCGCTTCGACGGCGGTCTCGACCGTTCCGTGCCCGGACATCATCACGACGGGACAACCGTCGGCGGGGGCGGCGGACCATTCCCGAAGCAGAGTGATGCCGTCGATGTCGGGCATCCAAATATCGAGCAGCACGAGATCGGGAGACTGGCGCGCCCGCGCGGCGCGCGCCTGACCGCCGTCTGCGGCGATATCCACCT
Source organism: Steroidobacteraceae bacterium (assembly GCA_035606175.1). GTDB lineage: Bacteria > Pseudomonadota > Gammaproteobacteria > Steroidobacterales > Steroidobacteraceae > JASHUC01. Next base: position 58,410 of record DATNFW010000033.1, on the reverse strand, counting down.
CGTAGCCTTCCTCGGAGAGGATCTCCTTCAAAAGACCGCGGATGTCCGCCTCGTCATCGACTACCAGAATGCGCGGCGCGCTCATGCCAACTTCTCCTTCCGCATCGCGGTGCGCAGCTCGCGCACACCCGATGCGGACCGTACGTCGTTCTCGAGCGGCAGCACGACGCGAACTCTCGCTCCGCCGCCCGGCCGATTGTCCGCATCGATCCGTCCACCATGCTCCTCCACGATCCGCTTGACGATCGCGAGGCCGAGACCGGTCCCTTTCGGCTTGCTCGTGACGTAGGGATCGAAGACCCGCGCGAGCAGCTCGCGCTGGAAGCCGGGGCCGTTGTCGCTCACCGTGATCACCGCCTGCTCGGCATCGCCCGAGCGCTCGAGGCGAGTCGCGATCTCCACCCACGCGTGTGTGCCCTCAGCCGCGGCACCGTGTGCCGCGCTCGCCGGGGAATCGAGCGCTTCGAGCGCATTGACGAGCAGATTGTTCAGGATCTGCCGGATGCGCCCGCGATCGGCCTCGATGAGCGGCGCAGGCGAGCCGAGGTCGAGCCGAATCTCGACGCGCGTGTCTTGCGAGCGGTACAGATCGGCGACCTCCGCCGCGAGCCAGTTGAGATCGAAGCGCGTGATCTTCATGTCCGGCGCGCGCGCGTACTCGCTGAACGCGTTCACCATCTGCTTCATCGTCTCGACCTGCTGGACGATGGTGTCCGTCGAGCGCTGGAGCATCTCCGCATCGTCGCGCGCCATGCTCGCGAGGAAGCGCCGCCGCATGCGCTCGGCGGAGAGCTGAATCGGCGTGAGCGGATTTTTGATCTCATGCGCGAGGCGGCGCGCGACTTCGCCCCAGGCGGCATCGCGCTGCGCCTGCAGGAGCGCCGTGATGTCATCGAAGACGATCACGTAGCCGCGATCGATGCCGGCCCCGGTCTGCTTGTCGCCCTCTGCGGCCTGCGCCTCTGCTTCGGCGCCCTCCGGCGGCGCGGCGCCGCTCGCGGGCAGCGGCGTGCACGCGCACATGAGCGCACGGTGGCCCGCGGGGCCGTCGAGATCGATCTGCTCGCGCCACTCTTCCCGCCCCGCTGCGAAGCGCACCACGAGCGCGGCGACGAATTGACTGAAGCGCTCGTTGTCGCGGGCGAGCTCGGGGAGCGCGCGACCGGTCGCAGCCGAGAGATTGGCGCCGAGGATGAGCCCCGCAGCCTGATTCGCGATGTGAACGGTGAGCGTGCGATCGACCGCGAGCACGCCCGTCGACAGACGCGCGAGGATGATCGCGAGCCGTTCGCGTTCGTGCTCGACGGCTTCCGAGCTCGCCTGCGCCTCCTCGCGCGCGCGGCGCAGCCGCTTGGTCATGTCGTTGAACGAGTGCACGAGGAAGCCCATCTCATCGCGCGAGGGCAGCGGCAGGCGCCTGCCGAAATCGCCTTTGCCGACGGCGCGCGTGCCCGCGATGAGGTCCTGCACGGGACGAGTGAGACGCTGCGCGGAGAAGATCGCACCGTGAATCGCCGCGAGCATGGCGATGAGCAGAACGAAGGTGAGCGTCAGCTCGAAACTCGATTTGAGCGGCTCGCGCAGCACCGCGAGGTCGCCGTATTGGGTGTACGCGTTTTGAACGGCCTCGGAGAGCGCGGCGAGCTGCCGCGGCACGCCGTACACGGCATAGACGTAGCGGTAGTCCGGGCCCGGCGCAAGCGAGGTGACCGGCGCCGCCACGCGAATCAGGTACTGCCCGTCCGCCTGTGGATCGAGGCTCACATAGGGGCGCCCCTGGCTCACCTGGCGCACGACATCGTCGGAGGGCATCGCAGGAACGACCCCGCCCTTGACGCCATCGCTCGCGACTGCGAGCACATGCTGGTGGCCATCGAAGAGGGCCATCTCGCTGGCATCGGTCGCCCGCCGCTCGTAATCGAGGCGGCTCAGCACCTCGCTTCCGGGCAGATCGGCGAGCGTGCGCGCGAAGCTCTCCGTGCGCGACGAGTACTCGCGCATGCGCACTTCGAGCGTCGAGCGCGACAGCTCGAGAGCATCGTTCAGGCCCTGCTTGACCTCCACCTTGAACCAGCTGTCGATGCCGCGGTTCAGGAAGTCGAGCGAGAACAGATAGACGATGAGGAGCGGCGCGATGACGAGCGCGCCGAAGATCGCAACGGTACGCGCGGTGAGCCGCGAGCCCGGCACGTGATGCCGATAGTCGCGTACCAGCTGCCAGACCTTGCGCCCGAGCAGCACCGTGAGAACCACCACGCCGATGAGGTTGGTGAGCAGAATCCACGGCTGCAGACGCGAGAAGTCCGAGGAGTTCTGCACGCTCTTCGCGAGCGTGAGCAGCGCGCCCGCGCCGATCGCCACCCACAGCACGGCGAGTCCGTAGCCGCTCCAGCGCATGCGCGGCGCGCTCACTCTTTTAGCTTCCATGTGAACCATCCACTCGCCCGATACCAGTCGTTCGTCCAGAACAGCAGCATGCGCAGGGAGGCCGGCAGCCGTCCCCGACGGACCCCCGCGCGCACGCTCACATGGTAGTGCTCCGTAGGTGCGAGCTGCGATTGCACGAGAACGGGCCAGCCGTCGACTTTGCCGAGGTAATCGAGCGCCTCATCGAGTGTCGCGAAGCTCTGCAGCGTCCCGTCCCCGGCGTCTCGCACGACGTACCGATCGCTCACGGTGTGATACGTGAGTTCCCGTCTGAGCGTCGCATCGTCGACGACGGGATCGATCCAGAGGTGCCGGTCCCGCGTGATCCGCGCCTCCACGTCGAAGGCTAGCGTGACTCCGTCCGCGAGCGCCGCGCGAATCGCCGGTGTGTTCGGGTACTCGATGCGCGCGTGCAACTGATAGACCGAATGGTCGAGATCGACGTGCGCCGAGACCACCTCGAGCGCGCCGTCGAGCGCATCGGCCGAAATGCGTGCGCTCGTGCCGCAAAGCAGGACAGCAGCGATCAGGGCACTGGCGATCGATCTCATGGGACCCCGCACTCGAGGGCTTCAGTTTCCCGCTGTTGTCTTTTCGATACAAGCATAATAGAACCCGTCGGTCCCCGCCTCCCCACCCGGCAGCAGCTGGATGCCGATCGGACGGGGTCGGGCGCCGGGGGCGAGCCCTGCGGCCGGGAACGCCGGCGAGGGGCGCGCCCGGGGCTCCTCGGCGAGGAAGGCGGCCAGCCGGTCCTCGTTCTCCTGCGGCAGCACCGAGCAGGTGCAGTACAGGAGCCGCCCTCCGGGGGCCAGCATCCGGAACGTGGCGCGCAGGATCTCCTGCTGGCGAGCGGCGTAGGAGTCGATGTCGCTCGGACGCCGCAGGAGCTTGATGTCGGGGTGACGGCGAATGACCCCAGTCGCCGAGCACGGCGCATCCACCAGGATGCGATCGAACGGCCTGGCGGCGGTCATCTCCCGCACGTCGCGGGCGGCGAGCGCGATGCGTCCCCTCGCGGCTATCGCTCCGAGCCCCCCTCGCTGAAGATTCTCCTCCACGCGCTCGAGTCGATCGGGCGATGAGTCGACCGCCACGAGCTCGGCAAGCGCCGGCGTGCGCTCGATGAGATGCAGTGTCTTGCCCCCCGGGGCGGCGCAGGCATCGAGCACGCGCATGCCGGGGGCGGCATCGAGCAGCGGTGCGGCGAGCTGCGCGCCGGCGTCCTGCACCGACACCCGCCCCTCGGCGAATCCCGGCAACGTGTGCACGGGGGCCGGCTTCTCGAGCGCGATGGCCGCCGGAGCCCACTCACCGACCGCTCGGCCGATGTGGCCTGCGGCGGCAAGCTCCGCGAGATAGTCCTCGGTTGCGACTCGCGAGAGGTTCACGCGCAGGACGAACGGCGGGTGCGCGTTGTTCGCCTCGAGAATCTCGCGCGCTTCGGCCGGCCAGGCTCGCCCGATCGCCTCGACGAGCCACTTCGGATGCGCGGTCGACACGCCGAGGTCCGCATCGAGCCGCGCGAGCAGCGGCGCGCGCTCGCCGACGAAGCGGCGCAGTACCGCATTTACGAGCCCGCTCGCCCGCGGCGCGCCGAGCATGCGGGCCGCATCGACCGCGGCGTTCACGACGCTCTGAGGGAGGCTACGCGAATACTCGATCTGATGGGCCGCGACGATGAGGATCGCCCGCAATTCCGCGGCGAGCGGCCGACCCTCGCCGTGCAACGCCTCGATCGCCGGCAGGAGCCGCCAGTACCAGCGCAGGCTCCCGAGCGTGATCGCCCGGATGGCGGAGCGGTCGTCCGAGCGCTGGAACTGAGCGAGCGCCTCATCGGCCGAGCGGCCTTGCGAGGCGACGGCCGCGAGCGCGCGCGCCGCGCTCGCGAGCACCTGCGCGTGTGGGGGGCCGGGGCTTGCGCGCCGGCGCTTCGTGGCGCTCATCCGAGCCGCTGGCCGGGAGCGAGCCGGTTCGCGTTCACGAAATCGCGCGCCGCGAGCGGCCTGCGTCCGGGGCGCTGCAGCTCCGTGAGCGCGAGCTCCCCCGCGCCGCAGCGCACGACGATGGCATCGCGCCGGATGGCACTCACCGTGCCCGGTTGGGCCAACGCGGCGCTCTCTTCGGCTTGCGCGGCGAGGATGCGCAGGGGCTCCCCGTTCAGGCGCGTCTCTGCGCCCGGCCAGGGGTTGAACGCGCGGACTTGGCGCTCGGTGGCGAGGGCGCTTGCCCGCCAGTCGATCAGAGCCTCGGACTTGGAGATCTTCGCAGCATACGTGACACCTTCGGTCGGCTGCGGTCGCGGGTGCGCCCTGCCGGCGACGATCTCGCGCAGCGCCTCGAGCAGGCTCTCCGCCCCGAGCTCGGCGAGCCGCGCGTGCAGCGTGCCGCTCGTTGCCGCGCGATCGATGCGGATGCGGCGCTCGAGCAGCACCGGGCCCGTGTCGAGCCCGGAATCCATCTGCATGATCGAGATGCCGGTTTGCTCATCCCCAGCGAGGATCGCACGCTGAATCGGTGCGGCCCCGCGCCAGCGCGGCAGGAGCGACGCGTGGATGTTGAGACAACCGCGGGGCGGCAGCTCGAGGACGCTCGGGGGCAGGATCAAACCGTACGCGACGACCACCAGCAGCTCCGGGCGCCAGCTCTCGAGCGTCGCCCTCCCCTCGGGCGTGGCGAGCGTCTCGGGCTGGGAGAGCGCAAGGCCGTGCGCCAGGGCGGCTTCCTTGACCGGGCTCGGGGCGATCTGCCGGCCACGGCCGCGCGGGCGATCCGGCCTCGTGAGGACGCCGACGATCTCATGCTCCGATTGGATGAGCGCCCGCAGCGCCGGCAGCGCGAAATCGGGCGTCCCTGCGAATGCGATGCGCAATGCGTTCAGACCGCTCGGGTCGGTCAGGCGGCGCGCGCCTTGCGCTCCTTGCGTTCCTTGTCGAGCTTCTTGCGGATGCGGTCGCGCTTGATGTCGGAGAGGTAGTCGACGAAGAGCTTGCCGTCGAGATGATCCATCTCGTGCTGCAGGCAGACCGCGAGCATTCCCTCGAGGTCGCGCTCGAACCACTCGCCATGGCGATCCTGGGCACGGACGCGCACCTTCGCGGCGCGCTCGATCTGGTCGAAGATGCCGGGGACCGACAGGCACCCCTCCTCGCTCTTCGCCGCGCCCTCGCGGCTCAGGATCTCGGGATTCACGAACACGAGCGGCTCGTCGTGCTTCTCGGAGATATCGATGACGAGCAGCCGGCGGCGGACATTGACCTGCGTCGCCGAGAGCCCGATGCCGGGTGCGGCATACATGGTCTCGAGCATGTCGTCGACCAGGCGCCCGAACGCCTCGTCGAATGCGGTGACGGGGAGGGCGCGCTCGCGCAAGCGCGGGTCGGGGTATTCGAGTATCGGAAGAAGGGCCATCGCGTCACTACTTTACCGGGGCCGCGGACGGGGCCGTGACCCACCGCACAAACTCGGCAACCCGTCGTGTACCAGCCGGCGCGGCCGATTATAACAGCGCAGGTGCCGCCTCATCCGCATATGTAAGGAGGCGCGGGATGTTTTTCAATCAAGAGCTTAGGGTCGGCCTCGCAATCGGCTTCGCCTCACTCGGGCTAGCCGTCGCGGGGTGCTCGTCCCATCGCGATCTCAAACGGCCGGCGGCGGCTTCGGATGCCTCTCAGGTCGCAGCGCCTGCGGGGCAGAGCGCGCCGGCGGATGGTGAGACCGCAACCGAAGCGGCTGTCAGTCATGCCGATGAAGGCGCTTCGTCCACGGCGGCAGGCGGCTCCGGTGCGACCGCATCCGCGGGGCCGGCGCTCACACGGGATGCCATCAATCCGAGCGCCCCGATGCGCTACACGGTCAAGCGGGGCGACACGCTCTGGGGCATCTCCACGATGTTCCTGCGCAACCCGTGGCTGTGGCCGGAGATCTGGTACGACAACCCGCAGGTCGCGAACCCGCACCGTATCTACCCCGGTGACGTGCTGGTGCTCGCCTACGGGATGGATGGGCGGCCGCAGATCCACGTCGAGCGCGGCGATCTCGTGCGACTCGAGCCGCGCCTGCGAAGCACGCCGCTCGACGGCGCCATTCCGACGATTCCGTACTCGGCGATCGCGGCGTTTCTGTCGCGGCCCACGATCGTCTCGGCATCCGAGGTCGCGCACGCACCGCATGTGGTCGCCTTCCGCGACGAGCATCAAGCCGGCGGCACGGGCAACGACGTGTACGTCCGCGGAATCCATGCGCCCGTCGGGGCGCGCTTCACCGTCGTACATGTCGGTGAGAAGCTGCGCGATCCGGAAAACGGACACGTCCTCGGCTACGAGGGCCTCTACACGGCGACGGCAGTCGTCGAGCGGCCGGGCGATCCGGCGAAGCTGCAGCTGCTCGACTCGGAGCGCGAGACGTTGCGCGGCGACGTGTTGTTTGCCGAGACGAGCAGCACGCCGCTCAACTTCGTACCGCGCGCTCCGGCGCAGCCCGTTCGCGGCCGCATCATCACGGTCGTCGACAACGTTCATCTGATCGGGCAGTACAACATCGTCGCGATCAACCGCGGTACGAACCAGGGCGTCGACGCCGGCACGGTGCTCGCCGTGGATCAGGCAGGCGAGGTCGTTCCCGACCGAGGCCCGGCCTCGTACGACAGCTGGGGACGCAGCGACACTTTTGCGCATCACGTGCGCCTGCCCGAGGAGCGCGCGGGGACCGTGCTCGTGTTCAAAGCCTTCGATCGCATGAGCTATGCGCTCGTCGTCGGGGCCTCCGAGCAGATGCGCGTCGCCGATATCGTGCGCAATCCTTGAGGAATCCGGTGCCGCGCGCTCGCGCGGCACCGCGCTCCGGCATGCTCGGCGCATGGACGAGCGCCGCATCGCCGCTCTCTTCGCCCGCACGCCCGGACTCACCGCGTCGAAGGTGCGCACAGCCCTCGCGCAAGCGGGTGACCTCGCAGGCGTCGCGGCGTTGATCGGCGGATCATGGGCGCGCCACGTGAATGCGCGCCTGCTCGATCGCGATTTGCGCTGGCTCGAGACGAGCCGCGCGGCCATCGTGATCTGTACGTCTGCGGTCTATCCCGCTCAGCTCGCCGATACTGCAGATGCCCCGGCCGTGCTGTACGTGCTCGGCAACGTCGGCACACTCGCCGCATCGCAGGTCGCGATGATCGGCGCGCGCCGCGCGACACCCGCAGGCCTCGCAAGTGCGCACGACATGGCGGGCGACTTCGCGCGAGCCGGCTTCGCCGTGGCGAGCGGGCTCGCCGTCGGCATCGATGCAGCATCCCACGAGGGCGCGCTCGCGGCGGGAGGGACGACGCTCGCGGTCTGCGCTCACGGGCTCGATATGCTCTATCCGCGCCAGCATCGCGCGCTTGCGCAGCGTATCTGCGAGGGCGGTGCACTCGTCTCGCCTTTCCCGCCGGGAACCCCGCCCGAGAAGTGGCGCTTCCCCGTGCGGGGCCGCGTTTTGAGTGGCCTCGCGCTCGCCACGCTCGTCGTCGAGGCGGCCCGCGATAGCGGCTCGCTCCATACGGCCCGTGCTGCACTGCGGCAGGGAAGGCCGGTATACGCGGTACCGGGGTCCATCCGCAGTCCCGTCTCGGGCGGATGCCACGAGTTGCTCCGACGGGGAGCCCAGCTCGCGGAAAGCGCGGCGGACGTACTCCGGGGGCTCCAACGGGTGCCGTACAAACAAGCACTTACGGCAGCTCCACGCCCCGGGCTCCGCATGAGCCCCCGGGGGGCGCCATTGGACAAGGCCTCCGAAATCCTGTTAGATGCGCTCGGTTTTGAGCCGGTGAGCCTCAATACGCTCGTCGAACGCACTGGGTTGCCGTCGAGCGGCATTGCGTCGCTGCTGCTTGCGCTGGAGCTGGCGGGACGTGTCGCGCCTCAACCGGGCGGCCGGTATTCACGCCTGTCTTGAAGTGTGCCGATGACAACGAGTGTTCTCGACATCCTGATCTACGTCTTCGACCGGTACATGCTCGATGAGGCTCCGGAGATGCTCGAGCGGGACGATCTCGCTCGCGATCTCGAGCTCGCGGGATTCGGCCACGCTCATGTCGAGCGTGCGCTCGACTGGCTCGCCGCGCTCGTCGAGGCTGCCAATTGCGGCCCCGATCGTTCGGGCCCGTCCGCGCTCTCCGGCTCGGCAGATGCCGGCGGCAGCGTGCGCGGCGGCGCGGCGGGCGCCGTGCGGATCTTCTCCGAGTGCGAGCTCGCGCGGCTCTCCACCGAGTGCCGCGGTTTCTTGATGACGCTCGAACGCTTGGGCGTACTCACCCCGCAGCAGCGCGAGGTCGTGGTCGAGCGCATGCTCGCACTCGATGCCGACGAGCTCGACACCGAGCAGCTCAAATGGGTGGTGCTGATGGTGCTGTCGAGCCAGCCCGATGGTGGCCAGGCGTTCGCGCGCATGGAAGACCTCGCGCTCGGATCGGCCCCGCGCCCCCCGCACTGAGGGCGGCCGGTCGGGCGTATCGCTTGCACCGCGGCCCGAAACCGCGGTTTTTCGTTTCGAGGACCCGAAAAACTCATGGCCGACAATCTGGTCGTAGTGGAATCGCCCGCCAAGGCACGCACCATCAAGAAGTACCTGGGCAAGGACTTCGAGGTGCTCGCCTCCTACGGGCATGTTCGCGACCTCGTGCCGAAGGAAGGTGCGGTCGATCCCGATCGCCGCTTCGCCATGCAATACCAGGTGCTCGAGAAGAGCGAGCGCCACATCGAGGCCATCATCCGCGGCCTGCGCAAGTCGAAGGCTCTGCTGCTCGCGACCGACCCCGACCGCGAAGGCGAGGCGATCGCCTGGCATCTCGCCGAGATCCTCGAGGAGCGGGGTGAGCTCCGCGGCAAGCGGGTCCATCGCGTCGTTTTCTACGAGATCACTAAGAACGCGATTCGCGACGCAGTCGCCCAGCCGCGCGACATCGCCGCGGAGCTCGTGAACGCGCAGCAGGCGCGCCGCGCTCTCGACTACCTCGTCGGATTCAATCTTTCGCCGCTCCTGTGGAAGAAGGTGCGGCGCGGCCTCTCGGCAGGGCGCGTTCAGAGCCCCGCGCTGCGCATGATCTGCGAGCGCGAGGAGGAGATCGCGGCCTTCCAGGCGCGGGAGTACTGGACGCTCGAGGGCGAGGGCGAGCACTCGGCGCAGCGCTTTCCGATCAAGCTCATCGAGTACCGCGGCCAGAAGGTGGAGCAGTTCAGCTTCGTGGACGAGACGACGGCGCGTGAGGTCGAGCGCACGATCATCGCGGCGAGCGCCACGCGGCACACCGCCCATCAGCCCGCGCAAAGCCCCGCGCAGGGTGCCGCGCAAGACGCCGCATCCGGCGAGCTCACCGTGCTCGCCGTCGATCGCAAGCAGCGACGCCGCAATCCGGCGCCGCCGTTCACCACCTCGACACTGCAGCAGGAAGCGGCTCGCAAGCTCGGCTTCAATGCGCGGCGCACCATGCGCCTCGCGCAGCAGCTGTACGAGGGCGTCGATATCGGGGAGGGCAGCGTCGGCCTCATCACCTACATGCGCACCGATTCGGTTTCGCTCGCCTCCGAGGCGATCGCCGATATCCGCTCGGTCGCGGCCCGGCTGTACGGCGCCGAGGCGGTAGCCGAGGAGCCGCGCATTTACAAGACGAAATCGAAGAACGCCCAGGAGGCGCACGAGGCGATCCGCCCCACTTCCGCGGCCATCGTGCCGGCGGAGATCGAGGGCAAGCTGGACGGCGATCTCTTCCGCCTCTACACCCTCATCTGGCGCCGCGCGGTCGCCTCGCAGATGAGCCACGCGATTTTCGATACGGTCGCCGTCGATCTGCTCGCAGGCGCCGACGGACCCGAGCGGCACCTTCTGCGTGCGAACGGCTCGACTCTCGTGAAGCCCGGCTACATCGCGGTCTATCAGGAGGATTCGGACGATGCGGCCGCAAAGAGCGAGGACGACGATCACGCGCTGCCCGCGATGACCGAGGGCGATCGCGTGAGCCTGCTCGGTGTGCACGCGGAGCAGCACTTCACCGAGCCTCCGCCCCGCTACACCGAGGCCTCGCTCGTCAAGGCTCTCGAGGAGCACGGCATCGGCCGCCCCTCGACTTACGCCACGATCATCTCGACCCTGCAGGATCGCGAATACGTCGAGATGGACAGCCGGCGTTTCGTGCCGACGGATGTGGGCAAGATCGTCAACCGCTTCCTGACGCACCATTTCCACAAATACGTCGAGTACGGCTTCACCGCCGCCATGGAGGACGAGCTCGATGCCGTCTCGCGCGGCGAGGAGGACTGGACCGCGCCGCTCGAGAAGTTCTGGAAACCGTTCATTCGCGACGTGCAAAGGACGGACAAGAACGTCTCGCGCGAGGAGGTCTCCCAGGCGCGCGAGCTCGGGCGCGATCCCGCGACGGGCAAGCCCGTGACGGTGCGCATGGGCCGCTACGGGCCGTTCGTACAGATCGGCTCCAAAGAGGACGTGGAGAAGCCGCGTTTCGCAGGACTGCGCCCCGGGCAGAAGATGGACGCGATCGCGCTCGCCGAGGCGCTCGAGCTTTTCAAACTCCCGCGCGCGCTCGGCGCGACGGCGGCGGGCGAGTCGATCGTCGCGAACATCGGGCGCTTCGGCCCCTACGTCAAATACGGCGACAAATACGTATCGCTGCGCGACGACGACCCGTACACGGTCACTCTCGAGCGAGCGCTCGAGGTGATCCGTCTCAAACAGGAGGCGGATGCCAACCGGATCATCGCGGACTTCGGCGGCGGGCTTCAGGTGCTGAACGGACGCTACGGACCGTACATCACGGACGGCCGCAAGAACGCAAAGATCCCGAAAGAGCGCGATCCGAAGTCGCTCACCGAAGCGGAGTGCCGAGAGCTCATCGCGCAGGCGCCGGATCGGCCCCGGCGGTTCGGGCGAGCAGGGCGCGCAGGACATGCAGGCCATGCGGGACAAGCGGCGCGCGCTGCAGGCGCAGGACGCGGACGAGGCGCCGGCGCTGCGGGTGCCGCGACAGCCGCTCACGAGGCGGGTGCGGAGCGGCGGCCCGGGGGCAATGGCGCCCCAGTCGACGAAGCGCACGGAGCACATGCCGCTGCGCACGGACGTCATCGGCCGACCGCGACGCCGTCCCGCCGCCCGCGCGCAGCATCGCGTCCCGAAACACCGCGCGCTGCCGCGGCGCGCACGGCGAAGAGGGGAGCCGTGCGGACCGGCAACGGCGCGGGAGGTGCCGACGGTCAAGCGGGCAAGCGCGCGCGCGGCGCACGGGCCACACGGCAGGGCGCGCCCAAGACAGGGCGTCGCTCTCCCGCCGAAGCAGCGGCAGGCAAGGCCGCGCGGCCGCGCGGCGCTCGCAAGACGGGGCGAACCGGCGCGCGGCGCGTCCGCTGAGGGCGCGAGCCCATCCGCTACCGCCACCGATTCCACGCCGGCAACTTCGCGGACGTACACAAGCACGTCGCGCTCTGCGCTCTGCTGCAGGCGCTCGCGCGCAAGGACAAGGGATACTTCTACCTCGAGACGCACGCTGGGCGCGGCGCGTACGATCTCGCGCGCTCCGCCGAGGGGCGTGCCTCGGCGGCGGCCATCGAACGCGTCCTTGCGCACGCCGCCGGTGCCGCGGCCGATCCCGCCGCTGCGGGCGGCCCGCATCCGGAGCTCATCGCCTATGCGCAGGCGGTCAGAAGCTGGCGCGCACGTGCGGGCACAACCGATGCCTACCCGGGCTCGCCGATCATCGCAGCGATGCAGCTGCGCGAGCAGGACCGCGCGGCGCTGATCGAGTTGCTCCCGGATGAGGCGAGCGCCCTCGAGCGCGCCGTGAGCGCCCTCGCGACCGTACCGGTGCAGGCGCGAGTGCGGGTCGAGACGGGCGATGGATTCGAGCGGCTGCGGGCGTTCCTGCCGCCGCGCGAGCGGCGCGGCCTCACGCTCATCGATCCGCCGTACGAGCAGACGCGCGAGGACTCCACGCGCGTCGGCGCAGCGATCGTCGAGGCCCTGCGCCGTTTCGCGACGGGAATCCTCGCCGTGTGGTACCCGATCAAAGATGCGCGCGACACGGCAGCATGGCTCGCTACGCTGCGGCCGCGCATCGCACGCGAGGCCCTGACGAGCGAGCTGTGGCTGCATCCCTGCGACTCGCGCGTGGCGCTCAACGGCTCGGGGCTGCTCATCGTGAATCCCCCTTTCGGGCTCGCCGAGCGCATGCGCGCGTGGCTCCCGGAGCTGCAGAGGCTCCTCGATCCTCACGGTGCCGGCGGCTGTAGACTCGTGCCCATGGAGCCAGATCGATGAGCGGCGCACGCGAGCGCGAGAGCGGCGCACGCGCGGACGGCGAGCCTGACGAGTATGGAGTCGTCGGCCATCCGGTCGCCCACAGCTGGTCGCCTTTCATCCACGCAGCGTTTGCGCGCGAGACGCGGCAGGCGCTCGTCTATCGAGCGCACGACATCGCGGCGGAGCGGTTCAGCGGATTCGTGCGCGAGTTCGCGGCGCGCGGAGGACGCGGACTCAACGTGACGGTCCCGCACAAACGGGCCGCCGCCGAGCTGTCCGCGGAGCTGACGGCGCGCGCAACGCGCGCCGGGGCCGTGAACACACTGACATTCGATCGCGGCCGCATCCGCGGCGACAACACCGACGGCGCTGGCCTCATCACGGACCTGCGCGCGAACCTCGCGATCCGCCTCGCCGGCGCACGCATCCTGCTCGCCGGCGCGGGCGGCGCCGCACGCGGTGTGCTCGGACCGCTTCTCGAGGCGGACCCCGCCCTGCTGGTCGTCGCGAACCGGGCGCCGGAGCGCGCGCGGGCGCTGGCGGGCGAATTTGGATCGCAAGGGATGACCGTACGCGGATGCGGCTTCGACGAGCTGCCACCCGATCCGTTCGACCTCGTCCTCAACGCTACGGCGGCAAGCTTGAGCGGAGAGGTACCTGCGATTCCGCGCGCCGCCGTTGGCCCCGCGACCATCTGCTACGACATGGCTTACGCGAAGACAGACACGCCATTTGTCTCGTGGTCGCGCGAGTGCGGGTGTCGGCGCGCCGTGCAAGGCTGGGGAATGCTGGTCGAACAGGCCGCCGAATCCTTCGAGATCTGGCGCGGGGTGCGCCCGAGCACCGCGCCCGTGCTCGAGCTTCTCGCGCAACGCGCCTGAGCCTGACTGTTCCGGCCGCGAGCCGCCGGAACCAGCCGGAGACTGTCAGCGTTGAATCGACGACGTTGACGCGGCAGAACAGCCAGGACCAACCCAGGTGACGATCGCGTGCCCCGATTGCGGGACGCTGGAGGACATCCCTCCGCTGCCCTCCCGAAGCACGGCGGTGTGCGTTCGCTGCCATTGCGATCTCGAGAAGAGAAGCGGTCGCAGCATCATCGCCGCGCTCGCCTGTTCGGTCGCGACGTTCCTGCTGCTCTTCCCCGTCAACGTTCTGCCGCTCATCCGCGTGGACATCTTCGGTATGCACTCGCAGAACGTGATCGCGGCCGGCGTCTTCCAGCTCTGGGGACACGGATGGATCCTGCTCGCGGGCCTCAGCGCGATTTTCGTCGTTCTGCTGCCCTTCCTGCGCTTCGGTCTGTTATCGGCGGTGCTCGCCGCAATCCGGCTCGGACGCCGGCCCAAGTGGCTCGGTCGCGCGTTTCGCTGGGCGGTGTGGCTCGACCCCTGGGCGATGCTCGATGTGTTCCTGCTTGCAGCCTGCGTCGGCTTCTATCGCCTGATCAATATCAATCAGGCTCACCTGTCGATCCAGATCGGCGGCGAGTGCTTCATCGCCGCGGCGCTCCTGACCATGCTCGCACGCGCAACGCTCGACAAGCGTACGGTCTGGCGTGCCATCGGCGGGGAGACCCACATTGATCCGCGAGCGCACGAGGGCGAGCCGCTCGTCGGCTGCACCACGTGCGATCTCGTGCAGCCGCTCGCGCGCGAAGGCAAGCCCTGCCCGAGATGCGGCGCGACTCTGCGCGCGCGCAAGCCCGACGCGCTCGCCTGGACCGCGGCGCTCATCGCCACCGCGTTCATCCTGATCTTCCCGGCCAACATCTATCCGATGAACATGTCCAACCAGCTCGGAACGCAGGTGGGCTACACCATCTTCACCGGCGTCACCGACCTGTTCAAAACCGGACAGTGGGGGCTCGGCGCGCTCGTGTTCTGCACGAGCATCCTGACGCCCGGTGTCAAAATCCTTGCGATCGGCTGGTGCGTGTTCTCTGCATGGCGCGGATCGCGTCGGCATCTCGTTGCGAAGACCAAGGTCCTGCGCCTCGTCGCCGAGACCGGCCGCTGGTCCAAGACCGATCCCTTCGCGATCGTCTTCTTCGTTCCGCTCATCAACTTCGGCGCGCTCGGCTCCGACACCGCGGGTTGGGGGGCCACGGCCTTCATGGTCATGACATTCCTCACGATGGTCGCTTCGGTCACCTTCGACCCGCGGCTGATGTGGGACACCCGGGGAGCGCCGCCGTCATGAACGACCGGCACTCCGACGAGCATCGATCGCCCGAGCAGGCCGGTGAGCCGGGCCGCGTCGCAGCGCGCGTGCGCCATGGCTGGTGGCCGGGGTGGATTTGGGCAATCCCGGTTGCCGCGCTCATCGTGGTGGGATGGCTCGGTGCGCGCGCCCTGCTGAGCGGGGGCGAGGACATCACCATCAGCTTCCCCGATGCGCACGGGATGAAAGTGAACAACACGGACGTGGTCTACCGCGGCACGAACGTCGGTCAGGTGACGGAGGTCAAGCTCAACGACAACGGCACGGCGGCGATCGTCACCGCATCGATCGACGAGGCGGCAATCAAATTCCTGCGGAAGGGAACGCGCTTCTGGCTGCGCGGCGCGAATCCGAGCTTGAGCAACCCGCAATCCCTCGGGGCGATTCTCTCCGGCCCGACGATCGTGATGGACCCGGGCACGGGGGCGAAGACCACGCACTTCATCGGGCTCGAGCGCAAACCAATCGGCCCCGGCACAAACTCTCAGCCCGTCCTCTACGAGGTCTCACTGAGCGGAGCTGTGGGCTCGCTCAAGACCGGCGATCCCGTCGCGCTCGACGGTTTCACGATCGGAGAGGTGCATTCGACCGGTTTCAGCTACGACGCCCGCACGGGTGAGATCGCAACGCCCGCGACCCTCGAGATCTATCCGTCGCTGCTCCACATCCACGGCACGGCGAGCCCCGACAGCCCAGCGGCGTTGCAGAGCGCGATCGAGACGCTCATCGGCAAGGGACTGCGCGCGCGGCTCGAGCGCGATCCGCCCCTCGTCGGCAGCTACAGCGTCAGCCTCGAGATGGTGCCCGGAGCTCCCGCAGCCACGCTCGCCATGGTGGACGGACTGCCGCAGATCCCCTCCGCCCCGGGCGGCGGGCTCAACACGATCGTGGACCGGTTCAAGAAAGTTCCGATCGAGCAGATCGGCCAGAACGTGCTCGACATCACGCACCACGTCGATGGGATCGTCTCCTCGCCGCAGCTGAAGGATGCGGTCCGCGAGGCTGACGCCGCTCTCAAACAGATCAGGCAGATGACCTCGAAGGCGGGCCCGCAGATCACCGCCGCGACCAAGAGCCTGCGCAAGGCGGCCGACGATCTCGATCGCACGGCGCAGTCGGCAAACGGGCTCGTGAGCGGCTCTACGGCGCAAAATGGACTCGAGAGCACGCTCAAGGAGATCACCGACGCCGCGCGCTCGATCCGCTCGCTCGCGGACTATCTCGACCGCCATCCCGAGGCGCTGGTCCGCGGCAGAGAGGCGACGGCCTCCGAGTAGATCGCCGGCGGGAGGAAAGCTCAACGCATCGTCACGAGCTCCTCCGCGGAGGTCGGATGGATTGCGACCGTGTCGTCGAAGTCACGCTTGGTGGCGCCCATCCGCACGGCGACGGCGAACCCTTGCATCATCTCGTCCGCGCCCTCGCCGATCACGTGCACGCCGACGATGCGCTCCTCCGGACCGCGCACGACGAGCTTCATGTGCGCACGCGGCTTGCGCTCCGTGAGCGCGTGATACATCGGCACGAAGGCGGAGCGGTAGACCTTCACCTCCTCGCCATACAGATCGCGCGCCGCCACCTCGGTGAGTCCGATCGTCGCGATCGGCGGGTGCCCGAATATCACGGTCGCGACATTGCGATAGTCGAGGTGCCGGTCCGCCTGCCCGCCGAACAGGCGATCGCTCAGCCGTCGGCCCGCCGCGATCGCAACCGGCGTGAGCAGCAACCGGCCCGTCACATCGCCGATCGCATAGATGCGCGAGACGTTCGTCGCCTGATATTTGTCCGTGCTCACGTACCCGTAAGGATCGAGCTCGACCCCGGCCTCGGCGAGCCCGAGCGCCGTTACGTACGGCTCTCGTCCGACCGCCCACAGGATCGTGTCGACCGGGCCGATGCGCCGCCCGTCGCGCAACGTCACCTCGAGCCTGCCGTCCGCGGCTTCGCGCGCCGACTCGGGCGCGGCGCGCGTTACGACCTCGACGCCGTCGGTGCGCATGATCTCGAGCGCCGCTTCCCCCAGCATGCTGTCGAAATGAGTGAGCACCCGCTCGGCGCGGATCGCGAGCGTCACGCGCGTGCCGAGCGAGGCAAATATGCCCGCGAGCTCCACCGCCACGTACCCGCTGCCGACGATCGCGATGCTCTGCGGGCGCTGTTCGAGCTCGAAGAATCCGTCGGAGGTGATGCCGAGCTCGGCACCGGGCAAGTCCGGCAGGATGGGACGTCCGCCGGTTGCGATCACGATGTGGGAGGCGGTTGCCGCTCGGCCGCCGATGTCCACGGTATCCGCCGCGACGAAGCGTGCGAACCCGCGCGCGAGCTCGACCTTGCGGTTGGCCAGGTTGCGCTCGTAGATGCCGTTGAGGCGCGCCACGTACGCATCGCGGGCTTTCTTGAGCGCGAGCCAGTCGTGGCCGTGGACCGCGATATCGAACCCGTAGCCTGCGCCATCCTGCAGGGCGTGGCCGATCTCGGACGCGTTCCACATAATCTTTTTCGGAACGCAGCCCACGTTCACGCACGTGCCGCCGAGACGCCCGACTTCGGCGATGAGCACCTTGGCGCCGTATTCGGCCGCCCGCTGCGCGCAGGCGAGCCCGCCGCTCCCCCCGCCGATCACGATGAGGTCGTAGTCCGCCATTTCGTCCTCGGAATGCCCACGTTGGGGGAATCTTAGCCGACGCCGGCCGGCCCGGTGGCTGCGCGCTGCGCGCTACCGCGGCCCACGCGCTCGCCGGGTTAGAATGCGGGCAATGACCCCCACCGACAATCCGCTCCTTGCCGGCGGCCCGCTGCCCGCATTCGCCGACATTCGGCCCGAGCATGTCGAGCCCGCGCTGCGCGCGGTGCTCGATGAGAACCGTGCCGGTATCGCGCGGCTCGAGAGACTCGAGGAGCCGACGTTCGCAACGCTCGTCGAGCCGCTCGAGGAGATGCAGCACCGCCTGACGCGTGTTTGGTCCCCGGTGAGCCATCTCAACGCGGTGATGAACTCGCCGGCGCTGCGCGAGGCTTACAACGCCGGCCTGCCGCTGCTGTCGGACTATCAGACCGATCTTGCCCAGAGCGAGCGGCTCTACCGGGCGTATCTCGCGATTGCCGAGCGCGAAGGTCCACGGCTCACCCCGACGCAGCGCCAGGTTCTCGAGCATCAGATCCGGGACTTCCGGCTCGCAGGCGTCGGTCTCGACCCTGCGCGCAAGGAGCGCTTCAAGGCGATCATGCTCGAGCTCACGCAGCTGCAGGCGCGGTTCGAGGAGAACGTTCTCGATGCGACGAACGGCTGGTCGCTGCGCATCGCCGACCGTGCCGAGCTCGAGGGTTTGAACGATGTGATCATCGATCAGGCACGCGAGCGAGCGCGCGCGCAGGGTGTCGAGGGCTTCGTTCTCGGGCTCGATCAGCCGACGTACGTCGCGGTTCAGACGGATGCGCAATCGCAGTCGCTGCGGCGTGCCTACTACGAGGCCTGGAGCACGCGCGCGTCGGATCAGGGGCCGAACGCCGGCCGCTGGGATAACGGCACGGTCATGGAGCGGATCCTCGCGCTGCGGTACGAGGCGGCGCGGCTGCTCGACTTCCCGAATTTCGCGGATTACGCGCTCGCCACCCGCATGGCGCGCTCCGTGGACGAGGTCATTCGCTTCCTGCGCGAGCTCGGCGAGGCCGCGCGTCCCTTCGCGCGGCGGGAGCTCGAGGAGCTCGAAGCCTTCGCAGCCGGCGCGCAGGGCCGCTCCTCGGTGCGCCTCGAGCCCTGGGACGTGAGCTTCTACGCCGAGCAGCTGCAGCGCTCGCGATTCTCGATTTCGCAGGAGGAGCTGCGGCCTTACTTCCCGCTGCCGCAGGTGCTCTCCGGCTTGTTCGACGTTGCCGAACGGCTGTTCGATGTGCGCATTCGCGAGCGTCCGGGCGCCTCGGTATGGCACCCCGACGTGCGCTATTTCCGGATCGAGGACGCCGAGGGCCGCCCGGTCGGCAGCTTCTATCTCGATGCCTACGCCCGGCCCAACAAGCGCAGCGGAGCCTGGCAGGACGAATGCGTCGGCCGCAAGCGCCTCGCGATCGGCGGCGAGGTGCTGCCGGTTGCCTATCTGGTGTGCAATTTCCTGCCGCCGGGAGAAGGCCGTCCCGCGCTGCTCACGCACGACGACGTGCTCACGCTGTTTCACGAATTCGGGCACGGCCTGCACCACATGCTGACGCGCGTTCCCTATCCGAGCCTCGCCGGCACCAACGGGGTCGCCTGGGACGCGATCGAGCTGCCGAGTCAGTTCCTCGAGAACTACGCCTGGTATCCGGATGTGCTCGGGCGCATTGCGCATCACGTCGACAGCGGCGCCGCTCTTCCCGAGGAGAAGCAGAGACAGCTCATCGCCACGCGCAGCTTCCACGCCGGCCTGCACATGATGCGGCAGCTCGAGCTCGCGCTATTCGACTTCAGGCTCCATGCGGAGTACGACCCGGCACTCGGCGGGCGCGTCGGGGAGATCCTCGCGCAGGTGCGCGGCGAGATGGCCGTCATACCGGTTCCCGCGTGGAACCGGTTCGCGCACAGCTTCGCGCACGTTTTCTCGGGCGGCTACGCGGCGGGGTATTACAGCTACAAGTGGGCGGAAGTGCTTGCCGCCGACGCGTTCGCGGCGTTCGAGGAGCACGGCGTGTTCGATCAGACGACCGCGCGCCGCTTCCTCGATGCCATCCTCTCCCAGGGCGGGAGCAGGGACGCGCTCGACGCCTTCGTGGCGTTTCGCGGCCGCAAGCCCGACGTGCGCCCGCTTTTGAGGCAGCACGGCATCGCCGCTTGAGTTGTAAGAGATTCCGACATAAGCCTGCGAGCCCCCGCATTCATGCCGCACAAACTGTGCGGCGCGTCGCGGGCGTCCCGTGAGGTATTTGCCTACACTGGCGCCATCTTGCGGGGATCGAGCGGCAGCCGATAACACCACCATGAAAGCGCGCCGCAACGATTTCGATGTCACGAACACGGTCCAGGTGAGCTCGACGGCTGCGGTCCAGTCCGCCGTCGAGGGCCTGTACCGGGAGACCTGGCCGGCTCTGTCCCTGGAGCCGATCACGCGCTCCTTCGATTTCTTCGACCGGCTGTTCGCCGGAGACATCCCCGGCTACTACGGTGTCGACACCGTCTATCACGACCGCCAGCACACGCTCGACATCACGCTCGCCCTGGCGCGGCTCATCGTGGGCCACGAGCGCCAGCAGAAGCCGCGGCTCCGCCTCGGTCCCGAGCGCGCGACCGTAGGCCTGATCGTCGGTTTGTTTCACGACATGGGTTATCTGCGCCGGGAGGACGACGCGGTCGAGTTCCGGCACGGCGCCGAGCTCACGCGGGTGCACGTCTCCCGCGGGGCACGTTTTCTCGAGGAATACTTGCCGAGTGTCGGACTCGCACGGTGGGCGCCGATCGCGCGCGAGATCGTGCATTTCACCGGGTACGAAATTCCTTTCTCCCAGATCGGCGTATCCGATCCCCTCGACATAACCCTCGGTCATTTGATCGGCACGGCCGACATGATCGGCCAGATGGCGGACCGCTGTTATCTCGAGAAGTGCCGCGACCGCCTGTATCCCGAGTTCGTTCTCGGCGGCATGGCGCTGCCGATCGCCTCGAACGGCGGCCGGCAGGTGCGGTATGCATCGGGACTCGATCTGCTGCGCCAGACGCCGGACTTCGTGGCCGAGACTCGCGCCACACGGCTCGACGGTCACTTCCGCGGCGCGTATCGCTATCTCGAGGTCCTCTACGGCGGACGCAATCCATACATGGAAGCGATCGACCGCAACGTCGTTTACCTGCGCCAGATTCTGCGCAGCGAGAACTGGCGCCTCCTGCGCCGCAATCCTCCGGTGTTCTCCGCGCTCGCCGATCCGATGGCGACCGTCCGCGGACTCATGGTCCGCTATCTGCACCACGCCTGGATCGGCGACTCGCCACGCTAGGCGCAGGGTCGATCGCGAGGACATAGCGCTGGTAGAGCTCCGGAAGGCGCGCGAGCACGAGCTCCCGTCCGTCCATACTCGATGAGCCGACCGCTTCGGCGAGCACTTCCGGGGTGAGCGCCTCGAGGGCGGGCACAGCAAGGGGCGCATAGCTCAGATGCCAGGGCTCGGGCATCACACCATCACGGTCGCTGCCGTACGGCCGGAAGAAGCCGAACTCGGCGGCATGTTTTGCAAGCCAGGCGGAGAGCTTCCCGAACACTGCGCCGGGCGCGAACTCCCGTTGCACGAGCTGTGGCCTGTAATCGGGCGGCATCGCCGCGAGATCGATGACGTCCGCATCCGTCCCCCAATGATGGCGGCTCGCGCCGGGCAGTGCGGACCAGGCGAGGATCGCGTCGATCAGAGCTCGCTCGGAGAGCCGCGAGCGGTCGAGCTCTGCCCCGTCGCGACCGAGAAGCGGGCGCTCGCCGCGAAATTTCGCATTCCAAATGGCGGTCTGACGTTCGAGGTCACGGTACGCTGAGAGTACGGCGACGTCGATGCCCGCGCTGCGTGCCGCCTCTTTCAAACCGATCAGCGCGTGCGCCGCCGGCGGATGCATCGCCGCGCCGAGCTGCGCCGACTCTGTCACGTGCGTTCGCGCCCTGCCGGTGAGTTCGAGCGAGTTCAGCATGAGCGCGAAGTGTCTCTCATTTGAGACGGAACTCAAGTAGCCGCACGCCTCAGCACGCGTTAAGATGCCGCGACAACGAAGGGGAACCGGCCGCGCGGTGCCACATTGAGCCTGCAAGCGCGGTTGGATGGGGTGCGGCGCTCTCGAGCCATCGAGTCGCACAGCCTGTGGCGCGGCCCGGGGCGTCACCGGGGATGGGGTATTTGAGCGCAGTCAGTCTGAAGCTGAAGTATGCGGCGGCAGCCTTTATCGGCGTGCTCGCGGCCGCGCTCGCCCTCGCCGGTCTCTTCGCCATCAAGCAGCTGCACGAATCTCACGAGCTCGCCCGGCTCGCACATAGCGCCTCGCGTCCCACGGCCGAGCTTGCGGTCCGCATGGCCGATTCGAGCGCGCAGGACTTTCGCACGGCTCTCGGTCTGGCGGGAGCGCTCGCCCTTCTCGGTGGCCTCGGCGGCGCGGCACTCGCGTGGCGCGCGGGACGCAAGCTCGAGCAGCCGATCGTGGCGCTCATCAAGAGCGCCGAGCGCATCGGCCAGGGCGATTACTCGCGCCCGCTCGATGTCGCGCGCCGCGACGAGATCGGCGAGCTGCAGCACGCGCTCGAGCGCATGCGGTACAAGCTGCGCCAGACGACCATCACCAAGGACTATCTCGGCAGCGTGCTCAACGGGCTGACGGACGCGGTGTTCGTGACCTCGCCCGATGGCGTCGTCAAGGTTGCGAACCAGGCGGCTTGCAAGCTGCTCGGCTCCGCCGAGGAAGAGCTCCTCGGCCGCAATATCGTCGCGATGCTCGATGAGCGTGAGCGCGAGGGCTTCGATCTGCTGCAGGCGGCGCAGGATACCCGCGAGACGGTCGTGCGCACCCGCCAGGGACAGACGATCCCGGTCATGCTCACCGGCTCCCCGATCGCGAGCGACGATCCGCAGTTCCAGGGGAACATCTTCGTTGCGCGCAACATCACCGAGCGCAAGCGCCAGGAGCGGCGCATCCGCTATCTCGCGCGCTACGATGCGCTCACGCGGGTGCCGAACCGCATGCAGTTCCAGCACCTGCTCCAGCAGGCGATCGCGCGCGGCATTCGCGGCAACCAGTCGGTTGCGCTGCTCTACCTCGACATGGACCGTTTCAAGGAGGTGAATGACACCTTCGGTCACGGCTCGGGCGATCGCGTGCTCGAGGTGCTCGCCGAGCGCCTGACGCGCGCGCTGCCGCAGGGCACGACGGTCGGCCGGCTCGCGGGCGACGAGTTCGCGCTGTTCATCGAGGGCCTGCCGCCCGATGCCGACAATCGCGGGCCCGTCGCGCATCTCGCGCGGGCGATCCTCACCGAGGTGAGCCGGGCGTTCCAGCTCAATCAGCAGGAGGTCTTCCTGACGGCGAGCGTCGGCATCGCGTTCTGCTCCAAGGACGCGGAGAACGTGATCGACCTGATCCGCAACGCCGACGCGGCGATGTACTACTCCAAGCAGAACGGCGGCAACACGTTCGCGTTCTACTCGCCCGAGATGAATGCCGCAGCGGTCGAGCGGCTGATGCTGAAGAGCAAGCTGCGCCGCGCGCTCGAGCGCGACGAGCTCGTGATCCGTTATCAGCCCAAGGTCGACCTGCGCACCGGACGCATCATTGGCGCCGAGGCGCTGCTGCGCTGGCGGCTGCCCGGCCACGGCGACATTCCGCCGGGACATTTCATCCCGCTCGCCGAGGAGACGAACCTGATCCTCGACATCGGCGAGTGGGTGCTCGACCGGGTCTGCGTCGACTATCGCAGCATGCAGGCGAAGGTCGCCGACCCGGGCCGCATCTCGCTCAACCTCTCGCTCAAGCAGCTGCGCCAGGCGAGCTTCATCCTGCGCTGCCGCTCGGTCTTCCGCCGCTACGGGGTCTCCCCGACCCACTTCGAGCTCGAGATCACCGAGACGACGCTGATGGCGGACGCCAAGCGCACGGTACGGCTGCTCGATGAGCTCTACGCGATGGGGCTGCATCTGTCGATCGATGACTTCGGCACCGGCTACTCGTCGCTCTCGGCGCTGCAGCAGTTCCCGATCGGCACCCTGAAGATCGACCAGTCCTTCGTGCGCAATGTGGCGGAGGATGCTGGCGATGCCACGATCGTCCGCACGATCATCGACATGGGACGGAGCCTCGGCATGGAGGTGATCGCCGAAGGCATCGAGTCGCAGCGTCACCTCGAGTACCTGCGCTCGCATCATTGCCACTTCGGGCAGGGCAAGCTCTTCGGGGAGCCGCTCGCGGTAGAGGAGCTGCTCGCGCATCTCGCCCGGCAGGCCGCCGGCGCACCTCCCTACGCTCACCTCCTCCCGGTCGAGGCCGCGACGCGCACCGCCTGAGTCGCCGAGCTTCAACTACAATGGCGGGATGCTCGCCAGCGAGTCGGCGCCCGAGCCTCCCGCGTCTCAAGCGGCCGCGGCATCTCGCAGACCGCGGCGCAGCTGGCCGCGCCCGCTGATCGTGGGCGTGGTGCTCGCGATCTGGCTCGGCACCGCTTTCTGGGAGACTCACAAACCGCTGCCGCCCGGCACGCACACCGCGAGCGACTGGTACACGACCGATCCGGCTGCGGTTCGTTTCATAGCCGATGTGACCGCGGCCGACGGCTACGGTCGGCCCGTCGCGAGCCACGCGGCGTTCGACGCGATGCTGCAGACAGTGCGGACGGCGCGTGAGCTCGTCCTGATCGATGCCTTCCGATTCACGAGCGATCTGCCCGCGGGCACGTCCGCGGATGTCTGGAGACCGATCGCCGCGGAGCTGCGCGATGCTCTGATCGCGCGCAGGCATCAGCAGCCGGGCTTGCGGGCTCTCGTCATCGTCGATCCGGCCGCGGTCGAGTACGGGCGCCGTTTGTCGGCCGATCTCGCGCGGCTACAAGATGCCGGAATCGATGTGGTCGTCGCGAACCTCGACCCGCTCAGGGATTCGAATTTCCTCTATTCGAGTCTCTGGCGGCTCACCACGCGCTGGTGGACGAGCCGTGTCGATGCCGCGAGCGGCGATGCGGCGGGCCACGGCGATGCGCTGAGCCGCGCTTCCGCGGCGCTCGCGGCCGCGAATCTCAAGGCCGACCGCCGCAACCTTCTCATTGCGGACGATGGCCGGGGCGGCCTCACGGGCATTCTCTCTGCGACCGAATTGAGCGCCGCGGGCGCGGCCGACTCCAATATCGCGATCCAGCTCGCAGGTCCTGCGCTCGTGCGGCTCTTGAGGAGCGAGGTTGCGATTGCGAAGCTCTCGGGCTGGACCGGCGTGCTCGGTGCACCAGAGGTGCGAGGTGTCTCGACAGTGCGCGATGTGGCGACGGCGTCCGTACCGCCCGGGAACGATCCGGGCGCCACGCAGACCGCTGTCCGCGTTCTCACGGAGGGTGCGGTTCGCGACGCGCTGATCGACCGCATAACCGCGGTGCGAGCCGGCGATGCGATCGACATCGCCGCGTTCTATCTTTCCGATCGCGCCGTCATCGAATCGCTGATCGCCGCGAGCCGCCGGGGCGCCGTCGTGCGTCTCATCCTCGATCCTGGCGAGGACGGCTTCGGACGCAGCGGTGCCGGCATTCCGAACCGGTCGGTCGCGGGTGAGCTGCTCGCCGCGAGTGACGGGGACATCCGAGTGCGCTGGTATCGTACCCACGGAGAGCGCTTCCGCGCGGGGCTGGTGCTGATTCGCACCGGCGAGCGCTGTTGGCTCGCGGTCGGCTCGGCGAACCTCACACGGCGCAGTCTCGATGACTACGATCTCGTCGCGAATGCGGCCGTATCTCTCCCGCGCGACTCGATGCTCGCCGAACAGGCGAGCGGGTACTTCGAGACGCTGTGGAGCAACCGGGCGGGGCTCGGCATCGAGTACACGGCGGATGCCGGGGTGTACACGGACGCCTCGCAGCTCGATTACTGGCGCTATCGCCTGATGGAGGCGACGGGGCTCTCGCTTTTCTAGCGCTTCGCCTGCAAGTGCGCCTCGAGGAACCAGAGGTGCTTGTCGATCGCGCGCGAGACGCCGGTGAAGAGGTCCGAGGTGTCGGCATCGCCGATCTCGGCGGCATCGTGGATCGCCTTGCGCACGTGCTTGCCGAAATCGGCGACGGCGTTGACGAGCGCCTCGACATGCGCGAGCCCCTCCACGATGTCCTCGGAATAGGGCGGCAGGCTCGTCGTACGTGCCACCGATGCGACGGTGCCGTAGGCAGTTCCGCCGAGTGCCGTGATGCGCTCGGCGATCGTGTCGACGTGCTCCTCGATGTCCTCGGCGATCTTGTCGAACAGCTCGTGCAACGCGATGAACTGCGGACCCTTCACGTTCCAGTGCGCGTGCTTCACCTGCGCGCCGAGGTCGATCGCATCGGCGAGCCTCGGTGCGAGCAGCTCGACGGCTTTGGTGCGAGTCCTCGGAGCGAGATCGTTGCGGGTGCCGTACATGCAGCCTCCTCGTGTCGGGCGGCGGGGGATGCGCTCGACACGAGGATTCTGCGCGCCCGGATGTTCACGGGGCAATCGAAGGTGCGAATCGGAGCGATAGCCGCGCTCTATGTGCGCGGCGATGCGTGATGCGTCACCGCCATTGCGCGTCGCTGTCGGCGCGCTCAGGTGTCGTCGCGATAGCGGCGGACACGCACGGCGGCGTAGAGGAACGCCACGGCGACGGCGAGTCCGATCCAAAGATCGATGTTCCCGAATCCTTTGAGCGGCTGCATGCCGGCGAACAGCTGCACGGGGGAGGAGGACCCGCCGCTCGTGTAGTAGAAAGGCCCGGCGAACAGCCGCTCGAGCCACTGCTCCGACTGCGACTGCCAGCCCGGCCCCAGCCGGTAGAGAATCCACGTGGAGAGGTAATGAGTGCCGAAGGCAATGCGCTCCACGATGATCGCGATCAGGGGCGAGAGCGCCCAGAGCTGCACGTTCCGGCGCGCCCAGGCAGAAACGAGCAGGAGGTAGGCGGTGAGCGGTGCGTACCACAGCACCGCGAGCACGAGCCACACGAATGAGTAAGCTTCGGCGCGTACCCACGCGCCTCCGTCCCAGAGGCTGAGTCCACCCGGTCCGGAGAAACGGGGGATCGCGATGATTCCGCTTGCGACGAGCGTCGTTAGAAGCGTGACGACATAGACATAGAGTGGGACGACGGCGAGCGCCATGAGAAACTTCGATATCACCGTCTTGGCATCCGAGACGGGCATCGATTTCCAGAAAAGAATGCTGCGGTCGCGACGCTCGTTGTAGAGGCATGCCGTCGCGTAGAACCAGAGCACGATCGACATCACGACGTATTGCGACCCTCCGGAGAACATCACGAGCACGGTCGTGGATATCGCCCTCAGGCCCTGCGGAGTTGCAGGTACATCGCCGAGCGAGACCGGCATCGTGCCGGGGCCGTAAGCCCGGCCGAAGATTGCGCCGATGATCAGCGCCGCGGTGACCACGAGCGGTGCGACCCAGAGCGCGGCGTGCTCCCAAAACTCTCGCTTGATGAGCGTGAGCATGGGCCGCGTCGCTGTCGTGCGAGTCGCGGTCTGCGGGGCGGCAGCCGCACGGACTTCCGCGGATTCGCTGCTCATGAGGAGGCTCCCGGGGCGCTCTGCGCGGGACCCGGCGCCGCGCCTGAGCCGAGCCCAGCCGGTGTGCGGCGTGCATCCAGACTCTGAATCTTCGCGACGAACAGGTCGGCGATCGACGGTGTGCGCACCTCCCCGAGCGGCTCGAGCTCGCGCGCGCTGCGGCCCTCGTAGAAGAGCGCCGTGCGGCCGAAGACCTCGCGTTCGTAGAACGGATGCAGCTCGCGAGCGCGGCTCACGCCGTCCGGACCGACGGTGAGCTGCAGATAACGATCCGGGATCGCATCGACGGTCGTCGAGAGGACGATGTGCCCGCTCGCGAGGAAGATGACATCGGTGAGCAGATGCTCGATTTCCTCGACCTGGTGCGTCGTCACCAGGATGGTGCGCTCCTTGTCGAAATAGTCGTTGAGGAGCGTGTCGTA
Source organism: Steroidobacteraceae bacterium (assembly GCA_035606175.1). Lineage (GTDB taxonomy): Bacteria > Pseudomonadota > Gammaproteobacteria > Steroidobacterales > Steroidobacteraceae > JASHUC01. The sequence goes on along the minus strand of DATNFW010000033.1, from coordinate 30,848 downwards.
GAACTGGCGCCGATAGAGCAGATCGAGGCCGAGCGTCGGCTCATCGAGCACGAGCAGCCGCGCATCGATCGCGAGGATCAGCGCAAGGTGCAGCTGCGTCACCATGCCCTTCGAGAGCTCGCGCACGCGGCTGCCCTGGCGGATGTCGGTACGGCTCAGAAACGTCTCGGCGCGCGCCCGATCGAAGCGGGGATGAACGCCCTCGACGTAGTCGAGCGCATTGCGCACGCGAATCCACTTCGGCAGCACGGCCACATCGGCGATGAAACAGACATCCTGCATGAGGCGGTCGCGCTCGGTGCGCGGATTGCGGCCAAGCACGGTGAGCTCGCCGGCGAAATCGGAAAGCCCGAGGATGCCCTTGAGCGCGGTGGTCTTGCCGGCACCGTTCGGGCCGATCATCCCGACGATGCGACCGGACTCGATGCTGAAGCTCACTCCATCGAGCGCGTGCGTGGCGCCGTACGCCTTGGAAAGATTGCGCGCCTCAATGACGGTCGTCATGGTCGTTCCCTGTCTTCGGCCAAGGGGCCGCGGGCGGCGCCGGTGTGCTGCGCAGCAGTTCGCCGGCCGAGAGCCCGAGCCGCTGGATGGTGGCACGCACCTTCGGCCATTCATCCGTGAGGAACCGCTCGCGCTCGTCCTTCATGAGCGCATCGCGGGCGCCGGGTGCGACGAACATGCCGCGGCCCCGGCGCTTCTCCACGAGGTTCTCGTCGACCAGTTGCTGGTAGCCCTTGAGGACCGTGAGCGGGTTGAGCCGGAACTCGGCGGCGACGCTTCGCACGGAAGGCAAGGCATCGCCTTCCTTCAGGACGCCCTCGAGGATCATGGCGACAACCCGGTCACGCAGTTGCCGGTAGATCGGAAGGCTGTCATCCCAGTGCGGATCCATCGAGTTGCCGGCTTCGCCCCGTTACAGCTATTTACCGCTCTACTGTACCAGAGCAGCCGCCACGCAGGCCCAGGTGATGAGCGCAACATTCACCAGCACCGCCGCCACGCCGAAGAGGGCAACCCGACGGAAGTCGTGAGAGGTCACTGCGTTCATGAGATTTCTCCGTGTTCACTACGGTAGGCACCATGCCTACTCATCTGGTGTTGTATACTACTACAACACTATTCAGGTAGCAAGCCCCTCGCTTACGCGCCACCCGTGGGCGCTCCGGTCACGGGGGGCGGTCCGGTCCCCGCATCGATCCCGCCGCTTTGGCCCCTTCGGCACCTGCGCTAAATGCCTCGCCCCAGGGGGGGATCAACCCTCCGAAGCCGGCTCGCGCGTTGATAGAGAAAGCTCCCGAGTACACTTCAGCGCGATGGCCGAGGACGATGGCGAGTTGATGCTGCGGTACGCCGGCGGCGACCTGCGGGCGTTCACCGCGCTTTACGCGCGCCACCGCGCGCCCCTCTACAGGTATCTCGCGCGCCTCGTACAGGATCGCGAGGCGGCCGATGACCTCTTCCAGGAGGTTTGGAGCCGTCTCATAGCGCATCGCGCGCGCTACGAGCCGAGGGCGCGCTTCAGCACTTATCTCTATCGCGTGGCGCACAACTGCTGCATCGATCATCTGCGCCGCGCGGCGACTCGGCCGGCTCTCATGGCCGTCGAAGAGGAAACAGCCGACGACGACCCGATGCTCACCTTGAGCGCACCGGATCAGGACTCCCCGGAGAGTCGCCTCGAGCGCGCCGAGCTCCTCGCGTGTTATCGCTCCGCACTCGAGTCGCTGCCGCTCGAGCAGCGCGACGTGTTCCTGCTCGTCGAGCAATCGGGTCTGTCGCTCGAAGAAATCGCGTTTGTGACGGGTGTGGGACTCGAAACGGCGAAGAGCCGGCTGCGCTACGCACTGGCCAAGCTGCGTCGGGCGCTTGCCGCAGGAACTTCGTACGAGAGTTCGCGGCTCAACGACCGCCGCGCCGAGACGCGCTTCGGCGCTCAGCCGCTCGTCGCGGCAGTTGCCGCGGCGGCCGCGCCGATCGAGAAGGGCGCGACTGCTCTGCAACTCGCGGGAGGGTCCGCGAGATGAGTGGGCGCGTGAACGCATTTGATGAGGGCCTCGCGCAGGTGCGCGATGACGCGACACTGCGCGCGCTCGCGGAGCTCGATTCGCTCGAGCCTTCGCGAACGCTCGATCGCGCCGTGCTCGAGCAGGCTCGCGAGGCAGCGGCGCCTCGCGCAACAGCAGCGCCTCGCGGTGCGGCGAGCGCGCGAGCGAGGCGGTCGCAGCGGCTCGCATCAGCCTTTCGATGGGGCGTTCCGGCCGCGATCGCTGCGGCAGCCTTTTGCGCGCTCGTCATGCCGCGGAGCGCTTCGCGCTCGGTGGCATCGCACGCAGCCGAGCAGCGTCTCGTTGAGCGGATGCACTCCGCATCGAGCAGCGCCCTCGCCACGCGCGTGTCCACCGCGCCGGTTGACCTGGCGCCGAGCGGCCCGGGCAATTCTCAGCGCCGGTCGACTCCGAAGTTCATTGAAGCCTCACAGGCTCTCGAGAGACAGGCGGCATGGACCGCGCCGTCTCGAATGCATCCGCCCGAGCTCATCGAGAGTATCGACGCATCGACCGTACTGCGATCGCGATCGCCACCACCGCCGCCGCCGCCTGCGCGGCAGCGCCGTACCCGCGAGACTTCCGCAAGCCGCTAGAATGTCGGGCTCACTCAATCGGAGCCCGAGATGAACAAAGCGATCAACGTCGCCATCACGGGCGGAGCCGGCCAGATCGGCTACGCCCTCGCCTTCCGCGTCGCCTCCGGCGCGCTGCTCGGACCGGAGCAGCCGATCAACCTGCACCTGCTCGAGATCACACCCGCCTTGCCGGCACTCGGCGGCGTCGTCATGGAACTCGAGGACTGCGCGTTCCCGCTCCTCAACCGTGTCGTGGCGACGGATGATCCGCGCGTGGCCTTCCGCGATTGCGGCGTCGCATTGCTCGTCGGCGCGCGCCCGCGCGGTCCGGGCATGGAGCGCAAGGACTTGCTGCTCGCCAATGCGCAGATCTTCTCGGCGCAGGGCAAAGCTCTCGGCGAGGCCGCCTCGAGAGACGTGAAGGTCCTCGTCGTCGGCAATCCCGCGAACACGAATGCGCTCATCGCGCGCGCGAACGCGAAGGGCATCGATCCCCGGCAGTTCACGGCCATGACCCGGCTCGACCACAACCGCGCGCTCGCACAGCTCGCAGCGCGGACCGGCAAGCACGTCACCGCGATCCGCCACATGACGATCTGGGGCAACCATTCATCGACCCAGTACCCCGACGTGAGTCATTGCACGATCGACGGCAAGCCCGCGAAAAGCCTGCTCGATCGGAAATGGATCGAGGAGACCTTCATTCCGACCGTCCAACAGCGCGGCGCCGCGGTAATCAAGGCGCGGGGCTCCTCCTCGGCCGCCTCTGCCGCCTCGGCGGCGATCGACCACGTGCGCGACTGGGCACGGGGCACGCCGGCCGGGGACTGGGTGAGCATGGGGGTCGCCTCGGACGGCAGCTACGGCATCCCGGAGGGGATCGTGTACTCGCACCCCGTCACCTGCCGGGACGGGCACTACCAGATCGTCCAGGGGCTTGCGATCGACGATTTCAGCCGCAACCGCATGCAGGCGACGCTCGCCGAGCTGCACGAGGAGCGGGAGGGCGTGCGGAGCCTGCTCGGCTAGAAGAGCCGTGAGAGAATGCCCGCATGCTCGGGGCGCTCCTCACGCTGCTCGTCATCGGCGCCGTTGCGTACGCGCTCGCCGTCGCGCCCGTCGGCGGCGTCATCGCGCTCGTATTCGTCGCAGCGTTCTTGGTTCTCGCGTACCGGCGGCTGAGCCTCCTCGCGTACTCTGTCGCCTTCACCGTCCTGCTTGCGGCATACACTGCGGCCGGACCCGGGCCCTGGGCCTGGAAAGGGGTTCTCTGGGCGCTCCTCGCGCTCGTTTGGGCGCTCAATATTCGACCCCTGCGCAAGGCCCTCATCAGCCGCCCCTTCATGCGCACCTACCGCAGGCTTCTGCCCTCGATGTCCACAACCGAGCGCGAGGCGCTCGAGGCCGGCACCGTGTGGTGGGATGGAGAGCTCTTCACGGGCGCACCGCGCTGGGATCGGTTGCTCGCGGCGAGGCCCCCGCGGCTCTCTGCCGAGGAGCAGGCGTTCCTCGATGGACCGTGCGAGGAACTCTGCCGCATGATCGACGATTGGGACATCACCCATCGTCGCGGCGACATGCCCGCCGAGGTTTGGGAATACCTGCGAACGCGCGGGTTCTTCGCGATGATCATTCCGAAGCGCTACGGAGGCCTCGAGTTCTCCGCATACGCACACTCCTGCGTGCTCGCCAAAATCGCGAGCCGCAGCACGACGGTGTCCTCGACGGTCGCCGTGCCGAACTCGCTCGGGCCCGCCGAGCTCCTCAATCATTACGGGACCGAGGAGCAAAAGAGCCACTATCTGCCAAGGCTCGCGCGCGGGGAGGAGATCCCCTGTTTCGCGCTCACCGGGCCGCGGGCCGGCTCCGATGCCGCATCCATTCCGGATACCGGCATCGTGTGCCGCGGCACCTGGCAGGGACGCGAGATCGTCGGCATCCGGCTCAACTTCTCCAAGCGCTACATCACCCTCGCGCCCGTCGCGACGGTGATCGGACTCGCGTTTCGACTGTTTGATCCGGACGGCTTGCTGCGCAGGGAGGCGCCAGCCGGCGCGCCGTCCGACCGCGCAAGCCGCGACCCAGGCGATATCGGCATCACCTGCGCGCTCATTCCGCGCGGCACCGCGGGCATCTCTGTCGGCCGGCGGCATTTCCCGCTCAACATCCCGTTTCAAAACGGTCCGATCCAAGGCAAGGACGTTTTCGTCCCGCTCGATTTCATCATCGGAGGCCCGCGCACCGCCGGCCAGGGCTGGCGCATGCTCGTCGAGCAGCTCTCCGTCGGCCGCTGCATCTCGCTTCCCTCGAATGCAACCGGAGGTGCAAAGGCCGCGGTGTGGGCGACGGGCGCCTACGCGCGCATCCGGCGCCAGTTCAGTGCATCGATCAGCCGCTTCGAGGGCGTGCAGTCGATTCTCGCCCGCATGGTCGGGCTCACCTACATCATGGATGCGGCGCGCTCCGTCACCGCAGGCGCCATCGACGGCGGGGAGAAGCCGTCCGTGCCCTCGGCGATGCTCAAATACCACGTGACGGAGATGGGCCGGCAGGTCGCGAATGACGCGATGGATGTGCACGGCGGGAAAGCGATCTGCATCGGGCCGCGCAACTATCTGGCGCGCGGTTATGAGAGCGTCCCGATTGCGATCACGGTCGAGGGCGCGAACGTGCTCACGCGCAGTCTCATCATCTTCGGTCAGGGCGCGGTGCGGTGCCATCCGTACGTCCTGCGCGAGATGAATGCGGCGCGCAACCCCGACCGCCGGCGCGGCCTCGATGAGTTCGACGCCGCCCTCTTCGGCCACATGGGCTTTGCGATCTCGAATGCCGTGCGCTCGCTCGTGATGGGGCTGACGCTTGCGCGTTTCGAGAGCGTGCCGGATCGCGGCGCGACGCGGCGCTATTACCAGCACGTCGTCCGCTTCAGCGCTTCATTCGCATTCGCGGTCGATGTGGCGATGCTCACGCTCGGCGGCTATCTCAAGAAAAAGGAAAGTCTGTCCGCACGGCTCGGCGATGTGCTCTCGTCGCTGTATCTCGCCTCGATGGTGCTCAAACACTACAACGACGAGGACCAGCCGCCCGACGATCTGCCGATCATCGAGTGGGCGTGCCGGCACCTGCTCTATCAAGCACAGGAGCAGCTGCACGGATTCCTCAGGAACTTCCCCAACCGGCCCCTCGCCGCTCTGATGCGGCTCTTCATCGTCCCGCGCGGCCTCACCTACTTCGCACCGTCCGACCGGCTCGGCCGCCGCGTCGCGGAGCTCGTGACGAGCGCGACGGGATCCCGCGAGCGGCTGTGCCGCTTCATCTACTCGACGCTCGAGCCGACCAATCCGCTCGGGCTTCTGCACGAAGCGCTGACGCTCGCCCCGATGGCCGAGCCGATCGAGCAGCGCATCCGGGTCGAGGGCGTGCGCCCGGGCCGGGTGACCGCGCTCGATCTGCCGGGCCGCATCGAGCAGGCGCTGGCTGCGGGCATCATCTCGGAGCCGGAAGCGGCGCGCCTGCGCGACTACGACCGCAAGGTGATGGAGCTCGTGCGGGTGGACGATTTCGCACCCGGTGAGCTCGGGGTCGGTGCCGGAGAGCTGCACCGGCCTGCGCCCGCCAATCGCGAGCCCATCCATGCGGTGGTCGAGCCCGACCGTGTCGGTCCCTGAGGCCACCGACGCCTCGCTGGCGCCGGTCCTGCTTGCCGCATCGATACGGGCGGACGGATCGCCCCCGAACGCCCCGGCCCACTGTGCAAACTGCGGAGCCCCCGTTGCGGCAAAGTACTGCATGGACTGCGGGACCGGGCAAGACTCGCCGCCAGCCCTCCAGAATGCCTCCGGCACGACGCGAGCGCAGCCGGTCGTCATGCTCGCGCTGACGGCTGTCTACAGCGTTGCGACCCTCGGGCCGGCGGGCTGACGAGGCCCAATCCCAATGCCTGCCGCCCGCGCGATCCTGCACGTCGACATGGACGCGTTCTATGCGTCCGTCGAGCAGCACGATGACCCGCGGCTCGCCGGCAAGCCGCTCATCGTCGGCGGTACGAGCGCGCGCGGTGTCGTCGCCGCCGCGAGCTACGAGGTGCGCCGCTACGGGGTGCGCTCGGCCATGCCGATGCGCGAGGCGCTCGAGCGCTGCCCGCATGCGATCTGTGTGCGGCCGCGAATGGCGCGCTACCAGGAGATCTCGCGGCAGGTCTTCGCGATCTTCTACGAGGTGACCCCGCTCGTGCAGGGCCTCTCACTCGATGAGGCGTTTCTGGATGTGACCGCCGATCCGCGTCCGGCCGCCGAGATCGCCGCCCGGATCAAAGGGCGTATCCGTGAGACGACGGGCCTCACGGCCTCGGTCGGTGTGGCCTCCAACAAACTCGTCGCGAAGATCGCCTCCGACCTCGACAAACCCGATGGACTGACCGTCGTGAGCCCCGACCGGGTGCACGAGTTCCTCGACGGCCTTTCGGTGCGCCGTCTGCCGGGGCTCGGTCGCAAGGCCGGAGAGCGGGTCGAGGCGCTCGGCATTGCAACGGTCGGGGAGCTGCGCCGGGCGCCGGATGCCCGGCTCGTACCGATCTTTGGCCGCTATGCCGCGCGGCTCCGGGAGCGCGCGAGCGGCATCGATGATCGCCCGGTCGAGCCGGACCGGGACGAGCGCTCCGTGAGCGCCGAGGACACTTTCGAGCGGGATGTCTCGGACGCGCGGGTGCTCGCGGCCGAGCTCGATCGGCTCGCGGAGCGCGCCTGCGACCGCATCCGGGCGCGGCATCTCGCCGCGGGATGCATCGCGGTGAAAATTCGCAAACACGATTTCACCACCTTCACCCGCCAGCGCGCCGTGGCACCCCCCACGCAGGACCGCAGGATCATCGCCCGGATCGCCAAGGAGCTCCTCAAGTGCTGGCTCGCGGAGCACCGTGGCGCGAAACTACGGCTCCTGGGAGTCGCCTTGCGGGGCCTGTGCCCCGCTACGCAGCTCGCGCTCTTCGAGCAGACTCGGCCGTCGGCGGACGCTGCCGTCGATGCCGTCCGTCTGCGATTTGGGAAACACGCCCTTCGATGGGGCATCGAGATTAAGTAACATCGAACCATGTACCTCTCGTTTTTCGGCCTCAACGAGAAGCCGTTCGCGATCACACCGGATCCGCGGTATCTCTATTTGAGCGAGCGCCATGCCGAGGCTCTCGCTCATCTGCTCTACGGGATCAACGAGGCGGGCGGATTCGTGCAGCTGACAGGAGAGGTCGGCACGGGCAAGACGACGGTCGTTCGCTCACTGCTGGCGCAGACGCCGCAGAACGCGGAGATCGCGCTCATTCTCAATCCGCGGATGACCGCCCCGGAGTTCCTCCTCACGATCTGCGAGGAGCTCGGCATCGGAGTGCCGGACTCGGCGACCGGCAGTCTCAAAGATCTCGTCGACATCCTGAGCCACTACCTGCTGCGCGCGCACAGCGCCGGCAAACGCGTGGTGCTCGTCGTGGACGAGGCGCAGAACCTCGCCCCGGATGTGCTCGAGCAAGTGCGCCTGCTCACCAATCTCGAGACGAACACGCAGAAGCTGCTGCAGATCATCCTCATCGGTCAGCCCGAGCTGCGCGATCTGCTCGCACGCAACGAGCTGCGTCAGCTCGCCCAGCGCATCACCGGGCGCTATCACCTCTGTCCGCTTCTCGGGCAGGAGACCACGGCCTACGTGCGCCATCGGCTGCGTGTCGCAGGCGCGACGAATGACATCTTCACGCCGCATGCGCTCGTCGAAGTGCACCGACTCTCGGGCGGCGTGCCGCGGGTCATCAACATCATCTGCGATCGCGCACTGCTCGGCGCATACACCCAGGACCGGCACCGTGTCACCGCGTCGATGGTCCGCCGCAGCGCGCAGGAGGTCTTCGGGCGGCGGCTTCTGCCCTGGTGGGCCCCCTGGGGCGCCATGGCGGCCTCAGCCGCGGTGATCATTCTCGGTGCGGTCGCGCTCTGGCGTTTCGTACCGTGGACCGCCGAGCGCCACGCAAGCCCGGTCGCGGCCGCATCGCACAGAGGGTCCGTGACGCGTGAGCCCGCATCGCCGGCTGGCACCGCCACGGCCGCCCCCGGCGGCGGCGCTGTACCCGCAGCGGGCGCTGCCGCTGCCGCGGCGAGCTCGCCCGCCGTGCTCGCGCAGCTGCTGGCCGCGCACGGCTCGGAGACCGACACGGACAGTGCATTCGCTAAGTTGTTCGCGCTCTGGGGCGCGCGATACGTCGCCGGTAACGTGGACCCGTGCACGCAGGCACTGCAGCAGGGACTCGAGTGTTTCGTACAGAAGGGTTCGTTCGCGCAGCTGCGGCTCTACAATCGTCCGGCCATTCTCACGCTGAGCGACGATGCCGGCGGCTCTCATCAGGTGGTCCTCTCCGGACTCGACGACGAGCGCGCGCACATCGATCTCGGCGGCGCACATGCCGTGCCGATCGCGGAGCTCTCGCGGTATTGGTACGGCGATTTCGTGCTGCTGTGGCGGCCCCAGACGGCCCACCCGAAACCGCTCTCCCTCGGCATGCGCGGCGAGGATGTGCGCCAGCTCCGCGAGCGGCTCGATCGGCTGAAAGGCATCCGCGCGAGCGAGTCGGCGAGCGACGTGTTCGACGCGGGACTCGCGCAGCTCGTGCGCGAGTTCCAGCGCACACACCGCCTCGCGGTGGACGGCGTCGCGGGCGAGCAGACACTCGTGGTCTTGAACAGCGCGACCGCCGAGCCGCACACCCCGCTGCTGCTCGCCGCAAACGTACACGGCAGTTGATCCATGTCTTTCATACTCGATGCCCTGAAGAAATCGGAGAGCGAGCGCCAGCGCCAGAGCGGACCGGCTCTGTTCGAGGTGAAGATCGCACCACCGCGCAGCCGCTTCGCCGCCTGGGGAGTCGCGATCGGCGCGCTGCTTGCGATCAATTTCGTCGTCGTGGGCTTTGTGCTCTGGCGCGGTAGCGCCTCGCGCGCAGCCAACTCCACGGCAGCCGCGACGAGTGGCGCGATGGCCGCGAATCGCACGCCATCAGCCGCCGCCGCACGCAGCGTGTCCGTCCCAGCCGTCCCAGCGCCAGCCCCCGCCGGCGGTCCCCCCACCCCGGCGTCTGCCACGATCGCGGCGACGACGGGCAGTTCCGCGGCAGCTGCAACCGCTGCAACCGGCACACCTGCCGCACCCGGCGCTTCCGCTCAGGCGACTCCCGCGCCCCTGAACGCAAACGCGGCCGCGGCCGGCGCTGGGACAACCGGCGCAGCGGCGGCCGGCGCCAATGAGAATCCGGATGATCTGCCGGCCGTCGAGCCGCGCGGCTCGGGTTCGCAACCGGTGAACGGCGTCCTCCGCGCGACGGAAAGCGGACTGCCGACGTACCAGGAGGCCGCCGCGGAGCCCGGCGCGAACATCCCGGGGCTCAAGCTCGACTTGCATGTCTACTCTCGGCAGCCGGACCAGCGCTTCGTGTTTCTCGAGGCGGACACGCAGATGTTGAAGCTGCGCGAGGGAGACGCGACTCCACAGGGCGTTCGCGTCGAGCACATCACACAGGACGGCGTGATCCTCTCGTATCGCGGCAAGGAATTCGTGCTGCCGCACCAGTGAGGGCAGGCCGGGTGAGGCTATGCCGCGGGCATGCCGTCACCGGGCGCGCCTCCTCCCCCACTTCGCATCCGGCTGACGTCACTTGCCCGGCGGCGGCTCCAGGACCTCGATGATCTCGCAGGTCCCATCGCCCGCTAGCTGCAGGAACTTGCGGATGTGCTGCGCAAGCTCGTCGCGCGAGCGCGCACGCAGCAGCGCGTAGCCGGCGGCCGGCATCAGGCTCGAGCCTGCAACGGGACCGTGCTCGACGCTGAAACGGTCCTGGCGCCGGGAAATCTTCATCCCGGTGTCGCGCGATTTGATGCCGCCGGTCGTCACGAGGACGCCGGCCTCAGCCATCTCCTGCATCAATCGGCCCATCTCGGCGATGTGCTCCGGACTCGGCGGTGTGCTCGGCAGCGCGGCTGGGGTGTAGAGCGAAAGGAAAAGCATGGCGGGTCTCCTCGAGAGCTCTGGACGGCAAGGTTCTCGATGGATAGCCGAACGGGCGCGCTAGGTTTCGACAGAGGACTCCGACGGCCGCGCGCCCGGTGATTTGGTGCGATCGAGCGCCGGCCAGCGATTCGCCGCTTCTCCGAAGCTTCATCGACGATGCGAATCCTGCCAAACACGACCGCAATTGACACGCAGGTGCCCCCGCGCGCGGCTGGCTCACGAGACTACCAGTCGAGGTCGACCACGATCGGACGATGGTCCGAGCCGATGCCGGGCCCGCGCGCGAAACGCCGCACGTCGATTCCGGGCGACACGAATGCATGATCGATTTGAATGCCGCCGACCGGCAGAAACGTGGGCCAGGTCGGCTGCCAGCCCGCGCCTCTGGCCGTCCACTGCAACCCGCTCTGCGCGACGAACGCGCGAAAATGCGGCGAGAACGGTGTCAAATTGAAATCGCCCGCCATGACGAGCGGCGCCGGAGTCGCGCGCGCGAGCGCAGCCAGCCTGGACAACTCCCGATTCCGCTCGGCCGAGACGGCAGGGCCGATCGGCCACGCGGGATGCACGCCAATCAAATGCAGCGCTCGGCCGCGCACGTTGAGTACGGCCGCGATCGTCGGGTCCGCATGCGGCCCCATCGGCACCGTCTCCGTGTGCTCGAACGGCCAGCGCGACAAGAGGAGCGTGCCGTGGGAATCGCGGCTCTCGGCGTAGTACTGCCAGGGAAACTCCTCGCGCAGCGAGCCGAGCGCAGCGCGCCAAGCGGGCGTGATTTCGACGAGCACGGCCGCATCCGGCCGCGCGCTCCGCAGGAAGGCCTCCACGCGATCGTAGTGCCTGTTGTGGAAGAGCACGTTGATGGAGGCGATGCGCAGCGGCTCGTGCGGTGAGCCTGAGCCCACGTGCCGCCGTCGAGCACCTCGCACACCGGTGCGAGCCGGGCTCCCCGAGTCGCTGATCACCGGCGGGGCGCCGGCCACCGCGCCGCGGATCACACTTCCGCCCCCGAGCAGAGAGGCCGCGGCGACGCCGTTCACGACGAGCGCCGCGAGGGCAGCGGCTGTCCACACCCAGCGCCGGGCCCAGCCGAGCACGAGCAGCTCGATGAGCGCTGCGGCCGCGTATTGCAGCCGGAAGTGCACTGCAAGATCGCCTACCCACCAGGAAGGGGCGGTCGAGGCGAGCAGCGTCGCGCCGAGCGTCACAGCCGTGAAAATCATTGCCGCGAGCGCGATGCGCCTCGCGGTCAGGCGAGCCATTTCCATTCCATGATTGTCCTTTCCAGCGCGCGCCGGCGCACCGGCGGCCTAGCTCGATGATGACCTATTTCACAGAATCCTGCGGTCTTCCGCGACAACCGGCCCCCCTCTGGGCCATCGTCGCAGCCAACCCCCGGGGGGCCTGTGGCCGCCCCGCCGCGAGACCACGCTGTAGGCCATGAACGCGAGACTGCTGATCGTCGATCGCGACGCCCGCTACCGCGAGTGGCTGCGGCACCATCTCGGTGTGCTCTGCCCCGAGGGGACGATCACCACGTTCGACACGCAGGAGCTCGATCGCAGTATCGGCTCGGTCACGCGTGTCGATTTCGATCTGCTGCTCCTTGCGGCACCCTTCGGCGAAAGTCCCGGCGACCCCCGCTCGGAGGGTCTCGAGCGGCTGCGGCAGCTGAAGAGCTGGCCCGCCATGCCGGCGATCATCGTGATCGCGGAGGACGGAAATGAGCTCACGGCCGTTCGCGCGATCCAACTCGGCGCGATCGACTATTTGCCGAAGCGTCTGCTCACGCCCGAGCGACTGCGAACGGCGGTGCAGCTCGCCTTGCGCCGCCAGGAGCTGCAAGAAGCCGGTCGCGAGACGCTGAGAGACTCCGAGCCCTCGCCGTCTGCCGGCGCCGCCGCGGAGAGGACCGGCGAGATCGAAAGCACGGCGGACGAGGAAATCTCCGCGGACGTCGACGGCGCCCCGGGCATGGAGAGCTCAGCAGGCGACGGCTCAGCAGGCCACGACAGCGCTCGCGACGCCGAGGGCGCCGCGACGGCCGACCGCGGCACACGCGCCCCGATCCCCGGCTACACGATCCGGCGCACCATCGGGGAGTCGGAGAAGGCGATCGTCTATCTTGCGACGAGCACGGCGCTCGGCATGGACGTCGCGCTCAAGGTGAGCCGCAGCGAGATAGAGAGCGCGAGCGACCGCCAGATATTCGCACGCGAGTACGCAGCGCTATCCGCGCTGCGCCATCCGGCCATCGTGAGAATCCACGAATACGGCGTCCACCACGGCCGCGAATACCTCGCCATGGAGTACTTCACGCGCGGGGACCTCAAGGCGCGCCTGCAACGCGGCATCCTCGAGCCCGACGTGCTCCGCTACGTCGAGCAGATCGCGCGCGCGCTCGATGTCGTGCACACCGCGGGCATCTTCCACCGCGATTTGAAACCGCCAAACGTGATGCTGCGGGAAACCGACGAGATCGTCCTCATCGATTTCGGTCTCGCCCGCAACATGCAAGGTGAGCTCGCGAGCACGCGCAAAGGCGTGCTGCGCGGCTCACCCTACTATATGAGCCCCGAGCAGGCGCTCGGCGAGAAGCTCGATGCGCGCACCGATCTGTACAGCCTCGGAATCATCTTCTACGAGATGCTGACCGGGAAGAAGCCCTACACCGGGACCACCGCGATCGAGGTGCTGCAGCAGCACGTGAACGCTCCGGCACCGCGCCTGCCCGCGATTCTCGAGCACCTGCAGTCCCTGCTCGATGGACTCACGGCCAAATCGCCCGATGAGCGCTTCGCGAGCGCATCACAGGTCGTCGAGGCGGTCTCCGGAATGCGGGAGCTGCGCGAGCCGAGCGGCACCGTCGCCGCCTAGCGCACCGGCGCTGCGCTCCCTCCGTCGCGGCGGCCGTAACCGCCGGTATCGCCGCAGCCGTTACTTCGCGCCCGCCCGTTACTTCGCGCCCGCGGCCGCGGGGCGTCCGGCCGCCTGATTGACGATCTCCGCGCCGCGCACGCTCTCGAAACGGCGCCCGAGCGCATAAGCGATCGGGAACCAAATCGCCGAAACCACCACCCCCAGCACCGCCAGGCCGCTCAAGCCATACGCGAGGACCCCGGAGGCCGCGGATGCGGCGAGCAGATCGCCGCCGCGATAGACCACGGTGTCGATGACGTTCTTGGCCTTGTATTTGCTCTCCTGGTCGACGACCGTGAAGAGCATCTCGCGCGCCGGCTTCGCCACGGCGTATTCCGCCACCCGGCGCATGACCTGGACGCCTCCGAGAACGAGGAGGACCGGAGAGAAAATGACCAGGACGAATGCGAGCGCCATGATGAACGGATTGAGCATCAGGCCGCTCGTCACGCCGAAGCGTTTGATGAGGCGCCCCGTGCCGAGGAGCTGGATGAGCACCGTGAGGCTGTTGGTCGCGAGATCGATGGTCGCGAAAGCCTGGGTTCGCGCCGCGTGATTCTTGAATGAGTGCCCGATGATATCGACCAGCTGGACATAGACGACCGTCGAGACCGACGTCATCACGAAGATGAACAGTGCGATCAGCAGCAGGTAGCGCGAGCGAAAGAGCAGCGCGAACCCCTCGAACGGGTTGCGCCCGAGGCGATGATCGAGCGTCGTGCGCTGCGCATCCGGCGACTCGGCGAGCAGGCGCTTCTTCTCGCCCGCGAGCAGCATGACGAGCGCCGCGGTGAGCGCGAAACCGCACGCGGAGATCAGCATCAGGCCGTCGTTGCCGACGCGTTTCGCCAAGAAATCGACGATCGCGGGACCGAGAATGGTGCCCGCAGTCCCGCCGGCCGCAATGAAGCCGAAGAGCCGCTTCGACTGCTCGCGCGAGAACAGGTCGGCCATGAAGCTCCAGAACGCCGACAGAATGACCAGGTTGAACGTGCTGACCCAAACGTAGAACCCCGCCGCGAGCAATCGCTCATGCCCGCCGCTCCCGGAAAAGAGGACGGCGAAGCCGAGCACGCTCACGGCGACGATGCCGTAGACCCACGGCAAGAAGGCCGACAGCCTCACGCGCGCCGAGAGCGTCGCGTAAAGCGGGGAGACGATGATGCTCAGCAGGAACGTCACGAGGAAAAGCTCGGGCAGCGCCTTCGCGCCCCACACGGTGCTCATCGCATCCCGCACCGGCTTCACTACCGCGTAGCTGAAGAACAGGAAGAAGAAGCACACGAACGAGAGCAGCGCAGGACGCAGCTCGACGGGCTCGACCGCCGCGACAGACTTGAAAAGGCGCGCGACCGGGGACGGGTTCGACGGTTCGGCCATCCGGGAATCCTCTCGAGGTGCTGCTATCGGCACCGGGGGCGCGGAGCTGCGCCGGGCCGCCGGACTATAGCCAACTCGCAGGCGGGGGAGAAGGCGCCCCCTGCTCGAGCGCCCGGTACGCTCCCGCGCGTCTCGCCTCGTAGCGCCGCCCGAGGGCGAGCGCGACGGCGCCCCAGACGAGGCTTGCGCCGATCCCGACCATGGACGCGCCCGTAATGTGCAATCCGGCCGCGCGCAGCCCCGCCTGAAACCAGGCGGAGGTGACATCCCCGAGGCGATACACCACGGTATCGATGACGTTCTTGCCCTTGTAGCGCCGGCTTTGCTCGACCACCGTGAAGCAGATTTCGCGGCTGGGCCGCGCCACCGCAAACTGCGTGACACTCCGCACGACCTGTATCGCCTGGATCATGAACAGGGTCGGGGAGAGGGCTACCACGACGAACGCAGCCATCATGATGACGGGCGTGGCAACGAGACTTGCAGTCACACCGAAGCGCTGAATGAATCGGCCGAGCCCGCCGATCAGGATCACGGCCGAGCAGATGTTGACCGCGAGCGCGATGTCCGCGACCGCCACGGCCCGACCGGCCACCCCGCTTACGCTCGATGCAATGATCTCGGTCTGGAAGAAGTAAGCGACGGTTGCGACCCACGTCATGAGGAACATGAACGCCGCCTGATTGCGCGAATAGGCGGACTTCAGGACCTCCCCGAACCCCTCGAAGGGATTTCCGGGCAGCGCGTGGTCGAGCGTCGAGCGCTGCGCTTCCCCGCTTTGCCGCAGCGATGCCTTCTCGTGCATCAGCAGATGTATGAGCAAGATCACGACGAGGAAGCCGCCCGCGGCGACGAGCAGCAATCCGCCGAGGCCGATCGCATGCACGGCCAGACGGGTCACCAGGGGCCCGGCGATCGCGCCGAGCTCCCCGCCCGCGGCAAAGAGCGGGAAAAGCCGTGCGGACTGGTCCGGCGAGAACGAGTCCGCCATCAGGCTCCAGAACACCGAAACCATGAACAGATTGACGACACTGAACCACACGAAGTACGCGGCCGCGACGAGCCGGCTCGCGGGATAGGCCGCAAGCAGCGCATCGAAGAGAAGCACGTTGAGGAGCCAGAACCAGAAAACGCCGGGCAGCAGCCGCTGCAGGGGAAAGCGCGCGGCGGCAGCGGCGTAGAGCGGAGAGGCGATGAGTGAGCCGACGAATGTCCCTGCGAACAGGAGCGGCAGCTCGTTCACTCCGAAGTCCGTCGCGATCGTGTCGCGCACCGGGCGCAGAATGTAGTAGCTCGCGAAGAGCACGAAGTAGCAGGCAAATGCGAGCGCCACCGCCCTGCGCTCGCGCGGCTCGACTCGGGCGGCGCGGATCAGCCGCGCGCCGAGCCGCAACGAACGTGGCTTGGCGCTCTGCATGGAATCGGGCGCAGTTGATCGATCAACAAGGACCCGCGCATCGGGCGCGCGCCGACGGCCCCGCGCCGCCGCGGCTCGCCTCGATCAGCGCAGCACGGCGAGTCGGGCGAGATTGGCCTGCACGAGGGCGTTGCGGGCACCGCATTCCTGATACCAGCGCCGCAACGCCTCGGTGAGCGCGACACAAGCCTCGCGCGCGGCTTCCTCACGCGCATCGCTCGCCGCGGGTACCGTGCCGCGCCGGCGCTGGGGTGCGGCGCGGGCGAGGCGCCGCAACCGCAGCAGGCGCAGCGAGAGCACGGGCACACCCGATCGCGACGCCAGCTCGGGCTCGATGCCGTGCAGCTCCGCGAGCCGCGCGAGGTCCGCGGCACTCGGCGTGGCAAGCGAAGTGTCGTCCTCGCGGGGACGCACCCAGGTCTCGCACCACTCGAGATACGCAGCGCGCGAGCTCGCGAGATCGGCATGCGCGAGCGCCGCGCAAATGTGCGGGAGCGCCAGAGCGAGCGGTGCCGCCTCCGCGAAGCGCTGCTCGCGCAACAGGTATTCGATGTCGCCGAGATAGTTCTCGAGCATCCGCGAGCTGCGGCGCTTCGCCCCCGCCTGCGCGGCGACCGCCGGGGCAATGGATGGAGAGTCGGATTCAGAGCGGCCTTCCATCGACATTGCGCGACCCTTCGCTTTCTCGAGACTGCTTCTGGCGAGCTCGCGTGTCCGGCCATCGAGGAGCTCTTCTCACGCGGCTTCGCGTTGCATCTTACCACGCGGGGTATGGGCGACGGCGCACTTTGATCGCGAGCTCGGCCGGCCGGGAGCGGTGCTTGCTGCGGGCGCCCGATCCGCGGTTCTCTCGATCGCCCATGCACCTCGTCGACACCACACTTTTCTATTCGCCGACGAGCGGTGGAGTCAAACGCTACCTGCACGCAAAGCACGCCTGGCTCGCGGCGCACGCGAGCTGGCGGCATTCGATCGTGGTGCCCGGCGAGCGCGAGCACTTCGAGCCCGGCGGAGTGTGCCTGCTGCCGGGCAAACGCATGCCGGGCACGTGCGATTACCGTCTGCCCCTCAATCCGCGACGCTGGCGCAGAATGCTCGAACGGCTCGAGCCCGATGTGATCGAGGCGGGCGATGCGTTTCATCCGGCTTGGTGCGGCGCAAGCGTCGCGGAGCGGCGCGGCATTCCGGTTGCAGCGTTCTATCATTCGAGCCTGCCGCACATCCTGCGGCAGCGCATGGGAGTGCACATCGAGCGGGCGGCGCAGCGGTACGTGCGCTGGCTGTACGAGCGCTTCGACGCCGTATTCGCACCGAGCCGGCTCGCATGCCGCTTTCTCCTCGACATCGGCGTGCCGCGCGTGCTGCATCAGCCACTCGGCGTCGATGCGGAGATCTTCAATCCCGAGAAGGCGCTCCCGGACTTGCGCGAGCGGATCGGCGTACCACGCGATGCACGCGTCCTCGTTTACGCCGGCCGCTTCAGTGAGGAGAAGAACATCCCGATGCTGTTAGAGGCCTTCGAGCGGCTCGGTCGTCCGTATCATTTGTTGCTCATCGGCGGGTATGCGCGCGCACGGCTCGCCGCGAACGTGACCGTCCTGCCGTACCGCGCCGACAGTACGGAGCTCGCGCAATGGATCGCCTCGAGCGACGCGCTGGTGCACGCCGGTACTCGCGAGACTTTCGGACTCGTGATCCTCGAGGCGATGGCTTGCGGCCGTCCCGTCGTCGCGGCGCGCGGGGGTGCGCTACCGGAATTGATCGATGACGGCGTCGGTGTGCTCGCCGAACCGAGCGCCGGCGGGATGGCCGAGGCGATCGAGTTCCTTTATCGATGCGACCGGCACGCCCTCGGTGCTGCTGCCCGCGCGCAGGTGCTGCGCCGCTTCACCTGGGACCGCGTCTTCCAGAGTCAGCTCGCTGCGTACGCAGCGCTTGCGGGCGCGCGGCGTCGCGAGCCCATTGCCACCGTCGGAGCCGGCGCCGTGGCCGAGCTCGGCAATCCGCGCTGAGCGATTGCGCAATCGCGCGGCCGGACACCGGCCGATGCCCGGCAGCGCGAGCTCAGCGTTCGCGTTCGGGTCAGCGCGCGAGCCAGCCCCGACCGACGGGACTCTCCGCAATTGCAAGCACGAGTCCGAAGAACACCCGCTTCATGAGCGGAACGCGCCGCGGCGGCAGCGCGGCGTAGAACTGCGCTGAAACGTCCCGGTGTAGCAGCGCCTGCTGCGCATCGAGGTCCCACTCGCGCCCCGGCATCGAAATGCGGCAGCGCCCGCCCTCGAGCAACTCTACGGCTCCGTCATCGATTCGGGCCGGCAGATCGGCCGGCGCGGGCGTGGCGAGGGTGAGATACGCTCGCTCGCCGAGCTCGGTTTGGCCGACGAGCGTGACACACGCCGCGGCAGTACGACGGCACTCGATCGGGCCTTTGAGTCTCATGAAGCGCCATTGTACGCGGCGCCCGGCGCCGCGAGTTGCTTGCGCCTGCGGCATCGAAATTGCGTCGCGCCGCCCGCGTGAGGGGCGCTTGGGCGCTCCATGTTCAATGAAAGGAGACGCACATGGCAACGGAAACGGGTTCGACGAACGGTCAGCGCACGGGCCAGCAATCGGGCGACGGCGGCCAGACGGCACGGGGCGGCGCAAGCGGGTCGAGCGGCGGAAGCGGCCCGGCAGGTACAGGAGGCAAAAGCGGCACGAGTAGCGCAAGCGGAACGAGCGGCGCTAGCGGGACGACTGGCTCGAGCGGCACGAGTCAGAGCCGCGGCCAAGGACGCGGCCAGGCGCTCACGAGCTCCCAGCGCTGGATGAGCCCCTTCTCAACCGACCTCGAGCAGAGCCCCTTTGCGAGCCTGTGGCAGATCTCGCGGGAGATGGACCGGTTGATGGACGCATTCTTCGGCGGCGGGATCGCGGCGGGGCGTGCAGGCGGCACATCGGGCGCCGAGCCCCGCTACGCGCGTACGTTGTGGACACCGCAGATCGAGGTGCGCCAGCGCGACGATGAGCTCGTCATTCATGTCGATCTGCCGGGCATCAAGCAGGAAGACATACAGCTCGAAGCGACCGAGGATGGGATTGCGATCTCGGGTGAGCGCTCGGAGCAGCGCGAAGACGACGAGCAGGGCTATCGCCGCACCGAGCGCACCTACGGCAGCTTCTACCGGCTGATCCCGCTGCCCGAGGGCGCGCGCGTCGAAAGCGCGAAGGCGAGCATGCACAACGGCGTGCTCGAAGTGAAGGTTCCGCTCGAGCAGCCGCAGCGCCGGCGCATTCAGATCGAGGGGGGACAGTCGCGGGCCTGAGCGCCGCGCTTCACGCGCGGCGCGCGGCCACTCGCTCCGCGCCGTGCGTGAAGCCTCTCAGAGGCAGCGCTCGAGCTCCCAGAGTACGAAAGGGGCTCCGCGCCGCAGCCACAATCCCGCGCCGACCTCGCGGAAGGAGCGGCGCAGGCGTGCGCGATACCACTCCCCGCTTCTCATGATGACGTCACGATCGGTGCGCCGCCGGTCGCAGTTATCGCGCCAATCCGCGAGCGTCAGCGCGCTGAAATACAGCGCCCCGCGCGTGACTTCGGCGAGATTCGCGAGCGCGCGGGCCGCAGGCGCTTCTTCGAGATACTGCAGCACGTCGTAGCAGATGACGAGATCGAACCGCACGGTCGAGCGATAGTCCTCGATCCCGCAACGCTCCCAGCCGTAGCGCCGGCAGAGGTATTCGCTCACCTCGAGGCCGACGTATTCGGCGCGCGGAAAGCGCTCGAGGAGCGGCCGCTTCAGCCGCCCGATTCCGCAGCCGGCATCGAGAATGCGCCCGACCGGAACTCCCGCCAGATCCGCGAATGCCGCAATGAGCCGTGCGCGGGCGCGCGCCTCGAATGGGGAGGTCACCGCCGTGCGTGGGTCCAGATAGAAGCGCCGGTAATACTCGCGGTCGAAGCGGCCCGCCGCGCCGCTGCCCGCCCCACCGCTGCTCGTGGCGCTGCTGCCCCTCGCACTGCGGCCGGCGGCCGATGTCAGACCTCGCGCAGGTAGCCCCATGTGTGCAGCTTGTCGTGATCCTCGAACCATCGCTCGCCGATGTCGTCGCGGTAGTACATGTCGGGGATCATGATATTGCGAATGCGCGAGTAGGCCTGTGCCTGAGCCTGCCGCATCGTCTGGCCGAGGCCGCACACGATGAGGACGACGCCAGAGGTGCCGGCGACGTACCACTGTCCGTTCACCTGCTTCACGTCCTCGATGTGCACTTCCTCCGGGATGCCCTTTTTGAACAGGATCGCGGCGTTCTTCGATACCGAGAGAAACGTCGCATCGTCGTCGAAGGGGAACGGGGAGACGACGATCCGCACACCGATTTGAAAGCCGCTCTTGACCTTGAGCTTCGGGCTCGCTCCGGAGGCGAGGTCGTACAGGAACTGGCCGATCGGCGTGTTCATCCCTTCCTGCTGGATGCTGATGGTCGGGTAGCCGAACCGCGCTGTGAACTCGAGCGGAAAGATGCCGTTGCCGTTCACGATGCAATTGAGATCGATGTACCCGACGTAGCCCTCCTCCGCGAGCCTCGGCTCCATCTTCTTCAACGTCTGATTGAAGAGTCGGTTCGGCCCGCTCCAGAACATCGAGGTGCCCATCTCCCCGGTCGATGGGCCGATGTTCCCCGGAAAGAGCTTCTTGTGCTCGAAGTTGACGTTGATCGGGTAGATGAACTCCTTGCCGCTGAAGAACGCGCCGACCGCGACCTCCACGCCCGTCACGCGCCGCTGCAGCTGAAAGCTCTTGATCTCGTCGGGAAAAGATTTCTTGTAGGCCTCGAGCATGCGGATCACATCCTCGCCGTCCTCCTCGTCCCCGACGAAGAGCCGCCGCTTGAGGTTTCCCGCAGCTCCCGAGGGCTTGATCACATAGCGCTCGGGATTCGACCGGACGTAGGCGATCGCCTCGTCGAAGTCGCCGCACTCCCGATACGGCAGGATGTTGATGCCGGCCCGCTTGAGCTCCTCCTGTCCGAAGGAGCGGTCGTCCTCGAGCCGGTCCGTGTAAGCGGTCCCGCCGACGACGCGCTTGCCCTCTGAGCGCAGTTTCTCCGCGATCGTGCCCTGGCCGAGCGTGTCGTCGAATACGACCACGTCCGCCCACTCGACCTCGCGTTTCCAGTCCGAGACCTTCGGCACGAAGCCGTCGGCGATGTCCCGATCCTTCTCGTCGCGGATGTAATAGCGGACCTCGTGCCCCTCCTTGACGACCTGCCAGGCGATGTCGCTCACCAGTCCCGTGAAGGACACGAACAGGAACTTGCGCCGCTCGGAATTCAAGTTTCGTACCTCGTGATCGACTATGCATCAGATGGAGCGCGATGGCGAGTTGCGCAAGGAGCGCTACGCAGTCCGATCGCCCGCGATTGCCTTCGAGTTTGCGGGCGGTGCAGGTTGCGGGCACCATTCGCCTTCCATCCCGGAGAGGTGCTATGCGCCAGCGAAGTTTCTCGAGCGTGATCGCCTTCGGTCTCGTCCTCGCCGCGGCGGCCGCGCTCGCAGGCGAGCCCTCTTCCCTTGCGCAAACGCGCGCAGCGCCCCAACCGGATGTTCCGCCCGCGAGCGTCGCGGGCGGCAAGACCGCCGCGCATTTCATGCTGACCAGTCCGGATTTCTCGGATGGCGGCGCCCTGCGCCGCACCGAGGCGAATACACGCTGCGGCGGCCGGAACATCTCGCCGGCGCTCGAATGGCGCAATCCGCCGGACGGCACGCAAAGCTACATTCTGCTGATGCACGACCCCGATGCTCCGGGAGCCGAAGGCTTCTGGCATTGGATCGCCTATGACATTCCGGCGAGCGCGACCTCGCTGCCTGCGAATGCGGGCGATGTGCACAAAAAACTCATGCCGGCGGGCACCGTCCAGGCGCGCTCGGATTTCGGCAACGAGGGCTACGGCGGGCCATGTCCCCCGCCAGGCAAGGCGCACCGCTATTTCTTCCGGCTGTATGCGATGCCGGTCACAAGGCTCAACGTCCCTGCGGATGCGACCGCAACCATCATCTCGTCCTATGCGAACGCGACTGCGCTCGGAAAGGCACAGCTGATGGGACTCTACGGCCGCTGAGCCGGCCGTTCAGCCGAACGCTGAGCCGGCCGCTCTCGCGGGGCGCTGGCCACGCGGCAGGCATTGCCGACCCGCCGCCTGCGGGGTAGGCTCCGCGCCCATGTCGGAAAAGCAAAGGCATCCCGCCCCTTCCGATCGCCGCCCTGCGATCTGGCCGTGGTTTGCGATGCCAGCCGCCGCGCTCGCGCTTTTCTGGACGCTGCACACCGTCCGCCATACGGTGCGCCACCCCGGCGGCATGACGCAGCCGCCCGCCCGAGCGCCCGCGGCGAGCGCCGCGTCCGCTCAATGACGCGGGCCGCACCGACTCGCCCGCGCCGACGCGCCCTCTCGATCGAGCAACGACGAGCACCGAAGGTCGGCTTCGTCAGCCTCGGCTGTCCGAAAGCGCTCGTCGACTCCGAACGCATCCTCTCCGGCCTGCGTGCGGAGGGGTATGAGATCGCGCCCGCGTATCGCGACGCCGACGTGGTGGTGGTCAATACCTGCGGCTTCATCGATGCCGCTGTGGACGAGTCGCTCGAGGCGATCGGGGAGGCGCTTGCGGAGAACGGACGTGTGATCGTGACGGGGTGCCTCGGCGCACGTCCCGAGCGCATTCTCGAGCGACATCCGCGCGTGCTCGGGATCACGGGTCCGCACGCGTACGAGGATGTGATGAGCGCCGTGCACCGGCACGTGCCGCCGCGCACCGACCCGTTCGAAGCGCTCGTTCCGCCCCAGGGCATCCGCCTCACGCCGCGCCACTACGCCTATCTCAAGATCTCGGAGGGCTGCAACAACCGCTGCAGTTTCTGCATCATTCCGAGCCTGCGCGGCCGGCTGGTCTCCCGTCCGATCGACGAGGTGCTGCGCGAGGCCGAGCGCCTGATCGCAGCGGGCGTGAAGGAGCTGCTCGTCATCTCGCAGGACACGAGCGCCTATGGGGCGGACGTGCGCTACGCGACGCGCGAGTGGCGCGGGGAGCAGCTCGCAACACGCTTCATCGAGCTCGCCCGCGCTCTCGGCTCGCTCACCGCAAACACGACACCCCGGGCTGCAACGACGAGCGACACCCGCGCGCCTGGAGCCGGCGCGCGCGCGGCCAGCGCCTCGAGGCCGTGGGTGCGGCTGCACTACGTCTATCCCTATCCGCACGTCGATGAGGTCATCGATCTCATGGCCGAGAGGCGCGTGCTGCCGTATCTCGACGTCCCTTTCCAGCACGGCAGCCCCACGGTGCTCAAGCGCATGCGCCGTCCGGCGCACGCCGAGAACACGTTGAAACGAATCGCCACCTGGCGCGCTCGCTGCCCCGATCTCGCGATACGCAGCACGTTCATCGTCGGCTTTCCAGGCGAGACGGATGCCGAATTCGAGGAGCTGCTCGCCTGGCTCGGCGAGGCCGAGCTCGATCGCGTCGGCTGTTTCAAATACTCGCCGGTCGCTGGGGCAAAGGCGAACGACCTGCCGGACCACGTACCCGCCGAGGTCCAGGAGGAGCGTTACGCACGTTTCATGGAGCGCGCGCAGGCGATCTCGGCGCGCAAGCTCGCACGCCGCATCGGCCGCACACTCACGGTGCTGGTCGATTCCATCGAGCCGGACGGATCGGCCATCGCTCGCACCGAGGCCGATGCACCCGAGATCGACGGTGTGGTCAGAGTCCGTGCTGCCGCAGGATTGAAGCCCGGCGAGTTCGCGCAGGTCGAGATCACCGGGTCGGATGCGTACGACCTCGAGGCGCGGCCAGCGTCCTCACGGAGGATTGCGTCCTAGAAGCTCCCTCCGGGCAGACCGCGCGATCATGGCGATCGGCGCCATTGCCACCGAACGCATCGAGCAGCCAGGGCGCGAGCTCGCTCATCTTGCCGATCGCAGGACGCGCGGGCGTCAACCCGCTGCGAAAGCCGCGGCGCTGCAAGGATTCCAGGATATCCGTGCGCCGGCTGATAACGTGCACAGGCACGTCCCACGGCGCGCCCTCGCCGCTCACGTTGGCCGCGGGCTGATGATCGCCGAGCACGATCAATACGGGATCGTCGGTCGCATGCTTCCGCAGGTAGCTGGCGAGCACATCGAGGAAGTATTCGACGGAGCTGACATAGCTCTCGCCCATGGCCGTCCAGTCCTCGCGCTGAGCCAATGCGCGCTTAAGCGGTGCGGCATCGTAAGGCTCACGTGACAGCATCCGCCCCCAGTCCGGTTGAAAGGGTGGGACCGGTTCAAACGGTATGTGTGTGCTCACGGTCGGAAGGAACACGAAGAGCGGCTTGCGCGGGTGACGATCGAGCTCGTCCGCATCGAGCGCGGCGAGCGTGTACTGATCCGGAATGCGCCACCAGCCGAAGGGCGGACCCCGATAAGCGAGTTTCGCCGCATCGTAGATCTCATCGAAGCCGTAGAAGGCGCCCTCGGGCCAGGGTTGCTGCATCCCAGGCATCACCGCGATGGCGCGATACCCGGCTGCTTTGAATGTCGAGACGAGCGTCGGACGCTTCTGCGTCATGAGGAGCGAGTAACGTGAGGAATCCCTCACCTCGATCCCGGACAGCAGGCTCAAATGAGCGAGGACGGATTGTCCGCCGAAAGTCGGCGACACGACGAATGCAGACACTACGCCGCGGCCCGTCTCCTCGAGGGCCTTCGCGAGCCTCTCGCGCGCAGGGCGCAGCTCCCGCTCGAATGCCGGGCGGTCGAAAGTGACGCTCCCATAGGACTCCATGAAGATGAGCAGTACGTCGCGGCCCGAAAGCGCCTCGAAGCTCGAGTGCAGCGGCGGGGAGGGCAGCATGCGCGCCACGCGACGGCTCGAGAGCGCATCGACGACGCGCGCGACCTGAGTCCCATACGTGCGGCTCACGGGGATCGAGAAGCGCGGTATCCGCGGCACGTGGTCGCTCAGCTGCTGAACGAGGAAGGCAGCAATGAGAAGCGTGCCGCCGATGCCGAACCCGAGGCGCGCAGCACGCGAGTGCGCAAGCACCGCATCCACCCGCCGCAGCGACCAGCGCGCGAGCAGATAGAGCAGCAGCAGGGCGAGCAGCGCACCGCCCAGCAGTGCCGCGAGCTGCCAGATCGAGGCGACGCGTGCCAGCATCTGCACGACCGAGCCGAGACGCGGCGCGTCCCAATAAAGATTGATTTCGCGTCCGTAGAGTGCCGGGACGGTGACCGCACCGTAGCGCCCGAGCGCGAACAGCACGACGAGTGTGGCGAGCGTCGCGATGAGGCGCGGCGAGCTCCTCCCGAGCCACGCGTTGCACGAGGCAAGCAGCACCAGCACCGCGGCGATCTCGACGGACAGCTCTGCGGGCCAGTGGACTGCGAGCGTCGGCCACGTATTGTCGAACGTCAGGGAGCCGTTGAGGATGACGAGTGCGATGAGCGTGCCGACCCACCGCCAGGCGAGCCGGCGGCGCTCGCTCGCATTAGAGGACATCCGGCACCGGGTCTCTGAGGAGCCACAGCACATCGAGCGCGAAAGACAGCACGAGCGCCCCGAGCCCGACCGCGGCAATCCAGACGGAGAGCTGCGGTCCGCAGACGGGCGCGAGTGCGACGATCAGCGCGATCATTTGCAGCACGGCGATCGTTTTTCCGCGAAAGCTCGAAGGGACCGGCCTCTGCAGGCGCGGCACGATGGCGACGAGCGCCGCAAACAGGTAACGCATCAGCCCCGAGGAGAGTACCCAACCGCCCGCCTTGCCGAATTGCCAGACGAGGAGCGAGAGCACCGCGACGAACACGGCGTCCGTTTCCATATCGAAGCGGGCGCCGAAGGCGCTCGCGACACGCAAGCGGCGCGCGAGCCAACCGTCGACGCCATCGAGCGCCATCGCAGTCGCGGCGACGGCGACGGCGACCGCCGCAGTGGCAGGACTGCCGTGCTCGCCTGCAAGGCCGGCGAGCAGCGCAACGAGTGCGCCCCGCACGATCGTCACCTGGTTCGCCGCGCCCACGCGCTCGAAACCGTGCGACCCTGGCAGGGCGAGCAGCACCAGCGCGGCGCCCGCCGCGAACAGCAGCACGACCTTCGGCACATACGCTGCGCTCAAGTGCAGCAGGTCCGCCCCGAGTGCACCGATCGAGACGATGGACACGGCAGCCGCTAAGATGCCGACGAGCGCGCCACGCAGCAGCTCGCGGTGCTCGGGCCGGGCGATGGCAATCGTCAACAGCAACTTCCTGAAGCTCCTATGACTCGCGACGAGACGCTCGCCTTTTGGGTGGTCGCCCCGGGTCGCGGCGAGCTGCGTTACGAGACGCTCCCGGCCGCCGGTGCGCGAGAGGCGAGTGTACGGGCACTTTACAGCGCCGTCAGCCGAGGCACCGAAGCGCTGGTCTTCAATGGATGCGTGCCCGAGAGCGAGTACCGGCGCATGCGCGCACCATTCCAGGTGGGCGATTTTCCGGGCCCGGTGAAATACGGCTACATCAGCGTCGGCCGCGTGGTGGACGGGCCCCGCACTCTCCTCGGCCGGACGGTGTTCTGCCTTTATCCGCACCAGCAGCGCTACGTCGTTCCGGTCGATTCGCTTTATCCGCTGCCGGAGTCGGTGCCGGCCTCGCGCGCGGTGCTCGCGGCGCATCTCGAGACGGCCCTCAATGCTGTGTGGGACTCGGGCGCAGCCCCCGGCGATCGCGTTGCAGTCGTGGGCGCCGGAAGCGTCGGATGTCTCGCGGGCTGGCTGCTCGGACAGATGCCGGGATGCGAGGTGGAACTGATCGACACGAATCCTGCGCGACGCGCCATCGCCCACGCATTCGGCATCGCCTTCGCACATCCCGATGCGGCCCGCGCCGACGCCGATGTCGTGCTGCACACGAGTGGCTCGCCCGAGGGGTTGCAGCTTGCTCTGCGGATCGCGGCGTTTGAAGCGGTCGTATGCGAGTGCAGCTGGTACGGCAGCCGCCCTGTGACGCTCCCTCTGGGTGAGGCTTTCCATTCTCGCCGGCTCATCCTCAAATCTTCCCAAGTCGGCACCGTTGCGGCTTCGCATCGCGCGCGCTGGACTCCCCGGCGGCGCCTCGCGCTCGCACTCAGCCTCCTGACCGACCCGTCGCTCGATCTGCTCATCAACAGCGAAGGCTCGCTCGAGGAGATGCCGCAGACCCTGGAGCGCCTCGCACGCGAGCCGGGTGATACGATCGTGCATCGGGTGAGCTACGGCACCGCAGATTGAGCGTGGGAGCCGCGATGTACAGTGTCTGTGTACGCGACCACGTCATGATCGCTCACAGTTTCGTCGGCGAGGCGTTCGGGCCGGCGCGCCAGTTGCACGGCGCAACGTACGTGGTCGACGTCGAATTCCGCCGTTCGCAGCTCGATGACGATGGACTGGTCGTCGATATCGGCCTCGCAAGCCAAGCGCTGCGTGAGGTGCTCGTGCCTCTCAACTATCGCAACCTCGATCTGTTGCCGGAATTTGCCGGCCGCAATACGACGACCGAGTTTCTCGCGCGGGTGATCTTCGACCGAATGGCCTCCGCCATTCGCGAGGGACGCCTCGGCGCATCGGCCAACGATTTGGCGAGTCTACGCGTCACGCTGCACGAATCGCACGTTGCCTGGGCCTCATTCGAAGCCGAGCTCGCCTCGGGATGAGTGCGCGCGCGCTGGAATTCCTCATTCCAGGCGACCTTCAAAGCCCGACCGGGGGCTACGTCTACGACCGGATGATGGTGGCGGGGCTGCGCGCTCTCGGTTGGCACGTGCATGTACACGAGCTGGATGCGAGCTTTCCGTCACCGACCTCGGCGGCACTCGCACACGCGGAACACGTTCTCGCCGCGCTTCCCGAGCGGGCCTGCGCGCTCATAGACGGACTTGCGCTCGGAGCGATGCCACAGCTCGTTGCCGCCCACTCGCGACGCCTGCATCTGATTGGGTTGATCCATATGCCGCTCGGCTCGGAGCTCGGCATCGGACGTGCCGAAGCCGAGCGTCGGCAAGGTGAGGAGCAGCGCGCGCTCAAACAGGTCGATCACGTGATCGTGACCAGCCGCAGCACGGAGCAGGAGCTCGCGGCGCGTGGTATCGATCGATCGGTGCTGTCCGTCGTGGAGCCTGGCGCCTGGACGAATCCGATCGGGGACCGCCGCCGCGGCCGCCTTGGCCGCCCCGACGACGGCATCCTCGAGCTGCTTTGCGTCGCGACGATTCAGGAGGGTAAGGGTCACTCGCTGCTCATGGAGGCGCTCGCTCCGCTCGCTCACCTGCCGTGGCGCTTGCAGTGCGTCGGCAGCCTTTCGCGCAGCCCGGACACGGTGCGGCGCCTCGAGGATCAAATGCGCGACCTGCGACTCATCGACCACGTCTCCCTCGTCGGCGAGCTGCCCCACGAAGCCCTGAGCGATCGATATCTCGCAGCAGATTTGTTCGTGCTGCCGACGCTCCGTGAGAGCTACGGCATGGCGGTCGCCGAGTCCTTGGCCCACGGTGTGCCGGTCGTGAGCTCACGCACGGGCGCCATCCCGGAGCTCGTCGGCGCCGAGGCGGGGCTGCTGCTCGAGCCGGGCGACCGCGACGCGCTGCGCGCAGCGCTCGAGCAGGCACTGACGGATTCTGCGCTGCGCTCCTCGATGCGGCGCGCTGCCCTCGCGGCGCAGGAGCGCCTGACCTTTTGGCCTCAGGCATCCGAGCGCATGGCTCGGATTCTCGAGCGGGTGTGCGAAGCAGCGCGCACCGGCGAGCGATGACGCGAGGGAGCTACAGGATGCGTTGAATGCTCGCTGCGTCGGAGCTGCCCGAGCCATTCGGGGAGGAGCCGGCAGCGGCGCGAAGATCGCAATCGAACAGAATGTCGAGGCCGGCTCGATAGACTCGATGATGCAGCCGCAGGCAATCGCGCAGCTGCACGTGCGGCGTCATGCGCACTGTTGGACGTCCCTCTCCGATGAGCAGCGGCGCGATCGTGATGTGCAAACGGTCGAGCAGTCCGGCTTCCAAAAAGGACGAGACCGTCACCCCGCCCCCTTCGACGAAGATGCGGCAGTGTCCGCGCGCACGCAATTGCTTGAGCAGGTCGCCGAGGTCCAACGTGTTGCCGGGCGATGCCACCTCGAGGACATCTTCGCCGCGCGCTCGCGCGGCCGCGGCGGCGGCCGTCCCCGCCGCGGTGGCTCTAACGGTCGGGGCCTGGCGGTCGCTGAACACCGCGTGCGCGGCCGGCAGCCGGCACGCCGGATCGATGATGACGCGCAGCGGATTGCTGCCCGCGACGAGGCGAGTCGTGAGGCGCGGGTTGTCCGCTTCGATGGTCCCCGCACCCACGATGACGGCATCGCACAGCGCCCGAAGCCGATGCATGTGGAGAATGTTCTCCGGGCCCGTCACCCAGCAGGAATCTCCGGATGAGGTGGCGATGAATCCGTCAAGGCTCTGGCCGAGGTGTCCGACGGTGATGGGCCGGTTCGCGGTTCCACTGCAGATCGGCAGATAGAGATCGATCAGGTCGCGCTGCGGGTCATCGGGTGGCAGCAGCGATTCCCATCCTATCGCGGGATTCCAGCGCAGCACCGCTGCCGGATCGTCCGCTCCAACGGCGCGCAGCTCGCCGGTCGCGGCGAGCTCGTAGCAGGCGGGCCTCAGCACGTCGGACTTGGGGAACGCCCTAGCCGCGGCGTGCGTAATGCACCAGGCATGCTGCTCTGCGGAGTCGAGATTCTGCACGATCGCATTGTAGCAAGGCCTCAAACCCGATCAGTGGTACGATCCTGCCGGTCGCAGGTCCGGAGAAGCACATGAGACGGCCCTCCCTGGCACATTCGACGGCGACATTTGCAGCGCTCGGATTTCTCGCTTTCGGTGCGATGCTCGACTCAGGTGTGGGGCTCGCGGCGGAGCCGCCACAGCTGAAGGAAGGGCTCTGGTCGATTCACAATCGGGAGATCGACACCCCGAGCAATAAGAAGATCGAATTCACATCGACGATCTGTCGAAGCCACGCCTCCGAGCAGCGCGCGCGGGAGGATGCAAAGAAGAGGAAGGAATGCACCACCGTCAACGAGGGCCTGCAAGGGAACGAGTACACGATCCAATCGCGCTGCACGATCAAAGGAAGCACCGTCGAGAGCAAATCGACGACCCTGTTCAAGGGCGACGCGACGCACACCGATGTCCATATCACCTACACGCCTGCGTTGAACGGCATCACCCAGTCGACACTGGTCCAAGATCAGAAGTACCTCGGCATGTGCCCCGCGGGCGCCGAGCCGGGGGACGTGATGCTCCCGAATGGAAATGTCGAGCATCTGGGGCGGGCGAAGAGCGGTTCACAGCCGCGGCCCTAACCGTGATATCGCGAGAAGGGGCACGTATGCGTCTGAGTGTGCACCTGATATCGGTGGCCGCTCTGTTTGTTTCAGCGACTCCGATCT
>DATNFW010000032.1:0-153809 GCA_035606175.1 Steroidobacteraceae bacterium | reverse complement strand
CGCGGGCTGCTCGTCATCGACGATGAGCACCCGCACCGTCATGCAATGAGCCTCGCGGCCGACTCGACGTGCGGGAATCGCAGCGTGACGATGTACTCGTCGTCGAAGCGGCCCGCTTTGACGAGCGCGCGGCCGCCGTAGAAGAGCGCAAGCCGCTCGCGGATGTTGGCGAGCGCGAGACGGTTGCCTTCGCGGGCCGGCTCGAGATCGGCCGCCGGATTACGCACCACGATCGTGATCTGCCCGCCGGTGAGCTCCCCGCTCACCGTGATCGTGCCGCCCTCCGGGCGCGGCTCGATCCCGTGATAGATCGCATTCTCGAGCAGCGGTTGCAGTGTCAGGCTCGGCACGAGGGCTCGCGGGGGGAGCTCCTCGATGCGCCAGTGGACTTCGAGCCGCGAGCCGAGCCGCAGTTGCTCCATTCTTTGATAGGTGCGCGCGATCTCGAGCTCCTCCTCGAGCAGGATCGTCTCGCGCCTCTCGTTGAGCGAAGCGCGGAACAGGTCTGCGAGGTCCTGTACGGCCTGCTCGGCGCACTGCGGGTCGGAGCGCGTGAGTGCCGCGATCGTGTTCATGCTGTTGAACAGGAAATGCGGACGGATGCGCGCCTGCAGCGCATGCACGCGCGCGCGGGCTTGCATCTCGACGTTGCGCCGCCACTCGTGCGAGACATAGTAGTAACGCAGAGCAAGCGAGGTGACGACGAGCGCGATCAGCACGTTGCGAAGGAGAAACGCGTCCTCCGGACCGGGGAAGAGCGCCGCAATGCCCGTTGCCTGCATGAGGCGGCTGCGGCCGGCGAGCACTGCCGCCTCGGAGACGGCGGCCACCACGGCGCACACCGCAAGGACGACGACCGCCGAGCCTCGCGCGGCCGTGAAGCGCTCGAGGCGCGGCCTGAGCGCACACAGGAGCGATGCGCCGAGGAGTCCCACCCACAGCAGGAACGTCGAGGTGCGTGCGAGGTCCGTCCAGAAGCCGACAGCCGCATCCGTGCGTGCGAGAGCGAGCAGAATCGCCGTCAGCTCGACGATCACCACGACGCCGAGTGCGGCGCGCGGAGAGCAGAGGTCGGGCAGGTAAAATGCGCGCGCCGTCATGGTGGTCGTGCCGAGGACGAGCGGCTCACAGGGGCATGGGAAAGCCCGTACGAAACAGTCGAATTATGCCGGCGCGGGCCGCGGTGGACCCTTGATGTGCGTCACACTCGCCCTCATCGCCCGGCGGAGGCTCCCTTGATCTCCCGGAATATCTCCTCGGCGACGCTCTGAACCTTTCTGCCGTCCGTCGAGACGGTCGAATCGGCGATGCTGTGGTAGAGGGCGGCGCGATCGTTCATCAGTTGCTCGAGCTTCGCCTCCGGATCGACGTTCGCGAGCAGCGGCCGGTGCTTCGCGTGGCGGACCCGCTGGACCTGCTGCTCGACGGAGGTCTGGAGGTACACCACGAACCCGCGCTCTGCGAGCCGGCGCCTGTTCTCGGTGTGCAGCACCGCGCCCCCACCCGTCGCGAGCACGATCGGCTCGAGGCCGGTCAGCTCGTCGATGATCTCCCGCTCCCGCTCGCGGAACCCGGGCTCCCCCTCGCGCTCGAA
Source organism: Steroidobacteraceae bacterium (assembly GCA_035606175.1). Taxonomy (GTDB): domain Bacteria; phylum Pseudomonadota; class Gammaproteobacteria; order Steroidobacterales; family Steroidobacteraceae; genus JASHUC01. The sequence goes on along the minus strand of DATNFW010000032.1, from coordinate 152,215 downwards.
AATGTACGGGATATCGACTCCCGTTCGACGCTCGATCTCCGCATCGCTGTCGTAGAACGGCGCATCGAGCAGGCGCGCGAGCAGCCGTCCCACGGCGGATTTGCCCGAGCCCATCGGGCCGATCAGAAAGACATTGCGCTTGCCAAGCATGGCGTCGGTCCTGAGAGCGACGCCGCCAATATATCGCCTCGGCCCCCCGGGTGACCGGTCAGTGCGATCCCCAGCAAGTCTGGGTGGTGTCCGTACCGCCGGAGTTCAGGGCCGACTGCTTTCCGTTGCTCTCGAGGGTGAACGACACGCAGGAGGTGTCGTAAGCCTGCGTGGTGCCCGCGACGGGAACGGCCGTGATGGCAAACGAGGGGTCATTGCCGGCCGGGTCCGGCACGGCAATCGTGATGGTGTAGTAACCCTGAGAAGAATTCGAAGTGGCTCCCGAGGCCGCCGGACACGGGGCGTTCCCACCCGTGTAGGCGAAATTCTGGGAGTAGCATCGCTGCAGCATCTGCGCATCGAGCAGCAGCGCTTGCGTCGCATCCGTTCGGTTCGAGCTGCGCACGTACGAGGTATAGGAGGGAATGGCGATCGCGGCCAGAATGCCTACGACCGCCATCGCCACCAGCAGCTCGATCAGCGTGATGCCGGCGGCCCGCGAAGCGGGGAGTTTGAGAGCCATTCGGTTCGACCTCAGTTGCCCTGATGGGGCGCAATGCCAATCACCTGCGAGCCCGCCGCCGTCGGGGGCCCATCGAGCGTCACGTCGACCTGCTCGCCCGGCTGCACCTGCGATATCGCGGAGGCCGCCGGGCTGCCCGGTGCCACCTGATAGGTGCGCCCGTCGATCGTGACCGAATTCCCACCCGGGACGGCCGTGACCTGACCCGTCACCATGATGCTGATGACCCGGGCGGCGAGCACCGGGCCGGCGGCGAGCAGCAAACAGGCAGCCGCGGCCGGAACGAGATATCGCAAGCGCATGCTCATAGCCTTACCTCTCACGGCCTTACCTTTTACGCTCATTGCCGCACCTCGAACCAGCCGATGCGGCGGTTGCCCGTAGCACTCGTGGAGACACCCGCGATCGAGCTGTTGGATTCCGCGATCTGCAGCACTCGAATCGAGGCCGACGAAATAATCGTCGGCTGCGAGCCGTACACGGCCCCGATCGACATGCCGGTGGGGTTCGCGGCCGAAGCGGTCTGGTCGTTCGAGTTGATGGAGCCGTCGTTGTTCACATCGAGCTGGGGCAGCGCAAACGATCCGCCCGTGCCGTCATTGAACAAGTACAGCCATGCGTTGCCGCCTCCGGTGCAGGAGCTCACGTTCGGCTGATAGGTGACCGTCACGACTCCGCCGCCTCCTGCGACCTCCGGATCGGTCACGAAGCGCTCGCCCGGTGAGAGGCTGAGATCGACGTACCAACCGCGATCGACGGGGATGTTGACCGGGTTGCCCGCGGGGATCGGATTGCCCATGGCATCCATGCCCGGTGTGATCAAGCGCACGGAGACCGCCCCGATCGTCGCCGATTCCAGAACCTGCTGGACGAGATTGCTGCGTGTCGGCACACCTGCGAAACCGAGCGGGCTCGGCGATCCCCTCGGTGGATCGAATATGCCGTAAAGCGTCTGCACCCCGGTCGTTGCGAGATCGTTCACGGAGAGCAGCTGACCGGTCCCGACGAACACGAGGTCGCCGACGACTCGCGGGTAATGCGGGTTGAGCGCGACACCCGGAGCCGTCGTGATCGGCTGCATCGCCCCACTAGAGTCCCGGGCCTGGAATATGAGCGTGACGACCCAGTTAGCGGGGTTCGCGTCGCTGATATCGATGCGCCAGACGTTGCCCTGCAGGTCTCCCGCGTAGGCGACATCGGCCGGCAACGATTGCAGTCCGTAGCTGTTCACGACCGTTACGCTCGAAAGCCCGTTGGCAACGCTACCGCTGCAAGCGGAGGCGACCGCGGCGCAAAGATCGATCTTGGTGACGAGGCTGCCCGTCCGCGCATCGAGCGCGTACAGGTAGGGCTTCTCGTTCGTGCTGTCGTATCCGTTACCGAAGAAGACCATCCAGCCGTCCGCCGTATCGCCGATCGCAGGCTCGCTGAACGTGTACCCCATGTCGGCGTCCGTGAACTCCCATTGCACCGCCGATGCAAGCTGCGACTCGGTGGTGATCTGATCGTCGTTCGTCACGTCGAGCGCATAGATGCTCTTGCCTCCCGCGCCTTCGCCGCCGACGAGCAGCGTGTGCCAAGTGTTGTCGTTGCTGAACTGCACGTCGGCTGCCCTTGGGGAGCCGTTCACGTAGAACAAGTGCTGCTCGTTGTAGTAGGGATTCGCGAGGTTGACGAGATTCGCGTAGACACCGCTCGGGATGTACGCGAAGCGCTCCGCGCCGGTCGTCGCATCGAACGCATGGAGCATTCCATCGTTCGCTCCGATGTAGATGATCGGCGCACGATCCTTGTGGTTGGCCTTGAACGTCTGATAGCTGGCCACCTGCGAGAAGCCCTCGGGCGCCCCCACGTAAAGCGGCGCGCTGCTGACGATGTCGCCGAGAATGTGCGCGCGGTTACGGAACGCACCGCCGTTGCGCTTCTCTTTCGACGTGTCCCCTCGAAGGAAATTGAGCACATCCTGGCCGTTCATGTCTCCCGAGAATGTGGACAGCTCGGTCCCGAGGGTCGTCGAGCTCGAGATTCCATCGGGTGCGAGGCCCGGATTCCACTCGAACGGAGTTCCCGCTTTTGCGACCGGATCCCAGGTGCCGATGACCCGAGTGCTCGCAGCCTTCGCATCGAGCAGGCCCTGTGCGGACCACGCAGGCGAGCCCATGTTCACCTGACCGGTCGAGATGTCGACCGGATAGGCCGTGAGATTGCCCGTCCAGTCCTGATAGGTATCGGACGTATTGAACTGCGCGAGATAGGCGTACGCGCCATTGTGAAGGCCGGTCGAGTTGACGGCCGTCGAGGCGACCGACTGCGTGGCTGCGAGGATCTGCGCGAGGATCACCTGCATGTCCTGGTTCAGCTGCTGGGCGCTCGTCGCAGGGAAATACGCGCTCGTGCCGCCTGCAACCGCCATCGCGGTCAAAGTGGCCGCGGCGAGCGGGTTGGACGCCGGGTCCACACCGGCGCCGACGCCGATCACGTACGTCTTGACTCCGGCAGCCTGCAAGCTCGACAGGGTGTTGAGCGTATCGATCAGCGCCTGATCGTTGGTGTTGCTGAGCGTCAACGAGCCGTCCGCATTGAACGCGGCCGTGCTCGTCGGCGTCACGCCGTACCCGGTTGCCGAGGCGGTCCCGAGCGGCGGCCACATCTTACCCGCGAGGTCCATGGTCGGCAGACCGTCGGTCACGAGCACGACGTAGCGCGTCGCGGTGCACCCGTTGGATGAGGGCGGATTCTTGGCCGTGTAGTAGTCGCCCGCGGCTTGCAGAAGCCCGGCGATCGGGGACTGAAGGCCGACCGCTTTGATCTCACTCGTCGCCGTGCTGTTCGTTTCCGGTGCGAGGTAGTTCGGTACGTTTGTGCCCGTCGAGCTGCACGTGCCGCCGCTGAAGCAGGCGATCGCCGAGTTGATCGAGGCTTGCGTCGGGACCTGCCCGGCCGTGGTCATCGGCACGAGCGCCGGCCAGCTCGTCACGGAGGCGGGTTTCGCGCTCTGGCTCGACGCGTAGTAGCCGAAGCCGCGCTCGACCTGCATGACCTCGTTCGAATAGGGGACGAAGCCTGCGTTCGTCGGGGTCTCGCAGATTCCGCCGATGCTGGGAACGCTCTTGTTGTAGCACTCCGACACCTGGTTGTTGTTGTACTGGCTGAGTGAGAACGTAAACGGGCTCGAAGGATTCGGAGCCCCGGAGCCGGAGCTGCTGTAATCCACGAAGACCGGCGGAAAGCCGTTCGCGTAGAGCACGTCGTTGATGCTCGGGTCATCGCTCGAGGAGCCGATCAGCATGTACTGATTGGTGTTGAACGTGGCGCCGTAGCGTCCCGCAAGCGAGGTACAGTCCGTGTCGACGGGGTTTGCGGCATCGAGTGTGACGCCGAAGCAGGGATTCTTGACGTAACGGCTGCCCGCGGGAGGGAGGTTCGTGAAGCTGAACCCTGTCCCGCTCGGGCTCATGTAATAGACCCACGTCGCGTACTTTCCGAGGCCGGAGACCTGATAGTCGATGAGGCCGAAGTCCGCGACCGGCAGGAAGGTCTGCAGAATCGAGGCGATGCCCGCCTTCGCGACGTTGAGTCGGCTGTTCGAATTATCGTACTCGACGCCCGCCGTAGTGACGGTGTACGGCGCGGAGTTGCCCGCCGTCGTACCCGACACCGGAGCGGTGAAGCCTGCCGGCACGGTGTAATTGACCGGCGAGCTGCTCGCCTGCAGAGCCGAAAGATTGGCCGCGAGGCCGCCGCTTCCCGTCACGATCGCGCCGCTCAGATCCCCGTCTACCGACTGCGAGTTCGCCAGCGCGAAGAGCACCTGCGGATGTGCGGGAATCGCAACGGTGAGCGGGACCTGTGAGATGGGGATTGCGGCGGGGACCGCCGCGAACGCGGTACCGCTCATGATTGCCGCTCCCGCGGAGAGAGCGATCGCGGCAACCGCGCGCCGTACTCTCGAATGTCTCGTTGGGCTCAACATAGGAGTGACTCTTTGCGGATCGATCCGCTCAATTCGCTGAAGGGTGATACCGGATGCTCTGCACGACGGCGTTGGAAGCTGCATCCGCACCGCCGGCGAGGGATGTGCTTCTGAGCGAGCTGATTTGGACCGGGTAGCCGGCGCTCACCAGGGCATCCCCCGGTAGGGCGATCGTCGGCAGATCCTCGATCGCCTTGTAGGCTGAGCCGACGTGCACGCTGCCGAGTGCCGGACCGTCGTAGGCGATCGCGCCTGCTCCGGTGAACGCCGGGGCGTCCGAGGTCGCATCGGCCATGCTGGAGTAGCTCCCCGAGGTGGCCTCCTGCCAGAGTGTCGCCGAGCCGTTACTGCCGTCCCACGGGAAGGTCGAGTAGTCGCCGTTGTCGAACTGCTCCTCGGAATCGCGTATGACGGCCTCGCCGCTCTGCAGCGCGAGCTGATGGCTGTCGTCGTTGAGTGCCATGCGCTCCTCGACGGTCTGCATCTGCGCGGCGGTCACGCCGATCAGCGTCAGGACGAGAAGCAGGATCAGCGAGACGAAGAGCGCGGCGCCGCGCTGGCGGCGAAAGGGCGTTGGCGCGTTTCTGCACATCATGGCGCGGTGCTCACTCCATCTGATTGCGGACGGCCACGGTGAACTCGAAAACCCGCCGTTGCCGGTTGTCATTCGCGAGGTGCACTTGGGTGCCGAGCAGCGTGTATTGCTGAGTCACGGGCGGTCCGGTCCCCGAGCCGGGGGGACTTGCGGCCAGCAGCGCGATCTCGACGCTCACGACCTGCCGGAAATCCGCCACCTGGTCGGCGGTGACGTACTGGGTAGGCGAGACCGAGGTGGCCGAGCGGACGCCGTACAGCACCTGCATGTTCTCGATGTCCGGAACGACTTCTTCGTCCGTGAAGACCCCGGGCGATGAAGCGCCCGGTGCGTTGAGGGCGAGCCGCTTGAGCGCGTAATCGCCGTCGGAGCCCTTGCCGATGTAGTAGACGTTGGTCGTCAGCGGCATGACGAGCGAGCCGCCCGCGAACGGTCGGATGATGTTCGCGCCGGCGATATTGCCGGGGACATCCGCGCCGTTCGTCGACACGGTGACGTTGACCGCGCCGGGGCCGCCTGCCGGCGCGTTGCCGACCTGAAACACGACCGCGTTTGCGCAGTCGGATACCGCTGCGATCTGACCCGCCGCGAGCCCTCCCTGCCCGTTGACGGTGAAACTGGTCGCGCCGGGCGACACCGTGCCGATCAGGTAGGCCGGGGTCTTCGCCAGGCTCTCCCGCACGACCAGCACGTCGCTTCCCTGCACCTGCGTCGGAGCCGGCGAGAGGCTGCCGTTCGTGAACGTCGCATCGAGCGCCGGCGTCCAATCCGCATCCGTCTCATCGACGACCGGAGCTGCTGGGATGACGATAGTATCGAGCGGTGTCGTGCCCATCGCCTCGTATCCGGCGATTCCGTATCGGAAGTCGTACCCGAGTGTCCCCGCGGCGTTGTTCAGCTCATCGATCTGGACACGGGAATCCGCCGCAGTCATGGTCTGCCAGAAATAGACCGTATCCGCGCACGCGATGTATCCCGCGTTGCGCACATCCTGCTGGAGCAGATTGACGGCGGTCCGCCCGCCGTCGCCGACCGCGGCGACGCCCGCTGTCGATTGATACGCGGTGCGCGAGCCGACGAAGACGGCGATCGCACCCGCCGTGACGACGAGTGCGAGCGTGATCGCCACCATCAGCTCGACGAGCGAGAAGCCTCCCGCGCGCTTCACAGAATGCTCTCCAGCGTCACGGTCGCCATCTTGTTCGCCACGAGGGCGCCCGCGAAGGATTGCTGGGCGACCCAGTCGTCCCATTGCACGGTGATGGTTGCCGTCGTGCGCGTTTGTCCGTCGGCCCCGACTGCCGCGGCCGTCGTGATGCTGCCGTCGCCCTCGGGTAGGTGCTTCGAGAGGGTCGACTTCCAGTTCTGGATGTTCGAGACGACGAGCTGGCTCGCATCGCACGAGGCACTCACGCAGTCCTGCGCGCCCGCATAAGCACCGGTCGGCACGTCATAGGCGCCCGAGGTCGCCTGGTCGCGATTCGCGCGCATCGCATCGAGCATGGTGTACGCCAGGGCCGTCGCCTGGCTGCGAAACAGCGCGCTGTCGTTGCCGCGCGATGAGACCATCACGAGCTTGCCGATGCCGAGCAGTCCGATGCTGAGCACGACGAGCGCGACGAGCACCTCGAGCAGCGTGAATCCACGCCGCCGATTGCGCTGTGCGCGCAACACGCGGCGCGCGTGCCGTGCAGGGCGAGTCTGCGGTGCGTGTTTCCGTGATTGCATTGGGATCTCTTTGATCAGGGGCATGCGAGCGCCGCGCCCGCGAGGTTCTTGCCGACCGTTCCCGAGGAGGCCACGCGCCCCGAGAAAGCGCCGACCTCCGTGTAGCGCGCGTAGCTCGCCCCGCGCGTATCGCAAAACGTGAATTGCAAGGCGACCGCGATCGAGGTGGCGAGCCCGGTCGCATCGAACGTAAGCTTCTTCACGCCATTGGCTTCTGTGAGCCTATTGCCGGTCGCGAGCGCCGAGACGACTTGAAGCGGCTGCGCGGCGCCTGCGGCCTGGACGATCCACCCATCGTTCCACTCCGCAAGCCCGCTGCACGTCGTACCGTTGCTCGAGGCGCACACATCGATGCTCGTGTCCTGTTTGATCGCTTCGCTTCGCGCGAGATGCAGGCTCATCACGAGCTGATCCTGTTCGGTGAGCAGCCGGTCGCTTTGCAGGAACGAGCGAAATGACGGCACCGCGATCGCCATGAGGATTCCCGCGACGGCCATCGTCACGATGAGTTCGAGCAGTGTGAAGCCCGCGAGCGCGACACGGCCGCGGGCTGCGCTTTGGGCTCGAGACTTCGATTGGTATTGCGGATCGCGAAAACTCATGGGCGCAGTCTCGGGTTTCAAGGCATTGGGATTTGTGACGCGCTGCTCATTCGGCGGGACACCGAAGCTGCGGTCCGACGGCCGGCTCGCCACGACGCATGAGCGGTGAGTCGCGCGGCGTCGCAGCGTCGCGACATCAAACAGCTTATGTTGAGCCGAGCAGAGTCGCGCACTCGTGCGTCGAATCCAGGCGCGGCCCGGGCCGCCGCAGCTCGCGGCGGCCCGATTTCCGCTCGAATCAATTGATCTGCACGGGGATGCTGAGGAGCGAGAGCGTCTTGGTCCCCGCGGAGACGACCTGCACGTTGATATTTGCAAACGAGCCGGTCTTCACGGCGGTGAGATTCACGTTGTAGAGCTGACCGCTGCCGTCCGTGGAGCACCCGACCGTATAGCTGCTCGTTGCCTGACTCACCGTCATGTTGCTGGTGTTGTCCGAGGTGATCGAGATGGTCGAGCCGGCCGACACGGGATTGCCGTTGAGATCGACGACCTGCAGAGTGATCGAGCCGCTCATCTTCGTGCCGTTCGCCGTCGCCCAGGTGAGCGACGGCGATGACTGGCTGCCGCTGTTCGACAGCACCGGCGAGGTCCCGAACAGAAGAATGTCGGCGCCACCGGTCGACATGATGATGAGGTGTGATACCCCGATCGCCCACGTGGTCGTCGAGCAGCTCGCGCCGGCGCCATTTCCCGTGCAGGTGATGCCCTTGAAGCTTCCGTCCGGCGCATCCCGCAAGCCGTTGTGATTGAAGTCGAGGAAGTACTCGCCGGACTGATAGACGCCGTCCTCGTTGTCGTCGCGGAACGGCTCGCCGAGATCGACGAATGGCTCGCTCGAATCCCAGAAGCCGTTCCCGTTCGTGTCGGTGAACGACTCCTCCCCGATAGCGGTGGCAAGGACGCTCGCGCGTCCCGGGGCAAGGACGGGCGGATTGCTCGCCGGCGTGGGCCGCGGATTCGCGCTCGTCCACGTCACCTCGCAGGTGCCGTCGCCCGGCGTGCTGAGAGGCGTGGTGCAGGTCCCGTCGATGTGGCCGCCGTTCGTCGTGAAGGCGACTGAGGTCCCATCCGGCACCGGGTTGTTGTAGCGGTCTGCAAGCTGGACGGTGACGGGGACGGTCACCAGATCGAGACCGTAGGCCTCGACGTTCGGGCAGGCAGGCGGATTGGAGACACCGCCGGCGCCGTATTTCGCCGGTCCCACCGCGATCGAGAAGGCGTTCGATGCCGGCAGACCCGTTGTCACGGTGAGCTGGCTCGACTGGGTGCTGAGCGCGGGCGATGCGGTGCTCGCGGTGATGCGCACGACCGTGTGGACCGTGCCGGAGCTCACGACCGTTTGCACGGTGCCATCCGCGGCCGACACTGCGCTCGCCGGTGCGAGGCTCAGACCGCCGACGTTGGTGTTGAGCGAGAAGCTGACGGTCGCATTGGGCACGGGACCGCCGGTCGAGTCGAGCACCTTGAAGACGACGGTGGAGGTCTCACCGAGACCGGTGCCCTTCAGGCCGATGGTCGTCGGCTTGGCGGAGACGAATTGGATCGAGCCGACCGAAGCCTGCGCGACGGAGACCGTAGCGTCCGCCGTGAGATTCTGCGAGCCGACCGTCGCGGTCGCCGTGATCGTGTCGGAGCCGCTGCAGCCCTTTGCCGTGTAGGTCGCAGAGGCGATACCGGAGGTCGTCGAGACCTGTCCCGGCCCCGGGCTCGCGCCGCCGCCCGTCGCCGTGACCGTCGCGAGGCCCGAGGCGACGCAGGGCGAGTTGAAGGTGATGGTCACGGCTTGGCCCGTGTAGAGCGTGCCGTTCTGATCGACGATGGAGACCTGAAGTCCGGTGCTCGCGCCCGCGGACAGGCTCGTGGAACCGATCGCGATCGCGTTGGCCTGGAAGCTCCCGCCACTGCCGTTGCCCAGCTGGTAAGTCGATCCGGAGGTCGCCGCGACGACTTTGACCTGCACCGTCGCAGACTGCCCCCCCGCCGTTGCAGTCACCGTGATCGTACGCAGCGTCGGATCACCCGCCGTGGAGAGCGTCGCGGTGGCGGAGCCGCTCGCGTCGGTCGTGCCCTTTGCGACGGCGACGCCGCCAGAGCTCGCCGTGAACGCGACGGGCACACCCTGCAGCAGGACGTTGTTTGAGTCGCGCACCAGCGCCGTGATGTTCGCCGACTGGGAGCCGTCGTTTGCGATGGACGGCGTATCGCTGACCGCGGCGATACCGGCGACGGCCGCGGCGCTGCTGCTCGAGCCGCCCGAGCTGCTCGAACCGGAGCCGCCCGTGCCGCTGCTCGAGCCGGTGCCCACGAACGATTTGTCGTCGCTACCTCCGCAGGCGGCGAGCGCCAGTGCGAGCGCGGAGACCGCGAAAATCGAGGCAATCTTATGCATGACCCACCCTGAAATGCGATTCGTACCGCGCCAGCCCTGCCCCGCCGGCGGTCAGTAAACGTTGACCCCTTCGTGCACGATCTTCGGCGTCACGAAGATCAACAGCTCGTCTTTGTTGTTGGTGCTCGTCGTCTCCTTGAACAGGTTCCCGAGGACGGGAATGTCGCCGAGCCACGGCACTTTGGTCACATCCTCGCGGTGCTCGGTCTGCAGAATGCCGCCGAGCACCACGGTCTGACCGTCGTTCACGATCACCTGGTTGGTGATCTCCTGCGTGTCGATCGAAGGCACGTTCACGCCGCCCGAGGCGACGACGACCTGGCCGACGGTGTCCTTCTTCACATCGAGGTCGAGAATGATGCGATTGTCCGGTGTGATCTGCGGCGTCACCTCGAGCGACAGCACGGCCTTCTTGAAGGCGATCGTCGTCGCGCCGCTCGAGGCGGACTGCTGATATGGGATCTCGGTGCCCTGCTCGATGGTCGCCTTCTTCTGATTCGCCGTGATCACGCGCGGCGCGGAGACCACGTCCGCACGCGTCTCCGCCTGTGCCGCGGAGAGCTCGAGATCGAGGAGGTAGTCGGCGCCGAGAATGCCGAGTGCGATGCTGCCGGCGGCATCCGGTGTCGGCAGATTCACGTTGTAGCGCTCCGGTGCCGCCGCGCCGGTCGGAACATTGACGGGGAACGGGCCCTTGCCGCCTGCGATGTTGTTGAGCGCGGAGGACACGATCGTATCCGCCCCCGCGGCGGTACCCGATGTCGTCACGATGCCGTTCGCGCCGTTGCGGTTGATGCCCGTGTACCCGAGCCGCGCTCCGAGCTCACGCTTGAAATCGTCGGTGACGATCACCAGCCGCGCCTCGATCAGCACCTGCCGCACCGGGATGTCGAGCGTTGCGACGAGCCGCCGGATGTCGGTGATGCGCTCCGGGGTGTCCTGCACGAGCAAGGTGTTCGTGCGGTCATCGACGGACACCGTGCCGCGCGTGGAAAGCAGCGAGCCGCTCTGGGACTTGATGAGGGCCGCGAGGTCCGCCGCCTTCGCGTAGTTCACCTGCAGGAATTCCGAGCGCAGCGGCTCGAGCTCCTGTACGTCCTTGGTCGCGGCGAGCTCCGCCTTCTCGCGCGCGGCGAGCTCCTCGGCCGGGGCCACGATGATCACGTTGCCTTCCTGGCGCTTACCGAGACCCTTGGTCTGCAGGAGGATATCGAGCGCCTGATCCCAGGGCACGTTCTGCAGGCGCAGCGTGACATCGCCCTTGACCGAATCGCTCACCACGATGTTCTGGCCGCTCGTCTCGGCGAGCAGCTGCAGCACGGACCGGGTGCTCACGTCCTGGAAGTTGAGCGTGAGATGCTCGCCGGTGTACTTGCGCTTCTGTGCCTCGGAGGCGGCCGTCTTGCGCTGCGGCTGCACCTCGACGACGTACTGATCGTCGGACTGATAGGCGAGCTGGTCGTAGTCGCCCTTCGCGTTGATCACGATCTCGGTGTTGTCGCCCGAGTGGGTCACGTCGAACCCGCTGACCGGCGTGCCGAAGTCGGTCGCATCGTAGCGCCGCATCAGCGAGGCGGGCACTTCGGTACCCGCGAAATCCACCACGATCTGGTTGCCGACCTGACGCAAGTTGATCGCCGTGTGCGGGTCGGTGAGTCTCACGATGACGCGCCCGGCTCCATCGGAGCTGCGGCGGAAATCGATACTGCTGATCGCTCGCGGCCCGGCGGGCGCGCTTGCGGCGGCCCCCTGCGTCGCGGGTGCCGCATCGGCTGCGGCAGCGCCGCCGCCGGCGGGGGACTGCGCCGCTGTGCTTGCGACGGCCGCCGCTGCGGCCGCGCCCGCGGGGCTCTGCCCGACGGTGACCACGATGTCGTTCCCGGCCACCTGCATGGTGTAGGGCATCATGCGATCGAGATCGAGCACGAGCCGGGCACGATCCTTCGCCTCGACGGCGACCACCTCGTCGACGCCGCCGGAATTCACATCGATGCGGCGCGAGGGGAGTGCGAGGTCCGTATTCGGCAAGTCGATCGAGATGCGCGCCGGATTGTCGATCGTGAACGACAGCGGCTGCGGCGCAGGCGCCGCGAGGTGCAGCGTCAGCTGCACCTGCTGCCCCGCAAGCGGGCGCACGTCGATCGATTTGAGACTGTTCGTCTCGGCCGCACTGAGCGGAGCGGCGGCCGCGCCGATGATGAGCGCCGCAGCCGCGAGGGCGAGCGTGCGCGCAGGGCGGGTCGACGGGTTATGGCGTTTCATGGGTCGGGGGACTCCCTTAAGGCCGTTCCGCTAGTTGTTGAGTGCGATCGCGGCGGGGCGCTCGATATAGCCGCCCGCGCCGTCGGGAACGATCTCGCGTATATAGATCTTCGAGGGCGTGATCTCGGTGATCCGGCCGTCGCTCTGCCCGAGGTAGTTGCCGGGCAGCACGCGATTGACCAGGCCGTCGCGCGTCTGGATCAGCCCGTAGGTCTTGCCGCCGAATTTCAGCGTGCCGACCATCTTCAGCGTATCGAGCGGGAACTGCTCGAGGAACTCGCGATTGCGCTTGTTGTCCGGGTGCAGCGTCGAGCCGCTGCCGCTCGGCGCGCTCGGAACGAACGGGGAGCGCAGATTCGATGCCGAATAGATGAAGGCCTGGTAGGGCTTCACCTCAGGCAACGGCTCGACGCGTCCGCCGCCCTCGTGCTTGACCTCGGTGATGAAGCTCTGCAAGTCGTCGTCCGCGCTCGAGCAGGCACCGAGCAGCAGGGAGGCCAGGCAGGCGAGCCCTGCAAGCAACGCACATGGCTTCTTCATTGAGTGGACCACCCCGTTCATGGCAACCGCGCCTCAGTGGCGCCGCGGACCCCGCGCCTTCTTCTCCTCCTTGCGTTCCGCCGCCATCTCATCCTCATCGAGATAGCGGTACGTCTTCGCGGTCACATCGAGGCTCAGGTTGTCGTATCCGTCCTTGGAGAGCGGCTTGATGTCGATGTCATGCAGCGTGACGATCCGCGGCAAAGCGGCGATCCCGCTCACGAACTGGCCGAACTGGTGGAAGGTCCCGGTGAAGCGCAGCTTGAAGGACTGCTCGGCATAGAAGTCCTTCTTCACCTCCGGACCCTGCTGAAAGAGCTTCTGCTGCAGGCCGGCCGCGAGCCCGGTCTGGGAGATGTCGACGAGCAGATTCGGCACTTCCGTCTTGCCCGGGAGCTGCCGCAGCAGCGCGCCGAAGGAGCGCTCGATGTCCTGCAGCTGCTGCTTGTAGACCTGCAGGTTCACCGCCTTCGAGTGCTTGGTCCTGAACTCCTGGCGCAGCTTCTGCTCGTCCTGTTGAAAGCGATCGAGCTCCGGGCGCTCGTCCTGCCAGACGAACATGTACGTGAGGAACACCGTGAGCACCACGAGCCAGACCCCGACGGCTCCGGCGCGCACGGCGAGCGGCCAGCGCCCCGGATCGCGCGGGTCGAGCGAGCGCAGCTCCTCGATGAAAGCGTTCACCGCGTGTCCTCCCGGCGCGCGACGCGCCTCAGCGGGCCGGTGGGCTTGCCGGGATCATCGATGCTGCCTGCGTGGCTCACCTGTTCCGCATCGAGAACGAAGCTCGAGCCGAGGCCGTCGCCCTTCTTCGACTCGACCACCTCGAGCGCCGGATTCTTGAGCCACTCGGAGGAGTCGATGTTGCGCATGAAAGAGGAGACGCGCGTGCTCGACTGCGCGATGCCCTCGAATTTGATGTGCATGCCCGATTCTTTGATGCTCGTGAGATACACCCCGTCCGGAAGCGTGCGCACGATCGTGTCGAACAGGTGCACGATCTCGGGGCGCGAGCGCTGCAGCTTCTCGATGATGTCCATGCGCGCGATGAAGCGCTGCTTGTCGTTCTCGAGGCTGTTGATCTCCTCGATCTCCTTGTCGAGGATCTTGATCTGCGCGCGCAGCACGTTGTTGCGCCGCTGCTGTGCGCTCACCATCGAGTCCATGGTGAGGTAGGCGACGAACGTGAGCGCCACGGCTGCGAGCGTCGCCGCACCGAGCGCGAGTGTGAAATGGAGCTTGCGCTCGCGCCGCTCGGCTTCGCGCCAGGGAAGTAGGTTTATGCGCGGCATGTCAGTCGAAGCTCCGTAGCGCGAGCCCGCAGGCCGTGAGGAGCGCCGTGGCGTCGCGCTGGACCGCCTGCGCCTTGGCTCGCGAGGAGAGCCGCATCTGCCCGAGCGGGTCGCCGCGCTCGGCTGCAATCCCGACGCGGCTCGCGATCACCTCCGCAACGCCCGGGATGTTCGCGCAGCCGCCGCAGACGAGAATCTTCTCCGGCTGCTCGCGCCCTGAGCCCGAGGCGAGGTAGAACTGCAGCGAGCGGCTCACCTGCTGAGTCATGTCGTCGATGAAGGGGTCGAGAACTTCGGTTTGAAAGTTCCCCGGCAGCCCGCCTTCTTTCTTCGCGCGTCCGGCCTCCTCCATCGACAGTCCGTAGGTGCGCATGATCTCCTCGGTGAGCTGCTGCCCTCCGAAGGCGAAATCGCGCGTGTACACCACTTTCAGGTTCTTCAACACGCTGAACGTCGTACTGCTCGCGCCGAAATCCGCCACGGCGATCGTGCGATCGATGCCGCCGTCGGTCATTTGATGCGTCATGAGCTTGCACGCGTTCTCGAGGGCGAACGCCTCGACGTCGACGATCTTCGCGGTGAGCCCGGCCGCGCTCACCGCGGCCTGGCGCTGATCGACGTTCTCCGTGCGGGTCGCGACGAGCAGTACATCGCTCGTATCGGGGTCCTTCTCCGACGGGCCGAGCACCTCGAAGTCGTAGCTCACCTCGTCCATCGGGAAGGGGATGTACTGATCGGCCTGCATCTCGACCTGTGCCTCGAGGTCGGCCGATCGCAGGCTGCGCGGCATCTGAATGACTTTGGTAATCGCGGCATCGCCGCTGATCGCGATCGCGACTTCGCGACTGCGGGCGCCGGAGCGCTTGACCGCTCGCCGGACCGCCTCACCGACGGCCTCGGCGTCGACGATCGCTTTCTCGTTGATCGCGTTCTGAGGCGTCGGCTCGGCAGCGTACGCCTCGACCCGATACTGCCCGCCCGCCATCGCGAGCTCGATGAGCTTCACGGACGACGTCGTTATATCAAGACCGAGAAGCGGGCGATATTTGCGCTGAAGTAGGAACATTTTTCTTCCTTCTCAGTGGCTTACGCCCAAAACCGACCACCCGGTCCGAGGTTGGGGGGCACTATATAGCAGCGCAATGTCAAATTGGACGTGAGGGGTCTCACGGATTGAGCCGATGGCGCGAGCGGAGCCGCCGAGCCCGATGCCCGTCGCTGTGGCGCCACAAGGGGCGCCGAGGTGAGTCAACGTTTGTCGCTGCGCCTGGTCCAAGCAATCGCTGGAGAGGCAAAGCCGAGGCACGCCGCGTGCGAGCGGGAGAGAGAGGTACGGCGCGTTCGCTATCTCGCCATTCCACCGCCGGCACCGCGGCGCACGTCATGGCCGAGGGCGGAGGGATGGTTTAAGGTTCGCGCCGGCAACCCCGCTGTCCTAGGCGCTCAACGCCCGTAGACCGGAGGCTTTGCGTCCCCACCTTTCGGTGAGTTTGCCCTGTCGTCGCGAGCTACTATGCATAGCGGCTCAAACCCGCGCAAGCAGATGGACGATGGTTCTGTGAAGTACGGACGGGTTCTGTGAAACGCAAGACCTTTCGGCTGCTGCTCCTCGCCGCGGGAAGTGTGACGCTGCTCGCACTTTTCGCGATCGTCGGCCTCTCCGCCTGCTATGTGTACCTCGAGCCATCGCTCCCCTCGATCGAGTCGATGCGCAGTGTCGAGCTGCAGGTGCCTCTCAGGGTGTACACGCGCGACGGGGCGCTGATTGCCCAGATCGGCGAGGAGCGCCGCATCCCCGTGCGCTACGAGCAGATTCCGCAGATCGTCAAGGAAGCGTTCCTCGCGGCCGAAGACGATCGCTTCTTTCAGCATCATGGCTTCGACTATCTCGGTCTGCTGCGCGCCATCACCGTCGATGTGACCTCCGGTCAGCTGAAAGCGCAGGGCGCGAGCACCATCACGCAGCAGGCCGCGCGCAACATGTTCCTCACGCTCGACAAGACCTGGCGGCGCAAGCTCGAGGAGGCTTTCCTCACCTACCGCATGGAGCACGCCTTCTCGAAGGAGCAGATCTTCGGGCTCTATTTGAACGTGATCTTCTTCGGCGAGCGGGCGTACGGTGTGGCGGCGGCGGCGCAGACCTACTTCGGCAAGTCACTCGATGAGCTCTCGCTCGCGCAGGTCGCAACGCTCGCGGGCCTTCCTCAGCTGCCCTCGCGCTACGACCCGATCATCAACCCGCACCTCGCGCAAGCGCGCCGCTCTTATGTGCTGCGCCGGATGCGCGATCTTCGCTACATCACGCCCGTTGAGGCCGCCGCGGCGAATGCCGCGCCGATCGATGCGAGCGAGCATGGGCCGCCATACGAAGTGGAGGCCGCTTACATCGGGGAGATGGTCCGCCAGCAGATGCTGCGGCGTTTCGGGCCGCGCGCCGAGACTGCGGGCTACGAGGTGTACACGACGATCGACAGCCGCCTGCAAGCCGCGGCCGATCGCGCGGTGCACTCGGGTCTCATCGACTACGACCGCCGCTATGGCTATCGCGGACCTTCGGGGCACGTCGAGATTGCCGCCGCGCCCGAGGCCGACGACCTCGAGGACGCCCTCGACCGCTATCCCTCCGTTGGACCGCTCGAGCCCGCGCTCGTCGTGTCCGTGGGCGATCGCTCGGCGCGCGTGTATGTGAAGGGCACGGGCTTCGAGATGCTCGGTTGGGACGGGCTCGATTGGGCGCGGCCGGCGCGCAACGGCAGCTCGCCCGGCCCTGCTCCCAAGAACGCCGCCGACGTGATCGCGCGCGGTGATGTGATCTATGTGGCGGATCGCGGCGATCTCGATGCCACCGCGACCGGGCAGCCGCTCGCGAAGGATACGCAGTCCGGCTCACCGGCAGACTCGGCGTCGGCACCCGGCGGGACCGATCTCGAGCTCGCACAAGTACCCGCGGCGCAGGCCGCGCTCGTTTCGCTCGACCCGACCGACGGCGGCGTCGCAGCGCTCGTCGGCGGGTTCGATTTCTTCACGAACAACTACAACCGCGCGGTACAGGCCCGTCGTCAGCCGGGCTCGGGTTTCAAGCCGTTCTATTACTCGGCCGCGCTCGATGACGGATTCACGCCGGCTTCCATGCTGCTCGATGCGCCGATCGTGATGGACGATCCGAGCCTCGAGCAGGTGTGGCGGCCGGAGAATTCTCATCACGACTTCCGCGGCCCGATCAGAATGCGCGAGGCGCTCATCTGGTCGCGCAATCTCGCCTCGATCCGCCTGCTGCGGCAGATGGGAATCAAATACGCCATCGACTATGCGACGCGCTTCGGCTTCCCACGCGAGGACATGCCGCAGAATTTGACGCTAGCGCTCGGCACGCTCGCGGTCACACCGCTCGAGCTCGCCTCCGCGTATGCGACATTCGCGAATGGGGGATTCCGCATCGAGCCGTATTTCATCGACAAGATTGTCGATCACGACGGCAAGGTCGTGTGGCAGGCGACGCCGCGCATCGCAAGCGCGCAGTGCGAGTCCCCGGCCGGTACGAACGGCACGCAACCGCCCGGTGCCGCAGCCGGACTACAGCTGACGAGCGCACGAACGCCGCCATCGGCAGGCGTACCGCCGCCGGGCCCGCCCGCCAAAAACGCCCCGTCCCCCGTTCCGCCCGCCGCCACCGCGCCCGCGGCCGGCGCCCCGCAGGCGCCCACGCTGCCCGCATCGCAGCCGGGCGCAAGCGGGTCGAGCGCTGCCGCCTCCTCCGTGATCCTGCCTCAGGGCGCGACCCCCGCCGCGACGCTCGCGGCGGTCGATGCGCTTCGCGGCGGCCCCTGCGATCTGCCCGCGAGCCAGCTCGCCGGGAGGGTGATCAGCCCGCAAAATGACTGGCTGATGACGAACATGATGGCGGATGTGATCAAGCACGGCACCGGGCAGCGCGCGCTCGTCCTGCATCGCAGCGATCTCGCCGGCAAAACCGGCACCACGAACGAATCCCGCGATGCGTGGTTCAACGGCTTCACGCCCGATATCGTGACAACCGTGTGGGTCGGGTACGACCAGGAGCGCTCTTTGGGAGAGACGGAGGAGGGCGCGCGCACGGCCCTGCCGATCTGGGTCGATTTCATGCACCATGCGCTGCAGGATGTTCCGGAGCGCAGCCGCCCGATGCCGAGCGGGCTCGTGACGCTGCGGATCTCGCCGGAAACCGGCGTGCTCGCGAGCGCCGAGAATCCGAACGCGATCCTGGAGACCTTCATGATCAATCATCTCCCGACGGCGGCAGCGACGACGCTCGACCCGAGCCAGCCTACTCAGGGCGGGTCCACGACCGGCAGCGACTCGCTCTTCTGATCTGAGACATGCCGAGGCGGCACGCAAGCCGCGGCGACAAGCCGCGCAGCGATCACCTGCGCCGCGCGCTTGCGCAGGAGGCGGCGCGCATCATGGCCGAGCACGGCGTGTGCGATTTCCTCGTCGCGAAGCGCAAGGCGGCCGAACGCTTCGGCGTGACCGACGGCGCGGTGCTGCCGAAGAACATCGAGATCGAGGAAGCGCTCGTCGCGCACCAGAGGCTGTTCGGCGGCGCCTCTCACGAAGCCTCCCTCAACGCGCAGCGCCGCGCCGCACTCGCCGCGATGCGCCGCCTGAAGGACTTCGAGCCGCGGCTCGTCGGGCCCGTCCTCGCCGGCACCGCGACCGAGCACTCGGACGTGCAGCTGCACCTGTTCGCAGATACTCTGGAATCGGTGGCGTTCAGCCTGATGGAGCAGGGGATCCGCCACGACGTGACCGCGCGCCGCGTACGGATGAACGCCGACCGCGTGCTCGAATACCCCGGAGTCAGATTCGAGCTCGACGGCGAGGCGATCGAGGCGACGGTGTTTCCGGCCGACGGCATCCGCCAGGCGCCGGTAAGTCCGGTCGACGGCCGGCCGATGCGCCGCGCCGATGCGGAGGAGCTCGAAGCGCTCCTCGGCTACTGACGCCGTCCGATATCGATGTAATCGCGCCGTGTCTGGCCGGTATAGAGCTGGCGCGGGCGCCCGATGCGCATGTGCGGATCGGCGATCATCTCCTGCCAGTGCGCGACCCAGCCGACGGTGCGCGCGATGGCGAACATCACCGTGAACATCGAGCGCGGAATCCCGATCGCGCTGTAGATGATGCCGGAGTAGAAGTCGACGTTCGGGTAGAGCTTGCGCGAGATGAAGTACTCGTCCTTGAGTGCGATCTCCTCGAGCCTGAGCGCGAGCTCGAACAGCGGATTGTCCGAGCGGCCGAGCTTCGCGAGCACCTTGTGGCACATGTCGCGGATGATCTTGGCTCGCGGGTCGAAGTTCTTGTAGACGCGGTGACCGAAGCCCATCAGGCGAAAGTGGCTCGATTTGTCCTTCGCCATCGCGAGAAACTTCGGGATATTCTCCACCGTGCCGATCTGCTCGAGCATCGCGAGCACGGCCTCGTTCGCCCCGCCGTGGGCCGGGCCCCAGAGCGCGGAGACACCGGCCGAGATGGCCGCATAGGGGTTGGCGCCGGTGCTGCCGGCGAGGCGCACCGTCGAGGTGCTCGCATTCTGCTCATGGTCGGCGTGCAGGATGAACAGCAGGTCGAGCGCCTGGGATGCGACCGGATCGATCTCGTACGGCTCGCACGGCACCGCGAAGAACATGTGCAGCATGTTGCTGCAATAGTCGAGATCGTTGCGCGGATAGATGAACGGCTGCCCGAGCGAGTGCTTGTGCGCCGCCGCTGCGATCGTCGGCATTTTAGCGACGATGCGGTGCGCGAAGATCTCCCGATGGCGCGGGTTATAGATGTCCATCGAGTCGTGATAGAACGCCGAAAGCGAGGCGACCACCGCAGATGCCATGGCCATCGGATGAGCGTTGTGGTGGAAGCCGTTGAAGAACCGCAGCAGCGTCTCGTTGATCATCGTGTGATGACGGATGCTGCCCGTGAACTCATCGAGCTGTCGGCGGCTCGGCAGCTCACCGTGCAAGACGAGATAGCAAACCTCCATGAAAGTGCTTTTCTCGGCCAGTTGCTCGACGGGATAGCCGCGGTAGAGCAGCACGCCGGCGTCGCCGTCGATGTAGGTGATCTTGCTTTCGCAGGCGGCGGTGACCCCGAACCCGGGGTCGAACGTAAAGACATCGTAGTCCCGGTAGACCGACGCGATGTCGATTACGCTCGGACCGATCGTCCCGGCCCGGACGGGAAGCTCGGACTTGCGTCCTGTAGCGCGCTCGCCAAGCTCGAACGTGTTCTGGGTCATTTTCGCTTACGCTTTCTGCGGAAGCCCGCGCACGCCCGATGTTGCGCGAGCGATACCGAGGGTTGCACGGTCCGGCGATGGAATCAAGGGCAAGGGCGAGCCGCGTTGATGCGGCGAGCGCACGAGACGCACGGGCAGGGGCGCGTGCACGGTCGCGGGCCGGAACATCGCGTCGAGGAACGCGAGGCGACACGCTGCGTCCGCGTCGCGTACGTCACTGCACGGCCGCGCACCGATCGCGGGGGTTGCGCCGGGCGCGCCGGTCGCGCGTTTGCCGCGGGCGCTAGTTGCGCCGCGTCCGTCTGGCGATTAGCGTCCGCCGCTGGCGGCGACGCCGTACTTCTTGCGGAACTTGTCCACGCGTCCGGCGGTGTCGACGATCTTCTGCTTGCCGGTGTAGAACGGGTGGCAATTCGAGCAGACCTCGACCTGCAGGTCATGGCCGAGAGTCGACCGCGTCTTGAAGCTGTTCCCGCAGCTGCAGATCACGTTGATCTCTTTGTACTCGGGATGAATAGACGCTTTCATGGTTGGCTACTCGATGTGGAGCATGCGACCCGGAAAAAGGGCGCGGGAGTTTACCGGCGAACCGTCGAGCCCACAAGCACGACAGCGCGCTCGCGCGGGCGCGAGCTCGAGAGTGCCCGCAAGCTCGCCGGGGAAGGCCGTGCAAACGTCCCAACTATCCACAGAAGCTGTGGATAGATCTGTGGATGCCGGATGCCGGCCACGCAAAAAATCGCCGTCATATTGCATTTCCGTTACCTTGGCGAAAAAATAACCAGCCGATTTCTCCCTTTGGCTTCAGCAACTTGCACATGTCTTATCCAGAGACTTAAGCGATAACGCACGTAATGCGCTCATTTGCCGACAGGGCGGTTCGCGGCTGTGAATAACGGCGTCCGCAGCCCTCCGGGATTCACGACTCAATCGGTTGACAACGCTCCCGGATCGGTGGCAAGGGCTCGGGTCACGGTCGATGCCTTGAGCCCTCGCTCGCGCTCCAAGGCCCGCTCGGGCTCTGCAGGCAGGAAGCTCACGAGCACATCGTTGAGAAAACGCGCACCGAAAGCCGTCGCCGCCCAGCGCACACCATCGCGAAACACGAGGCCGCGCGTCTCGAGCCGCTCGAGTATCGGGGCCACCGCGGCCCATTTCAATCCCGTGCGACTCTCGAAGAGCTCGCGCTCGAAACCCCCGGTGAGCCGCAGCGCATTCAGCATGAACTCAAACGGCAGATCGCACGCCTCGACGGGCTTTGAAACGAGGGATTCGACCGGCGCTGCCATGTAGCGGCGCGGCTCGCGTGTCTGAACGGTACGCAAAATGCGCGCGTGCGCAGCGTCGGTGAGCTTGCCGTGCGCCCCGGCGCCGATGCCGACGTAATCCCCGAAGGTCCAGTAGTTGCAGTTGTGGCGCGCGGCGCGGCCGGGACGCGCATGAGCGGAGGTCTCGTACTGCGCGAAACCCGCCGCGGCGAGGCGCTCCGCGCAACACGCGAGCATCTCGGCGGCTTCATCCTCCGACGGCAGCCCCGATGGCGGGCGCGCCGCGAAAACGGTGCCCGGCTCCAACGTGAGCTGATAATGGGATAAATGTGCGGGCGCGAGCGCGAGCCCGCACTCGATGTCCGCGACGGCAGCGCGCACGTCCTGCCCCGGCAGCGCATACATCAGATCGAGGTTGAAATTCTGCAGCCCGGCCGCGTGCAGCTCCTCGGCGGCGCGGCAGGTCTCCTCGGGCGAGTGGATGCGGCCGAGCACAGCAAGTATCTGCGCATCGAAGCTCTGCGCGCCGAGCGAGACGCGATTGACGCCTGCCGAGCGATATTCGGCAAAGCGTCCCCGCTCGATCGTGCCGGGGTTCGCCTCGAGCGTGACTTCGACGTCCTCTGCGAGGCCGAATGCTCGCTGCGAGGCCTGGAGCACTCGTGCGATCGCCTCCGGCGAGAACAAACTCGGCGTGCCACCCCCCAGGAACACGCTCCCCAGCGTGCGCCCGCGGCCCTGCGGGGCCTGTGCCTCGAGGTCGCGGAGCAGCGCGTCCACGTAGGCGCTCTCTGGCACCTGCCACTCCCCGCGCGCATCCTCACGTCCCCGGATCGCGTACGAGTTGAAATCGCAGTAGGGGCACTTCCGCACGCACCAGGGAAAGTGCACATAGAGCGCAAGCGGCGGTGAGCTGAGTGGCATGCGGGAATGGTCGGGTTTGTGGCCGCGCGCTGCGATCGCGCCGCGCTCAATGGCTGCGCTGAATCGCCGCGCTCAATCGCCGCACAGCCTTAGCCTTGCGCGAAGCGCCGCGAGCGCCCGCGCGCGATGGCTCACGGCGTCCTTTTCCTCGCGGCCGAGCTCCGCGGCAGTGCGACCTCCCGCATCGAGGGGCAGGAAGATCGGATCGTAGCCGAAGCCGCCCCTGCCCCGCGGCGCGGCGGCGATCCTGCCCTCCCAGCAGCCCTCCGCGACGATCGGTGCGTGATCATTCGCAGCCGTAACGTATGCAATCACGCATCGATAGCGGGCCGATCGCTGCTCCGGCGGCACCGCGGTGAGCTCGGCGAGCAGCTTCTCGAGATTTTCCCGATCCGTCGCGCGCTCTCCGGCATACCTTGCGGAGTAGACACCGGGGCGCCCGCCGAGCGCATCGACTTCGATGCCCGAATCATCGGCGAGCGCCGCAAGACCCGAGGCGGTTGCCGCATGGCGCGCCTTGAGCAGCGCATTCTCGACAAATGTGGCGCCAGTCTCCTCCGCCGACAGGATCCCGAGCGCCGGCTGCGGCACGAGCTCCCAGCCGAGTGGGGCGGCGAGCGCGGTGAGCTCCCGCAGCTTCCCGGGATTGCTGCTCGCGAGAACGACTTTCATGGTATGCGGCGCCGAGCGGCCCGCTCAGCGCGGCGCGGTGCCTAGCCCGCTGGCAAGCGCCTCGCCCTGCAGGACGAACAGCCGCTCCACACCCGATGCGGCAAGATCGAGCAGTGCCTCGAGCTCGTGGCGCCGGAAGGCGTGCCCCTCGGCGGTGCCCTGAATCTCGACGAACGCGCCTCCATCGTTCATGACGATGTTCATGTCGGTCTCGGCCTCGGAATCCTCGGCGTAATCGAGGTCGAGCACCGGTGCCCCGCGCACGATGCCGACCGACACGGCGGCGATGCGTCCATGCACGGGGTTGCGCGCCACGGCTCCGCGGCGCGTAAGCCGCTCGCACGCGAGGGCGAGCGCCACGTAGCCGCCGGTGATCGCCGCCGTGCGCGTGCCGCCATCGGCCTGCAGCACGTCGCAGTCGAGGGTCACCGTGCGCTCCCCGAGCGCCTGCAGATCGACGACCGCGCGCAGCGAGCGGCCGATGAGGCGCTGGATCTCGAGCGTCCGGCCGCTCTGCTTCCCGCGGGCGGCCTCGCGCGGTGAGCGCGTGTGCGTCGAGCGGGGCAGCATCCCGTACTCGGCCGTCACCCATCCCTTGCCTTTGCCGCGCAAGAACGGCGGCACGGTGTCTTCCACGCTCGCCGTGCAAAGCACCTGGGTGTCGCCGAAGGCGACGAGCACGGCGCCATCGGCGTGTTTCGCGAAGCCGCCGGCAAATCGCACCGCGCGCAGCTCACCGGCTGCGCGCCCGCTCGGCCGCGCCATCACTGCCCCTGCCAGCGCAATGCCGCGGCGGAGGTGTTGTCGCTGGCCGGGCCGTTGTTCGCGATGGCGCACTGGCAGACGGCAGCGAGTACATCGCGCAGCGGCGTACCGGGCGAGGCCGTCAGCCCCGCGATCTCCTCGTCGCGAGTCCCGCTCCAGAGCCCGTCCGTACAGAGCAGCAGCACGTCGTCCGGTTTGAGCATGCGCCGCCGCCCGAGCGTCATGTCGGGAAGGATCGGGTCTCCGCCGAGACAGCACTCGACGAAGTTGCGCATCGGATGGGTATGAGCCTGCTCGGCCGTGATGAGACCTTCGCGCAGCAGCAGCTCGACGTGGCTGTGATCGCGCGTGCGCGCGAGCACCGCGCCGCCGCGCAGATGATAGATGCGGCTGTCCCCGACGTGCGCCCACCACGCCGCGCCCTGCTGGACGAGGCATAGGGCGCAGGTTGCGCGCGGACGCTGCTCGAGCGGCAGGTGCATGCCGATCTTGACCACCTCCTCGTGAGCGCGGCCGAGCGTCAGGTGCAGGAAGCCGATCGGATCGAAAAGCGGCTGCGGCGTGTGCCAGAACGTCTCGAGCAGCACCTGGCGCGTCACCTCAGCCGCGCGCGACCCTTCCGCATGGCCGCCCATGCCGTCCACGACGACGAGAAGCGCCGCATGCTCCGCCACCGCGACGGCGACGCGGTCCTGATTGTCGTCGCGGTTGCCCAGCAGACTCAGATCGGCGTACTCGACACGCAAGTCGCAGCTCTCGCTCGCTCTTCCCATTGCCTCGGCTTTATAGCATTCCACGTTCGCGGGCGTTAAGCATTCCCGTACCCCGCCGCGAGCAACCCTGCTACGCTCGCCGGGCCGCTGGAGATCAACCCGACATGATCACGAGCATGACCGGCTTCGCCCGGCGCGAGGCGACCGGCCCCTGGGGCACGCTCGTTTGCGAGCTGCGCAGCGTCAATCATCGATTTCTGGAAACGAGCTTCCGCCTTCCGGACGATCTGCGAGCGCTCGAGCCGGAGCTGCGTCAGCTGTTCATGCGGCAGCTCAAGCGCGGCAAGGTCGATTGCACGCTCAGCTACCGCGCGGCGCAGGGCGCCGAGCGCGCGCTCGATATCGATTACGAGGTGCTCGCCCGCCTGCTCACGCGTTTGCGCGAAGTCGGAGCCGCGCTCGCGGCCGCCGCCCCGGCGGGGGGCGGGACTGGCGCCGGGGCCGCGGCCGGGGCAAGCGCCTCGGCAGGCAAGCCGACCAGCGACACACCCAACAGGCCGGCAAGCGGCGCACCGCGCGATCTCACGTTTCAATCATCGATGAGCCCACTCGATGTGCTGCGCTGGCCAGGCATCATTCGCGAAGCGGAAGCGGGTACCGCCGAGCTCGTCGAGGCCGGACGCAAGCTCGCTGCGGCCGCGGTGTCTGACCTCGCTGCCGCCCGCGCTCGCGAGGGCGAGCGGCTACGCGAGCTGATCGAGCAGCGTTGCGGAGCGCTCGCCGAGCTCGTCGAAGCAGTGCGCGCGCGGCTCCCCGAGGTCGAGGCGCGCATTCGCGCGCGGCTCGATGAGCGCCTTTCGGAGCTTCAGGCCGCGATCGATCACGATCGTCTCGAGCAGGAGCTCGCTCTGCTTCTGCAGCGGCTCGACGTGGACGAGGAGCTCGATCGCCTCGTCGCCCACATCGCCGAGATTCGCCGCGTGGTTGGCGGGAACGAGCCGGCGGGCCGGCGACTCGACTTCCTGATGCAGGAGCTCAATCGCGAGGCGAATACGCTCTCATCGAAATCGCAGGACATCGAGACGACTCGCGCCGCGGTCGATATGAAGGTATTGATCGAGCAAATGCGCGAGCAGGTGCAGAACGTCGAATAACTGCCCGCTGCGCCCTCAGCCCTCCTCCCTCTCGGTGAGCGCTCTTAATCTCCCGAGCGCCTCATCCCAACGCGCTGAGATCAGGCCGAGATATCGCTGAGCCTCCTCGAGTCTCAGCGGCTCGAGGCGCCACAGGCTCTCGCGACCGTTTCGCTCGTTGCGTACCAGACCCGCATCCGAGAGCGCATGCAAGTGCTTCGTGATCGCCTGACGTGAGATGTTCGCGCCGCGTGTAAGCCGCACGATCGGCAGGGGACCGCCCGCTTCGCACAGCTTGGCGACGATTCGAAGGCGCGCAGGCTCCCCGAGTGCGGCGAATAGGGGCGCCGCTCCTGCGAGCTTCTGCGCGGCTGCCGCAGATGAGCGCGTCATGATGAGCGTGTCATGAGGAGAGCTGACCCAGGTACTTCTCGATGAGCCTCAGCTGATGGGTCCAGCCTCCCTCGTTGCTCGTGAATGCCTTGGCCCGTCGCTCGAGCGGGATGCGATCGAAGCCGGACTCAGTGATTGTGAGCACAGTCCCTTGAGGCGCGTCTTCCAGATGAAACTCGACGAGCGTCATCGGCTCGGACGAGAAGTCGGTGTTGCGATCGACGGCACTCGGATGCCATCGAAAGGAGAACAAGCTCATCGGCTCGATGCGGTCGATGTGGAACTCAAAAGGGAAGCCGACATAGGGCTGCTGCAGCTTCGCGACCTCCGGGTCGACCTTCGTCGGTGCGATCCGTCCGGTGAGCCGGGTGTTGGGTGCAAACTCGCCGTCGAGCTCGACTCCGAACCAGCTGCCGAATTGCTTCGCTTCGCTGATCGCGCGCCAGACTCGCGCGCGCGGCGCGCGCAGGGCCATTCGCTTCTCGATGCGATCGGGGATACCGCTCATAATGCAACCTCCAGGTTGCGCGAAGAGTACCGCGGCCGCTTCGGACAATGCAACCCGTCGGTTGCGCATTAACCCGAGCTTCGGCCGACGGTCGACGGGATGAGCGGCGCCTTGACGCCGACTACCGCCGACGTACGATCCTCCGACCGCACACGAGCACCAGCCGCGAGCCGGTGCCGAACGTCGGTTAGCGGATCACGAGGCAAATGAAGCAAGCGGGGGTCGAAGCTCAGGGCGGTTCGCGCAGAGGAGCCGCCGGTGCAATGCTCGAGTCGTCCGATCGGGAGCGGAACCGTCCGAGGTCCGGCCGTGGTCGGCTGTATGTCATCTCCGCCCCGTCCGGGGCCGGCAAGACCTCTCTCGTCGGGGCGCTCCTCGATCGTCATCCGGCGCTCAAGCTCTCCATCTCGCACACGACGCGCAAACCGCGCCCGCAGGAGGTGGAGGGCCGCGAGTACTTTTTCGTGTCGGTCCCCGAGTTCGAGGCACTCGTTGCGCGCGGCGCATTCCTGGAGCATGCCCGGGTGTTCGACAACTACTACGGGACGAGCCGGGAGACGGTCGAGCCACTCCTCGCGACCGGCGCGGATGTGGTGCTGGAGATCGACTGGCAGGGCGCGCAGCAAGTGCGTGCGGCTCTACCGGAGAGCGTCACGATTTTCATCCTGCCCCCGTCCCGCCGCGCGCTCGAGGAGAGGCTCACGCAGCGTCGAACCGACGCGGCCGAAGTGATCGCCCGCCGGCTGCGCGATGCCGTGGGCGACATGAAGCATTTCAGCGACTTCGACTACGTCGTCGTGAACGACCGCTTCGAGCAGGCGGTCGAGGATCTCGACTCGATCATCACAGGACGCGGCGGTGCGCTGCGCCGCGATCGCGCCTCGCTCCGGCCGCTGATCTCGGAGCTGTTGAGCGACGCCGGCTAGCCGCAGGGGTGCCGGATACCCTTCACCGAGACTCGTCCCGCGACCCGTCCCCCAGACCGTCCCAAGGCCCCGCCCGACACCCTTCTGCCGCCTCGCCGGAGGCGCTCGCGGCTCGAGTGGTTCTGGCTAAAAAGCGGCCACTTTCATATAATTTACGACCATCCTCGCTCGCACCCGCGGGCGCCCACTTCCAGGATCCACGAACCGAGCCATGGCACGAGTCACCGTCGAAGATTGCCTGCAGAACGTCGAGAACCTCTTCCAGCTGGTGCTGCTCGCCGCACAGCGCGCGCGCCGGCTCGCGAACGGGGCCGAGCCGACGATCGCCTGGGAGAATGACAAGCCGACCGTGGTCGCGCTTCGCGAGATCGCCGAGGGCAACATCACTGCCGAGATGCTGCGCGAGCCCGAGCCTCAGCCTGAGCAGCCTGCCGTGCCGGAGCTGGAACGGGAATCGACCTTCCGCGCACCCCAGTTCGGGCTCGGAGACTGAGCCACCTCCAGCTTTCGTATGGACTATGCGTCTTCGCTCCTGGGACTGCTCCCCGGCGGAAGGCGCACTCCGGGTCTCAAGGAGCTGCTTGCCACTGTCGGCAGCTACTTGCCGCCCGACCAAGTCGAGCGCATCCGCGAGGCCGCGGAGTTCGGCGCCTCCGCCCACAAGGGTCAGAAGCGCCTCTCCGGTGAGCCGTTCATTGCGCATCCGGTAGCGGCCGCATCCATCCTCGCCGATCTGCATCTCGACGCGGACACCCTGGTCGCGGCGATCCTCCATGACGTGATCGAGGACACCCCGACGCCGAAGGATCAGCTCGCGGAGCGCTTCGGCGCGGATGTCGCCGAGCTCGTCGATGGAGTGACGAAGCTCGATCAAATCAAATTCAAGAGCCGCGAGGAGGCGCAGGCGGAGAGCTTCCGCAAAATGCTCCTCGCCATGGTGCGCGATCTGCGCGTGGTGCTGGTGAAGCTCGCCGACCGCACGCACAACATGCGCACGATCGAGGCGATGACTCCCGCGAGGCGCCGCGCCGTCGCGCGCGAGACGCTCGACATCTATGCCCCGATCGCAGAGCGCCTCGGCCTGTACAACCTGAAGCTCGAGCTCGAGGACCTCGGTTTCGCCGCGCTCTATCCGCAGCGCTACCACGTCCTCGAGCGTGCCTTGAAGCGCGCCCGCGGCAATCAGAAAGAGTTCCTGAAGAAGATCGAGCAGCAGATCACCGCGGCCCTCATCAAAAACGGCATCGCGGCGCGCGTCGAGCGGCGCGAGAAGCACCTCTACAGCATCTATCGCAAGATGCGTCGCAAACGCGCCCCTCTCAACGAGATCGTCGACGTGTACGGCCTCAGGATCGTGGTCGACTCCGCCGACACGTGCTACCGCGCGCTCGGCTGCGTGCACGGCGTCTTCAAACCCATGCCGGGCCGATTCAAAGACTACATCGCGATCCCGCGTGTCAATGGCTATCAGTCTTTGCACACGACATTGTTCGGGCCGAACGGCGTGCCCATCGAGGTGCAGATCCGCACGGACGAGATGCACCGCGTCGCCGAGTCGGGCATCGCCGCGCACTGGCGCTACAAGACGGGCGAGGACCCCGGATCCCCACAGCACGAGCGCGCGCGCGAGTGGCTGCGGCACCTCGTCGAGCTGCAGGACGGTGGAAGCTCCGAGGAGTTTCTCGAGAGCGTCAGAGTCGATCTCTTTCCCGACAAGGTCTACGTCTTCACCCCGCGGGGCGAGATCCTGCGCCTGCCGAGCGGCTCGACCGTCGTCGACTTCGCCTACGCGGTGCATACGGACATCGGCAACCGCTGCGTCGCCGCGAAAGTCGACCGGCGCCTCTCCCCGTTGCGTACGGTGCTGCGCAACGGCCAGACCGTCGAGATCATGACCGCGAAGGGCGCAATGCCGAATCCCGCGTGGGTCAACTTCGTGGTGACGGCGAAGGCGCGCAGCGCGATCCGTCATTACTTGAAGAGCTTGCGGCGCACGGAGGCCATCGCGCTCGGTCAGCGGCTGCTCAACCAGTCGCTCGGCGAATTCCAGCTGTCGATCGAGGAGATCGCCCCCGAGCAGATGCATGCCGCGATCGCCGAGCTCGGCATGAAGGACCTCGATGAGCTCAGCGAGAAGATCGGCCTCGGCGAGCGCCTCGCGCCGCTCGTCGCGCGCCGGCTCTTGCCAGCCGAGCCGCAGGAACCGGGCGCACCGGTCGGACCGCCGGCACCGCTCGCGGTTGCCGGCACCGAGGGACTGCTCGTGTCGTATGCGCGCTGCTGCTTTCCAATCCCGTACGATCCGATCTTCGCGTTTCTCTCGAGCGGACGCGGCATCGTCATCCACCGCGAGACCTGCGTGAACGTCGAGGATTACCGCAAGCATCCGGAGAAGTGGCTGCCCGTGTCCTGGCAGGCAACCCCCGAGCGGTTCTTCAGCTCGCAGGTCCGGGTCGACGTGCCGAACCGGATGGGCGTGCTCGCGAACGTCGCGGCAGCGATCGCGAGCACGGAGACGAACATCGATCACGTTTCGGTGGAAGAGCGCGATATCGATACCTCCGCGCTCGTATTCGAGCTGAAGGTGCGCGACCGCAAGCATCTCGCGCGTATCATCCGCACGATCCGCCGCATGCCCGATGTGCTGCGAGTCGCGCGCACGATCGCCGCGCATTCGAGCACGAAGGGTCGCAGGCAACCGGAGCAAAAATCGTGAAGCGCGAGATCATCGAGACCGGCCGCGCGCCGCAGGCGATCGGCACTTACTCCCAGGCAGTGCGCGTCGGGGACACCGTGTACATTTCGGGCCAGATTCCGCTCGATCCGGCGACAGGCGAGATGGTGACGGGCGACATCGAGGCGGAGATCCGGCGCGCGCTCGAGAACTTGAAGGCGATCGCCGAGGCTGCGGGCGGATCGCTCGCGCAGATCGCGAAGGTTACGGTTTTCCTGACCGATCTCGCGCATTTCGGCAAGGTCAACGAGGCGATGTCCGCCTACTTCCCCGCACCCTATCCCGCCCGGGCCGCGATCGGCGTGGCTGCGCTGCCGCGTGGAGCGCGGGTGGAGGTCGAGGGTGTGCTCGCGCTTGGCTGAGCCCACTGCCGTCGAGACGAAACGACGGCGCCGCGATACGAGCGCGGCCTCGCTCCGAGCCAG
Organism: Steroidobacteraceae bacterium; assembly: GCA_035606175.1. GTDB lineage: Bacteria > Pseudomonadota > Gammaproteobacteria > Steroidobacterales > Steroidobacteraceae > JASHUC01. Next base: position 121,426 of record DATNFW010000032.1, on the reverse strand, counting down.
CGAACCCTCGCTCGAGCAGCGGCCGATCACCTCCCTTCGCGGTGTGGGGGGGCTCCTCGCCGAGCGGCTCCGCCGCCTCGGCATCGAGCGAGTTCAGGACCTGCTGTTCGTGCTTCCCTTGCGCTACGAGGATCGCACACGACTGAAGGCGATTGGCTCTCTCGCGCCGGGCCAGCGCGCTGCAGTGGAAGGGGAAGTGCAGCTCACCGAGATTGCGTACCGCAAAAGGAGACAGCTGCTCTCGCGCATCTCCGACGGCTCGGGGTTTCTCACTTTGCGCTTCTTCCATTTCTCGGCGGCCCAGCAGGCAGGCCTCGCGCGGGGCACGCGGCTGCGTTGTTTTGGTGAAGTGCGCCGCGGTCCGCTGGGCCTCGAGATCGTTCATCCGGAGTATCAGCGCATCGTCGAGACCGCCCAGCCGCTCGAGCCGAGCCTGACGCCGATCTATCCGTCGACGGAAGGCCTCGCCCAAGGGCGACTGCGCGCGTTGGTCGCACAGGCGCTGGAGCAGCTCGAGAGCTCCGAGCGCCGCGGGGGCTCGGAGCAGAGCGCGCGCGCGGAGCAGAGCGCGGGCGCGGAGCGCGCCACGCGCCCGACCGCCATGCGCACACCGCAGGTGAGTGACTGGATTCCGCCGGAGCTGCTCGCGGCGATGAAGCTGCCCTCGCTCGGGGAGGCGCTGCGCTTCGTTCATCGACCCCCGCCCTCCACAAGCCTCGAAGTCCTCGCCGAAGGCCGCCATCCCGCGCAGCGACGGCTCGCCTTCGAGGAGCTGCTCGCACACCAGCTCGCTCTGCGGCTGGTGAAAGACGCGGCCCAGACCGATCCCGCCTGGCCGCTCGAGGATCCCGGCGATCTCGCAAAACGGCTGATCGATGCGCTCCCGTTCCAATTGACGAGCGCACAGCATCGGGCGTGGGGGGAGCTGCTGGCCGACTTGCGCGGGAGCCGTCCGATGGTGCGCCTGCTGCAGGGGGATGTCGGTTGCGGTAAGACGGTCGTTGCCGCCGCGGCCGCGGCGCTCGCGGCCGGGAGCGGCCGGCAGGCGGCGCTGATGGCGCCCACGGAGCTGCTCGCCGAGCAGCATTGGCGCAATTTCAGCGCATGGTTTCAGCGGCTCGGCATCCCGGTGGCCCTCGTCTCCGGGTCGATGCCGGCGCGCACGCGTCGCAGCGCGCTCGAGACGATTGCCTCAGGAGAGATACAAATCATCGTAGGAACGCACGCTTTGTTTCAAGAAGGCATCAATTTCCGCCACCTGGCGCTGATGATCGTCGACGAGCAGCACCGGTTCGGTGTGCAGCAGCGCCTGAAGCTGCAAGAGAAAGGAGCGGTGGGCGGACGTGTCCCGCATCAGCTCATCATGACGGCGACGCCGATACCGCGGACGCTTGCGATGACGGCGTATGCCGATCTCGATATCTCGGTGATCGACGAGCTGCCGCCGGGCCGCACGCCGGTGCGCACCGTCGTCGTTCCGGAGCAGCGCAGGCAGGAGGTCGTGCAGCGCATCCTCGATGCTTGCCGTTCGGGGTCACAGGTGTACTGGGTGTGTCCGCTCATCGAGGAGTCCGAGGAGCTGCGCTATCAGGCCGCCGAGGAGACCGCCGCGCTGCTTGCGGAGGCTCTGCCGGAGGTGCGCATCGGGCTCGTCCACGGGCGGCAGCCGCCGGCCGCGAAGGAGCGCACCATGGCCGCATTCAAAGCGGGCAAGCTCCAGCTGCTCGTCGCCACCACCGTGATCGAGGTGGGAGTCGACGTGCCGAACGCCACGCTCATGGTGATCGAGAACGCCGAGGCGCTCGGCCTCGCCCAGCTGCACCAGCTGCGTGGGCGCGTCGGGCGGGGATCGGATGCGAGCTCCTGCGTGCTCCTTTACCGCGCCCCGCTTTCGGAGCTCGCGCGCGAGCGACTGCGAGTGATACGCGAGACGAGCGACGGGTTCGAGATCGCACGGCGCGACCTCGAGCTGCGTGGACCCGGCGAGCTCCTCGGCACGCGCCAGACCGGGCTTGCGCAAATGCGCGTCGCGGACCTCCTGCGCGATGCCGATCTACTGCCGAGGGTGCAAGCAGCAGCGGAGCGGATGCTGCGCGAGCACCCCGAGCGCATTGGTCCGCTCACGGCGCGCTGGATCGGCGCGAGTGAGCGCTATGGGCGTGTGGGCTGAGAGCCCGTACCGGCGAGTCCCCGCGGGCTTCGGGTAGTCTTCTCGCAATGGCCGTCACGACTCCGGACTTTTTCGTCGCGCCGCCCGCCGCTCGCGATGCGCCGTGGTGGTATCGGCTCGCGCGCCGCATCCGCGAGTACGCTCTCCTCGGCCGGCTCGACCGCCCGATCGGCACGTGGCTGCTGCTCTGGCCCGTGCTCTGGGCGCTTTGGGTTGCGGGCAGCGGCCATCCCAACCAAAAAGTGCTCGTCATTTTCATTCTCGGCGTGTTCGTCATGCGCGCCGCCGGCTGCATCATCAACGACCTCGCGGACCGGAACATCGATCCGCACGTCAAGCGCACCCGCGAGCGTCCGCTTGCCGCGCGCCGCGTATCCCCGCACGAGGCGCTCGCCGTGTTCTGCGTGCTCGGTCTCGCGGCGCTCTTGCTCGTGACGCGGCTCGACCGCTTCACGGTGGAGCTCTCCCTGGTCGGCGCCGCGCTCACCGTGTCCTATCCGCTCGTGAAGCGCTTTTTCGCGTTGCCGCAGGTCTACCTCGGCATCTCCTTCGGGGGCTGGGGCATTCCCATGGCATTCTCCGCGCAGCTGCACACCTTGCCGCGCGTCGCGTGGGTTCTGTTCATCGCGGCGGTGATCTGGGCCGTCGTCTACGACACCATGTACGCGATGGTCGATCGCGACGACGATCTCAAGCTCGGAGTCAAATCGACCGCGATCCTGTTCGCGGACATGGACAAAGCGATGATCGCGATGCTGCAGGTGCTGATGCTCGCCGCCCTCGCTCTCGCCGGCCGCAGCATGCATTTCGGGGCGTGGTACTACGCCGGGCTCGGGGGTGCCGCGCTCCTTTTCGCCTATCAGCAGTGGCTCATCCGCAAGCGTGAGCCCGCCGCCTGCCTGCACGCCTTCCTCAACAACAATTACGTCGGAATGGTCATTTTCATCGGTATCGCGCTGCAGTACCTCTACGCCGGCCGGTAGGCGCAAAGATGAATCCCTCCTGGGCCATCGGTCTCATGACTGGCACCGTGCTCGACGGCATGATCGACATTGCCGCCGTGCGCACCGACGGGGATGAGATCGAAGAGCTCGGGCCCTGGAGGCTCGCTCCCTACCCGGCGGGCCTCAAAGCGCTATTGAGTGCTGCGCTCGCTGCGGCATTGGAATGGCAATTCGAGGGAGAAGAGCCTGCAATCTTCCGCGCGGCCGAGGCGGCTCTGACCGCCGCGCAAGCCGAGGCGGTCGGTCAATTCCTCGGAGATTGCGGTCTTCCGGCGAGGGAGATCGCGATCGTCGGCTTTCACGGCCAGACCGTTCTGCACCGTGCGCCGGCGGCGGACCGGCGCGGCAACACGCGACAGCTCGGCGACGGCGGCGAGATGGCCCGCAAACTCGGCATTCGGGTCGCATACGATTTCCGCACGGCCGATATGAGAGCGGGAGGGCAGGGCGCTCCGCTTGCGGCGATCTATCACGCGGCTCTTTTGAGGAAAGCGGGCGGCCTGCGGGACTCCGCCGTTCTCAATCTCGGCGGCGTTGCAAACATCACCTGGTGGGGAGGAGGCGATGCGCTCGTCGCATTCGACACCGGTCCGGCGAGCGCGCCGCTCAACGACTGGATGGTCGCATGCGGCCTCGGCGAGATGGATCGGGATGGCAGGCTCGCGGCGCGCGGTCGCGTCGATGAGACGCGACTCGCGCTCTGGCTCGAGCATCCGTTCTTCTCGGCTTCGCCACCCAAGTCGCTCGACCGGAACAGCTTCTCCGCATCGCTTGCGAACGGATTGAGCCCGGAAGACGGCGCGGCAACCTTGACCGCGCTCATCGCCGCGGCCGTCGCCAAAGCGCTCGAGCAGTTGCCGAGGCGACCTGCGCAGATCGTTGTTTGCGGCGGCGGGCGCAAGAATCCGGCCATCCTCGATGCCCTGCGCGCGCGAGCGCGCGTCGCGCCGGAGCCCGCCGAGGCGGTCGGCTGGCGAGGCGATGCGATCGAGGCCGAGTGCTTTGCCTATCTCGGGATGCGCACGCTGCGAGGGCTGCCCATCACGTTTCCGCTCACGACCGGCGTCAAAGCGCCCCTGAAGGGGGGCCGGATCGCCGCGCCGCGGCGCGTTTGATTCGCGGGCGAGCCCGCGCTGCATGCATCGAGGGAAGGAGTAACGGATGGCGCTCGAGCTTTATTTGCACCCGCTCTCATCGTATTGCCACAAGGTGCTCATCGCCTTCTACGAGAACGACGTTCCCTTCGAGCCTAAGCTGGTGGACGATCCGGCCGTCTTCGCCGAGCTGCAGAGCCTCTGGCCCCTGGCCCGATTCCCGGTACTGCGGGATTCGAGCCGCAGCGTGACCCTTCCGGAGTCGAGCATCATCATCGAATACCTCGCGCGACACTTTCCGGGCCCGGCGAAGCTGATTCCGGACGATCCGGATCGCGCGCTTCACGTGCGGCTCGTCGACCGCTTCTTCGACAATTACCTGCACACCCCGATGCAGAAATTCGCATTCGACCGGAACCGGCCGCCAGACAAGCGCGATGCATATGGTGTCGATGAGGCGAAAGCACTCTATCGGCGCGGGCTCGATCGCTTCGAATCCGAGATGACCGCCGGCCGGCGCTGGGCCGCGGGCGATGATTTCACGCTCGCCGACTGCTCGGCAGCACCCGCGCTCTTCTACGGCGACCGTTTCTATGGCCCCTTCCGCCAGAGCCATCCGGCCGCGATGTCGTACCTGGATCGCCTCAAGGCACGGCCTTCCTACGCGCGCGCGCTCCGCGAGGCCGAGCCGTACATGCACATGCTGCCGAGTTGAGCGCGCCGCCGCATCGAGCAGCCTGCAGCCTCTGCGCGGATTGGCTCGAACGAGCCGGTGAGGAAACAATCACGGTGACGACCTGCGGGCCGGCGCTCGATCAGCGCTTTCAAACGCCTCCGTCAACACCTCCGTGCCCGCGCCCCGACGCCGCGCTCCCTCGCTCAATACGCGCCGGAATTCCTGCGCGCCGGGCTCGCCCGCGTACAGCCCTTGCAAGTGACGGACGACGGCGGACAGCCTCTCACCGCGCGCCAGCTGACGCTCGGTGTACCCCCGCATACGCTCGATGGCATGCGCGCGCGTCGTCGCCATCGGTGCGCGCGGCATGCCGAAAACGAGCGCGTCGAGCCGAGAGAGGACGATGGGCCGGTGATACGCCTCGCGCCCGAGCATGATGCCGTCCAGGTCATCGAGCGCTGCGAGGATCGCGTGCGGCTCGCGAAGACCGCCATTCACGACCACCTGCAGATCGGGAAAGCCTCTCTTGAGTTCGCTCACGACGTCGTATTTGAGCGGGGGAATCTCCCGATTGTCCTGCGCCGACAGCCCCCCGAGCACCGCTTTGCGCGCATGCACGATCACGGCATCGCAACCGGCATCGCGCACTTCGCCGACAAACCGATGCAGCGCAGCTCGCTCCGCCTCGTCGAAACGGCGCCCGGCCTCGATCGCCGCCGGACCGCGGCCCTCGATGACGCCGATGCGCATCTTCACCGTCACCGGCACGCGAACTGCGGCGCGCATCGCGGCGACACAGGCCGCGACGACCTGCGGCTGCTGCATCAGATAGGCGCCGAACACCCCGCCCGTCGCGCGGTCGCTCGGGCAGCCGCAATTGAGATTGATTTCGTCATATCCCGCCTGCTCACCTGCGTGAGCCGCGGCCGCCAACTCTCGCGGGTCACAGCCTCCGAGTTGCAGCGCGACGGGGTGTTCCTCGGGGTCGAATTCGAGCAATCGAGCGCCGTCCCCGCGCAGCAGATCGCTTGCGGCGATCATCTCCGTGTAGAGGAGCATCCGTGCCGAGAAACCGCGCAGGAAATACCGGCAGTGGCGGTCCGTCCGCCCCATCATCGGCGCAACACTGATTCTGCGGTCCAAGGTCACTCGAGCTGCAGGACGACGACGGATTTCGCGGGCAGAGGCACCGTGACGGCGCCATCGCGCAGGACGGCGCCGGTGAAGATCGTCGGCTCGACTGCGTGGGGATCGGTGAAGGTGTTGTGTGCGTCCATCGCGGATGCCGTCAGCACCTCTCCCCGCACGGACCGGGCGGTGTAGCCCTGGAGATCGATCGATACCGGCACGGCGCTTCGCGGATTGAGATTGACCAATGAAAGCGCGATTCCCCCGCCGCTCGTTCGCGCCGCCGAGACACCGATCTCCGGAACCGACACGCTGCCGAGCGTGTATTGCGGCGTCGTGAGCTCGACCGGCAGCGCAGTCGCGTCCTGAAAGGGCCTCAACATCCGGAACACGTGATAGGTCGGCGTCAGGATCATCCGCGGCCCGCGGGTCAGGATCATCGCCTGCAGCACGTTCACCATCTGGGCGATATTCGCAAGGCGCACGCGATCGGCGTGCCGCATGAAGATCTCGAGATTGAGGGCGGCGACGAGCGCATCGCGCAGCGTGTTCTGCTGCTCGAGGAACTGCGCCTCGCGACCCGGCTCCGGATCGTACCAGGTACCCCATTCATCGACCGCGAACCCGATCTTCTTCGCGGGATCGTACCGGTCCATGATCGCGCTGTTCCGCTGGATGAAGCCCTCCATCCGCAAAGTGTGCGCGAACGTGGAGATCCACTCATCTTCTTTGAATCCAGTCGCGGCTCCCTTCGAGCTCCACTTCACGCCCGGGATCGTATAGTGATGAAACGAGATCATCCCTGCGGCGTCGGACGCGTTTGAGGCGAGGGCCTCGGTCCAGGAAGTATCCTCATCGTGCCCGCCGGCCGCGATGATGACCGGCCGTGCGCCGGCCGGCGTTTTCAAATAAGTCGCATAGCGTCGGAACAGCTGCACGTAATAATCCGGCGTCATGTGCCCGCCGCAGCCCCAGGGCTCGTTCCCCACGCCGAAGTAGGCGATCTTCCACGGTTTCGGGTGTCCGTTGCGGGCGCGCTCTGCCGTCAATGCGGTGGGCACGTCGGAGGTCATGTATTGCAGCCACTCCGTCATCTCCCGCGGCGAGCCGGTGCCGAGATTGCCGTTGATGTATGCGTCGGCGCCGATCAACTGCGCGAAATCGAGGAACTCCTGCGTGCCGACCGCATTCGACTCCGGCACGCCGCCCCAGTTGGTGTTGAGCGTGACAGGGCGCTTCGCACGCGGACCGATGCCGTCGCGCCAGTGATACTCGTCGGCGAAACAGCCGCCCGGCCAGCGCACCACGGGGACGTGCAGCTCGCGAAGCGCGGCAATCACATCGTTTCTGAAGCCGCGGGTGTTCGGGATCGGCGAGCGCTCGCCGACCCAGATTCCGCCGTAGACCCCGTGCCCGAGGTGCTCCGTGAACTGGCCGAAGATGTGCCGGTCGATCTTCGGACCCGGCGCAGCGGCGTGGACCTCGACGTGCGCCGCCGTGCTCGCGCCGCATGCGGTGCTCACGGCGAATGCGGCGCTCGCCGCAAACGCGAATAAACACGCCACCGCAAGGCCGAATCGCGCCGCGCGCACGGCTGCTAGCATCGCGAGCACGGCTGCCGGCTGGTCTGCCGCATCAAGTGCGCGTGAGACTCTCCTTCGACACCCAGTAGCCATGAATCTGCCCGACGATGCGCGTCGGCAATTTCACGACCGCGATCGGACCCTCGTCGATGTGCTCGGCGTCGAGGACGACGAGATCGGCGCGACGATCCTCGTTCATGCGCGTCGCAACGCCGAGCAGATAACCCTCGCCCTCGCGAGCGTGCGCATTCTTCGGGGCGAAGCAGGCCTCCGCGAGTGAGGTCCCCTCCTCCGAGCGGTACAGCATTGCGCTGCGCGTCGTGTGATCGAAGCGCGCATAGCACGAGCGCGGCCGCTCGCCGCTCGGCGGCTGCGGGTCCGGGCACGGTAGGAAGCCGATGCGGTAAGGCACCGTGTTGTAGCGATCGTCCTGCCGCGGCAGAGCGCCCTGATGTGGATAGAGCTGCTCGATGCCGTAGGCGCGCAGGCTTTTACGGCCGAGATCGACCGAGAGGCGCGTGATATGGCTCGCGCCGCGCACCGGATCCCAGCGCGTGCCGTGGCGAAACGGCATGAACGGGAACGGATTGAACTCCGACATCTCGACGTCGATGTACAGACGGTTCCGATCCTCGAACGTCCCCATGACGTGCGTGGAGCTGCGCGTCGGTCCTTTGATCCAGCGCAGGTCGCTTCCGTCGCCGCCGCGCCGCAGGAAGCCGAAATACGTCGGCTTCGTTCCGTCCCACGACCAGTGAATACCGCCGCGCTTCATCTGCGCCTCATCAAACGCGAGCGGGATCACGTAGAACACCACGTAATGCCGCGTCACGGCGAAGTCGTGGATCATCCCGACGTACGGCACTTTGATCCACGCATTCCAGACACGCCGGCCCTCGGGCGTGTACTCGAACACGTTCACGTCGTTGCTGCCGAAGCCGCGCGCCTCGTAGCCGAACGCGACCATGTTCCCGCTCTCCGAATCGCGCTTCGGATGCGCGGTGAACGTCTGGCTCTCGAGCTGGCCATTGAACGTGTGGTAGTCATCCACCGTCTCGAGCGTCAGCGGGTTCATCGCGACCGGAGGGCTGTCTTCCTTCAGCGCGAGCAGCAGATGGTTGTGGAAATAAATGTGCGTGTTCGCCGTCCCGCGGGAGAGCCCCTTGACGCTCGGATCGTTCATGTACGGGTTGCGGTACATGGGAAAGAGGATCCGGTGCGCTGCGGCCTGCGCCTTGTAGCGCTGCGTGCGGGCGAAGCGGCTGCGGTAGCTCACGCGGCCGCTCTCGAAATAGAAAGCGCTCACGTGGCCTTCGCCATCGAAGGGAATGTCCCCGGGATGCAGCGGGTACATGGGGTCCGGGCCGACGCGGTAGAAGGCGCCCTCGAGGTCCGCCGGGATCGTCCCCTCGACCTCCACGTCGTGGATGTCGCTCTCGAGCCGGAACAGCTGCGGCAGATGATGTGGGGAGCCGTGCTCGAAGCCCGCCGCCGCATCCCTGGCCGCGGCGGCTCGCGTAGCGCCGCCGCGCCCCGACGGCGCACGGGTGTCGAGACCGGCCGACCCGGTGCCCTGCGATGCGGCCAGCGCGCTGCCGGCGATACCGAGCGGCACCGCGGCCGCGCCGAGCGCGCCCATGAATCGCCGCCGGTCGAGCGCAGCGGCGCTCGTGTCATTCGATGTCGATGATGCCTGGGTAGGGTTCTTCGTGCGGCGCATCTCGGCTCTCCTCGGCTGTCTTCGGCTGTTCTCGGCTGTCTCGCGCGACAGTGCGAGATCGTACCGCGCCGGCCCTGTTCACGGAACGACCAACCGTCACCCAGGAGGACCCCGCCCGGTTGACAGCGCTCGCTGCGCTCGCAACCATGCGGCGCATCCGCCCACCCTCTGCCCTCTTCCCCGGAGCCCGCATGATCGTACGGCACGACTGGACGCTCGATGAGGTCGAGTCCCTCTTCGCGCGCCCCCTCCTCGACCTGCTGCTCGATGCTCAGTCGGTGCATCGTGCGTGTCACGAGCCGAATACAGTGCAAATGAGCACGCTGCTTTCCGTCAAGACCGGTGCGTGCCCGGAGGACTGCGCCTACTGCCCGCAAAGTGTCCATTACGACACGGGTGTCGGCCGCGAAACCCTCATGGACCTCGAGGCAGTGCGCGAGGCGGCACGGCGCGCGCGGGCGGCCGGGGCAACGCGTTTCTGCATGGGCGCAGCCTATCGCGCTCCGAAGCCGAAGGATCTGCAGGCGATTTGCGCGATGGTGCGGGAGGTGAGCGCGCTCGGTCTCGAGACCTGCGCGACGCTCGGCATGCTCACGCCGGAGCAAGCGCAGTCGCTGAAGGCGGCCGGCCTCGATTACTACAATCACAACCTCGATACCTCCGAGGAGTTTTACGCGGAGATCATCACCACGCGCACCTACCGCGATCGCCTCGACACGCTCGAGGCGGTGCGCGCCGCCGGGCTCAAGGTCTGTTGCGGCGGCATCGTGGGACTCGGCGAATCCGCGCGCGACCGCGCGCAGCTTCTCGTGACGCTCGCGAATCTCCCGGAGCACCCGGAGAGTGTTCCCATCAACGAGCTCGTGCAGGTGCCGGGGACGCCGCTCGCCGGCGTCGAGCGCGTCGACCCGTTCGATTTCGTCCGCACGATCGCCGTCGCACGCATGCTGATGCCGCGTTCGCACGTGCGGCTCTCCGCCGGACGCACGCAGATGAGCGACGAGATGCAGGCGCTGTGCTTTCTCGCAGGCGCGAACTCGATTTTTTACGGGGAGAAGCTGCTCACGACGGGCAACCCGGACGTCGATCACGACAAACGGCTCCTCGAGCGGCTCGGACTCAAGCCCGAGGAGTCGGCGCGGTCAGCGCGAGAGCCCGCCGAGTCGGACGGCTCCCCGCGCATCGAGGCAGTGCTCGGGAGTCACGCCCTCGCGCAGTGACGCTCGCATGGCCGACGCTGACAACCCTTTCCACGCTGCCCGAGCCGGCAACCCTGCCGGCAACCCTGCCCAAACTGGCAGCCCTGCTCGAGCCGGTGCCGCTGCGCTCACGGACGCCCTCGCGCGAGCCGGGCGGCAGCATCTCCGGCGCGCGCGCCGAACGGTGGAGCGTTTCCCGGAATTTCCGGGCGCCGGGCCTGATTCGGCGGAGGTCGTGGTCGAGGGCAGGCGGCTCGTCAACTTTTGCGGCAACGACTATTTGGGTCTGAGCAGGCATCCAGCCGTCAGCGCCGCGCTTCGCGATGCGGCCGGCCACTGGGGCGTCGGCAGCGGCGCCTCGCATCTCGTGACCGGCCATGGTATCGAGCACGAGCGCCTCGAGCAGGCGCTCGCCGCATTCGTCGGTCGGGAGAGGGCGCTCCTCTTCTCGACCGGCTACATGGCGAACCTCGCGGCAGTCGCCGCACTCGCCGGCCGCGGCGATCGGGTGCTGCTCGACCGCCTGTGCCACGCCTCGCTCATCGATGCGGCGCTGCTGTCGGGCGGGCGTTTGCAGCGCTACCCCCACGCCGACGCGGGCGCGGCTGCGCGGATGCTGCAGGCACCGCGCGGCACCGCGCCTATCGCGAGCGTGCCTCGGCAGGACCGTACTGCGCTGATCGTCACCGACGGGCTCTTCAGCATGGACGGGGATCTCGCACCGATCGGCGAGTTGGCCGTCGCCGCCGAACGGCACGGCGCGCAGCTCATCGTCGACGATGCGCATGGGCTCGGAGTGCTCGGCGGAAGCGGCCGCGGCACGCTCGAGCATCTCGGCGTCGCCCCCGAGCGGGTAGCGGTGCTCGTGGGAACGCTCGGCAAAGCGTTCGGCACTTTCGGCGCGTTCGTGGCGGGCTCCGGCGCGCTGATCGAAACGCTCATCCAGAGTGCTCGCAGCTACATCTACACGACGGCTTTGCCTCATGCGCTCGCGGCGGCAGCGCGCGCCGCTCTCGAAGTCTCGCAACGCGAGAGCTGGCGCAGGGAGCGCGTGCTCGCGCTCACGGCTCGGTTCCGCAGCGGCGCGAGCGCCCGGGGCGTGCCGCTTTCGCCCTCGAGCACGCCGATTCAGCCGATCATTCTCGGGAGCGCCGAGGCGGCGCTCGGCGCGAGCCGAGCTCTGCTGCAATCGGGACTCTGGGTGGCCGCGATCCGTCCGCCCACGGTGCCCGCGCGGACGGCGCGGCTGCGGATCACGTTTTCGGCAGCCCACACCGAGGCGCAGGTCGATGCACTCGTCGCCGCGCTCGCCGACGCCCTCCGCGAGGCGCCTGCCGAGAGTGTGCTCGCCGAGCACGCACTCGATGAGCTGCGGGCCCGCTCACACCCGGGGCGGCTCTGAGTCATGCGGCCGCAGGCGCCCGATCCCCATCGCGACTCGCGTTCCGAGGGCGGCGCGCCGCCCGGCGCTCGACTCGATCGCGCGAGCGTGCGGAGATCGTTCGAGCGGGCGAGCGCGAGCTATGACGGTGCCGCGGTGCTGCAGGCACGCGTGCGGATGGAGCTGCTCGATCGATTGCGTTTGATCGGCATCGAGCCGGCACGCGTGCTCGATTTGGGCTGCGGCACGGGGGAGGGTGCTCGGCAACTCAAACGTCGCTACCCGCGCGCGCTCACTGTCGGGCTCGATATCGCGCCCGGCATGCTGCGTGAGGCGCGGCACCGTAGCCGGCCTTTCCGGCGCTTCGAGCGAATGTGCGGCGATGCGTATCGGCTGCCGCTCGCCGATGCTTCGATCGATCTCGTCTTCGGCAATCTGCTGCTGCAGTGGTGCGATACGCCCGACGAGGTGCTCGCGGAGATCCGGCGCGTGTCGAGGCCCGGCGGGTTCTTTTCCTTCAGCACGCTCGGGCCGGACACGCTGCGCGAGCTGCGCGACGCATGGACGGCTGCGGACGATGCGAGTCACGTCAACGCCTTTCTCGACATGCACGACGTGGGCGATGCGCTCACGCGCGCCGGATTCGCCGAGCCCGTGCTCGATGTCGAGCGCTTCACGCTTTCCTACGCGGATGTGCTCGCGCTCACGCGCGATCTGAAGGCGATCGGCGCACACAACGTCACGGCGGCCCGCCATCGAGGCCTCACCGGACGGGGCAAATGGCGAGCGATGACGGAGGCGTACGAGACCTTCCGGCGCGATGGCCGCCTGCCGGCGACGTACGAAGTGATCTACGGCGCCGCGTGGAGCCAAAAGACGAGCGCGGGCAGCGCACGGGGCATGGCCCACTCGCCGACCGGCTCCGAAGTACGCATCTCACCCGCAGCGATCCGGCGCAGGCCGCCGTCATGAGGGGCCGCCGCGGCCTCTTCATCGCGGGCACGGATACGGGCGTAGGCAAGACACTCGTGGCGGTTTCGGTCGTGCGGGCGCTCGTCGCGCGCGGCATCGCGGTCGCTGCAATGAAACCGGTCGCCGCCGGTGCCACGAGCACCCCCTCCGGCCCGAGAAACGAAGACGCTCTCGCGCTCGCGGCCGCAGCGAGCATCGAAGCGCCCTATGAACGCATCAATCCCTACTGCCTGCGCGCGGCCGTCTCCCCGCACATCGCCGCGTCCGAAGAGGGCATTGCAATCGATGTGGCGCTGATCCGGCAGCGCTTCGAGGAGCTCGCGCAGGGTGCGGAGTGCGTCATCGTCGAGGGCGCGGGGGGCTGGCTCGCGCCGATCGGCGCGCGGGAGACGCTGGCCGATGTGGCACGAGCTCTCGCGCTTCCCGTGGTGCTCGTCGTCGGGCTGCGGCTCGGCTGCCTCAATCACACGCTGCTCAGCGTGCGGGCGATCGAGGCGGACGGCCTCGAGCTTGTGGGTTGGATCGGCAACGCCATCGACCCCGGCTTCGAGCGTGCCGCCGAGAATCTTGCGACTCTCGCGCAGCGACTCGGGTGCGCACCCCTCGCCCTGGTGCCCCACGTGAATCGCGCGTCCGAGCAGCGGCTCGAGCCAGGCATTGCACTACCCCCCGCGGCGAGCGAGGCGCTGCTCGCCCTCTGTTCGCGAGCGCGGTGTGACGCGGGCGATGCGCGACGCGCGATGCACGGCCCATGAATGCAGCAGCGCGCGATCCAGCAGCGCGTGATGCGCGGCGACCCGCGCTATGGACGCCGGCATGCTCGAGGGTCCCGTTTACCTTGTATATTCAAGTGGCTGGGGTACCATTCCAGAGCCTCGGCCTCTCGAGGCCCGAAGGCCCGATCCCGTGGATGCCGCGCAGCTGCGCATCGTGATCGCACCGAACTGCTCTCTGAGCGTGCGGGGCGCATTCGTGTTCTTCGGCGGGATGTGCACGGTGTCGTTCACGATTGCGGGATGCATGGCCGCGCTTGGTTTTTGGCCGGTCTTCCCGTTCGCAGGACTCGAGATGGTGGTCCTCGCGTGGGCGTTGAGGGCGAGTCTCGAGCGGCGGAGACAGCTGCAGACGATCACCGTCTCCGATCGCGACGTGCTCGTCGAGTCGCGCGCCGGCGCGCGCTGTGTGCGGGTCGTGTTCCCGCGGCACTGGGCACAGGTTAAACTGCGCCGCCCCGCGTCGCGCCTGTATCCGAGCCGCCTCGTGATCGAGTCGCACGGCCGCCAATGCGAGGTCGGGGACTTCCTGACGGAGGAAGAGCGCCGCGGGCTCGCGGTGCGGCTCAACCGGCTGATCGGCCGAATCAACGAGTCGCCCCGGCTCGCCTGAGGCGCGAACGGCCCGCGCCGATCGTCGCGCCGCGCGGGATGCTCGGGCACCGCGCCGGCTGCCGTGCGAGGCGCGACTGCGTTGGTTGGGGGCAGCGCCTCGGGCGACCCCGAAAGAAGCTGGCCGCGAGGCCATGAAAGAGAGTTCGGCGAGCCCATGAACATATCCAGGATCGTTGCCGCGGTGGCTCTCGCCCTTGCCGCAGGTGGAGAGGCCCACGCCGAGTCGGGCTGGGGCCTGCTCAACATGCCGCAGGGCGTCACCGCGATGTCGCGCCACATCTACGACCTGCACATGATGATGCTTTGGGTGTGCGTCGCGATCGGCGTCGTCGTCTTCGGCGTGATGATCTACTCGATCGTCACCTTCCGGCACTCCCGCGGCGCGGTGCCGGATACCACGATGGTGCACAACACCAAGGTCGAGATCGTCTGGACGATCATCCCCGTCGCGATCTTGATCGCCGTTGCGATCCCCGCCGCACGCACGCTGGTCGAGACCGAGGATCTGCGCAACACCCAGCTCACGATCAAAGTCACGGGCTTCCAGTGGGGCTGGAATTACGACTATCTGGCGAGCGGGGTGAACTACTTCTCGCGCCTCGACCGGGCGAGCGATGCCGCGCGCGAGCTCGACTCGGGCATCAATCCCGAGACCGTCCCGCACTATCTGCTCAACGTCGATCACCCGCTCGTGGTGCCCGTCGACACCAAGGTTCGCCTGCTCATCACCGCCGACGACGTGATCCACTCCTGGTGGGTGCCGGACTTCGGCGTGAAGAAGGACGCGATCCCCGGCTACGTCAATGAAGCCTGGTTCAAGGTCGATGCGGACAAGCCGGGCGTCTACCGCGGCCAATGCGCAGAGCTCTGCGGGCGCGACCACGGCTTCATGCCGATCGTGGTCAATGCGGTGAGCAAGAAGGATTTCGACGCCTGGATCAAATCGCAGCAGGCGGCGCAAAAGGCCAGCGCGGCCCCGCAGACCGCTTCTGCAGCGGTTCCGGCGCCCGCCGGCTGATCCCGAGGATTCCTCGCGAGCTCGTCGGTCTACCGACGGGGCGCTCCGCGCCCATCGAGCCGAAGTGCCCGCGACGCAAAACGTACCCCGAAAGACTCCGTAATGCTCGAATCAACGACTGCCGTCTCACACCGCGCCGTACGTGACGCGTATGCCGCGCATGCCGCGCACGACGTCGCGCACTTCCATTACGTGCTCGTGCTCGTGCCCGGGGCGACCTTCGGGATCATGGCGGCGGTGTACTATTGGCTCCCGAAATGGACCGGGAACATGTACGACATGCGGCTCGCGAAGCTGCATTTCTGGCCCTGGAGCGAGCCGCCGGCAGAGGCCGTGATCGCTCGGAGCGCGACGCATTGAACGTGACGCGCGCGCTGACGGCGAAGGCTGCGTGAGCCCATGGCGACGGATCCCGATCAGGAACGGCGCAAACGTGTGCGGCGCACGGCGGTGATCCTGGCGATCATCGCAATCGCCTTCTACGTGGCGTACATCGTGTTGTCGATGGTCGAAGCATCCCGCGCCGTGCACCGTCGCGGCGCACCACCTGCGAGCGCACCGCCGCCCGCAACCGCGCCGCGCTGAGCGGACGACGCACAGAGTCGAGGCATTTCGAGAACGGCTTCAAGCAGGAAATGACAATGGCACAGGCTCAACACCCGGCCCCGGCGCATGACCATGCACACGCCGCTCATGGCGCGCACGCCCACCATCCCGACGGGAACAAGTACTACATCCCGCATGGAAGCCCCTGGCCGATCTTCGCCTCCGTCGCGCTGTTCACCGTGATGCTGGGGGCAGCCGCGTACCTCAACGACTGGACCGGCGCATGGTCCTTCATCCCCGGGCCGCTGCTCATCGTCGCCATGTTCATCGGCTGGTTCAGTACGGTCATCGGGGAGAACCAGCAGGGCATCTACAACCTGCAGGTCGACAAGTCATTCCGCATGGGAATGATGTGGTTCATCTTCTCCGAGGTCATGTTCTTCGCTGCGTTCTTCGGCGCACTCTTCTACGCGCGGATGCTCGCGGTGCCGTGGCTCGGAGGACAGGGCGTCAAGTTCTTCACGCATTTCATCCTGTGGCCGGGGTACGAGGGCGTGTGGCCGACGAACGGTCCGGCGCACGTCGGCGGCAGCGCGAACGGCACGTTCGAGGTGATTCCCCCGTTCAGCCTGCCCGCGGTCAACACACTCATCCTGCTGACGAGCGGCGCGACGGTGACTGTCGCGCATCACGCGTTGAGGCAAGGCAAGCGGAGCCTGCTCATCGTGTTTCTCGCCTTGACGTTTCTGCTCGGCTTCTCGTTCGTGGCGCTCCAGGCGCACGAGTACGGCGAGGCTTATCGGGAGCTCGGGCTGCGGCTATCGACCGGAATCTACGGTTCGACCTTCTTCATGCTGACCGGCTTTCACGGCCTGCACGTGACGATCGGCGCCATCATGCTGGTGACGATCTGGCTGCGAGTGCTGCGCGGGCACTTCACGCCCCAGCGGCACTTCGCCTTCGAGGCCGTCGCGTGGTACTGGCACTTCGTCGACGTGGTGTGGCTCGGGCTGTTCATTTTCGTTTATTGGCTGTAGAGCGAGCGCGAGGAGCGCCGGCCGCCGGGCTGCTGCGAGCGGGCCGCGCGGGAGCTGCTGAGCCGCCGCGGCGGCGACGAGCCCCGCGATCGAGCATCGCTACCGCGGCTGCAGGCCGTGCGGGGCGATGAGACCCGCCCACCACGCGGCCATGATCAGCAGGAACAAGAGAATCGAGAGGACGATGCGTATCGTGAGCGAGCGGACCATCTTGCGCGAATCGCCCTTGCCTGGGCCGCGCGCGAGATGATAGAGAGCGGATCCGAGGCTCACGACGATCGCGAGGAACGCGAGGACGATGACGAGTCGCAGGATGCCTTGCATGTCTGAGTCTTTGAATCCGCGGCACCCGCTCGCCGCTTCCTCATTCTAGGGGATGCGCCGCCCCCCGGCGATGGCTTGCCCGGCCGCCGCCGGCTGACGATGCTCCCTGGCCGCCGGATAGGAGATCGAAGCAACCGCTGTGCCCATTGTTCGCTTCACCGTTGGCCGGCGCGTGTTCGCGCCTTCCTGGGCGATGACCGCGCTCACCCTCGTGCTTTGCGTCGTCTTCGTACGGCTCGGCGAGTGGCAGTGGCACAAGGCCGAATGGCGGCAGGCGGAGTGGAACGCGTTCGCGCGCGGCGCCGACAGCGCCGTGGCGCTCGGCTCGCGCGGCACGGCCGCTGTGCCGCGATTTCAGCGCGTGGGAGTCGCCGGGCGATTCGATCCGGAGCACCAGTTCCTGCTCGACAATCGGATCGTGAACGGCGCGGCCGGCTACGAGGTGCTCACGCCTCTCGAGCTCGATGACGGACGCGTGTTGCTCGTCGATCGCGGCTGGGTGCCGTTCACCGGCTATCGCAGCCGCCTGCCGGATGTTCGACTCGATGCATCCGGACCGGTCAGACTGACGGGACGCATCGATCTGCTGCCGGCGGGCGGCCTGTCCTTCGGACGCAGGTCGCCTCGCACCGGGCCGCAGTGGCCGAAGGTCACGAGTTATCCCAGCATCGCCGAGCTCGCGAGCGCGCTCGGGGCGGCCGTTCCGGGAGTGCGGCTCGAGCCGCGTATCCTGCTGCTCGACCCCCGCGAGCCGCACGGCTACGTACGCGAGTGGCAGCCGCCCGGGATGTCACCGGCGCGGTACTTGTCCTATGCAGCGCAATGGTGGCTGTTTGCCGTCACGTTGGTCGTGATTTGGGCCGTGCTGAGCGCGCGCAAGCCGCGGGCGGAGGCGCGAACAGGAGCGCTCGGGCGGCAGGCACCGCGCGAGCGCGAGGTACACTGAGACGTTCATGCAAGCCGATCGAGCAGAGCCGCCCCTCACCGGGCCGCGCCCAGCCGCAAATCGAGACACGACGATCCGTAATATGCGGACCATCTTCGCGCTGGCCGCGCTCTTCGTGCTGCCGGTCGCGGGCTCGTTCTGGCTGTACTACGGTGCGAGCTGGCGCCCCGCAGGGCACGTCAATCGCGGCGAGCTCATCCGGCCTGCGCGTCCGCTGGCGAACGTATCGTTGCCGATCGTGAGCTCGACCGGAGCTCGACAGTCGGCCGCGAATGTTTTCAGCAAACGCTGGGCGCTCGTCTACGTCGGCGATGGCGGTTGCACCCGTTGGTGCCAGTACTCCCTCTACGTCATGCGCCAGACGTGGCTCGCCCTCAATACCGATTCGCCGCGCGTCGAGCGCGTGTTCCTCGCGACGGGCAGCTGCTGTGCGCCGATCGCTCTGTCGAGCGTTGCGGGCGGCTTGCTCGTGCAGGATGCGAGCGCGGGCTCGGGCAGCGAGCTCCTCGCGTCGTTCCCGCGCGAGAATCGGGACCAGATGATTTTCCTCGTCGACCCGCTCGGGAACCTCATGATGCGCTACGATCTGAGCCGCGACCCGAAGGGCCTGCTCCAGGACCTTCGGTTACTCCTTAAGCTCTCTCACATTGGCTGAAATCATCGCGACGCGCTCCATCCCTGCCGCGGCATGGATGCGCAAGCTGGCTCTCGCGGCAGTCCTGCTCGGCTTCGCCGTGGTGGTGCTCGGCGCATATGTGCGCCTCACGGCGGCCGGTCTCGGATGCCCCGACTGGCCGGGCTGCTACGGGCACATCACCCCCCTCGGAGCCGAGCACAGTCTGGCGAGCGGCGCGAACTTCGGCGGACCGGCGCTCGATGTATCGAAGGCGTGGCACGAGATGATCCATCGCTACGCCGCCTCGACCCTTGGCTTTCTGATCGTGGTGATCGCAGCGCTCGGGATCGCGAGCCGACAGGAGTCCCCGCGTCGCGCGGGCTACGCGGTCGCGCTCCTCGGCATCGTCGTCCTGCAGGGCGCACTCGGCATGCTCACCGTGACGCTGCTGCTGCGTCCGCTCATCGTCACGCTGCATCTGATCTTCGGGCTCACGACGGTGAGTCTCCTGTGGTGGCTGTGGCTCTCACTCCGCGCCGACGGGGCGGATACCGCATCGCGAGGCATTGCCTGGGGCGAGCACGGCACGGTACGGTTCAGGCAAGGCGCGGTGCGCGCTTCGCGCGGGGGGATCTGGTCCAAGCGTGGCATTTGGGCCCCCCGGCTCGCGGTCCTCGCCCTCGTGGTGCTCGCCGTGCAGATTGCGCTCGGTGGCTGGACGAGCAGCAACTACGCCGCCATCGCCTGCCCCGATTTTCCGACCTGCCAGGGCTCCTGGTGGCCGGCGATGGATTATCGGCATGCCTTCGTGCTCTGGCATGCCCCGAGCATCGACTACGAAGGCGGCATTCTCACGAGCGCCGCCCGTCGGGCCATCCACTTCACCCATCGCATGGGTGCGGGGATCACGGCCTGCGTACTGATCGCCGCCGCTCTCGCGGCCTTCCGGCAACGCACGCTCCGGCGCCCGCGAACGGTCGCCTGGTTCGTCCTGGCCGCCCTCGCGGTGCAGCTCGCGATCGGCATCTCCATGGTGCTCGAAGGCTTTCCGCTCTGGCTCGCGACGGCGCACAACGCGGGCGCCGCGCTCACCCTGCTCGCCGTGCTCGCCCTGGTCCACAGCTTGCGATCACCACGGCTTGCATGAGTCGAGCCATGCCGCAACCGAGAGACCCGCTTCCACTCGCCGCAGAGCCCGGCGGCGCAACGCAGTCCGCCGAGGCTCGCGCGGATGCGCCCGCAGCGGACCTGCGCTCGACTGCGACCTGGCGCCACTACTTCGCACTCACCAAGCCGCGCGTGATCTCGCTCATCGTCTTCACGGCGATCGTGGGCACGCTCCTCGCGAGCCCCGGGCTCCCGCCGCTGCGCGCGCTCTTGTGGGGCAATCTCGGAATTGCGTGCGCCGCCGCCTGCGCGGCGGCCCTCAATCACGTCCTCGACCGACGCATCGACGTTCAAATGGCGCGCACGCGCGGCCGGCCGCTGCCGCGCGGCAAGATCACCGAGCGTCAGGCGCTCGTCTTCGCTGCGGTGCTCGGCTTCGTCTCGATGGCCGTGCTCGGTTTCCTCGTGAACCCGCTCACCGCGCTGCTCACTTTCGCTTCGCTCATCGGCTATGCGGTCGTCTATACGGTATGGCTCAAGCGGGCGACCTCGCAGAACATCGTGATCGGCGGCGCCGCCGGCGCCGCTCCGCCGATCCTCGGCTGGACGGCCGTCACGGGCAGCGTGGATGCCAACGCGCTGCTGCTGTTCCTCATCATCTTCGCGTGGACACCGCCGCACTTCTGGGCGCTCGCGATCGCTCGCCGCGACGAGTACGCGCGCGCGGGCATCCCGATGCTGCCGGTCACGCACGGCGTCGAGTACACGCGCCTGCACGTGCTGCTCTATACGATGCTGCTCGCCGCCGTCTCGCTCCTGCCGTTCCTCACCCGCATGAGCGGGCTCATCTATCTCGCCGCCGCGCTCGTTCTCGATGTGATCTTCGTGTACTACGCGCTCAAGCTGAAGCGCTCGGACAGCAAGACACTTCCGATGCGCGTGTTCCGCTTCTCGGTCACCTATTTGATGTGGCTGTTCGCGGCGCTGCTCATCGATCACTATCTGCCGACGACGCAGAACCTGCTGCTCTAGTGCGCTGGCGCGCCCGGCGAGTGCATCAGCGCGGGTGCTTCACCGCGTGAGCGTCAGGTGCCAGGAAGAGAGCCGGCGATCCTCCATCAGCAGCACGCCGTACGCTTCGTATTGATCCGTCGTGATCTGACGCAGGTGCTCGGTGCCCTGGTAGCCGCCCTGCTCGGAGCGGTAGAGCGAGAGAATGGTGGGCCCGGCGACTGCGAATACACCGTGCAGGCGGCCGAGCGTCGGGTTCTCCGAGGTCCACTTCGAGGCGAGCGAGTCGCGCCCGGGCGTCTCGATCGTGTAGACGTTCACGAACTCGACGGGCGGTGCCGCCAGCACGCGCATACGGCCGGCGAGCATCCAGCAGTCCCTGCCGTGGGAGATCTCGGTGCGTCCGTCGACCGCGATGCCCTCGGCATCCCCACTCCAGAACATGCCGGAGAGCGCCCAGACACCGGGCTCGTAAAGAAAGGTATGACGCATGGCTCGCCTACGGCTGTCCCGCGCAGCGGGGCTGCGCACGGTCATTATGGCGCGCGTTCGCCTTTCCCGGTACGTTTCCGGTGAGCGACACGAGGCGGTCCCGGCCGCGCCTGCGGCGCGGCTCCCCCGGGAGCGCGATGAGTGGCAAATTCGAGAACTCCGGAGGCATGCCATGCTAATCGAGCGCGTGTGGGCGGCGAACGACTTTCGCAATTTCCACTATCTCATTGCCTGCCCGGAGACGGGCGAGGCGCTGGCGGTCGACCCGCTCGAGTGGCGACGGTGCCTCGATGCGGCCCGCCGGCGCGGCTGGACCATCACGCAGATCGTGAATACCCACGAGCATCCCGATCACACGGGCGGCAATCAGGGGCTCAAGGGCGCAACGGGCGCACGGCTCCTCGCGCACGCGGGAGCGGCGGCGCAAATAGGAGACGTCGACAGGGGCCTCAACCGAGGCGATGTGATCCGGGTCGGCCGCACGGTCGAGCTCGAATGCCTCGACACCCCGGGGCACACCATGACGCACATCTGCCTGTTCGCGCACGCGGCGCAACCGGCGCTCTTCTCCGGCGACACGCTCTTCAATGCGGGCGCGGGCAACTGTCACACGAGCGGGCGCCCCGACCTGCTCTACGAGACGTTCGTGAACCAGCTCGCGCGGCTGCCGGAGGAGACGCGCGTGTATCCGGGCCACGAGTACCTGACGCGCAATCTCGAGTTCACGCTCGATCGCGAGCCCGACAACGCGGAAGCGACTGCGCTCCTTGCACGCTGCCGCGATCAGGCGCCGGAGTCGACCCTCGTGACGACGCTCGGGGAGGAGAAGCGCGTCAACACTTTCCTGCGCTTGCAGAACCCGACGATCATCGCGCACCTGCGGGAGCGCTTCCCGGACATCGGCGAGCGACCGGATGCGAAGACGGTGTTCCTGAAGCTGCGCGAGCTGCGCAATAAGTGGTGAATCGCCTCGCGGCCGCATCGGGCGCGATGCGGCCTGGACCGCGCTCGGCTGGTAGAATGCGCGCCCCTATGGACGACGTGTCGCACATTCTGGCGCCGCTCAACGAAGCGCAGCGTGAGGCGGTGACGGCGCCCGTCGGCCCGGTGCTCGTGCTCGCCGGTGCCGGCAGCGGCAAGACGCGCGTGCTCACGCACCGCATCGCGTGGCTGGTGCAGGCCGAGGGTGTCTCGACCCACAGCGTGCTCGCGGTGACGTTCACGAACAAGGCGGCCGGTGAGATGCGCGGCCGCATCGAGCGGCTCCTCGGGATCCCGGGCGGTGCGCTCTGGATCGGCACGTTTCACGGCATCGCGCACCGGCTGCTGCGCCTGCATTGGCGCGAGGCGGGGCTCCCGCAGAGCTTCCAGATCCTCGACTCGGAGGATCAGCTGCGCCTCATCCGCAAGCTCGTGAAGGCGCTCGATCTCGATGAGACGCGCTGGGTGCCGCGCGAGATCCAATGGTTCGTCAATTCGAACAAGGACGAGGGGCGCCGGCCCGCCGGGCTCAAGGACGGCAACGACCCGACGCGCCGGCAACTGATCCGGCTCTATGCGGATTACGAGGAGGCGTGCGCTCGGGCGGGCGTGGTCGATTTCGCGGAGCTGCTGCTTCGGGCCTTCGAGCTCTGGCGCGGGACGCCTGCGCTGCTCGCGCACTACCGGCGGCGCTTTCGCCACGTGCTCGTCGATGAGTTCCAGGATACGAACTCGATTCAATACGGGTGGCTGAAGCTGCTGGTCGGGTCGGAGAGCCAGCCGTTCGTCGTCGCCGACGACGATCAATCGATTTACCGCTGGCGCGGCGCGCGCGTGGAGAACGTGCAGGAGTTCCGGCGCGATTTCCCGCACGGGCGGCTCTTCAAGCTCGAGCAGAATTACCGCTCCACCGGCACCATCCTGAGCGGCGCGAACGCACTTATCGCCCACAACGCCGGACGCCTCGGCAAGACGCTGTGGACGAGCGGCGGCAAGGGCGATCCCATTCGACTCTACGCCGGATTCAACGAGCGCGACGAGGCGGAGTTCGTCCTGCGCCGGATCGAGGAGTGGATGCAGCGCGGGGGCCAGCGCCGCGAGATTGCGATCCTCTACCGCTCGAACGCGCAGTCGCGCATCTTCGAGGAGACGTTCCTCGCAGCGCGCGTGCCGTATCGCGTCTACGGAGGCTTGAGGTTCTTCGAGCGAGCCGAGGTGAAGGATGCACTCGCGTATCTGAGGCTCATCGTCAATCATCGCGACGATCCCTCCTTCGAGCGCGTAGTGAACCTGCCGGCGCGCGGCATCGGCGCGAAGAGTCTCGATCTGATCCGCGAGCGCGCGAAGAGCGCGCGCAGCTCACTGTGGGAAGCGGCCGAAGGCTCGCTCGAGACTCTGGGCCCGAAGGCCGCGAGCGCGGTGCAGGGCTTTCTCGCGCTCATCGAGCGCTTGGGGCGGGAGATCGCGGGCCGCCCTCTGAGTGAGCAGGTGGACCACGTGCTCGAGGCGAGCGGCCTCATCGAATTCTACCGGCGCGAGAAGGCCGATCGCGGCGAGGCGCGCGTGGAGAATCTCGAGGAGCTGGTGAGCGCCGCGCGCGGGTTCGAGCCCGAGGAAGGCGAGGAGATACCGCTCCTCGATGCATTCCTCTCCCACGCCGCCCTCGAGTCTGGCGAGGGGCAGGCGGAGGCCTGGGAGGACTGCGTGCAGATGATGACGCTGCACAGCGCGAAGGGCCTCGAATTTCCGGTCGTGTTCCTCTGCGGCTTGGAGGACGGGCTGTTCCCGCATCAGCGCTCGATCACCGATCTTGCCGGCCTCGAGGAGGAGCGCCGCCTCTGCTACGTCGGCATGACTCGCGCGATGAAGCAGCTCTATCTCACCTACGCCGAGCAGCGCCGGCTGCACGGCACGGATGCCTACGGCCAGCCCTCGCGCTTCATCAAAGAAGTGCCGGAAGAGCTGATCGAGGAAGTGCGCCCGCGCGTACAGGTCTCGCGCCCGGTGAGCGCGGGCCGGTTCCACCGCCCGGAGAACGAGGCGGTCTCGCCCGGGATGCGGCTCGGAGCGCGCGTGCGCCACGGGCGCTTCGGCGAAGGCGTGGTGCTCTCCGTCGAGGGCAACGGTCCTCACGCTCGCGTGCAGGTGAGCTTCGAGACACAGGGAACGAAGTGGCTGATGCTCCAGTACGCGAATCTCGAGCCGGTTTGATCATGACGCGGGGCGCGCGGTGCGCGGGGTCTCACCGGTCACGGCGGCGGATCGCGCGGCTGCGGCACTCGGCCATTCCATGAAGATCGTCATTCTCGGCGCCGGCCAGGTCGGACGCACCGCGGCCTATCAGCTCTCGCGCGAGGAGGCGAACGAAGTCACGGTCGTCGATGCCAACGAGGACGTCCTGCGAGACCTGCAGGACAGAATCGACATCCGCACCGTCGCGGGTAACGCCGCCTACCCGACCGTGCTCGAGGCGGCGGGCGCCGCCGAGGCCGACATCATCATCGCGCTGACCAACAGCGACGAAGTCAACATGATGGCGTGCGAGGTAGCCTATACGCTCTATCGCACGCCGACGAAAATCGCGCGCATCCGCTCGGCCGAATACACGAGCCGCCCCGAGCTCTTCAGCGAGGAAGCTCTCGCGGTGGACGTGTTCATCAGCCCCGAGCAGCTGGTGACGGAGTACATCGAGCGGCTCGTGCGCTATCCCGGCACGCTGCAGGTGCTCGATTTCGCGGAGGGGCGGGTGCGCCTCGTCGGCGCGCGGGCTCGCCAGGGCGGCCTCGCGGTCGGCCAGCGCGTGCGCGACCTGCGCGAGCACGTCCCCGGGACCGACGTGCGCATTCTCGCGATCTATCGCGCCGGTCGCATGATCCGGCCCGAAGGCGACACGGTGATCGAGGATGGCGACGAGCTCTATTTTCTCGCCGGGCGCGAGTCGATCCGGCGCGTGATGCACGAGATGCGTCGGGAGAGCTCGAGCGTGCGCAAGATCGTGCTCGCCGGCGCCGGCAATATCGGGCTGCGCCTCGCGAAGGCGCTCGAGAAGAGCCAGCAGGTGAAGCTCATCGAGCGCGACCCGCAGCGCGCGCGGCGCGCCTCGGAGCTGCTCGAGAATACGATCGTGCTGGCGGGCGATGCCGCCGACGAGGAGCTGCTCGTGGAGGAGAACATCGACAGCACCGACGTGTTCGCGGCGATCACCAATTCCGAGGAGGCGAACATCCTCTCCGCGATGCTCGCCAAGCGGCTCGGTGCGCACAAGGTGATGGCGCTCATCAACAAGCCCTCCTACGCGGAGCTCATCGAGAGCGGCAGCATCGACGTCGCGCTCTCGCCGCAAACCATCACGATCGGCTCGCTCCTCGCGCATGTGCGCCGCGGCCACATCGTGAAGGCTCACTCCCTGCGCCGCGGCGCCGCCGAGGCGCTCGAGGCGATCGTGCACGGCACGGGCGTGAGCTCGCGCGTCGTGGGCCGGCGCGTCGACGAGATACCGCTCCCGGAGGGGGCCTCGATCGGCGCCGTGGTCCGCGGCGACGAGGTCATCATGGCCCATCACGACACCGTCGTGAATGCGGACGATCACGTGATCCTTTATCTCTCGGACCGCCGGCACGTCGAGGCGGTCGAGCGCCTGTTCCTCGGCGCGTAGCGGACGAGCAGGCTCGCCGTCCCATGCTCGCCGTGGCGAATGTGCTCGGGCTCATGCTCGCGGGCTTCAGCGCCGCCTATCTGTTGCCGATTCTCGCGGCGTTGATCTCGGACGACGGCACGGTCCTCCCCTTCGTCGTGGCGGCGCTCGCGACCGGCGGCGCGGGGCTCGCGCTCTATGCGGCGACCCGCAAGAGCGCGCGGGAGTTGAAGCCGCGCGACGGCTTCCTGCTCGTGACGCTCGGCTGGGTGCTCATCTCCGCCTCGGCGACCATTCCGCTGCTGCTGCTGCTGCCGCATCTCACCTTCACCGAAGCCTACTTCGAGACCATGTCGGGCATCACGACGACGGGTGCGACCGTGCTCACGGGCCTCGACCATCTCGCGCCCTCCATCAATCTGTGGCGCCATACGCTCGAGTGGTGCGGCGGCCTCGCCATGATCGTGCTCGCCGTGGCGGTACTGCCGCTGCTCGGCATCGGAGGCATGCAGCTGTATCGCGGTGAGGCACCGGGGCCGGTCCGGGAGGACAAGCTCACACCGCGCATCACCGAGACGGTGCGCTCGCTCTCATACGTCTACGTCACGCTCACGGTCGTGGGCGTCGTCGTCTTGCGGCTCTGCGGGATGAGCTGGCTCGATGCGATCTGCCATGCGTTCTCCGCCGTCGGGCTCGGCGCGTTCTCCACGCACGATCAGAGCATCCGCTACTTCCACTCCCCATCGATCGAGCTCGCGCTCGCGGCGCTCATGATCGTCGCCTCGCTCTCCTTTGCGCGGCACTTCATCGCGCTGCGGCGCCTCACGCTCGAGCCTTACGTGCGAGACCCGGAGGCGAAGGCGATCGTCGTCACGCTCGCCGCGAGCGTGATCGGCATCGCCGCGCTGCTCACCATCGCACGCACCTTCCCGAGCTTCGGCGTCTCGCTGCGGCATGCGTTCTTCAACGTCGTCTCGATCGCGACGACCTGCGGTCTCGTCTCGGACGACTACACGACCTGGCCCGTGCTCGCACCGTACTGGATGCTGTTCCTGTGTTGCATTCTCTGCAGCACGGGCTGCGCCGGCGGCGGCATCAAAATGTTTCGCACGCTGCTCCTGTCACGCCAGGCGGGGCGGGAGCTCAAGCTCCTGGTGCACCCGAGCGCCGTCGCCCCGGTGCGCATCGGTGGGCGTCTGATCCCGGATCGCGTGAGCGATTCGGTGCTCGCTTTCCTGTTCCTCTACTTCATGACGACCGCGGTACTCGTGTTCGCGCTGCTTGCAAGCGGTCTCGACTTCGTCTCCTCGTTCGGCGCGATCATCGCAAGCATCAACAATACCGGCCCCGGGCTCGGGCTCGTCGGCCCGTTCAAAACCTATCACGCGCTCACGCCGTACCAGACCTGGATCTGTACGGTCGCCATGCTCCTCGGCAGACTCGAGATTTTCAGCGTCCTCGTGCTCGCGACGCCAGCGTTCTGGCGAAAGTGATCGACGCGGCCGCGCCTCCCGCGGCAGCGGCTCAGCTCTCAGCCCCAGTAACCCGGGCGATGGTAGTGGCGATGCAAGCTCGCTTCGTCGCCGCGCGAGGGCAGATGCTTCGGATCGTATTGCGGGCTTCCCTCGATCTCCTCGCGCTTGAGCTCGACGACGACCAGCCGCTCCGGCCAGCTCACTTCGCGTATCCACTGCGGCGAGATCAGCACGTGCTTGCCCGGCAGCCAGTTGCGCGTATCGGCTGCGAGATAGCGGATCGCCCACGAGTCGTCGTCGAACAGAAAGTCCTCGACGTGCCCGACCGCATCGTCCGAGCCTTGAATGTGATAGCCGGTCACCTCGCGGCCGCTGCGCAGGTGCGAGTTGTCGCCGGCCTCGGCGCTCGTCGTCGCGCCGGCCGGCCCCGTCGCGGTATCGCTCGAGGTACCGGGAGCCTCACCGACTGCGCTCGCAGGCCGGCCGCCGGCCACCTGACTCGGCGGCCGCGTCGCGGGCTGCAGTCGCGGCTCCGGCGGAATCACGACCGGCGTCGCGCCCCACGCCCACAGTGTCGTGTAGGGCCAGTAGACGGGATAACCGAAATAGGAGAGATAGCTCTCCTCCTGACGGCGCGAGATCGGCTTCGCGGTGTCGATGCTGGGGCTCCCCTCGACCTGCTTGCGCGTCAGCTGCGTGACGATCGCCGACTCGGCGTCGTCGACGCGGAAAATCGAATACGGCGAGATCAGCACCTCTCTGCCGTTCAACCAACTGCCCGTATTCACAACCAGATAGCGGACGACCCAGCGCTCATCGTCGAAATAGCCGTCCGTAACCTCGCCGATGTCTCCGTCGGATGCGTGGACGTGGAATTTTCGCAATGCAGTGAGGCTGTGCAGCATCTTGCCCGCTCCGCGCCACTCGGGCGCTCCGCGACCGTAGCCCGTGGATTCCGCCGAGCAGGAAGCGTGCCCAGCTGGCGACAAACGCCTGCAAAATCGGGCCGGCCGCACACCCCCGAGAGGGCTCGCGTGCGGCAGTTCAAAGTCCGAGCATCGAGGGCGCATGGCGCGACGCGCCGGGCGGTATACAGCACTCCATGGAAGCCACCCTTCGGGAAGTGCTCGTTGCGCCGGACCGGTTCGAGATCGCGACCGACGACGTCGTGTTCCGCGCCGAGCTGCACTCCGCGATCGCCGTCTGCGTTTACGACACCGTCGGCGAGGCGGGCGCGCTGCTGCACTTGCGGTTCATCCTGCGCGGCGCGCAGCCCGCAGATGTGACCGACACCACGCTCGCGACGGAGCTGCTGCTGCTCGACCGGTGCATCGAGGCGCTGCGCGAAGTCTCACCCGGCGCGCGTCATTTGCAGGCGAAAATCGCCGCGCATCTTCCGGAGCATTCGACCGCAGGCGAGGCCTGCGATAGAGTTCTCGTTCTTGTCTCGCATTTCCTGCGGGACGCAGGTGCGGACGTGGCGCCCGCCGACGTCGCGGTCGGGGCACCGCGCCGCTTGCATTTTCGCCCCAGCATGGGATGGGTACAGGTGCGTTGACCGGAGCCTCTCTTCCGATTCCGAGGGACGATGCGGCGCTGTTCCTCGATATCGACGGCACCCTGATCGACATCGCCCCGACGCCGCAAACCGTGGAACTCCCCGCCGGCTTGCCCGCTCTGCTCGGGCGGCTCTCGCGGCGCTTCGCGGGCAGTCTCGCGCTCGTGAGCGGGCGCAGTCTCGATGACATCGATCAACTCTTCCGCCCGTTCCGCTTCCCCGCGGCCGGCGTGCACGGCGCCGAGCGGCGCGATGCGCTCGGCGATCGTCATTACGCGGGCCTCTCGAGCGAGGATCTCGCACCGGCGCGCATCGAGCTGCGGCGCTTCGCCGCACGGCATCCCGCGCTGCTGTTCGAGGACAAGGGCAGAAGTCTCGCGCTGCATTTCCGGCAGGCTCCGCAGCTCGAGTCCGCCGTTCGCGAGGCGCTCGAGCTCGCGCGGATTCGCTTGGCGCCGGAGGCGCATTTGCAGCCCGGCCACTGTGTGATCGAATTGAAAGGGGGCTCGGCGACCAAACGCGCCGCGATCGAGGAGTTCATGCAGGAACCTCCGTTCGCCGGGCGCGTTCCAGTGTATTTGGGAGATGATTTGACCGACATGGACGCGCTCAACCATGTCCAGTCGGCAGGCGGCCTCGGCATCTACGTCGGCCCGCAACCGCAACCGGGTCTCGGCTGGCTCCCGCGCCCAGCCGCCGTTCTCGAGTGGCTGAGGAGCCTCGACACGAAGTGAAACGACTCGTATGCGTCTCGAACCGCCTCTCGCTGCCGCGCCGTGCGGCCGCCGCGGGCGGTCTTGCGGTCGGCGTTCTTGCTGCACTGCAACGTACCGGCGGTGTGTGGTTCGGGTGGAGCGGCGAGACCGCCGAGGAGCCGCGCGCAGACCCCGACGTGCTGGTTCGCGACAACGTCCGCTACGCGACGATCGATCTGAAGCCGGCCGAGCTCGAGCGCTACTACAACGGCTTCTGCAACAGCACGCTGTGGCCGCTGTTCCACTATGCCGCCGGGCGCTTCCGCTACGACAACGAGGATTACGAGGCATACCAGGCGGTCAACGGGGTCTTCGCCCGGCAGCTCGCGAAGCTCCTGCGCCCCGACGATTGCGTGTGGGTGCACGACTACCATCTGATCCCGCTCGCAAGGCACCTGCGAAGCTGCGACTTCAAAGGCCCGATCGGCTTCTTCCTGCACATCCCCTTTCCGCCGCTGCAGGTCTTACGGGTGCTGCCGAGCTACGACGAGATCGTGCGCGATCTCTGCCAGTACGATCTCACGGGCTTTCAAACAGAAGACGATCTGCGCGCCTTCGAGAGCTGCCTCGAGCTGCCGCCGCACGCGATCGTGCGCACACCGACCGGATCGCGGATCGAGGTCGGCGGGCGCACCGTACGGCTCGGCATCTACCCGATCGGAGTCGATGTCGATCAAGTCGCGTCGGAGGCCGCCGGCGTGATGCGCGAGGAGACCGTCCAACGACTCGTCGCGAGCCTGCTCGGCCGCAAGCTCATCATCGGCGTCGATCGGCTCGACTACACGAAGGGGCTCACCGAGCGCTTCGCAGCATTCGAGCACTTCCTCACGACGTTTCCGGAGAGCCAGGGGAAGGTCACCTTCCTGCAGATCGCCCCCTTGAGCCGCGCGGACGTGCTCGCCTACAGCGAGATCCGCATGGCGCTCGAGCAGACCGCGGGGCGTCTCAACGGCCGGTTCGCCGAGGCTGACTGGACACCGGTGCGCTATCTCAACCGCAACTTCTCGCATGCGACGCTGATGGGCGTGCTGCGCGCCTCGCAGGTCGCGCTCGTCACCCCGGTGCGCGACGGCATGAATCTCGTCGCGAAGGAGTACGTCGCGGCGCAGGACGCCGATGATCCGGGCGTGCTGATTCTCTCGCCGCTCGCGGGAGCGGCGCGCGAGCTCACCGGGGCGCTGCTCGTCAATCCCTACGACAAGCGCGGCACCGCGCTCGCGCTGCAGACCGCACTCACCATGCCGCTCGGGGAGCGGCGCCGCCGCCACGAGCAGATGCTCGATGCAGTGCGCCGCCACGACATCCACAACTGGTATCGCGAGTTCCTGCGGGACTTGACGGGTGAGCGCTTCATCGCGCCGCACGCGGCCGCGCAGCCGACGCCGCTTCGCCGCTCGTTCCCAGGTCCTTCGAGTAGACGACGTTGAGCGGATTGTCGTACCAGCCGGAGAGCCGCGGCTTGACGAGGTGCTTGTTCACGTAGAAATAGATCGGGATCAGGGGATGGTCGGCGAGCGCTACGCGCTCGGCCTGCTCGAGCAGCGCGCGACGGTGCGCCGCATCGACCGACTGGGACGCCTCGGCGAGCAGCCCGTCGTATTCGGAGCTGCGATAGTGCGGCAGGTTCACGCCGAAATCGCTTTTAAAATATTGAGCGAATGCATACGCGTCGTTGTAATCGGCGCTCCAGCTCGTGACGAATAGATCGACATCCCGCCGATCGATGTCGTGGAGGAGCGATTTGAACTCCTCGGCCGAGAGGCGGGCCTCGACTCCGAGCGCCTCCTTCCACATCGATGCGGCCGCCACGGCGAGGCGGTCGTTGACCTCGCTCGAGTTGTAGCGCAGCTCGAAGCGAAGCGGGTGCTGCGGCGAGTACCCCGCTTGCGCGTAGAGCTGCCGCGCGCGGGCAATGCGCTCAGGCATCGCGAGCGCCCGGTAGTCGAAGGACTGCGGCGTGTAGTCGTGGATTCCGTAGGGAACCCAGCCGTAGGCCGGGCGCTCTCCGGCCCTCAACACCTCGCGAGCGAGGAGCTCGCGGTCGATCACCATCGAGAGCGCACGCCGCACGCGCGCATCGCGGAAGATCGGCCGGTCGAGATTGAAGCCGTACGCGTAGGTCGTGAGCTGCGGGGCGATGTGCAGCTCCGCGGCAATGTTCGCGCGGATCCACTCGAGCTGATCGCGCGGCACGACGTTCGTCACGTCGAGCTCGCCCGCCCGATAGCGCGTGAGCTCGGTGTTCTCGTCCGCGATCGAGAGGAACCGGACCTCCTCGAACCGCGTGCCACGATCGTTCCAATAGCGGCGATTGCGCGCGGCGACCACGTGCGATCCGGGCACCCAGCGGGTGAGCGCGAACGCGCCGTTCGAGACCATGACGCCGGGGCGGGCCGACTCCTCACCATGCTGCGCGAGCGTCGGTCGATGCACGGGTCCGGTGCTCGGGTGCGAGAGGAGCGCCGGCAAATACGGAGTCGGCGCATCGAGCGTCACGACGACCGTGTCCTCGGCGGGCGCGGCGACGCCGAGCGCACTCGGCGGTTTGCGGCCCTCGAGAACATCACGGGCGTTGGAGATCGCCTCGATGACCTGCGCATAGGGCGAGGCGGTTGCGGGATCGACCAGACGGCGCAGCCCTGCGACGAAATCCGCCGCGACCACCCGATCGCCGCTCGACCAGCGCGCCTCGGGACGCAGACGGAAAGTGTACGTGCGCCCATCGGGGCTCGAGCGCCAGTCGGTCGCGACACCGGCTGCGACCCCGCCGTCGCGCGCGACCGAGGTCAGACACTCGAAGAGGTCGCGAAGGACGTTCTGCGCCTCGACTGTGCGCGCTTTTTGCGGATCGAGAGAGTCCGGATCGGGGCCGTTTCCGCGCGAGAGAATCGCCTCGCCCGCTTTCCCGGCGCCGGAGGCGCCGCTGTCCCCCGTGCCCGTGCGTTCGCAGGAGGCGAGGCCGCCGAGCAGGACGGCGGCCGCAGTCGAACCTGCCGCTGCCAGCAGGCGGCGGCGCATCTCAAACAAGCGTTCGTCGATGTCGATTGATGGTCTCCCGGAGCGTCTGGGCCGCCGAGCGCGCCGCCTCGGCGAAGTCTCCCGAGGACGAGGCATAGAGAATCGCACGCGATGAGCTGACGAGCAGCCCGGTCCCGGCGCGCGTCTGGCCCATCCGGATCACCTGCCCGACATCGCCGCCTTGCGCACCGACGCCCGGCACGAGCAGCGGCATCTCGCCGACGATCGCGCGCACCTCCGCGAGCTCGGCCGGATAAGTGGCGCCTACGACGAGGCCGCAATTGCCGCGCGTATTCCAGCGAGCGGCAGCGAGCTGCGCGACGTGTTGGTACAGCGGCCGCGCCGCTGCAGCGGCTCGCGCGGAGGCTTCCTCCGGTGCCGCGGCCCCTGGGTCGCCGCCGAGGAGGTCCTGCAGATCGCGAGCTCCCGGATTGGAGGTGCGGCACAGGACGAACGTGCCGCGATCCTCGAACGAGAGAAACGGCTCGAGCGAATCCGAGCCGAGATACGGATTGACGGTGACCGCATCCGCACCGTAGCGCTCGAAAGCCTCGGCCGCGTAGCGACTCGCGGTGTGGCCGACATCGCCGCGCTTGGCATCGAGCACGACCGGAATGCCGGGATGGCGCTCGTGGATGTACTCGATCGTGCGCTCGAGCTCGTCCTCGGCCCGGTACGCGGCGTAGTGCGCGAACTGCGGCTTGTATGCGCAGACGAGATCGGCGGTCGCCTCGACGATCGCCTTGTTGAATTCGAAGATCGGCGCTGCGCCGCTCGCGATCGCGCGCGGGAAACGCTCGATCTCCGGATCGAGTCCGATGCAGACGAGAGAGTCATTGCGTGCCCAGGCGGCCTCGAGCCGGTCGCGAAAGCGGCTCACGCGGCGTGCTCGCGCCCGCCGCCGCGGCAACTGCGCTTCTTGAGGTGCACGAGCAGGATCGATACCGCGGCGGGTGTGACGCCCGGCACGCGCGCGGCCTGACCGAGCGTTGCGGGGCGAGCCTCCTCGAGGCGCTGGCGAGCCTCGGTCGAGAGGCCGGCGATCTCCGCATACTCGAGGTCGGCCGGAAGCAAAGTCTCCTCGCTCGAGCGCTGGCGCTCGATCTCCTCCTGCTGGCGCTCGATGTAGCCGGCGTACTTGGCGCGCACTTCGACCTGCAACCGCACCTGCGAGGGCAGGCGGTCGTCGATGCCCTCCCACTCCGGGGCTCCGGCGAGCGCAACGACTGCCTCGTAGCGCACTTCGGGCCGGCGCAACAGCTCGAACGCGCTCTGATCGCGTGCGAGCGGAGTGCGCAGATGCTGCGCGGTCCAGGCGGCCGGCACTCCGTCGGCGCAAATCCGCCTCCCGCCCAACCTCTCGACCTCCGCCTCCGTGAGCTCTCGCTTCGCCTCCGTGAGCCGCCAGCGCTCGTCCTCGATGAGACCGAGCGAGCGGCCGAGCGGAGTGAGCCGCAAGTCGGCGTTGTCCTCCCGGAGCAGCAGGCGGTGCTCCGCGCGGCTCGTGAACATGCGGTACGGCTCGCTCGCCCCGCGCGTCGTCAAGTCGTCGATGAGCACACCGAGATAGGCTTCGCTGCGCTTGGGCGTCCAGGGAGACTCGCCCCGGACTTGAAGCGCCGCGTTGATCCCGGCGATCAGCCCCTGCGCGGCGGCCTCCTCGTAGCCCGTCGTGCCGTTGATCTGGCCCGCGAGATAAAGGCCCTCCACGAACCTCGTCCGGAGCGAGGGCTCGAGGTCGCGGGGATCGAAGAAATCGTACTCGATCGCGTAGCCCGGCCGGGTCAGGTGCGCGCGCTCGAATCCGCGGATGCTGCGCACGAGCGCGTACTGCACATCGAACGGCAGGCTCGTGGAGATGCCGTTCGGGTAGACCTCGTTCGTCGTGAGGCCCTCGGGCTCGACGAAGATCTGATGGGACGTTTTCTCGGCGAAGCGGACGACCTTGTCCTCGATCGACGGGCAGTAGCGCGGACCCACCCCCTCGATCGCGCCGGTGAACATCGGCGAGCGATCCGTGGCAGCGCGAATGATCTCGTGCGTTGCCTCGTTAGTTTGGGTAATGAAACAATCGATCTGCTTCGGGTGCTCGCTGACACGCCCGAGGAACGAAAACACCGGGAGGGGGTCATCGCTCGACTGCCGCTGCAGCCGGGCAAAGTCGATGGTGCGGCCGTCGATGCGTGGGGGCGTGCCCGTCTTCAGGCGGCCGACGCGGAACGGCAGCTCGCGCAAACATGCGGCAAGCTTGAGCGAGGCAGGATCGCCGGCACGGCCGCCGCTGTAGTGATCGAGGCCGACGTGTATCTTGCCGCCGAGAAACGTCCCGACGGTGAGCACGACGGCGGGCGCCTCGAACGCGATCCCGGTGACGGTCGTGACCCCGCGAACACGCCCGCTCTCGATGATGAGATCCGCGATCTCCTGCTGAAACAGCGTCAGGTTCGGCTGATTCTCGACCGCCGAGCGGATCGCCTGACGGTAGAGCTGGCGGTCGGCCTGGGCGCGCGTCGCCCGCACCGCGGGCCCCTTGCTCGCGTTCAGGATGCGGAACTGGATACCGGCGCGGTCGGCCGCGCGAGCGATGGCACCGCCCAGCGCATCGATTTCCCTGACCAGATGACCCTTGCCGATCCCGCCGATCGCCGGATTGCAGCTCATCTGGCCGAGCGTCTCGATGCTCTGCGTGATGAGAAGCGTGCGCACGCCCATGCGCGCCGCGGCAAGCGCGGCTTCCGTGCCAGCGTGGCCGCCGCCGACGACGATGACCTCGAACGGGTGGGCGAATCGCATTTGAGGGATGGGTCCCGGGCAGAGCGCCGTATTCTAGGCTGCAGGCTCGCAAGCACCAAACCCCGCAAGCCTCTTACGCCCCGAATGGCGCGAAGTTAACGGATCGATAACGTGAACGAACAGCACCGAAAACCGTAACTTACCTGACAGGCTACGCATCTCCGCCCACGCTCGACGCCTGATCGTCGACAGGCGGGTGGCGTGCGCGGCAGAAGCGAAGCGGCAGTCGAGTCGAGACCGGATGAGGCCGAAGCGAGCTGCATTCGGCCGCGCGGCCGGCGGGAGATGCCCCATCTTGCGCTGCTGCGCAGCTCGCGTCCGGCGGAGCCGGCGGGGACTCTCCCACGCCGCGCAACGAGCCGGTTCGAGAGCGGCTCGCGCGCGAGCGAGTGCTCTACGGATGGAGAGCTCGTCACCCTTGCGCTGAACGGTGGCACGGCCGCCTTCGCCCACCTCATGCGACGCCATGGTCGCCATTTGCACGCGGTCATCGCACGCCGGCTGCGCGACCCCGAGGACGTCCGCGACGCGGTTCAGGACACGCATTTCGCCGTCTGGCGGGCGCTGCAGCACTACGACGCCGGTCGCCCCTTCGAAGCGTGGATCACCACGATCGCGCTCAACAAGTGCCGCGATTGGGCCCGCCGCCGTGCGACGCAGCTCGGGATGCTGTCGCGGTTGAAGTCGGACGTGCTCCACGAGGGCTGTTGCGGCATCGAGGAGTGCGGTATCGAGCGGCAGCTGATCGGCAATGAAAGCCTGCGCTCGCTCGGCAGGGCCCTCGAGGACCTGCCCCCGCAACTGCTCGCGCCGCTCCTGCTGACGGCCGTGCGCGAGCACTCGCAGGCCGCGACGGCGCGCGAGCTCGGTCTCACCCGCAAAGCGGTCGAAATGCGCGTGCGACGCGCCCGCCAGCACCTCGCCCTCGCGCTCGAGGCGTCTCACGCCTGAGCCGCAGCCGCGGCGTCTGTTTCAAGTGTGCAGGCGGGTGACGAGCCAGAAGGTGCCGAGCCCGGCGAGAATCGCGGCTGTGAGCACCTCGAGCAGCGTGCGCCGCGTCGCGGCCGTTTGTACGGCGAGCCCCGCAAGGAGATCGCCCGGGCGCATCAAATCGCTCGACCGCATGAGACCGCTCGAGCGCATGACGCCGTCAGCGCGCCCGAAGCCGCCCGCACGCATGAAGCCGCTCGCGAGTGCAACCGCACCTGCCGCAATCGCAAAGATACCGGCCTCGGCGAGGAGCGCGCCGAGATCGTATCCGATCGCCATGCGCACTCGGCTCGAGAACGCCAGCTCGAGCGGAGCGAGGAGCGACTGAAGCGTAAAGCCATCCAGGAATCCGAAAATGACCGCAGGCAGCGCCAGCAGTATTCCGGCGCTCGCGCCTGCGCCGGGCGTGCGCGCGCCGGGCCTGCGGATCGCGGCCAGGAAGCCCGCCGAGAGCAGCCCGCCTCCGGCGAGCAGCAATGCGGGTCCGGCCGCACGCAGGCCGGCCGCGACGATCGCGAGCGCAAGCAATAGAAGCGGCCACCCCCGGGTCGCAATGACCGGTCGCGCGAGCTGCGGGGCGATGGCCGCGAGCGCGTAGAGCGCGATCAAACAGCCGATGAACGCCTCGATCAGCGCTCGGTTAGAGACGACGAGCCCCCCTGCATCCGCGGCCAGCGCGACAGCGTATCCGCCCACGAGCCCGGCGATGATGAGCAGGATCCGACGCGGCCGATGCATGACGACGAGCAGCGCCACAGTCAAAAAGCACAGTCGCCCCGCATCGCGGAGCACATGCCCGATGCCGAGCCGCACGTACGCGCCGAGGCTCGCCGCGGGCGCGTCGGATATGTTCGGAATGCGCACGCGCTGGCGCCCTGCCGTGAACAGCTGATCGGTGAAACGCCGTCCGGCCTCGATCCGCGCGAAATCGACGTGACCCGGCACCCGATCGAAGAGTGCGCGGTTCTCGAGGACGAGCGAGCGGATCGGCGCGCTGCAGCGAAAGACGATCTCGAACCCGTAGAGCTCCGCGCCCACCCGCACCGGATCGACACGGCCGAGATCGTACCCCTGGTCGATCGCCGGACAATCGCGACCGGAGGCGGTGACGGCGGTGTGCTCGAGCAGATAGTCGCCGAGCTTGCTCACGGTCAGCACCGGGATCGCGGAGCCCGCGAGCCGATTGGCTTCCGCGGCGGGCAACACGAAGCGCAGCATCACCGTGTCGCTCGAGACGATCCAGGTCGAGTAGCTCACGCCCGCTTCGGCCGCGTGCACGGAGAGTGGGCGCGCGGCGCACGCGACCCATCCGGCCAACCCGAGCAGCAGCGCCAGCGCCCCTCTGCCGCCCATCACCGTCCTCACTCGGACTGCCCGGGTGCGAGGAGGATCTGCGCCTGAGAGCGCAGGATCCTCAAATTCTCCTCGCTCGCGCGCTGCTTCTGCTCCGCGCGGAAGTCGGAGTACACCTGGTCGCGCACCGCCGAGAACGGTGCGGGGCGAGGCAGCTGCCGCTGCAGCATGACGAGCACGTGCACGCCGTCTGCGGTGACGACCGGGTCCGAGATCTGCCCGGCATTGAGCGCCGTCGCGACCGGATAGAGCTTCGCGCCGAGGTGGATCTTGGCGGCGAAATCGAGCTCTTCGCCGTCCGACACGCGTCCGGAGTCGACGAACCCGAAATGCTCCATGACGTAATCGATCGCCGCGCCGGAGCGCAGTTGATAGACGGCCTCGGCCGCGTCGCTCTCCGCCTGGGGCAAACTCTGATCGGCGTCCGCGTAGGTGCCGTAGTGCATCACCAGATCGCGCAGCGTCATGGTGCCGCCGATCGTGTACTTCGCGCGGTGCCGGTCGTAGAAGGTACGCAGCTCCTCGTCGGTCGGCTCGATCTCGAGAAGCGGTGCGGCGACCTGGGCGTTCACTGCCGCCGCCATCGCATCGCGCACTTCGGTCGTGGTCTCCGGCAAATCGAGGGAGAGCGCGCGCTGCACGAGCAGCTCCTCGTCGATCATCTCGCGCAGCACGTGCCGGCGCTTCGCCTGCGTCGTTTGATTGAAGCCGACGCCGGTCTCGGCTTGTGTTTGAGCGATGAAGTCGCTGGTCAGAATGCCTTTTTGATTGACGAGCGCGACATAGCCGGGAGGCACTGCGATAGTCGGCCGCGCCGCGGGACGAAACAGGCCGGCACCGGCGACCGCAAGTCCAATGATGATGCCGCCCGCGGGCAGCATCCACTCGAGGCGGGTGCGCTCATCGAGCAGCCGGCGGCGAAGCCGCGCGAACCTGCCGGGGCGCGCGGCGGCACGGGGCTGTTTGACGAGAGTGGCATCGGTCATGAGCGGCTCGGCGAGGCGGTCTGGCTGGTGCTTGCGTTCGTTTCCCGGCTCGGGCTCGGGTGCGATTCGGAATAGACATAGACGGCGAGCGCGCGGATCTGTTCGAAGGTCAGCTTGCCGACCCAGGCCGGCATGATGCGGTG
Source organism: Steroidobacteraceae bacterium (assembly GCA_035606175.1). GTDB lineage: Bacteria > Pseudomonadota > Gammaproteobacteria > Steroidobacterales > Steroidobacteraceae > JASHUC01. The sequence goes on along the minus strand of DATNFW010000032.1, from coordinate 82,328 downwards.
CCGCCCGAAATAGATGCTGCGGTAAAGCGATTGCGGATCGCCGCCGCTGTTCCAGACATTGACCGTCAGATCGGGAGAGCCATAGTCGGAGTCGCCGCGCGCATCCGATCCGTGGCAGTCGCCGCAGTTCGCCAGGCCGTAATACAAGGCGCGGCCCTCCTCGGCCGCCTCCGCCCGGTGGGGCCGGTCGTTCAACTTGAGCAGATACTGCACGACATCGTCGATCTGCCCGGATGTGAGGCGGCCCCGCAGGCCGTACCCCGGCATGTCGGTGACGTTGCGCGTTTTGCTGAGCCCGGTGCGAACGCCGTAGAGAATCGTCCGCTCGATGTCGTAGACGGTGCCATCGCCGTAGAGCCAGACCTGGTCCGTGAGGTTCGGGGCTCCGATCGCGGTATTGCCGTGCATGTTCTCTCCGTGGCACACGGCGCAGTTGGCCTTGAAGAGCGGCCGCGCCTCGGCCACGGCAAAGCGCACGAGGGACGGGTGCGCGAGCACGGCGTCCGGAAAGCTCGCGAGCAGTTGCGTCGCCAGGCGCTGGCGCTGGGCGTGGCGGATCCCTGCCAGGGCGGCGCCGCCGGCGGCGAGCAGCACGATCGTGGCCGCCAGCCACGGCCATCGCGCGCGGCGCGGCTGCGGCGGTCCGGTGGGTGGGGTGGCTGACGTCATAATCTCGATTGCGCAGGCGAGCGTTGCAGGATCTCCGGCCGCCCCCTTAGTATCACACCGATGCCCTTTCACCCGGATGGCCATCGGCCGCGAGGGCTGCGCGCTCGAAGTCCGTATTCATCGGATTGGGTCACGAATAGTCAGTGACGGGCGCGGCGGGCCGAGGCGCTCTCGCACCGGCAGCCGCGCTGACCCGGGCGCGAGGGCCGCCCGCGTAAACTCATGAGTATCATCGACACCGATTCCAAGCCGGACCAGGAGCCGGTCCTTCCGCGGTCGCACCGGCTGATCCGGCAGCTCGCCATCCTCTACGGCGCACTGACCGTCGTGGTGGCGCTTGCGCTCGCGGCCGAGTGGCTCCCGGCGTCGGTCGCTCCGCAGCTGCGCGCACTCGGCCGTGAGGCCATCGCCGACGGACTGGGGGGGATTGCGCTCGCGGCGCTTTTGCTTGCGGACCTCGCGCTGCTCGGGACACTTGCACTGACTGCCGCCCGCATCCGGCATGCGGCCGAGGGTAGCGGGGAGATCGCGTCGTCGCGGCATCCGCTCGCGGTTCGCGATCATCCTGGCAACGCCGCTCGGATGGGCCAGGCGCTCGTGGTAACCACGGGCGCCGTTCTCGTCTGCGTCGCGATCCGCGCGTTGTGGCCGGCGGGCTCCGCCGTGCTGGAGCATGCCGCGAGCGCGAACATCGCCGCGGCCTTCGTCGTTGCAATCGCGTTCGTCTCGCTCGTTGCCGAGCGGGTCCTGAACGCGTTCCCGGCGCCACAGCTGCCCGAGGCGCCGGCGCTCCGAAGAATCCTGCTGCTCGCGACGTGGCTGCTCGCGGCCGCCGCGTGCATCGGCTTCGGGCGCGGCGCGGGGCTCGGCTGGCTCTTCTGGCCCGCGGTCGTGATCGTCTGCATCCCGGGGCTCGTCGCTGTCGAGCTCGCGCTGCGCGCGCTCGGCAGGCTCTTCCTGCCGGCCCCGGCCGCGGCCGATGCGCGTGCCGTCGTAGACAGCATCGTTGCGGGTCTCGTCACCGGCGGCCCGCGCGCTCCCGGAACGCTGCTGCGCACTCACCTCGGACTCGATTTTGCCCGCAGCTGGGCACTCGCGTTCCTGAGCGCAGCGATCCTGCCGGCGCTTTTCGCTACGGCGCTGCTGTGCTGGGGCCTCTCGGGATTGAAGCTGATCGAGCTCGGTCATCGCGGCGTCTACGAGCGCTTCGGCGCGCCGGTCGCCGTGCTCGGCCCGGGCCTGCATTTGATCCTGCCGTGGCCGTTCGGACGGCTGCGCCCCGTCGAGTACGGCACGATCCATTCGGTCGCGATCGGTGTCGATGAGTCCGCGGCCGCCGAATCGCAAGCGCCGATCGGAGCCGAGGCGGTCCCGCCTTTGAGTCTCAACAGGCTCTGGGAGAGCGCTCATGCCGACCAGGCGCATTACCTGGTGCCGAGCGCCGGCACCGGAGCGCAGAGCTTCCAGAGCGTCGCCACGGAAATCTACGTCCTCTATCGTGTGGGTCTCACCGACACCGCTGCCGAGCAGTCGCTCTATACGGTCGCCAATCCCGAATCCCTCATCAAAGCGGCCGCGAGCAGCCTCGTGCTGCGCTACTTCAATTCCCGCACGCTCCCCGAGGTGATCGGTGCGCGGCGCGAGAACGTCTCCGGGATGCTGCAGGCGGAGCTCGCGGCGGAGCCTGCAATCCGGCAGGCAGGGATCGACATCGTGTCGGTGCTGATCGAGGAGATCCATCCTCCGGCGGGTGCGGCGTCCGCCTATCACGCGGTGCAGGCCGCCGAGGTCAACGCGCTGGCCAGCATCTCGAACGAGCGCGGGCGGGCGAGTGCGCGGGCCGGCGTCGCGCAGCAGGAAGCCCATCAGCTCTCCGCGGCCGCGGATGCGCGCGCAGCGGAGCTCACCCACGCGGCCGATGCCGACGCGTATCGATTCACGGCAGACCGGCACGCATATGCCGATGGCCACCGTTCCTTCCTGCTCGAGCGCCGGCTCGATGCGCTCGAGGCGGCTCTCGCGCGGACGCGCCTCACGCTGGTCGACAGCCGTTTGAGCCAGGATCAGCGGACGTTCCTCGATTTCCGCTCGGGTAGCGCCGCGGGTGCAGGCGGCCTGGGCGGCGCGGGTGTCAGCGGTGCGAACGGCGCGACTGCCGGCGGCGCAGGCGGCGTGAGCGGTGCGAACGGTGCGAGCGGCGGAATGACGAGCAGCGGCCTCTCCGGCGGGTCCATCTCGATCGGCGGCATCTCCGGCGGCAACACCGCAACGCCCGCCGAGCCATCCACCGGCCCCGCGACCGAGGCGCCAGCTGCCGAGTCACCCAACGAGGCGCCCACCGAGCCGCCCACCGAGCCGTCGACCGCACCCGAGCGCGAGCCCCGGGGTTGAAACGCCGCTCATTCGGAACTCATTCTTAACCGGCCATCCAATGCTCACGAACACAGCTTCAGACAACCTCGGCCCGCCCGGCACGCACGACGAGCGGCTCAAGACCCTGCTGCGCATCGGTGTCGCGGCACTCATCCTGCTCGCTGCGATCGCCGCGGCGTGCATCGTCATGGTTCCCGCGGGCGAGGCGATCGTCATCACCCGTTTCGGCAATCCCGTGCGCGTCGTGACTCGGCCGGGGCTCGCCTGGAAGCTTCCCGCGCCGTTCGAGAGCAGCATCCCGATCGACCTTCGTTTGCGCACGACGGCCACGGGTCTGCAGGATGTGGGCACGCGCGAGGGTCTGCGAGTACTGGTCCAGGCGTACGTTGCCTGGCAGGTGCCCTCGAGTCCCACCGAGGTACGCCAGTTCCTGCGCTCCGTGCGCAATCAGCCGGATGAGGCGGCGCGCCAGCTGCGCAGCTACGTCGACGCGGCGCTGCACATCACCTCGAGCAACTTCGCACTGAGCGATCTCGTCAACATCGATCCTCAACGTGTGCGACTCGATGCATTCGAGGGCGAGCTGCGCGAGCAGATCGCCGCGCGCATGAAGCAGGTCTATGGAATCGATATCCGTCAGGTCGGCATCGAGCGCATGACGCTGCCGGATGAAACGCTCGCCGCCACCGTCGCGCGCATGCGCGCCGAGCGCGAGACGGAAGCGGCGAAGCGCACGGCGCAGGGCTTGCGCGAGGCGGCGCAAATTCGCGCCGATGCGGACCGCGATGCGCGCGAAGTCGTCGCTTCGGCGCGCGAGCAGGCGGCGCACACCGTGGCGGATGCGGAGCAGACCGCCGCGCGCGTTTACGCGAAAGCGTACGAAAGCGACCCGGGCCTCTACACGACGCTGCGCTCGCTCGATTCAATCAGCCAGATGATCGGACGCAACTCCAGCATCGTGTTGCGGACCGATGCAGCGCCCTTCAAGGTGCTGGTCAATGGGCCCGAGGGCGGATCGCAGGCTGCGACGACCGCGCATCGCAAGCCGGGGACGAGCGCACGCGGCGATTCGCGTCCCCAGCTCGCCGAGCGGCTCGGCGCGAGCAAGGCCGGCGGAGCTCCGAGGAATCCGTGAGCGCCACACTCATCGAGCCGACGCGTACGGCGGCTTCCGTTCCGGTCGGCCCGCCACCGCCTCCGCCCCCCGGGCCGATCGCGCAGTCCGTCGCGATCGGATTTCGCGTGGTGTACGTGGCGGGTCTGCTGCTGCTCGCCATCTGGCTCATGAGCAACATTCGTACGATCCCCTCGGACAGCCAGGCGGTCGTGCTGCGCTTCGGCCGCATCGTGCGTGCGCAGGAGGCCGGGCTCCTCGTCGCGTGGCCGCGGCCCATCGAACGGGTCGAGGTGCTGCCGGGACCCGAGCGGCAGTTGAGCCAGGACGTTGCCCCGCTGCCCCCGCCGACGGAGAAAGCTCGGGAGCTCGTGGGGCCCTTCGGCACCGAGCAGCCGATCCCCCAGGACATCGCGGCCTACATGACGGGCGATCACAACATCCTCCTGCTGCACGCCGCGCTCATTTATCGAATCACCGACCCGATCGCATACGTCCTGCAGCACGACCACGTGGCGCCGGCGCTCGATCGACTCTTCCGTGCCGCCACCGTCGATCTGACGGCCGGGCGCAATCTCAACGATTTTCTCGTCGTGCAGTCGGCCGCGAGCACGACGGGAAGCACTCAGAACGTCAGGGCGCTGCGCGTCGAGGTACTCCGCTCGCTGCTCGATTCGGTCAATGCCCGCCTGCACACGCTCGCAGCCTCCGGCTCCTCGCTCGGCATCGAAGTGGCGCGCATCGACATGACGGCCTATTTGCCCCCGGAGGCCAAGACCGCCTTCGATGCCGTGCTGCTCGCCACGCAAGCGGCCGACCGACAGGTCGCCGAGGCGCGCACCGATGCGGAGCGGCGGCGGCAAGAGGCGAATCGCGAGCGCGATCAGTTGCTCGCCGCTGCACAGGCGAGCGCCGCGGAGCGCGTGAGCCGCGCGAATGTCGAGACCGCCCGCATCCTGGCGCTCGCTCGTCAGGAGACGCCGCAAACGCGCAACAGCCTCCTGCTCCGCGAATATCGCGCGCAGGTCTCCCGGATACTGAACCGCGCCGGGTCCACCGTGCTGGTCGACCCCAAGACTGGGGTACAGTTCCTTCTGCCCGGAAAACCTAAATGAGCGCAGTCCCAGAACCCCGCGAGCCCCGACCGATGGCGAGCACCGGAGCCGATTCGGCCGCCGCCGTGGACGACCCCTGCTGCACGCCGACGGTCGTACCGCTGCCGCCCGAGGGCGCGGGCGGCCCCGCGTTGCTGCTCGATCGCGCAGAGCGGCTGATCCTCGGGCTGCGGGTGAGTCTCGCGCTTGCGGCGGGCTGCCTGCTCATCGTCGCGGCCGGAATGCGGCTGCTGCTGCCGGCGCAGGCCGGCGTCGCCGAGTTGGTGGCCGGCCTCTCCGCCGCGCTCGTCGCCGTACCCGTATTCACGGAGGCATGGGCGAGTCTGCGCCACCCGAATTTGCACGGGATCACCGACCGCCTGGTCGCACTCGCGCTCATCGCCGCGTGGGCCACGGGCGATCTCATGACGGCCGCGCTGCTGCCGATCGTGATGACGCTCGGCCACATCCTCGAGGAGCGCAGCATGCTCGGCTCGCACGAGGCCGTGCGCGCGCTGACGCGGCTGACGGAAGTGGACACGCGCCGTTTGCTGCCGGACGGCACGGTCGAGCTCGTGCCGAGCGCGCGGCTCCACGCGGGAGATTTGATCGAGCTGCGTCCCGGCGAGCGCATTCCCGCGGACGGGATCGTGCGGCGCGGCGAGTCGAACGTCGATTTGGCTTCGCTCACCGGCGAGTCGGTGCCGGTCGAGGTCGCCGAGGGACATCAGGTGCTCGCCGGAGCGATCAACCTCGACGGCCTGCTGCAAGTCGAGCTCACTCGCGTCGGTGAGGAGAGCACGGTCGGCCGCATCATCGCGCTCATGCGCGAGGCCGAGAATGCCAAGCCTCCGGTGACCAGGCTCCTCGACCGCTACGCCGGGCAATACATGGTGCTCGTGCTGCTGATCGCAGCCGGCGTCTGGCTCATCACGGGCAATGTGCCCGCCATGCTCGCGGTGCTCGTCGCATCCTGCCCATGCGCGCTCGTGCTCGCCGCGCCCTCGACCGCGGTCGCAGCCATCGCGGTCGCCGCGCGGCACGGGATTTTGATCAAGGGCTCCGGGTTTCTCGAGCACCTCGCCGATGTGTCGTCGGTCGTCTTCGACAAGACGGGCACGATCACGACCGGAGATTTGCGGCTCGCCGAAGTGCATCCCGCACCCGGAGTCGATGCGACGCTGCTCAAACGGCTCGGCGCGAGTCTCGGGGCCGCGAGCAATCATCCGTTGAGCCGCGCCGCCGCCGCCTCGGTGCCGAGGGAGGCGCGAGCCGTGATCGAGGAACCGCGCGAGTTCGGGGGTTTCGGTGTGACGGGCCACTACGAGGGGGCGGTCGCCGCACTCGGCCGAGTGGACCTGTTCGAGCGGCTCGGCATTCCGGTGAGCCCAGCGCCCGCGCACACCGGCCCGATTGCCGGCGTGAGCTTCGATGGGCGCTTTCTCGGCTGGCTCCTCTTCTTCGATCAGCTGCGAGCCAGTGCCAAACCGGCCATCGCCGACCTGCGAGGGCTCGGCATCGAGCACATGGTGCTCCTCACGGGGGATCGCACGGCTGTAGCGCGGGAAGTCGCAGGCGAGATCGGGATCGACGATGTGTACGCCGAGATGCTGCCCGAGCAGAAGCTCGACCGTGTGATGCAGGAGATCAAAGCGGGACATCGCCCGATGGTCGTGGGCGACGGCATCAACGATACGCTCGCACTGCGCGCCGGGGCGGTCGGCGTCGCGATGGGAGCGCACGGCTCGGGCGATGTGGCCCTCGCCTCCGCCGACCTCGCGCTGATGACGAACGACTTGCGCCGCCTCGGGACCTGCATTCGCCTGAGCCGTCGCTGCCGCCGTACGATTTACGTGAACGTCGCGATCGGCGTGGGATTCACCTTCGGCCTCATCGTGCTCTCGGGCGCGGGAGTGCTCGGAGTGGAAGCGCCGATCATCGCGGCGCTGCTGCACAACTTGAGCACGTTCATCGGGCTCGGAAACGCCGGCCGGTTGCTGCTCTTCGATGAGACGCACGGTGTCGCGGCGGGCACGATCGACGCGCGAGGAACCTCCGCCGCGCGCCTGGCGTGAGCGGCTGCCGGCCGCCCGGGGCTCCCTGCCCTGTGCCCGCGCCGAGCCTCCCTACTCGCCCGCGCTCCTCACCTCGAGCCTGTCGTAGCGTTTGTAGCGGTAGATGATGACGGACGCGGCCCAGGTCAGCACGAAGATGCCGACGATTGCGAAGCCGAGGCCGTTGAAGTTGCCGTTGAGCTGGCTCACGGCGTCCCAGAACCCGCCGGAGAGATTGAGCTGATCCCGGATCAGCCCGAGCGCCTCGATACCGCCGATGAGCACCGCGACGATCACGGAGACGAGCGTGATGGTCATGTTGTAGAAGAGCTTGCGCACGGGCTTGACGAACGCCCAGTCGTAGGCGCCGAGCATCAGCACGCCGTCGGTCGTGTCGATGAGCGACATGCCGGCCGCAAACAGGGCCGGAAACACCATGATGACCCACACGGAGGTGCCCTTCGCCGCCTGCGTTCCCGAGATGCCGAGCAACGCGACCTCCGTTGCGGTCTCGAAGCCGAGCCCGAACAGGAATCCGAGCGGATACATGTGCCAGCTGTGCTTGATGAATCGGAACAGCGGACGGAAGAGCCGCGAAGCGAAGCCCCGTTGATTGAGCAACAGGTCGAGGTCCTCCTCCACGTAGGCGCCGCCTCGCTTCACGTGGCGGAAGGTCCTCCAGACCGAGAGGAAGATCATGAGGTTCATGAACGCGATCACCAGCAGGAACAACGCGGAGACCGACGTGCTGATGATCCCGCCCACGCTGCGCATGCTCACGAATCGCGGGGCGAGCGCCGAGGAGGTGGCCGCGATGGCCGCCGCCGCGAGGATGACGACCGTCGAGTGGCCCATCGCGAAGTAAAATCCGACGGTCGCCGGGCGCTTGCCCTCCTGCATGAGCTTGCGGGTGACGTTGTCGATCGCGGCGATGTGGTCGGCGTCCACCGCGTGGCGCAGGCCGAAGCCGTAGGCGAGCAGGGCCGTACCGAGCAGCAGCGGCTGATCGCGGAAGATGAGCAGCGCCCATCCCCACGCGAAGACGTTGAGCACCAGCAGCATCGCGTACACGCCCCCGATCGAGCGGCGCAGCGCTGCCCGCTCCCGGCTCAGGAGGTATCTCACGATCTCGAACATGTCGGATGCTCTGCTCTGGTCTGATTTAATACGCAGGGCCCGCCGGCCTCCCTCCCCGGCGAGGTCCAGCCGAGCTCGAGCCTCATGAACGAATTCTCCGCGTGGCCGGGCGCCGCATTCGCAGTCGCCTCGGCCATTCTCTTCGGCATCAGCACGCCGCTCGCCAAGGTTCTGCTGAGCGGCGGCCTCGATGCGCAGCTGCTCGCCGGACTGTTCTATCTGGGCTCCGGCCTCGGGCTGAGTGTCGTTCTGGCGGCGCGGAGCGCCTTCGCCGCAAGCGGACGGCTCGCCTCTGCCGAAGCCCGCCTGCGACGCGCCGATCTGCCGCTATTATGCCTGGCAGTCCTTCTGGGCGGAGTGGTCGCGCCCGTTCTCATGATGAGCGGCCTCGCGCGCACCTCCGCCGCCTCCGCCGCGCTGCTGCAGAACCTCGAAGGTCTCGCCACGATGGCCATCGCGTGGGTGGCTTTTCGCGAGAACGTCGATCGCCGCCTGCTCCTCGGGGCTTTCGCAATCCTCGCGGGAGCCGTCCTGCTCTCGTGGATCGGCGGTCCGCTGGCCGGTGCCGGCCACTCCGGAGCTGCGCTCGGTGCGCTGCTCATCGCCGGAGCGTGCATCGCCTGGGGCGCCGATAACAATCTCACCCGCCCTCTGGCGCATGCCGATCCGATGCAGATTGCGGCCATCAAGGGGCTCGCCGCCGGGGCCGTCAATGTGGCGCTCGCGATCGGCGCGGGCCACGCGGCCTTGCCGTCGGTTCGCACGGCGATCGCGGCGGCCATCATCGGCTTCCTCGGATACGGCGTGAGCCTGGTCCTTTACGTGCTCGGCTTGCGGCACCTCGGTGCCGCGCGCACGGCGGCGTATTTTTCGACCGCGCCCTTCATCGGCGCGGCACTCGCGGTGCTGATGCTCGCCGAGCCGGTCTCTTGGCGCCTGGTGCTCGCCGGCGTACTGATGGCGGTCGGGCTGTACTTGCACCTGCGCGAGCGGCACGAGCACGAGCACCATCACCCGGCGCAAGAGCACGCGCACCGCCACGTCCACGATGAGCACCACCAGCACGCGCACGGCCCGGACGATCCCGCGGGCGAGCCGCACTCGCACTGGCACCGTCACGAGCCGCTCACGCACCGCCATCCGCACTATCCGGACCTGCATCACCGCCACGAGCATTGAGCCAAACTCAGGCCGCGACGACGGCCGCGGCGAGGTACGTGAGCCCGCCGAGCGCCGTGATCCAGAAACTGCTCGGCCAATCGGTGTAGTAGGCGAGCGCGAGGCCGCCCCATGCATCGACGAGGGCGAGCGCCAGAGCGAGCAGCACGCCCGGACCGATGCGGCGCGTGAGCCGTTGCGCGGCGGCGGCCGGTGCCACCATCAGAGCAAAGACGAGCAGAACTCCGACGATCTGCGCGCATTCCGCCGTCGCGACCGCGACGATGGCGAGGAAGACGACCGCGACGGCGCGCAGTGGCACGCCCTTCGCCTCGGCGAGCTGCGGCTGCAGGCTCGCGAACAGCAGCGGACGCCCTATCAGCGCGAGCCCGACGAGACACAGCGCCGCGAGCGCGCCGAGAATCACGACGGTGCGCGCATCGACGCCGAGAAGATTGCCGAAGAGCAGCGCCGTCGCTTGCGAGGCATAGGCGGTGAAGAAATGCAGGAACAGCAGTCCGAGTCCGAGGGAGACGGCGAGGACGATGCCGATCGCCACGTCGCGGCCCTCGAGCCGCTCGCCGAGCAACCCCATGCCGACGCCCCCTGCGACGGTACTGCCGAGCAGCCCCCAGAGCGGGGAGATGCCGATGAGCACCGCACCGGTCGCTCCGGCAAAGCCGACATGCGCCAGCGCGTGACCGGCGAACGTCTGCCCGCGCAGCACCAGAAAGTATCCCGTGCAGGCGGCGACCGCCGCGACGATGCCGGCGGCGGCGAAGGCGTGCCGCATGAAGTCGAATTCAAACATGGCGGTGCTCGTCGCGATCGATCTCGAGCCCCCCCGACATGACGAAGATTCGGCCGTTGTGGCGCAGCACCTCGATCTCGGCGCCGTAGAGCCGGGAAAGGGAGGCTCCGGTGATGACCTCGTCGACCGTGCCGAGCGCCGCCTGACGATTGCCGAGGTAGAGAACGCGGTCCACCACATCGAGGAGCGGATTGAGCTCGTGAGCCGAGAGCAGCACGGTGACACCGAGCTCGCGCTGAATGCCGCGCACGAGCTCGATGACGCTGCGCTGGTGGTGGGGATCGAGGCTGATCAGCGGCTCATCGAGCAGGAGCAGCCGCGGCCGGCCGAGCAGAGCCTGGGCGAGCAACAGGCGCTGGCGCTCCCCGCCCGAGAGCTCGACCAGCATGCGCTGCGCGAAGGCGCGGCCGCCGACGGCATCGATCGCCCACTCGAGATCGCGGCGCGCCTCGGGCCGCAGTCGCGGCAGTCCCCACCGATTCCCGCCCGCCGCGCTCGCGACGAATGTCCACCCGCTCAGGCGGTGGGTCGTCTCGAGCGTGCGGGTCTGCGGCATGTACCCGACTGCTGGATTGCCACGCTCGACGGGGCGGCCGAGGACCCGGATGCTCCCGGCCGTGGGTGTGACGAGGCCGAGGACGGCTCGCATCAGCGTCGTCTTGCCGGCGCCGTTCGCGCCGAGCACGCCGATGAGCTCGCCCGCCTCGACGGCGAGCTCGACGCCCTCGAGCACGGGGCGTCCGCCCATCGCGAGGCTGACTCCCTGGAATTCGATCGCGCTCAAGACGCCGATTCTAATGCGCCTGCGGCGGCGGCGCTCGATGCGCCGTCTCTAACAGGGCGCGCTCGAGGGCGGAGAGCTGCCCGAGCATCCAGCGCTGGTAGTCGAGGCCGGGCGGCTCGGTCTCCGTCATGCCGACCACGGGCACCCCCGAGCGCCGTGCGATCGCGAGCAGCCGTTCGACGGCGCTGCTCGATGCCTGGGTGTTATAGATGAGCACACGGACGCGATGAATCTCGAGTGAGCGCTCGAAGGCTTCCGTATCGCGGGCGCTCGGCTCGGTGCCGTTCATCACGTCGAGCTGGAACCGCGCATTGCTCGTGACGAGTCCGAGCGCATCGGTCAGATACCGGGCGAGCGGCTCGGTCGCGGCGACGGGAGTGCCCGCGAAGCGGGCGCGCAGCGTTGCGATCTTCGCATCGAGCGGCCCGAGGGACGCGATGAATCGATCGAGACGCCGCGCATACTCGCCGCGGCGAGCGGGATCGAGCGCCGCGAGCTGCGCGGCGATCGAGCGTGCGACGCTCGCGATGACAGAGGGGGCGTACCACAGGTGCGGATTGCGCGTCGTGGCCGAACGCGGCACCGCGGAGGCTGCGATCACGACGCGCCGGTGCGGTGCGCTCGTTGCGGCAAGCAGCCGCTCCATCCACACGTCGTATCCCAAGCCGTTGTAGATGACGAGGTCGGCAGATGCGACCGCCCGAGCCGTCGAAACGTCAGGCTCGAACAGATGCGGGTCGGCCGCGGCATTCTCGAGCACGCTGCGGACATCCGCATTCGGAGCCGCAAGCTGCCCCGCGATGTCGCCGTAGAAGTTCTCCGCCGCGACGACGCGCAGCGGCGTCCCCGCGGCTCGCGCGGGAAAGGGCAGCATCCCGGCCAGTGCACACGCAAGCGCGAGCCACGGAGCGACTGCACGCGAGCGCGCGCCGGGGCTGCGCGTTCGAGTGAGGGCGCGAGGTGCGCCGCGTGCCATGCTATTTCCCCACGCAGAAGCTCGCGAAGATTCGCCCGAGAAGATCGTCGCTCGTGAGCTCTCCCGTGATCTCGCCGAGCGCACGCTGCGCCGCGCGCAGCTCCTCGGCCACGAGCTCGCCCGCACGCCGTTCCGCGAGCTCCTGAGCTGCGACATCCACATGGCTCCGAGCGCGTGCGAGCGCCTCGAGGTGGCGCGCACGTGCGGAGACAGCTCCCGCATCGAGGGAGTCGTAGCCCATCGACGATTTCAAATGCCCACGCAGCGCATCCAAACCCTCGCCCGTGAGCGCGGACACTGCTATGCGCGGCGGACCGGAGGCACTGTCGGGAAACGGCGCCGCGCGTGCGCGGTCGCATTTGTTGAAGAGCAACGTGACGGGCACGTCGAGCGGCAGGCGCGGGCGCTCGTCGCGGAAGGCCCCGCCGCTCGGGTCCACGACCGTATCGATGACGAACAGAACCCGATCGGCGCGCGCCATCTCGGTGTGCGCTCGGCGGATGCCCTCCTCCTCCACTTCATCGCCCGCCGCGCGCAGTCCAGCGGTATCGAGCAGGTGCAGCGGCATCCCATCGAGATGAATGCGCTCTCTCACGACATCTCGCGTGGTGCCGGGAACGGGCGTCACGATCGCTGCGTCGTAGCCCGCCAGCCGGTTGAGCAGACTCGACTTGCCGGCATTCGGCCGGCCCGCGATCACGACCGTCATCCCATCGCGCAGCAGCCGTCCGCGACGTGCACTCTGCTCGACCGCATCGAACCGGCCGCGAAGCGCGGCGAGACGCTTCGCGATCTCTCGATCGGCGAGGAAGTCGATCTCTTCTTCCGGAAAATCGATTGCGGCCTCGATGTACGTGCGCAATTGCACGAGTGCCTCGGTAAGCTCCTGCACCATGACGGAGAGCTCGCCCTCGAGCGAGCGCAATGCGGCACGAGCCGCCGCGCGCGAGCCCGCCTCGATGAGATCCGCGATCGCCTCGGCCTGCGCGAGATCGAGCTTGTCGTTGAGGAACGCGCGCTGCGTGAACTCGCCGGGCGCGGCGCGGCGCGCACCGAGCTCCAGGGCGCGCGCGATCAGCGCTTCGAGCACGACCGGCCCGCCGTGGCCGTGCAGCTCGACGACCGGCTCGCCCGTATAGGAGCCCGGCGCCGGAAAGTAGAGCACGAGACCGGCATCGATCGGCTGGCGCTCGGCGTCGACGAAGCGGGCAAGCTTCGCTTGCCGGGCCGGCGGCAGCGCCCCGGCGAGAGCCGCGCCGATCTCCGGCGCCCGCGGCCCGCTCAGGCGCACGATCCCGATGCCGCCGCGCCCGGGCGGCGTAGCCGCGGCGACGATGGTATCGGCGGACTGGGAGAAGCTATGCACGCGCAGATCCTAGCTGGAGCTCACGGCTCCACTCGAGCGCGCCGACTCAGGCCTTCTGTTTCTTCGCGGACGCCTCGATCCGGCGGTTGATGTTCCACTGCTGAGCGATCGAGAGGATCGTGTTGACCACGTAGTAGAGCACGAGGCCCGAGGGAAAGAAGGCGAACATCGCCGACATCGCGATCGGCATGATCATCATGACTTTCGCCTGCGTCGGATCGGGCGGCGCGGGATTGAGCTTGTACTGCACGAACATGGCGGCTGCCATGATCGCCGGCAGGATGAAATACGGATCGCGCGAGGACAGATCGTTGATCCAGCCGGCGAACGGCGCCTGGCGCATCTCGACGCTCTCGAGCAGCACCCAGTAGAACGCGAGGAATATCGGCAGCTGGATGATCATCGGGAGGCATCCGGCGACCGGATTGACCTTCTCGCGCTTGTACAGCTCCATCACGGCGCGCCCGGCCTTCTCCTTGTCGTCCTTGAACGTCTCCTGAATGCTCTTGATGCGCGGAGCCAGAGCCTTCATGCGCGCCATCGAGCGATAGCTGGCTTCGGAGAGCGGATAGAAGAGCAGCTTGAGGAGCACTGTGACGATGATGATCGACACGCCCCAATTGCCGAACATCGCCTCGAACTTCTCGAGCAGCCAGAAAAGCGGCTGCGCGAGGAAGTAGAGCCGCCCGTAGTCGTTGACGCGGCCGAGCTCCGGGGCGGTCGCCGTGAGCTGCGACCGCAGCTTCGGGCCGATAAAGAGTTTGAAGTTGAAAGCGGCGGTACTGCCCGACGCGACGGTTCGTGTGGGCCCTTTCATCACGAGGTCGAACTCGTTCCCCTGAGCGCCGAGGGTGTATTGATATGGCACGCCCGCGGGCGGAATCACGGCCGAGACGAAGTCGTGCTGCGGAGCGGCCATCCAGCCGCCGGACACATCGACGCGCAGGCTCTGGTCCTCGGACTTGGTGATGTTGAGGGTGCGGTATTTGTTTCCGTCGTAGATGGCAGGCCCGTGGAACGAGCGGTCCGCACTGTAGCTGAACATCGAGCCGTGGGATGGCGTCTCATACCGCAGGATCTGGGCGTAGGCCGCCGCCTGCCAGGGCATGCCCGAGCGGTTGTCTACCGTCTGATCGAGACCGATCTCGTAGCTTCCTCGACGCAGCACGTAAGTCTTCGTCACCGTGACGCCGTGCCCGTCGGTCCAGGTGAGCGGCACCCGCAGCTCATCGGTGCCGCTCGCGAGGCGATACTCCGGCTGCTCGCTCATGAAGCGGGCGCGGTGGGTCGGCCGCGCGGCCTCGTCGGGGCCGGTGAGTCCCGACTCGAGCAGGTACAGCTTCTCGGGGCTCGCGCGGCTCTCGAGCACGACGGGCTGGGTCTCCCCTTTTTCGGGGTGATATTTGAGAAGCGCCGCACGTGTGATCGTGCCGCCGTCGAGGCTCAGCTCCAAGTCGAGCACGTCGGTCCGCACCCGGACCGTGGGCGCCGCAGCGAGCTTCGCCGTCGCCTGACTGCCCGGCTGAGCAGTCGCCGCAGCGGCGGGCTGAGCCGGTGCCGCGGACGATGACTGAGACGCGGGCGATGCCGCCGAGGAAATGGAGGTGGAGGAGGAGGTGGAGGTTGCGTGCGGTACGGCCTCACCGAATCCGGTGTCCTCCGCCCCCTGATGCCCGGAACGGGCCTGCTGAGCGGTCGACGCGGCGGTGGAGGAACCGGCGTAGTCGGTGACCCAGGCCTGGTAATTCAGGAACAGGGCGACGCCGAGCGCGGCCCACAGAAAAAGGCGCAGGTAATTGCTTGTCATGAAAGCAGCGTGTGCTCGTCGGAGTGCGGCACCGGGTCATATCCTCCAGGGTGCCAGGGATGACAGCGGCCGATGCGGCGGATCGCGAGCCAGCCGCCGCGCAACACCCCGAACCGCTCGATCGACTCGAGCGCGTACTGCGAGCACGTCGGATGAAAGCGGCAAGCAGGACCGAGCAGCGGGCTCACCGTCCACTGGTACAGCCGGATCAGGATCGCGGCAACGAGGCGCATTGCTCTGTCACTTTGTCCCAGAGCCTTTCGAGGCTCGCAGTGAGCTCCGTGTTCCGTGCGCCGCGCGCGCGCGCACGCGCGCTCACGACGATGTCGAGAGCGGGCAGCTGCCTCTGGCGCAACCGGAAGCTCTCGCGGATGAGCCGGCGAATTCGATTGCGCTCGACGGAGCTGCCAGCGACCTTCGTCGCGACGGCAAGCCCGAGCCGTGGGCCTGTCGCGGCGTTCGCGCGCGCGACGATGCCGAAGAAGCCATCGCCGAACCGCCGACCCTCGGCGTACGCCGCATCGAAGTCGCTCTTACGGCGCAGGCGCCGCCGCGGGGGAAACCCGAGGCGCTCGAGGCCGACGCCACGCCGCGCCACGCGCTCCGCCGCCGCTACGGAATGAGCTTCCTGCGTCCCTTCGCGCGCCGCCGCGCGAGAACCTTACGACCGTTCGCCGTGGCCATTCGCGCGCGGAATCCATGCGTGCGCTTGCGGCGCACCTTGCTCGGCTGATACGTTCTCTTCATCGCCTGCGGTCCGCGCAGGACGATATAGGGGTCCCGCGCGTCAATAAAAAGGGCGGCAAGGCTAAGCCTGCCCACTCTCACTGTCAATATGAACACTTCTAGCGCACGAGGTGCGGGTATAGACTCCGCCTCCCCACTCCATCCTGATCCGAATCGCACTTCACGGGAGGCAATGCGCGTGGAGGCCCCGTTGTGGTCTCGCTGCGTGAGCGCGCTCGAAGCCGAGCTGCCCGAGCAGCAATTCAATACCTGGGTTCGTCCGCTGCAGGCCATCGAGGGCGCCGGAGCGCTCAAGCTCCTCGCGCCGAACCGCTTCGCCGTCGATTGGGTCAACGCGAATCTGCTGCGGCGAATCGGCGAGCTGCTGCGCGATGTTGCGGGCAGCGCGCCGATCGTGACGGTCGAGGTCGGCTCGCGCAGCCGCACCAACGGCTCGCACGGGCCGGCCACGGCATCGCCGGTCTCTCAAACAAAGCCGCGCCGCGTCGAGGGGCTCGTCGTCGGTGCTCGCCTCAATGCGGATTTCACTTTCGGTTCGTTCGTCGAGGGCAAGAGCAATCAACTCGCGCGCGCGGCCGCGCAACAGGTGGCCGAGAATCCGGGCCGCGCGTACAACCCGCTGTTCCTCTACGGCGGCGTCGGGCTCGGCAAGACCCATCTCATGCATGCGGTCGCGCATCTCGTGAAGGCGCGCGACGGAGAGGCACGCGTCGCGTACGTGCACTCGGAGCGCTTCGTCGGCGACATGGTGCGCGCGCTGCAGCACAACAGCATGAACGAGTTCAAGACGGCGTATCGCTCGCTCGATGCGCTGCTCATCGACGATATCCAGTTTTTCGCAGGCAAAGATCGCTCGCAGGAGGAGTTCTTCCACACCTTCAACGAGCTCCTCGAAGGTCAGCATCAGGTGATCCTCACCTGCGATCGCTATCCGAAGGAGGTCGACGGACTCGAGGAGCGCCTGAAGTCGCGATTCGGCTGGGGGCTCACGGTCGCGATCGAGCCTCCCGAGCTCGAGACGTGCGTCGCGATTCTCATGACCAAGGCGAACGCCGCGAGCGTCGCTCTGCCCGAGGAGGTCGCGTTCTTCATCGCCAAGCGCATTCGGTCGAACGTGCGTGAGCTCGAGGGCGCGCTGCGCCGCGTGATTGCGAACTCACGCTTCACGGGTCATCCGATCACCCTAGAATTCGCGAAGGAAGCGCTGCGCGATCTGCTGCAACTGCAGGCGAAGCTCGTCACCATCGAGAACATCCAGAAGACGGTCGCGGACTACTACAAAGTGCGCATGGCGGATTTGCTTTCCAAGCGCCGCAACCGCTCGGTCGCGCGGCCGCGTCAAGTCGCGATGGCGCTCGCCAAAGAGCTCACCACGCATAGCCTGCCGGAGATCGGCGATGCGTTCGGAGGGCGCGATCACACGACGGTGCTGCACGCGTGCAAGCGCATCAGAGAGCTGCGTGCAAGCGAGCAGCGCATCACGGAGGACTACTCAAACCTGTTGAGAACGCTGACAGGCTGATGTGCAAGAGCTGGGGATAAAGTTGGGAGCCTTTTCACCCACAGGCAATGCACAGGCGATCGTCAGCTCGTGAGTTCATTTGCCAAGCCTGTCGTGAGCCGCAACCCGCTGATTCGCCGCAGGCATTCCGAGTCGTTCGCTCATCCACAGGCTCTACTGTTTCCACAATCTCCCTTTCAGATCTCTTAAGATTGAGAGATCCACGGGAATGCTCGCGGCGCATACATGAAGATCACGGCAGCTCGAGAAGATTTGCTCGCTCCCCTCACGAGTGTCATCGGTGTCGTCGAGCGCAGGCAGACGATGCCGATCCTTGCGAACGTGCTGCTCTCGGCGCGGGACAGCCGGCTCAACGTCACCGGTACGGACCTCGAGGTGGAGCTCGTCGCCTCGCAGGCCGTGACGGTGCAGCAGCCGGGGGACGTCACGGTGCCGGGACGGAAGCTCCTCGACATCTGTCGCGCGCTGCCCGAGAAATCCCAGGTGAGTCTCGCGACCGAGGCGGAGCGGGCCACTTTGCGCGCCGGACGGAGCCGCTTCACGCTCGCCTGCCTTCCGGCGGCGGATTTCCCCGTCGTGGAGGAGATCCACGCGCAGCAGCACGTGACGATCTCGCGCACCGCGCTGCGGCGCTTGATCGACAAGACCCACTTTTCGATGGCGCAGCAGGACGTGCGCTACTACCTGAACGGCATGCTGCTCGAGACCGATGGGAAGCATTTGCGGGCGGTGGCAACCGACGGGCACCGTTTGGCGCTCTGCGAAGCCACGCTCGAGACGCCCGCATCCTCGGCACAGCAGGTGATCGTGCCACGCAAAGGTGTTCTGGAGCTGCAGAGGCTTCTCGGGACGGAGGGGGAGCTCGACCTGGCGATCGGTACCAATCACGTTCAGGCCACGATCGGCGAAATTCGATTCACATCGAAGCTCATTGACGGACGTTTCCCGGAGTACGGGCGGGTCGTACCGTCGAACCCTTCCAAGCTAGTGAAGGCCGACCGAGAGCTTTTGCGTCAGTCTTTCCAGCGCACGGCAATCCTGTCCAACGAGAAGTACCGCGGGATTCGGCTGTCGCTGCGATCGGGCCTGCTCACAATTCAGGCACACAATCCCGAGCAGGAAGAGGCTGAGGATCAGGTTGAGGTCACCTATGAGGGTGAGGAGCTCGAAGTCGGCTTCAACGTCACGTATTTGCTCGATGCACTCGCAGCGCTCGAGGGCGAGAGCGTGGAGATCGGCCTGACCGATCCGAACAGCAGCTGTCTCGTTCGAGGGCAGGACGCCACGGACACGAAGTACGTGGTGATGCCAATGCGGTTGTGAGGGCGGCGGGTAGCGCCACACAACCCCACGATTTAGGCACAGCAGGAATCATCATGTATGCCTAGAGGCAGGTGATGATCCTTTTGCGTCATCATGGATCGAGATCGAACACGATGGCGCACAAGGATCATCGCCTACCTTTCGAGCGACCGTGCAGATTCGAGTGCGCTCCTTCGATCCGCACGATGTGGTGTTACCCGCGCCTCCAACGAAGTGTCTGCACGATGCCCGAGAGGAGACAGCTGACAATCGTGCGACATCGTGTTCGTTTCAAGCCATGACGGAGCGAGATTGTCAGCTCCTGCTTTCTGTCAGCTCGTTCAGCCTCTTTCGATACGAGGCGCTAATTGAGCCTCACCTACGCCTCGATTGAAAACGTCCGCTGCATCGAGCGGGCGGAGCTCGAGCTGCATCCCGGGCAGAATCTCGTCTGGGGACCGAACGCCTCGGGCAAGAGCTCACTCCTTGAGGCGTTGTTTCTCCTCGGGCGCGGGCGCTCGTTCCGGACGCGGAATACGGAGCGCGTGATCCGTCATGGGACCTCCGAGCTCGTCGTTTTCGGCCGAGCCGCCGGGAGTCCCGAAAAGCCGATCGGAGTGCGTTCGACTCGAGGGAGTCCCACGGTCGGGAAAATCGGGGGTGCGTTCGTGCAATCCCTGGCCGAGCTCTCGCAGGTCTTTCCGGTCCAAGTTATCGACCCGGGAGTGCACAAGCTGATCGAGGAGGGTGCGGCCCGGAGAAGACGGTGGATGGACTGGGCAGTGTTCCACGTGGAACCAACCTTCGTCGACACCTGGACGCGATACCAGAAGTCGGTGCGTCAGCGGAACGCGGCCTTGAGAGGCCATCCCGGGCAGGCACTCGCGTGGGACCCGGAGCTCACAAGGCTCGGGGAGGCTCTGGCCGAATCACGGCGAGCGGTCATCGAGCAGCTGCAGCCCTACTGGCAGCAAACGGCTCGCGGCCTTACGGGACTCGAGATCGACCTCTCCTTGAGCCGCGGCTGGCCTCGAGATGAGAGCCTGGCCGATGCGCTTCGGCACTCGCGAGCGCGCGATGAGGCACGCGGGCTCACTCACTTGGGGCCCCATCGGGCGGATATTCACTTGCGACTCAACGGGGCGCCGGTCCGGGAAGTCGCCTCACGGGGGCAGCAGAAGCTGATTGCCGCCGCCCTGATTCTCGCTCAGCTGGGGATGCTGCAGGGATACCTCGCCGCGACGCCGACGCTGCTACTCGATGATCCCGCGGCGGAATTGGACCCCGCTCACCTCTCCGCTTTCATCGAGGAAGTCTGCCGCCTCAAAACCCAGCTCGTCATCACTTCGCTCGCCGGTGATGGGCGCCTGTTCGGGGCGCCGGATCGCATGTTTCACGTGGAACAGGGGAGGGTCAGATCTGTATAATGCCGTATCCCGGAACTGAGCGTTTTCATGCCGCCGAACGACGTATACGATTCTAGTAAAATCAAGGTCTTGAAGGGTCTGGATGCAGTCCGGAAACGCCCCGGAATGTATATCGGGGACACCGATGACGGCACGGGTCTGCACCACATGGTGTTCGAGGTCGTCGATAACTCGATCGACGAATCCCTCGCCGGATTTTGCGATCGAATTGTCGTCAAGATCCATGCGGACGAGTCCGTCACGGTCGTCGACAATGGGCGCGGCATCCCTGTGGACATTCACCCCGAGGAGGGTCGATCGACCGCCGAGGTGGTCATGACGGTGCTGCACGCCGGGGGCAAGTTCGACGACAGCTCCTACAAGGTCTCTGGCGGGCTGCACGGCGTGGGCGTCTCCGTCGTCAATGCGCTCTCCGATACCCTGCAGCTCACGATTTCCCGCGACGGACATATCCACCGGCAGGAGTACCATCTCGGGGAGCCCATCGCGCCCCTGGCGGTGACCGGCGATACGGCCGAGCGCGGGACGACCATCCGCTTCAAGCCGAGCGCGATCATCTTCACGAACATCCAGTTCGACTACGAGATCATCGCCAAGCGCTTGCGGGAGCTCTCCTTCCTCAATTCCGGCGTGCGCATCGAGCTGATCGATGAGCGCGAGAACAAGTCGGACGTGTTTCAGCACGAAGGGGGACTGCAGGCGTTCGTCAAGTACCTCAACCGCACCCGCACGCCGATTCACGACTCGGTGTTCTGGTTTCGCACTCAGGAGGAGGGGGTCACGGTCGAGGTCGCGATGCAATGGAACGACTCCTACCAGGAGAGCATGTTCTGTTACACGAACAACATCCCGCAGAAGGACGGCGGTACGCACCTGGCAGGATTCCGCAGCGCGCTCACGCGGACATTGAACGATTACATCGAGAGGGAGCTCTCCGCGAAGAAGGAGAAGGTGCCGACGACTGGCGATGATGCGCGCGAGGGGCTCACGGCGATTCTCTCCGTGAAGCTGTCCGATCCGAAGTTCTCCTCACAGACGAAGGACAAGCTCGTCTCCTCCGAGGTGAAGGGCATCGTCGAGTCGGCGGTCAATGCCAAGCTCGGGGAGTTCCTGCTCGAGCACCCTCAGGATGCGCGCGGGATCGTCGCGAAGATCATCGAGGCCGCGCGGGCTCGCGAGGCTGCACGCAAAGCGCGGGAGATGACCCGGCGCAAGGGCGCGCTCGATGTGGCTGGCCTGCCGGGGAAGCTCGCGGATTGTCAGGAGAAGGACCCGGCGCTCTCGGAAATATTCATTGTCGAGGGCGACTCGGCGGGAGGCTCTGCAAAGCAGGGCCGCGATCGCCGCACACAGGCCATCCTGCCGCTCAAGGGCAAGATTTTGAATGTCGAGAAGGCGCGCTTCGACAAGATGCTCTCCTCGGCCGAGGTCGGCACGCTCATCACGGCGCTCGGCTGCGGGATCGGCAAGGACGACTTCGACGTCGGCCGGCTGCGCTATCACCGCATCATTCTGCTTTGCGATGCCGACGTTGACGGCAGCCATATCCGTACGCTGTTGCTGACGTTCTTCTATCGCCAGATGCCCGAGCTGATCGAGCGCGGCCACGTCTATATCGGACAGCCGCCGCTCTATAAGGTCCGGCGCGGCAAGCAGGAGATGTACGTCAAAGACGACGTGCAGCTCGATGCCGTTCTGCTCAATACCGCGATCGAGAACGCGTCGCTGCACGTCGTGGCGGAATCGCCGCCGCTTGCGGGCACCGCGCTCGAGGCGCTCGCGCGCAAGTACATGGAGGTGCAGGCCATCATCAAACGCTGGTCGCGCCGTTACGACGATCGCCTCCTCGAGCAGCTGATCTATATGCCGGTCGTGTCGGCGGCGGATTTCGATCGCATCGAGTGGTTGCGCGGCTGGGCACGCGATCTCAATGAGCGCCTGAATGCACTTGCCGACGGCCGGCGCACTTATCGCGTGGAGTTGCGCGAGGCCGCGGACGGACACGCGGCGCGCATCATCGTGTATCGCACGGAGCACGGCACACCGAGCACGAAATATCTGCCGCGGGAATTCTTCGAATCGGCGGAGTACCAGCGGATCGCGGATCTCGCGCGCACGCTCGCCGGCCTCATCGGGGAAGGTGCGTACGTCGTGCGGGGCGGTGACCGCGAGGAGATCGGCTCGTTCAAAGACGCGATGAAGTGGCTGTTCGCCGAGGCGCGCAAAGGGCAGACCATCCAGCGCTACAAAGGACTCGGTGAGATGAATCCGGAGCAGCTCTGGGAGACGACGATCAATCCCGAGACGCGGCGTCTGATGCAAGTACGCATCGAGGATGCCGTCGCGGCCGATGACATCTTCACCACGCTCATGGGCGATCAGGTCGAGCCGCGGCGCGAGTTCATCGAGAAGAATGCGCTCTCGGTCGCGAACCTCGACATCTAATAATATTCTATTCGAAACAATTCCCGCAGATTCGGCAGAATCTGCCTCGTTATAGAGACAATGACCCGCTCCCCTGCGGAGCGAGCTCGGCGACCTTCGCCTCGATCCAGCGCTGCGCCTCTTCGTTGACGTCGCGCGGATCGCGCCCCGCGCAGTCAATCGGCGGCCCGATGACGACGCGGACCAGGCCGGGACGCTTTCTCAAACCTCGGCGTGGCCAGAAGTAGCCGGCGTTGTGAGCGACCGGGATGATCTGCCTGCCGGTCTCCGCGGCGAGCAGTGCACCGCTCACCCCGTAACGGCGGGTCTCACCGGGCGCCATCCGCGTACCCTCGGGAAAGATCATGACCCAGTCGCCCTCCGCCAGCCGCTGCTTGCCCTGCTCGATGACCTGATTCACCGCGACTCGTCCGGAGCCTCGATCGATCGCAATCGCATGCAGCAGGCGAATGCCCCAACCGACGATCGGAATCCAGGCGAGCTCCCGCTTCAGAACCCAGACTTGCCGCGGAAATACGACGCTCATCGCGATCGTCTCCCACGATGAGGAGTGCTTCCAAAGCGCGACGTGATTGCCGGCCGGCAGGCGCTCACCCCCTTCGATCTTGTGTCGCAGACCGCAGGTTAGAGCGAGCACTCGAAGCAAAACGCCGGCCCAGACTTTCGCGAACGCGAATCGCCGCGTGAACGGGAGGAAGCCGCCGACGGCGACGAACAAGGCCGTGAAGAAGAACGTCCAAACGAACAGGAATGCGGTGAACAGAAGTGAGCCGATGAGCTGCATACGATTCCGCGAGCCGCCGGTCGCCTAGACCGTCGGGCGCCTATTCTGCCGAAGCGACGCCGCTCGAGCTGACTGGGTATCGACGAGCCGCGCGATCTTCACGCAGTCCCGCGTTCCGATGTGCCGAATTCGACATCCGAAGCCCGCAAGCAATGTTGCACGGAAATGGTGCGGCGACCGCCCTCCGTGCACTAGAATAGCGCAATTCTGCGGCGGTCACGCTCTAAGCCACTGATTTTTCGATGCACCGTTTTGGCACGCCGGCTGCAAAGACCCAGCGCTCGAATCGCACGTCCGCCGGGCAACATGCGCGGCAACTCGAGCAACCCATTTCCGGAGGCGCTATGACACCGAGTGATGTTCTCAAGCTCATAAAAGAAAAGGAGGTCAAGTTCGCGGACCTTCGCTTCACCGACACCCGCGGCAAGGAGCAGCACGTGACCATCCCGGCCCGGCTGGTCGATGAAGGCTTCTTCCACGACGGCAAGATGTTCGACGGCTCCTCCATTGCCGGTTGGAAGGGTATCCAGGAGTCGGACATGATCCTGATGCCGGATGCCGGCACGGCGATCATCGATCCCTTCTTCGAAGAGTCGACCGTCGATATCCGCTGCGATGTCATCGAGCCCTCGACGATGCAGGGTTACGGGCGCTGCCCGCGCTCGCTCGCGAAGCGTGCGGAGGCGTACCTCAAGTCGACCGGCATCGCCGATGGCGCGCTCTTCGGGCCCGAGAACGAATTTTTCGTGTTTGATAGCGTGCGAAGCGGCGCGAGCGTCAACGGCTGCTTCTACGAGATCGACTCTTCCCAGGGTGCGTGGAACTTCGCCAAGGACTACGCCGACGGCAACAAGGGACACCGCCCCGGATACAAGGGAGGGTACTTTCCCGTCCCGCCGGTCGATGCCTACCAGGATATCCGCTCGGCGATGTGTCTCGCGCTCGAGGAGATGGGCCTCAAAGTCGAGGTTCATCATCACGAGGTTGCAACCGGCGGCCAGGCCGAGATCGGCGTCGGCGCCGGCGGGTTGGTCGAGAAGGCCGACGCCGTGCAGACACTCAAATATTGCGTATTGAATGTCGCGGCGAGCTACGGCAAGACGGCCACTTTCATGCCGAAGCCGCTGGTCGGCGACAACGGCAGCGGTATGCACGTGCACCAGTCGCTGCAGAAGGAAGGCAAAGCGCTCTTTGCAGGCGACCGCTACGGCGGGCTCTCCGACCTCGCGCTCTACTATATCGGCGGCATCATCAAACACGCCCGCGCGCTCAATGCGATCACCAACGCCGGCACGAACAGCTACAAGCGCCTGGTGCCTGGATTCGAAGCGCCGGTGATGCTCGCGTACTCCGCACGCAATCGCTCGGCCTCGATCCGCATTCCGTGGGTATCCAATCCGAAGGCGCGCCGCATCGAGGTGCGGTTCCCCGACTCGAGCGCGAATCCGTATCTCGCCTTCACCGCCATGATGATGGCGGGACTCGACGGCATTCAGAACCGGATCCACCCGGGCGACCCGGCGGACAAAGACCTCTACGACCTCGAGCCCGAGGAGGCGAAGCACATTCCGACGGTGTGCCACTCGCTCGACATGGCGCTCGAGTATCTCGACAAGGATCGCGAGTTCCTCACCCGCGGCGGAGTGTTCACGAACGACGTGATCGACGCTTACATCGGGCTGAAGATGCAGGAGGTCACCAAGTTCCGGATGTCGACACATCCGGTGGAGCTGGAGCTCTATTACAGCTGCTGAACGCAGGAGCGCCCGTGCGCTACCGCGCTCCACGAAACCGCTTCGGCCGCGTATCCCGTGTTCCGCGGGACCGCGGCCGCGAGCGGCGGCGCGAATGCGAACCGGTCGTTTGGCGCTGCGGCCGGTGCAGGACTATGCTCGGATCGTATGTTGCAGCGTGCGCTTACCATAATCCTGGGCTCGATAATCCTCGCGCCGGCGCTTGCCTCGACCACGGTCTATCGCTGGGTAGACGAGCAAGGAATCGTGCATTTCAGCGACCAGCCGCATCCGGGTGCGGTGAAGATGCGCGTCGAGGATGCGCCCACGTTCCGTGCGCCCCCGGTGCCGCAAACGCCGGGCGCAGGCCCGGCCGCTGCGCCGGGCGGAGCTCCGGCGGTGAGCTGCTCGATCACGAGCCCCGGCGATCAGCAAACGCTGATGAATCAATACAGTGTGAGCGGCAGCATTCAAATGCCGGGCCAGCTCGATGCGGGCGATCGCGTCGTGCTGATGCTCGACGGCAAGGTGGTCACCGGCGCCGCGGATCTCTCGGGCGCTTTCCACATCCCGCAGATCGATCGCGGTGCGCATACCCTTGCCGCCCAGGTGCAAAGCTCCGGCGGGCAGGTGATTTGCCAGACGCCGCAGATCACTTTTTACGTGCACCAGCCCTCGGTGCAGAACCCGCAAAATCCCCTCAACCGGCCGCGGCGCTGAGCCGGGCCGGCGTGCGTGCTCTGCCGCGCACCGCGCGCGGCACAGTCTCGCGTGCACCCCATAGTCGGGAAGTCGGAGGCGCCGCGTGATGCCCGGCTACGGCACCCGCTCGGCGCATGCGCATTTCGACTCCGCGCCGCTGCTCGATGCGATGTCGACCGGCGTCGTTCTACTCGACTCGGCGCTCTGCCCGATCTATGCGAATGTCGCCGCCCAAGACCTGCTCGCGTTCAGTCTCAATCAGGCGCGCGGCCGCCCATTCACCGATTGCCTCCACGACTCGAACGGCCTCGCCTCCCTGCTGAAGCGCGCGCTCGAATCGGGCGAGGGGTTCGCGGACCGCGAGCTCACCGTGCACCCGAAGGCGACGCCGCGCGAGCCGCGGGCCGTCGATGTGACCATCACGCCGTTCGCCGGCGGCGCAACCGGCGCGCACCTGCTCGTCGAGATCGCCGATGCGACGCAGCGGCAGCGCATCTCGCGCGAGACGGACCTGGTCGCGCGCTTCGACAGCGGCCGCATGATGCTTCGCCAGCTCGCGCACGAGGTCAGAAATCCGCTCGGCGGCCTGCGCGGTGCGGCGCAGCTGCTCGATCGTGAGCTCCCGGGCGATGAGCTCAAGGAATACACGCGGGTAATCATCAATGAAGCGGACCGGCTGACCGCGCTCGTCGATTCGATGAACGGTCCGGCCCGGCCGCAGCAACGCACGCTGATCAACGTGCACGAAGTCTGCGAGCACGTGCATCGGCTGCTCGGGGCCGAAGCAGCGCCCTCCGTTGCGATCGAGCGCGACTACGACCCGAGCCTGCCGAGCGCGCTCCTCGATCGCAATCAGCTCGTACAGGCGCTGCTCAACATCGCGCGCAACGCGCTGCAGGCGGTCGGCGAGCGCGGGCGGATCACCTTGAGAACGCGTGCGCTCTCGAACGTCGTGATCGCCGGGCGCCGGCACCGACTCGCGGCGAGCGTTCAGGTGCAGGACGACGGCCCGGGCGTCGCTCCGGAGTTGCGTGGGAGCCTCTTCTATCCGCTCGTCACCGGTCGCACGGGCGGCACCGGCCTCGGGCTTGCCGTCGCGCAGGACCTCGTCATTCGCCACGGCGGTCTCATCGAGTTCGAGAGCGAGCCGGGACGGACCATCTTCACGCTGATGCTGCCTCTCGAGGAGCAGAACCATTGAGCGCTCTCAATCTCAGCGTCTGGCTGATCGACGACGATGCCTCGATCCGGTGGGTGCTCGAGCGCGCGCTGCGCAATGCGGGGATGCTGCCGCGATCGTTCGAGTCGGCCGAGTCTGCATTGAGTGCGCTGCGCCAGGATTCTCCGGACGTGCTCATCACCGACATCTGCATGCAGGGACAGTCGGGGCTCGACCTCCTCAAGAGACTGCGCGAGACGCGGCCGAATCTGCCCGTCATCGTGATGACCGCCTACGCCGATCTCGGCAACGCCGTCTCGGCGTACGAGAGCGGCGCGTTCGAGTATCTGCCGAAGCCGTTCGACATCGATCAGGCGGTCGATCTCGTGCGTCGCGCGGCGAAGTCCGGAACGGCTGCGGGCGGGGAGCCGCCCGGCGCGCCCCAGATCCCCGAGCTGCTCGGCCGCGCGGCGAGCATGCAGCAGGTATTTCGCGCCATCGGCCGGCTGTCGCGCTCGAGCGTCACGGTGCTCATCACGGGCGAGTCGGGCACCGGCAAGGAGCTCGTCGCACGAGCGCTGCACGATCACAGTCCGCGCGGGTCGAAGCCCTTCATCGCCCTCAACACCTCGGCGATTCCGAGCGAGCTGCTCGAGTCCGAGCTGTTCGGGCACGAGCGCGGAGCGTTCACGGGCGCCGATAGCCTGCGGCGCGGGCGCTTCGAGCAGGCCGATGGCGGGACGCTCTTTCTCGATGAGATCGGCGATATGTCGGTGCCGCTGCAGACGCGGCTGTTGCGCGTGCTCGCGGAAGGGGAGTTCTACCGCGTCGGCGGCCAATCGCCGATTCGCGTCGACGTGCGGGTCATCGCCGCGACTCATCAGAACCTGCAGGAGCGCGTGCAGCGCTCGCTGTTCCGCGAGGACCTCTACCATCGTCTCAACGTGATCCGCATCGAGCTGCCGCCGCTGCGCGCCCGCGCGGAGGACATCCCCGAGCTCCTCGAGCATTACCTGCAAGTCGCCGCGCGCGAGCTCGGAGTCGAGCCCAAGGCGCTCGCGCCCGAGGCGCGGGCGCGCCTTGCCGCGTATCCGTGGCCAGGCAATGTGCGCGAGCTCGTGAATCTCTGCCGCCGGCTCTCGGTCCTCGCGCCCGGCAGCGACATAGGGATCGAGGATCTTCCGGCCGAGATCAGGGCCAATGGTGCGCAGCCCGCTGAGGTGGACTGGGCGCGGGCGCTTGCGAGCTGGGCCGAGCGGCAGGCCCTCACGGCGACGCGCCCGCTGCTCGACGATGCGCAGCCGGAGTTCGAGCGCGTGCTCATCCGCGCGGCGCTCAAACGTACGCAAGGCCACCGTCAGGATGCCGCCAAGCTCCTCGGCTGGGGGCGTAACACGCTCACGCGCAAGCTCAAAGAGCTCGGGATGGGCTCGATCGACTAAATCGCCGGGAGCGATTTGCAATGTCGCACACGGAGCGCTCCAGGGATGGACACAAGCGATGGGTCGAGTACTAAACTTCGCGCATGCTGCACTCGTTCTGGGAAGCCACCTGGGGCGCGACGCTCCTCAGGAATACCGTAGGGAACTGGATATTCGCCGGCGCGGCGTTCCTGATCACGCTCACCGTCCTCCTGCTGCTACGCGGCCTCGTCGCCGCGAGGCGCAGGCGCTGGGCCGAGACACGCCGCGAGCAGCCGGTTGCCATCGAGCTCGCGGCGCTCCTCGCCGCACGCACGAGTCGGCTGTTCATCTGGGCGGTCGCCATCGACTTCGCCTGCGCGCAGCTCTGGCTGCCGCCGCGCATCGCGCGTGCGATCGAGATCGCGATGATCTTCATTTTCTGGCTGCAGATGGGCCTCTGGGGCATGTCGGCGGTGCGCTATGCCGTCGAGCGGCGGCAGCGGCGGAGCGGCGGTCCGGACCCGGCTCTCTCCGGCTCGATCGAGATCATCCTGTTCGTGGCCGGCGTCGTCGTGTGGACGACGGTGTTCCTGGTCGCGCTCGACAATGTCGGCATCGCGATCAGGCCGCTGCTCGCGGGCCTCGGTATCGGGGGCATCGCCGTCGCGCTTGCCGTGCAGGCGGTGCTCGGAGATCTGCTCGCCTCGATGTCGATCGCGCTCGACAAGCCTTTCGCGGTCGGCGATGCGCTCGTCATCGACGGGTTCAACGGCACGGTCGAGCACATCGGCGTCAAGAGCACGCGCCTGCGGAGCGTCTCGGGCGAGCAGATCGTGATGTCGAACGCGGACGTGCTGAAGAGCCGGCTGCGCAACTACGGGCGCCTCCGCGAGCGGCGGAGCGCCTTCGAGCTCACGGTGACCTACGACACCGCACCCGAGGTGCTGCGTGCGATTCCGGACGCCGTCCGCCGCATCATCGAGAGCCAGCCGAACACCCGCTTCGACCGCTGCCACCTGATGACTTGCGGCGAGAAGGGCCCCACGTACGAGATCGTCTACTTCGTGACGCTCCCGGACTTCAAGGTCTACGCCGACCTGCAGCAGACGGTCAACATCGCGATCCTCGAGCGCTTCCGCGCGCTCGGTGTGCAGTTCGCCACGCCCGTGCTCGCCCCGACGCCCACCTACGATAAGCCGGCCGGGACCGTGCCGTTCGCCGCAAACGTGCCGGCCGCGGTCGGTTCGCCGATCGCCGCCGCCGCATCGGCGACGGTTGCGATTGCAACGGGCACTGCCGCGGCCCCGACAGCGGCGGCCGTCGGCGCCCGTCGCTCCTGACCGCGCAGCGGCGCAGGGCGGCAGCCGTGGCGCCGCGGTGGTAGGCTTCTCCGATCCGGCGGCGAAGCCGGCCGATTCCTGCAGGGGGCAGGTACCGTGAACAACGATCCTCGTGAGATTGTCGCCGGCTCGCGCATGGGCTGGCTGCAGATCGTGGCCGTCATCATCACGATCGGCCTCAACGCGCTCGACGGCTTCGACGTGCAGGCGATCAGCTTCGCAGGACCCGGTATCCGGGCGGAGTGGCATCTCGATCCTGCCGCGCTCGGGGTCGTGCTCTCCATGGAGCTCATCGGCATGGCCCTGGGCTCGATTTGCCTCGGCGGCGTGGCCGACAAGATCGGGCGTCGGCGAACCATGCTCGGGTGTCTCGTCGCCATGGCGATCGGCATGCTCATGGCGACGCGCGCAACGACCGTCGTCAATCTGTCGATCTGGCGGGTGCTCACCGGGCTCGGTATCGGCGGGATGCTGGCATCCGTCAATGCGGTCGTGTCGGAGTTCTCGAACGCGCGCCGCAAGAGTCTCAACGTCTCGATCATGTCGATCGGCTATCCGGTCGGCGCGGTCGTGGGCGGCGTAATCGTCGAGCGCCTGCTCGCCGGCCACGACTGGCGCTCGATCTTCTATTTCGGCGCGGCATTCACCGCCATCTTCATACCCCTGGTTTTGATTCTGGTGCCCGAGTCGGTGCACTGGCTTGCGCGCAAGCAGCCGGCCGGCGCGCTCGAGCGCATCAACCGGACGCTGCAGCGCATGGGTCATGGCACGGTGAGCGCACTGCCGACCATCTCGAGCGAAGTGCGCCGGCGCTCGATGAGCGACATCTTCCGCCCCGGCCTCATCGGGATCACCGTGATCGTGACGGCGGCGTACTTCTTCCACATCATGACGTTCTACTTCATGGTGAAGTGGATACCCACGATCGTGGTGAACATGAAATTTCCCGCGACGGCCGCCGCAAGCGTGCTCACGTGGACCAATGTCGGCGGCGCGATCGGCGGAACGGTCCTGGGGCTGCTCTCGATGCGCTTTCGCCTGAAGTCCCTCACGATCGGGACGATGGTGCTGTCCACCGCGCTCGTGATGCTCTTCGGGCGCAGCCCGGCGGATCTCACGCAGCTGAAGGTGATCTGCGCGTCCGCGGACTTCTTCATGAACGCGGCCATCTGCGGAATGTATGCCATCTTCGCTCAGGGATTCCCGACGCACGTGCGCGCGTCCGGCACCGGATTCGCGATCGGCATCGGCCGCGGCGGGGCGGTGATCGCGCCGATCGTCGCCGGCTTCCTGTTTCAAAGCGGGTTGGCAGTGTCGTCGGTCGCCACGATCATGGCTTGCAGCTCACTCGTCGCCGCATGCGTGCTCGCCGGCTTGAAACTCGGCAAGGGGGCCGTGGAGTCGGCCGACGAGGCGGCCGCGCCCGTCGTCTCGAGTGCAACCACGGGGTGAGTGCGCGCGGCTCGCAGCGGGGCTGCTCGCGCTCGCGCTCATCGCGGCAGCGGCCCGCGCCTGGAGTGCGGACCGCTTCTCCTACCGCACGCTCGATGATATCGAGCGCGCCATGCAGGTCGGGCGCCTCACATCGGCCGGACTCGTCCAACATTATTTGGATCGAATCGCCGCCCTCGATCGGCGCGGTCCCGACCTCCGCGCCGTCATCGCGATCAACCCGGATGCGCTCGAGGAAGCCCGAGCGCTCGATCGCGAACGGCACGATCGCGGACCGCGCGGGCCCCTCCACGGCATCCCGATTCTGATCAAAGACAATATCGAGACTCGCGATCGGATGCCGACGACTGCGGGCTCGCGGGCGCTCGTCCGCAATTTCGCGGAACGGGATGCGCCGGTCGTTGCGGCGCTCCGCGCGGCCGGGGCGGTGATCCTCGGCAAGACGAATCTGAGCGAGTGGGCGAATTTCCGCTCGGCTGAGGCTGTCAGCGGCTGGAGCGCCGTCGGCGGTCTTACGCGCAATCCATACGTTCTCGATCGCACCGCGTGCGGATCGAGCTCGGGCAGTGCGGTTGCGGTGGCGGCCGGCATGGCGGCAGCGAGTCTCGGGACCGAGACGGATGGCTCGATCACCTGTCCGGCATCGATGAACGGGCTCGTCGGCCTCAAACCGACGCATGGCCTGCTGCCGGGCGAGGGGATCGTCCCGATCGCGCACAGTCAGGACACGGCAGGACCTATCGGACACCGCGTCGCCGATGTGGCGCGCCTGCTCGATGTCTTGGTGACGGCAACCACCGCGACACCCGCGGGCGCGACGCGCGCGGCACCGTCCGCGCCTGCGAGCTACACGTCCGCGCTCGTCGCGGCCGCCCTCGAAGGCAAACGCATCGGCGTATTGCGCTTCGATCCCGGCGCGCAGCGGCTCCTCGCGGATGTCTACGAGCAAGCCCTCGAGCGGCTGCGAAGCGCAGGTGCCGTGCTCGTCGAGGTCGAGCCACCGGACTTGAGACCGATCGAAGCGGCCGAGCGGCTGGTGCTCCTGACGGAGTTCAAATCGGACCTCGATGAGTATCTGTCCCACACGCCTCCGGCAGTCGGCGTCCGCAACCTGGCGGAGCTCGTCGATTTCGATTTGCGCTCGCCCGATGAGCTGACGCTCTTCGGCCAGGATGTATTTCTCGAGGCCGAGCGGACGACCGGGCTCGACGATCCCGCCTACCGGCAGGCGCTCGCTCAGAGCAGGCAACTCGCAGGCGCCGAGGGAATCGATCGGCTGCTGCATGAGCATGCGCTCGATCTGCTCGTGGCGCCGACGACGACACCCGCATGGCGAATCGATACGGTACTCGGCGATCGAGATGCGCCGACGTTCACGACCCTTGCGGCCGTCGCCGGATACCCGCATCTCACGGTGCCCATGGGTGAGGTACGCGACTTGCCCGTCGGGCTCTCGTTCATTGGACCCGCACGATCGGAGCGGCTGCTGCTCGGGGCCGGCTACGCCTTCGAGCAGCGCTCGCCTCGCCTGCCGCCGCCGCGGTTCATTCCTTCACTGGATGGAGGCTCACGATGATGCCCCGAGCATTTCGAACCTGGCGAATCGCGCTCATCGCAGCGGCATGCGGCGTGACGATCGCGGCGGGCGGGGCCGCGCCTTCAATGGCGGGTGGGGCTGCTACCGCGAACGGCGGCGCCGCTACCGCGGTGCTCGCCGGAATGGACCGTTCGGTCGCACCCGGCGACGACTTCTTCATGTACGCGAACGGGGCATGGCTGAGCGCCACTCGAATTCCGCCGGACCAAAGCAGCTGGAGCACGTTCGCGATGCTTCGGGAGCGCACGATCGAGCGCACTTCCGAGCTCATCCGCACAGCCGCCGCGCGGCCGAACCCGACCTCCGAGGAGCGGAAGATCGCCGACTACTATGCGACGTTCATGGACGAGGCGGCGATAGAGAAGAAAGGCCTCGAGCCGCTCGAGCCCGCACTTCGGGCGATTGCGAGAATCGACGACCGCCACAAGCTCGCGAGCGCGCTCGGCGCGGCGATGCGTGCGGACGTGGATGTGCTCAACAACACGCATTTGCAGACGCCCAACCTCTTCGGCCTGTGGGTCGCCGCCGATCTCGACGACCCGACCCACTACATTCCGATCCTGCTGCAGGGCGGCCTCGAGATGCCGGATCGCGACTACTATCTCGATCCCTCCCAGCACATGGCGGCGATCCGCGCGCAATACCTCGCTCATATCGGGCGGGTTCTGACGCTTGCTCATATCGCGGACGCTCGCGCGAAGGCGACGCGAATCTTCGAGCTCGAGCGACGCATGGCGCAGGCACACTGGAGTCGGGCGGACTCCGAGCAGGTCCGCAAGACCGACAACCATTGGACTCGCGCAGACTTCGACCGGCGCGCCCCCGGTCTCGATTGGAGCGCTTTCTTCGCCGCCGCGCGCCTCGAGGGAGCCGCGCGTTTCATCGTCTGGCAACCGAGCGCGCTCATCGGGCTCGCGGCGCTCACGAAGGAGGAGCCGCTCGAGACTTGGAAGGAGTACCTCACTTTCCACGCGCTCGAGCACGCCGCGCCCTATCTTCCGAAGGCATTCGTCGCGGAGCGCTTCGCCTTCTACGGCCGCACGCTCTCCGGCACGCCTGAGCTGTCCCCGCGCTGGAAGCGCGCCGTCGATCAAACCGACGACGCACTCGGGGATGCGGTCGGGAAGCTCTACGTCGCCCGTTACTTCCCGCCGAGTGAGAAGGCCCGGGCGGAGGCGATGGTGAGGAATCTGCTCGCCGCGTATCGCGTGCGCATCGAGCGCCTCGACTGGATGGCGCCGCAGACGAAGCGCAAGGCGGAAGCGAAGCTCGCGACGCTCAAAGTATCGGTCGGCTACCCGGATACCTGGCGCGACTACTCGGCGCTCGAAGTCGTCTCTGGCGATGCGCTCGGCAACGCCATGCGAGCCGAGCAGCTCGAATATGAGAGGAGCCTCGGTAAGCTCGGCCGCCCGGTCGACCGGGACGAGTGGGTGATGACGCCGCAAACGGTGAACGCCGTGAACCTGCCGGTGCTCAATGCGCTCAACTTTCCGGCGGCGTATCTGCAGCCGCCGAACTTCGATCCGCACCGTCCCTCTGTCATGGATTACGGTGCGGCGGGCGCGGTGATCGGGCACGAGATCAGCCACAGCTTCGATGACCAAGGCGCGCTCTTCGATGCGAGCGGCAAGCTCGCCAATTGGTGGACGAAGGCGGACTTCGCGCACTTCGAGGCCGCCGGCGCGCGTCTCGTCGCTCAATACGATCGCTACCGCCCGTTCCCGGATCTCGCGGTCAACGGCAAGCAGACCCTGAGTGAGAATATCGCGGATGTCGCCGGGCTCTCGGCAGCCTACGATGCCTACCGCCTGTCGCTTAACGGGCAGCCGGGCTCATCGGTCGGGGGGCTCACGACCGATCAGCTCTTTTTTCTGAGTTTCGCGCAGAGCTGGCGCACCAAGATGCGCGAGGCGGCGCTGCGCCGGCTGATCGTGACCGACGGACACGCACCGGCGCGCTACCGCGCCGATACGGTGCGCAACATCGATACCTGGTACGCGGCCTTCGGCGTCGCGCCTGGAATGAAGCTGTATCTCGCGCCGGCAGATCGCGTGCGGATCTGGTGAGGGCCCGAGGCTACCTCGGTACGCCGCAGCTCATGGGAAGACCGCAGCTCATGGGCACGCCGCAGCGGGCGAGCACACCACGCAGGTCGCGCAGCGCCGGGAATATCTCATTGTTCCAGTCGGTGCCCTGGGCGTCGTGCGCGCGCTGCTCGTACTCCACGATCTCCTTGTCCTCGCGAAAGATATTCTCCGTGAACCACGCGACGAACGGCCACACGAGATGGATCAGGCCGGGAATGGGCGGCTTCTTGACCGAGAGATAGCCGAACGTCCGGTTTGCGCGCTGGTCGGCGCCGAGCGGGGTGTAGCCGAGCCACACATCGAGCACCGGATCCTGCGACGTCTGGATGTTGCGTCCCACCCAAACTTTGAGACTCTGTGAAGGATAGTCGGTGCGAATGCGCATGTGATCGCGGAAGTCCCCGCGCCCTTCGGCCCGCGTGCGCATCAGATCGACGATCACGCGCTCGCCCATCGTCGATTTGCCTGCCGTGCGGCTGAAGCTGTACTCGACCTCCGCCCAGCGCTCCCCGTGCCGCCGCGCAAGACAGGACGCGCGGATCGAGCCCATGAATCTCCGATGCATGAACTGATGGTTCATGTCGAAGAGATTCTCGTGCATGAACGTGTAGTGGCAGGCCACGTGGCGGTTCAGGCGCCGCGTCTTGTAGTCGCGGCGTGTCGCCGACCCGAGCGATGTGGGCGCCACTGCGTCGGCCAGAGCCGGATCGCCGGGGAATACGAAGATCAGCCCATCGATCTCGCGCGCAGGGTAACTGCGCACGCCGTTCGGCCTGCGCTCCCGTCCGAGATAGGGCACGTCGATGCACTTGCCGGTGCAGTCGTACGTCCAGCCGTGGTAGTGGCACTTGAGCACATCGCCCTTGACGACTCCGAGATGCAGGGGCACCTGCCTGTGCGCGCAGCGATCCTCGAGCGCGAACACCTGTCCGTTTGTTCCGCGATAGAGTGCGATGGGCTCCCCCGCGAACTGCCGCCCGAGCACCCGGCCCGCTCGCAGCTCGTCGCACCATGCGAGCGGATACCAGTAGTTGGGATTGGCTGCCGTACGGCGCAGATCCGTCTCGTCCGTCATGATTCTCGGCTGCGCGGCGGCGCTCTGCGACTCATCCTGCACGATAGCCCCTTCGAGATCGTTCTTCTGGCGCGGGCAGCTAGCTTACGCTCCGGCGCGCCGCAAAGCGCTCCCGGCGATTTCAGGCGGATTCGGCCTTGATCGGACGACCCATCAGCGCCCGGACGATCGCGCGAGCGGGCTTGCCTTCGTAGAGCACCTGGTACACCCCTTCGCAGAGGGGCATCTCGACACGTTCGCGCGCGGCGACGCCGTGTACCGCTCGCGCCGCGAGCCAGCCCTCCACCGCCTGCCCGATTCTCGCGAGCGCCTCCTCGACGGATGCGCCGGCGGCGAGCGCGAGGCCGAACCGCCGGTTGCGCGACTGGTCGTCCGTGCAGGTGAGCACCAGATCGCCGAGTCCCGCGAGTCCTCTGAAGGTCTCGCGCCGTGCGCCGAGCGCGAGCCCGAGCCTGGTCATCTCGACGAGACCGCGGGTGATGAGCGCAACGCGCGTGTTCGCGCCGAAACCCAGCCCGTCCGAAAGGCCGGCGCCGACCGCGAGCACATTCTTGACGGCCCCGCCCACCTCGACGCCCACGATGTCGGTGGAGGTGTATGCACGGAAGCTCTCCGAAGAGAGGTCGCGTGCAAGCGCCGCCGCGAAGCGTGCATCCGGCGAGGCGACCGTCATCGCCGTGGGCAGTCCCACGCCGACCTCGCGCGCGAAGGTGGGACCCGAGAGCACCGCGATCGAGCGCTCGGGGCCGAGCACTTCGCGCGCAACCTGATGGGGCAGCTTCTCGCTTTGCGATTCGAAGCCCTTCGTAGCCCACGCGAGGCGCTGGTCGGGCGCGAGGAGCGGCGCCACCTCGGCGAGCAGCGCACGCAATCCCTGGCTCGGCACGACGAGGAGCACGTCGGCGGCGCCGGTGAGCGCCTCCGCGAGCTCGGCGCAGACGGTGAGCGCATCCGGGAAGCGCGCGCCGGGCAGATAGCGCACGTTGGTGCGCTCGGCTCGCATCGTCGCGACCCGGTTGCGATCCCGCCCCCAGAGGCGCGTCGGCTTGCCCGTGCGCGCGAAGTGAATCGCGAGCGCCGTGCCCCACGACCCTGCGCCGAGCACGGCAATCGGCGTAGCGCGCGCATTCGCCCCCTTTGCGGCTGCGCTCATGAGGCGAACGGCCGGACGGCCGGTCAGTTCTTGGTCGCCGAGGCCGGTGCCGGCTGCTGCTCACCGAGAAGCGAGCGCGCGTAAAGCGCGTCGAAATTGACCGGAGGCAGCAGGAATTGCGGAAAGCCGCCCTGCGTGACGAGCTGCGAGACGGCGGCGCGCGCGTACGGGAAGAGGACGTTCGGGCAGATGCTGCCGATGGCGCGGCGCGCGTCATCGTCCGTGAGATTGCGCATGAGGAAGGCGCCCGCCTGCTTCACCTCGACGAGGAACAGCGTCGCATCGTTCTGCTTCGCCGAGACGGTCACGGTGAGCACCACCTCGCGCAGGTCCGCCGCCAGGGGATTCACGCCCGTCTGCAGATCGAGATTGATCTGCGGGTTCCACGTTCCCTCGACGCGCGGGCCGTTCGGAGACTCGTAGGAGCAATCCTTCAAATAAACGGCCTGCAACGCGAGCTGCGGTGCGAGCGGGTCCGCGGCTGCGCCAGCGGCTGCTCCGGCATCCCCGGCGTTGCCGGCATTGTTTTCGATACTCATGGTTTCGATCTCCCGGAAATTTCAATCGTGGGCCGCAAGCAGCCGGTCGAGGCCGCCCGAGGCATCGAGTGCATGCAGCTCGTCGGACCCCCCGACGTGCGTGTCGCCGATGAAGATTTGCGGCACGGTGCTTTGCCCGCCGCTTCGCGCGATCATATCGGCGCGCGCCTCCGGCCGCGCCTCGACATCGATCTCCTCGAAAGGCACACCCTTCTCCTCGAGCAGCCGGCGCGCCCGCGCGCAGTAGGGACACCAGCCCGTCGCGTACATCACGATCCGCGGTCCCGGCGCATTCTTCTGCATCGCGCGGCTCCTCACGCCTTCGCCAGGGGGAGATTCTCGGCGCGCCACGCCTCGAGCCCTCCCTGGAGGCTGAATACCTGCGTGAACCCTTGCGCCATCAGCTGGCGGACGGCCGCCGTCGCGATCGAGCGGCCCTCCGAGTACACGACCACCGGTTTTGCCTTGTAGCGCTTCAAAGTGTCTCCCGCCTTCACGAGCTGCTCCGTCGCCATCTGACGCGCGCCGCTGATGTGACCCGCCGCATAAGCATCCGCCGGCCGGATGTCGAGTACGAGGGCGCCGCGGTTCATCAGCTGAATCAGCTGTTGCGGTGTCACCCCGCTCGCAGAGCGCGCGCGCAGCCACGACTCGTAAATGATGACGGCCAGAGCGGCGGCGATCGCCGCCGCGACGAGCGCGGGATGATGACCTGCGAATTCGACGAACCGATCCATCACGTCGCGCCGGCCCGGCGCGTGCCGAAAAAGGGGGCGTAGTATAACGGGCATGTCCCATGTCCGCCGCCTCATGGCCTGCCTCGCCGGTCTCGCGCTGTGCTGTGCTCTCGAGGCTCCGCAGCCGGGGCGGGCGGGTGAGCCGACACGCCCTGCCGCGCGCGGCAAACAGGCCGAGACGGAAGCCCAGCTCGAGGCGGTCCAGAGCGAGATCGCCCGCACGCGCGCCCAGGCGAGCCGCGACCAGGCGCAGGCGGACCGCGCGACGCGCGAGCTGAAGGATGCCGAGGTTTCCGTCGCTGCGGCCCGGCAGGCGCTCGCGACGATCGAGACCGAGCGCGCGCGCCGTGCGGCAAAGCGCGGCGCCATCGCAAAGCAGCGCGCGGAGCGCGAGGCGCGCATCGAGACGGAGCGCACCGCACTCGAGAGCGAAGCTCGCGCCGCCTATCTCATCGGGCGCAGCGAGCCCCTCAAGCTGCTGCTCAATCAGGAAGACCCTGCGCGCGCAGGGAGAATGCTCGCCTATTACGGCTACTTCGGGCGCGCGCGCGCCGGTGAGATCGCGCGCATCGAGGCGGACGTGCGTGAGCTCGATGCGCTCGACCGGCAGCTCGCGAGCGAGGACGAGCGGCTCGCAGCGCTCGAAGCGCAGCGACACGACGAGCTCGGACTGCTCGAGCACTCGCGCGCCGAGCGCCGCACTGCGCTTGCGAGCCTCAAGGCCGACTCGCGCACGAGCGCGGCGCGGCTCGAGCGCCTGCAGCGCGAGCGATCCGGGCTCGAGAGCCTGCTGCGCGAGCTCAAGCGTGCACTGCAGGCGCAGGCGACCGTGGGGCACGGAGCCTTCGCGCGGCTGCGCGGACAGCTCGCCTGGCCGGTCGGGGGGCGTCTCGCCGCGCACTACGGCGAGACCCGTGCCGGCGGCAT
The DNA here is from genome assembly GCA_035606175.1 of Steroidobacteraceae bacterium. Classification (GTDB taxonomy): domain Bacteria; phylum Pseudomonadota; class Gammaproteobacteria; order Steroidobacterales; family Steroidobacteraceae; genus JASHUC01. The sequence continues at coordinate 42,851 of DATNFW010000032.1, read as the reverse complement.
CAAATGGGACGGCGAGCTCATCGACACGCAAAGGGGCGCCGAGGTGCACGCCATCTCGGACGGCCGCGTCGTCTTCGCCGACTGGCTGCCGGGGCTCGGCCTGCTCCTCATCGTCGACCACGGGGACGGGTACCTGAGCCTTTACGGTCACAACGAGCGGCTCTACGAGGCGGCGGGCGCGACGGTGAAGGCCGGCGAGCCGATCGCCGCAGCGGGGGACAGCGGCGGCAGTCCGCGCCCGGAGCTGTACTTCGAGATCCGCAAGGCAGGCCGCCCGATCGATCCCGGCCCATGGTTCCGGGCCTCGAGGCCGGCGGCCACCCCTTCCGGCGCGTCCACTCTCGAGGCCGCGCGGGCGCGCTCGGATCGGTGACCAAAACCGCCAACTGGCTCAAGGATCCCCTGCGGACAGCCGTGATGGTCCGTGGTTAAATCGCCTCTCGGCGCTTGAACGGTGGGGTCTGAAAAGATGCAGATGCGGTCGCATACGCTGATCGCTCTCGTTGCGGGAGCTGCGATCGGCTTCTCCGGCGCGCTTGCGACTAACGTGCTCGCGCAGCGCGCATCCGATGCGCCCGCGCGCGCGGACGCGGCGAATTCGCTCCCGTGGGAGGAAGCGCACCTCTTCGCCGAGGTGTTCGATCGGATCAAGCGCGATTACGTCGATTCCGAGGACGACCACAAGCTCGTCGAGAGCGCGATCCGCGGCATGGTGAGCGGTCTCGACCCGCACTCCTCCTACCTCGACAGCGAGGAGTTCGACGAGATTCGACTCAGCACGATGGGGACCTACCCCGGCGTCGGCATCGAGGTGGCTGCCGACGGCTCGACCGTGAAGATCCTGCACTCGATCTCCGGCTCACCGGCAGAGCTCGCCGGCATCCGGGCCGGCGATCTGATCTCGAAAATCGATGGCATGGATGTGGGCGCCGATGCTCAGGGAGCGATCGAACGGATGCGCGGGAAGGCCGGCACGACCGTGAGGCTCACCATCGAGCGACCGGGCACCGGCCAGGTCAAGGACTACATCCTCAAGCGCGCCGAAGTGGAGGTCCGCACCGTCGATCAGCGCATGCTCGCGGCGGGCATCGGTTACGTGCGGATCACGAGCTTCAGTGAGACGACACCCCAGGATCTCGGCCGCGCGGTGACAGCTCTGCAGCAGGAAACCACCGGCGGTCTCAGCGGCCTGGTGCTCGATTTACGTGACAATCCGGGCGGGGTGCTCGAGGCGGGCGTCGCCGTCGCGGACGCGTTTCTCGATCACGGCGTGATCGTGAGTGCGGACGGGCGCACGCCCGATGCTCGTTTCGAGATGGATGCGACGCCCGGCGATCTGCTCGACGGAGCGCCGCTCGTCGTGCTCGTCGATGGCGGCACCGCCTCAGCGGCGGAGATCGTCGCCGGAGCGCTCAAGGATCACGGGCGCGCGCGGATCATCGGCCAGCGTACGTACGGCAAGGGCACCGTGCAGACGGTCATGCCGCTTTCGCGGGGGGCGCTGAAGCTCACCACCTCGCGCTACTTCACGCCCTCGGGAACTTCCATTCAGGGCAAGGGCATCCTGCCTGATATCGCGATCGATGGGCGCCGCAGCGCCCCGGTCGATCTCGACAGCGTGCCGCGCGGCGTCTCGCTCGCCGATCGGGACGCGGAGGTGCGTATCGCGCTCGATACGGTGAAGTCCGAGGCGCGCGGCGCACGGCCGGTCGTGGCGTCGATCGCGTTGGCTCCTTAAGTTTTGTTCCAGACTTTTCTCGATTCCGTCCTTCACGTCGATCGGCACCTCGCGCAGCTCACCGCGCAGTACCACGGCGCGATCTACGCGATTCTGTTCTTCGTCATATTCGCGGAGACCGGCCTCGTCGTCACGCCGTTCCTCCCCGGGGACTCGCTGCTGTTCGCGACCGGCGCACTCGCCGCAGCCGGCGGCGGCGGCGGCACGCTCGAGGCGCCGGTGCTCTGGGCGCTGCTCGCGGCGGCCGCAGCGCTCGGCAACACGACCAACTACGCCATCGGTCGGGCAATCGGGCCGCGTGCATTCAGCGGCCGTCATCGCCTGTTCCGCGTCGAGCATCTGCACCGGACCGAGGAGTTCTTTCAACGCTATGGTGCGATGACGATCGTGCTGTCGCGCTTCATGCCGATCATCCGCACGTTCGCTCCGTTCGTCGCCGGGGTCGGGCGCATGCCTGCCTTGCGCTTTCAGCTCTTCAACATCGTGGGCGCGATCGCTTGGACGGGGCTGTTCGTGTGGGGCGGCTATCTGTTCGGCAATATCCCGATCGTGAAGGCGAACTTCGGGCTCGTGACGATCGCGATCATCGTGATCTCGCTCCTGCCGATGGGATGGGCGGCGCTCAAGGCGCGGCGGCGCTGAGCGTGCGCCGCGCGAGTGCTCAGAGTTCCGCGGAGGCTCCGGCGACGGTGATGCGATTGCGGCCGTCGTGCTTGCTGCGGTAGAGCGCCGCGTCGGCCTCCCGCAGCAGGATCTCCGCCGCGGCACTGCTCGAGGGAACTCCCACGGCCGCGCACAGATCGAGCTCGGCGACACCGAAGCTCGCCGTCACTCGCACATCGCCGATCGAGGTGCGGATCGGCGTGGCCGCACAGGCGCCGCGGATCTTCTCGGCGGTCGCGGCCGCGCCCGCGAGATCCGTCTCCGGCAGCACCACGACGAACTCCTCGCCGCCGTAGCGCGCCATCCAGTCGCTCGCATGACGAATGCAGGCCTGCGCGAGCTCGACGAAGCCGCGCAGCACCTCATCGCCGACCTGGTGACCGTGCCGATCGTTCACGTTCTTGAAGAAATCGAGATCCGCCATGACCGCCGCGAGCGGCCGTCCGTAGCGCTGCGCGCGCTCGACCTCGTGCACCAGCTGATCGTTCAAATAACGGCGGTTGAAAGTCCCGACGAGCGGGTCGGTGATCGAGAGGAGCTGAATCTTCGCGTTTGCCTCGCGAAGCGACTGCTCGAGCCGCACGATGCGCCGCCCGGCGGTGAGGCGTGCGAGCAGCTCCGCCTCGTTCGGGGGCTTGCGAATGTAGTCGTCCGCTCCGGCCTCGAGGCCCTCGACGAGACTTTCCGTGGACCCGTGCCCCGTGAGCAGCAGCACGTACAGGTAGCCGGGCAGTTGCGCCTCGCGCACGCGACGGCAAAGGGTGACACCGTCCATTCCGGGCATGTCCCAATCCGTGACGAGCATCTGGAACGCTCCGCTCGAGAGCTTGGCGAGCGCGGTCTCGCCGTCCCCCGCGGTCTCGACGGTGTAGCCCGCGCGGCCGAGGAGCCGCTGCATCAGCAGCAGCTGGGTGGGCTCGTCCTCGACGAGCAGCAGTCTGAGCGGCGTCGCTTCAACGTCGTTCATGCGACCTGCGCCTCGATGAAGCCCGCACACTCGCGGACGGCAGCGCGGATGTGCTCGACGAGCTCGGCCAGCTCGGCGGCCGCGCGGCTGCCGGCGCCCCGCTCGAGGACGGCCGCGAGATCGCCGACGCGCTGTGCACAAACACTGTTGCTGCCGCCCTTCAACTTGTGTGCGAGCGTCCCGAGAAGCACCCGATCGTCGGCTTCGACCGCGCGTTGCAGTTCCTCGACGATGCGATCGCTGCTCGTGAGAAACGTCCGGCACAGCTCCTCTATGAACTCCTGGTCATCGCCCACGATGATGCGCAGGCGGGCGACATCGATCGCAGGTCCGCTCGCATGGGCGAGCGGCACCGGTGCGAGCAGAACGCCGCCCGCGGCAAGGCCGTGCTTGTCGAGCGTTTCGGCGAGGCGCAATGGCTCGAGCGGCTTGGTGAGCAAGCCGTCCATGCCGGCCGCCACGCATCGCTCGAGCTCGTCCGTCATCGCGCTCGCCGTGAGCGCGATGATAGGCGTGCGGCGCTCCGGGGTTTCCTGCCGCCGGATCTCGCGTGTCGCCGTCAGACCATCCATCACGGGCATCTGCACGTCCATCAGAATGATGTCATAGCGCGAGCGAGCGCAGAACTCGACCGCGCGCTGCCCGTTCTCGGCCACGTCCACCTCGCATCCGAGGCGCTCGAGGAAACGCCGGGTGACCTGCTGATTCACCGCGTTGTCCTCGACTACCAGCACCCGCCCGTGGAAGCGCCCCGCCGCGCCGCCGGCGGCGAGGGAGCCTCGCGTGACGAGCCGCGGTCCGGAGCCCGAGAGCGCTCCGGGGTCGCGCCCGAGCACCCGCTCGATGCAGGCGCGCAGCTCGCGCCCGCGCACCGGTTTGGTGAGGTAGCCGGCGAAGCCGATCTCCTGCAATCGCTCGATATTGCCTTGCCGATCGAGGGAGGTGAGCATGACGAGCTGCGGCTCACCGAGCTCGGGGATGGACCGTACCCGCAGCGCGAGTTGGGCGCCGTCGCAATCCGGCATTTGATCGTCCGCGATCACGAGATCGAATGGCTTGCCCGCGCGCGCGGATGCGACGAGCTCGCGCAGCGCCGCCTCGCTGCTCCCCACCGTCTCGACCGCGTAGCCCGCGGGGCGCAGCTGCCCGCGGAGCACGCGCTGATTGGTCTCGTTGTCGTCCACCACGAGCACGCGCAGCTCCCGCGGGCTCACCGGCCCCGAGGCGTCCGGGCTCACGACGCCATCGACGAGCGGACACGGCAGCGTAAAAGTGAACGTCGAGCCGTTGCCCGGCTTGCTCGCGACGCCTACTTGCCCGCCCATCAGCTCGACGAGACGTTTGACGATCGACAGTCCGAGTCCGGTTCCCCCGTAATGGCGTGTCGTAGAGGCGTCCGCCTGCACGAATGGCTGAAACAGCCGGCCCATCGCCTCGCTGCTCATGCCGGTGCCCGAGTCGCGCACCTCGAAATGCACCAACACCCGCCCGCCCTGCACCGCGATCGCGAGGGCCTCGATCACGATCTCGCCGCGTTGCGTGAACTTGACTGCGTTGCCCACCAGGTTCGTGAGGATCTGGCGCAGCCGGTGCGGATCGCCGAGCACGAGCTCGGGGATCGCAGGGTCGACGTTGACGATCAGCTCGAGATTCTTCGCTGCCGCCTGCACGGCCATGATCGTGCCCACGTCCTCAACGCACCGGCGCACGTCCATTTCCACTTGCTCGATCTCGAGCTTGCCGGCCTCGATCTTCGAGAAATCGAGAATGTCGTTGAGGATGCCGAGGAGCGAGGTTGCGCTCGTGCGGATCGTTTCCGCAAACTCGCGCTGCGTCGCCTCGAGCGGTGTGTCGAGCAGAAGCTCCGTCATGCCGAGCACACCGTTCATCGGCGTCCGGATCTCGTGGCTCATGTTCGCGAGGAAATCGCTCTTCGCGCGATTGGCCGCGGCTGCGGCCTCCTTGGCGGCAACCAGGGCGGCCTCTGCCTCGCGTTGCATGGTGATGTCCTGGAGCGAGCCCGAGAACCGGGTCGGCTTGCCGGCCAGGTCGCGCTCGCAGCGGCCGCGCGCACGCAGCCAACGCCATGCGCCATCGCGGTCGCGAACGCGCAGCGTCTCGTCGTACGCGTCGTCGGTCTCGAAATGGCGGCGTACGGACGCGGCGATGCGCTCGCGGTCCTCCTCGCACGCGAGCTCGCTCAACCGGCCCGGAATCGGATCCTCGAGCGCGTACCCGAGCATCTCGTGTACGCGCGGCGAGTACCACACCCGTCCGGTCACCACGTCGAAGTCGAAGAACCCGTCCGTGCTGCCGAGGGTCATGCGCTCGAGGCGCGCACGCACGTTGCGCAGCTCGACCTGCGCGAGCCGCTCATCGTGAATGTCGATCAGCGAGCCCGCGAAGCTCGCCAGCCGGCCGAGCTCATCGCGCTCAACCGCGCCGCGTGTGCGGAACCAGCGCCAGTCCCCTTCGGCCACCTGCATCCGCAGCTGCACGTCGAACGGCGTGCCATCGAGAATGTGTTGCTCGAACGCCGCGATGATCCGCTCCCGGTCCTCGGGATGCGCCCGCGCGCGGAACTCGGTCGCCGGCAGGCGCGTGTCGCGGCCCGGCAGCCCGAGCAGCTCCTCGTGCGTGGCGGAGCACCAGACAGTCTCCGTCCCGAAGTCGTAATCCCAGTGGCCCTCGGAGCTCGAGCGCGTGGCGCGTGCCAGGCGTATTTGAATCTGATGTTGATCCGTCACGTCCTGGATCGCTCCGGAGAGCCGTGTCGTCACCTCGTTCGTGCGTTCGGGAACGCCGATCACCCGCGCCCAGCGCCGATCGCCTGCGGCAGTGATGAACGGCACCGTTTGATCGAAGGAGGCGCCGTGGCGGATCGCATCGCCGATCGCGTTCTCGATGAGCGGACGAGCCTCGGGCGGATAGAACTCCAACATACCCGCGAGATCGAGCCGCGTCGCAGGATCGATGCCGTGAATGCGATAGACCTCCTGCGACCAGATGGGCTCGAGCGTTGCGAGATCGATTTCCCAGCCGCCGATGCGCGCCATAGTCGCGACCGTATCGAGCAGCCGCTGACCGCGGCGCAGCTGAGCCTCGGCGGCTTCGGTGCGCGCGAGCGCCGCTTTGAGCGCGGTGTTCACTTCGAGCGCACGCGCCGCTTCGGCACGCGCCTCGATGCCCGCGATCGTGGAGCGCTTCTGCCAGACACTGAGCACCGCGACCGTCCAGATCGCGAGCACCGAGAGCGTGCGGTGGCTCAGGATCTGCCAGGTCAGAAGCACATGGCTGTCTAGCGGTCGGACGAGCGCTAGGACAGTGCAGAGGCCCGCCGAGATCCACGTATAGCGCGTGCGGGGCGTCCACAGGCTCGCGAGCACGACGGCGATGTAGGCGACGCCGATGCCGGTTCCGAGCGGCGCCCACCGATCGCCGAAAAAGATTGCGAACGCGAGGATGAAGACCCACACCGGCCGTACTCGCGCGCCGGGGTCGGCGCAAGCAGCAGGCGAAGCGCGCTCGAGCGGCGCGGGCTCGGTTTGGAGACGACTCGACATGGCAAAGTTGCGGGACGTCCGCCTTGAGACCGGCTCGACCCGCAGCCGGCCTCAACGGCAGATGAGCATGATGCGGAACGGCTGGACGCGTCCGAGCGGTGCGTCACAGGCGCCGTGGTGCGACGTGGCACAATGACTTGCACCATGACGGGACGCACGCGCGGTTATGCTCATCGAGTCGACGTCGCGGCCGCCGTGCCGGCCGTCTGGACGGCGCTCACGGACTCGCGCGCTCTCGGGCTGTGGTGCGCGCCGGGCGCGGAGATCAGCGCTCGTGCGGGCGGCGCCTTCCGCGCCAATGTCGATCGGGTCACGGAAACCGAAGCGCACATCGACATCTACGAGCCGCAGCGGCGTATGCGCCTCATCCATCTGCCCTCTTACGACAACCTTACGTCGCAGGCCACGCTCGTAGACGATTTCCTTCTCGATGAGGCGCCGGTCGGCGCCACGCTGCGGATCCTCGGCTCCGGATTCCCCGCCGAGGAACTCTGGGATGCGATCTATCTGCGGCGCCGCGCCGGTTGGGAGCGCGCGCTCGCGCGGCTGAAAGTGCTGGTCGAGCGCGAGGCACGCGCGGCGGGCGGCCCCGAGACGCGGGGTTGAACGCACGCGCCGGCTCGCACGCCCGGGCTCGATTCAAAGAAGACCGCGTTCGGCGAAGGAGACGCACGTGCCATCGCCGACGACGATGTGATCGAGCACGCGCACATCTATCAATGCGAGCGAATCACGAACCCGACGTGTGATCAACTCGTCGGCGTGGCTCGGCTCTGCCACGCCCGAGGGGTGATTGTGCGCAAGGATCACCGCCGTCGAATTGTGCGCCACGGCCTGGCGCACGAGCTCGCGCGGGTGAACGGCCGCCCCGTCCACGGTGCCGCGGAACAGCTCCTCGAAGGTGATCAGCCGGTGTCGCGAGTCGAGATGCAGGCAGCAGAAGACCTCGTAGGGTCTGTCGCGGAGCTGAGCGATGAGGAACTCCCTCAGAGGCTTCTCACTCGGCACGACAGGCCGGGCCTGCAGCGCATCGAGATGGTGGCGGCGCGCGAGCTCGACGCCCGCTCGCAGCAGCGCGAAACGGGCCGGGCCGAGCCCCTGCATCCGCAGACACTCGCGTGAGTCCGCCTGCAGCAAACCCCGTATCGAGCCGAACGCAGCGATCAATTCGCGCGCGACATCGAGAGCGGATCGGCCGCGCAGGCCCGATCCGATGATGACGGCCAGCAGCTCGGCATCAGACAGGGCCTCGGGACCGCGCGCGAGCAATCGCTCGCGGGGGCGCTCGCTTTTCGGCCAGTCGCGGATCGGCATCGTTGAATTCTGCCGCCTGCGCACCGGCGCGGCGAGCCGTAATCGGCCCGAGAATGCCCGGAAATTACGCTACACTCGTCGCCGCCGGTCCATTCGATGCGCCGAAATCAGTGCCCGCGAAGCTGCGGATAAGACTCTACTCGTGGAACGTGAACGGCATTCGCGCCGTCGTGAAGCGGGGCGACTTTCAATCGTTCGTGAAGAGCCATCGCCCGGACATTCTGTGTCTGCAGGAGACGAAAGCGGAGCGCGGGCAGATCGAGATCGAGATGCCGGGCTATCACGAGTGCTGGAATTCGGCGGCGAAGAAGGGCTACTCGGGGACGGCGATCTTCTCGAGGCAGAAGCCCCTCTCGGTCGTGAACGGCTTCCCGAGGCGATTCGCGCGCCGGTTCAGATTCGCCGACGAGCTCGAGCGCGACGCGAGCGAGGAAGGCCGGGTCATCACCGCGGAATTTCCGAAACTCTACGTCGTCTCGGTCTACACGCCGAACGCGAAGGACGACCTGTCGCGCCTCGCACTGCGCCACGAGCACTGGGACCCCGCCTTCCTCGCTTACTGCCGGATGCTCGAGAAGAAAAAGCCGGTCCTCTTTTGCGGCGACCTCAACGTCGCCCATACCGAGCTCGACCTCGCGAATCCCGGCCCGAATCGGGGCCGCAAAGGGTTCACGGACGAGGAGCGCGAAGGCTTCGGAAATTTGCTGAGCGCCGGGTTCCTCGACACGTTTCGCCTGTTCGAGCAGGGCAAAGGCCACTACACCTGGTGGAGCCACTTCGCGAACTCGCGCGCGCGCAACGTAGGATGGAGAATCGATTACATTCTGGTGTCCGCCGCGCTGCGCAAATCTGTCAAGGCTGCGCGCATCCATGCGGACGTGATGGGGAGCGATCACTGTCCGGTGAGCGTCGAGCTCGCCTTTTGAGATGCGGGAGCGAGCGGCTGGCGCGGCGCTCCGCGCTCATCCGCCGGGAGGCCCGAGTCGAACATGAAGCAACGATCCGAAACCCGCAACCCCGAGGGGCTCGTCGAGAACAACCGGCGCTGGGCGGAGGAGACCGTTCGCGAGGACCCGGAATTCTTCCGGAGGCTGGCTGCGCAGCAGGCGCCGAAATTCCTATGGATCGGCTGCTCCGACAGCCGCGTACCGGCGAATCAGATCACGGGGCTGCCGCCGGGGGAGGTCTTCGTCCACCGCAACGTCGCGAATCTCGTGCTGCACACGGACCTCAACTGCCTCTCGGTCCTGCAATACGCGGTCGACGTCCTGCGCGTCGAGCACGCCATCGTCTGCGGTCATTACGGCTGCGGGGGCATCGCAGCCGCGTGCCGCGGCGCCCCCCTAGGGCTCATCGACAACTGGCTGCGGCACATCCAGGACGTGGCGGAAAGGCGCGAGACGCTGCTCTCGCGCGAGCGCGATGAGGCGCTCCGCGCGGACCGTCTGTGCGAGCTCAATGTGCTCGAGCAGGCGCACAACGTCTGCCGCACGACCATCGTGCGGGACGCCTGGGACCGCGGCCAGGCGCTCTCCGTGCATGCCTGGATCTACAGTCTTTCCGACGGACTGCTACAGGATCTCGGCTTTGCCGCCTCGGCTCACCGGGAGCCGGCCGCGGAGCTCGCGAATGCCGTCCGGCGCGTCGGTGCGCGGATCGCGGGAGCTTAGGGGTCTCCGCTACGCTTTCGCTGCCTCGCCAGTTTCCGCTTCGCGGCGCGCTTTTGCTTTGACCGCGATCTTCGCGAAAAACAATCCCGCCTCGTACAGCAGGTACATCGGGACCGCCATGATGATCATGGAAATCGAGTCGGGCGGCGCGAGCGCCGCGGCGGCGACGAAGATCGCGATGAGCACGTAACCGCGGTTAGAGGCGAGCTTCTCGACGCTCACGAGACCCGTCGTCGCGAGCAGCACGACCGCGATCGGGGCCTCGAAGGCGACGCCGAATGCGAGAAACAGCCGCATCACGAAATCGAGGTACTGCGAGATGTCCGTCATCATCAGGATGCCCTTCGGGGTCGTCGTCACCATGAACTGAAAGACGACCGGGAAGACGGCGTAGAAGGCGAACGCGATGCCGGCATAGAACAATAGAATCGAGGAGACGACGAGCGGGAGCGCGAAGCGCTTCTCGTGACGGTAGAGTCCCGGCGCGACGAACGCCCAGATTTGATAGAGCACGTACGGCATGGCGATGAACAGCGCCACGTACATCGCAAGCTTGAAGGGCGTCATGAACGGCGTGATGACGCCGGTCGCGATCAGATGAGAGCCCGGGGGGAGCTTCGCCTGGATCGGGCTCGCGACCATGTCGAACAGGGCGTTCGACTTCCAAGCGCACGGGATGAAGACGATGACCCAGGCGATCATCGCCCGGATCAGCCGGTTGCGCAGCTCGAGCAGATGGGAGATGAGCGTGCCTTCGGCCAGCTTCTCCTCGGGCTCGTCGTTGCTCATGGCGCTAGCTCGCTAGCGATCGTCGTTCTCGACGGCTGCGGTGCGCGAGGGCGAGGGGGCGGAGGCTGACTCGCGCGCGGAATCGCGCGGCGGCGCTCCATGCGCCTCGCCCTGTCGAGGCGTGGATGAAGGCTGCACCGTCGCGGCGTCTTCGGGCTTCGACGTCGGCGCTGCCGCATCCGCGGCCGGCTCGGCAGTTTCCCAGCCCGCGCTCGCCATCCAGGTCTGTGACTCGGGGAGCCATTCCCGGACATCCGACGAATGCGATTCCATGCTCGCCGGGGCGTCGTGGCCGGCCCGGGCGGCAGCTTCGGCAGCGCTCACCGGCGGAAGCGCCGTATCGTGCAGCTGAGCATCGAACGTGAGCTGCTGGGGCGCAGGCTCGTAGCCCTCCGGCGGCGGCATCCCGTACGACTCGTAGGGCATCGGCTCGTGCGTCGCGGGATCTGTGGGGATGGCCTCGGCAGTCGCGGATCCGTGTTCGACCGCCCCCTGCGGTATCCCTTCGGACGGCGCTTCATGCGGTGCGCCTTGCCGCTGAGCGGCAGCGGCAGCCGCCGCTGCTCCAGCCGCAGCCGCTGCTGCAACTCCAGCCTCGGCTGCAGTCTTCTGCGCGGGCTTGGCGGCGGAATCGACCGACTTGCGAATGTCCATCGCGGTCTCGGCGCTCGAGACCTCCTGCTCGAGCTGCTCACGGAACTGCCGCGCCATCGATCGAGCACGGCCGACCCAGCGGCCGATCTTCGCGGCCGCACCCGGCAGCTTCTTGGGGCCGAGCACGACCAAGGCCAGCGCGAAGATGATGATGATCTCTGGGAAATCGATCGAGAACATCTGAAAGTCGAGCTTGGCGTCGCTCTTGCGGGGAGCATGGCGCCGCAAAGTAATGATAGTGGGCGGTCAGTCGCCCTTCCGTCTCACCCGTTCGGGGTCCGCAACCTCGGGAAATTCGGCGTCCGGGCGCATCGATTCTACCTGCTCGGCGCGCGGCGCGCTTGAACCTTCCCTCATTCCGCGCCGAAAGCGCCTGATCGCCGAGCCCAGGTCCGAGCCGAGGCCCCGCAGCTTCTTAGAGCCGAAGATGAGGAGCACGATGATCAGAATCAAGACCAGATCGAGCATCCGATACCCCGCTCAATAGGAAGCGCGCCGCTCTCGCGAGCCGAGCGCGGATGTTAAGGTAAATCCTGCCGGTGCATGGCGGCGAGCCGCCCGCTTCGCAAGCCGCACCTCATGCGGGGCTTTGCAGCCAGAAAGTCACCGGCCCGTCGTTGATCGATGAGACGCGCATGTGCGCGCCGAATACGCCGGCCGCAACCGGTGCATGCCGCGCCCGCGCCTGCTCGAGGAGATGCTCGAACAATGCCCGGGCGGAATCGGGAGCGGCCGCCGTGCTGAAACCCGCGCGCGTCCCCTGGCGCGTGTCGGCGGCGAGCGTGAACTGCGGAACGAGGAGCAGTCCGCCGTGCACATCTGCGAGGCTGCGATTCATGCGGCCGGCATCGTCCGCGAAGATTCGGTACGTCAACACGCGCTCGAGCAACCGATCCGCCGAGGCGTGCGTGTCGTCCTTCTGCACGCCGATGAGCGCGAGCACGCCGTGCTCGATCGAGCCGACGGTGCGGCTCTCGACGTCGACGTGCGCCGAGAGTACGCGCTGAATCAGCGCGATCATGCGCGCGCTCGCCTGCACCGCGAGCCGGTTGGCTCCGAGCCGCTCGGTGGCAAAGCGCGCCGCGAATCCTTATGATTCGGGGCCATTTTTCCGTCACCTCGAGGATCGATATGGCGTCTTGGATGCGCGCGGGTGCTCTTTCGACCGCTGTACTCTGCGGGGCGCTCGCGAGCGCGGCGGCGCTCGCCCAGGGCGCGCCGCTCAACGGCAACCCGGAGCGCGGCAAGGCGATCTCCTACACCTGCCTCGGTTGTCATGGAATCGCGGGGTATCGCAACGCATTTCCGGACTACAGCGTGCCGGAGCTCCGCGGACAGCACCCGGACTATCTCGTCGCAGCGCTGACAGCGTACAAGAACGGTGAACGCTCGCACACGACCATGCACGCGCAGGCCTCCGAGCTCTCGGCGCAGGACATGGCCGACATCGCCGTGTACTTCGCCGGGCCGGTGCTCAAGGCGGGCACGGCACCGGCGAGCGAGCTCAAGCCGCCGGCCGCCGCGGCCGTTTGCGTCGCCTGTCACGGGGCCGATGGGATCGGCGTCATCCCGCAGTATCCGAGCATCGCCGGCCAGCATGCCGACTACATCGTGCAGGCGCTCAGGGAGTACAAGAGCGGCGCTCGCAAGAACCCCATCATGGCGGGCATGGCCGCGCAGGTGAAAGAAGACGACATGCGGGTGATCGCGGACTACTACAGCAAGATCACCCCGGGTCTGGAGACGCTCCCCCGCCCCTTCGCGAGCATCACGGCCGAGCGCTGAGGCGGGTCCCGACCCCTGACGCCCCGGCCGCCGACGCCTCGACCGCTCACGCCTCGACCGCTCACGCCCGAGCCGCTGCGAACCGCGCGCCCCTGCGGCGCCTGAAGCCTCACTCCGCGGTCGCGAGTCGCTGCAGGAACATCGCCGCGACCTCGTAATAGGTATCGCGGTTCGATTTCTTACGGAAGCCGTGACCCTCGTCGCGCGCGGCGAGATACCACACGTCATCCCCACGCGCGCGCAGGCTCGCAACGAGATCGGTCGATTGGGCTGCGGGCACGCGCGGGTCGTCGAGCCCCTGCACGACGAGCAGCGGGCGACGAATCCATTTGACCTTCGAGATCGGGGAGATGCGGCTCAGGAAATCGTGCATTTGCGGCTCGCGCTCGTCGCCGTACTCGGCGCGCTCGACGCCGCGGCGCCAGGCGGCGGTGTGCTCGAGGAATCTCACGAAATCCGTGATCCCGCACACATCGATCGCACCGCGCAGCCGATCGTTGTAATCGGCGAGCGATGCGAGCGCGAGATAGCCTCCATATCCCGATCCGAGCACGGCCACCCGTTCGCGGTCGAGGGCGGGCTGCAGGTCGATCCAAACGAGCAGCGAGCCGATGTCCCGCAATGCGTCCTCGCGCAGCGCTCCATCGTCGAGACCGAGGAATGTCCTGCCGTAGCCCGAGGAGCCGCGGATGCTCGGGGCGATGACCGCGTAGCCGAGCTCGTTCACCAGGAACTGCACGAACGCGTCGAACGCCGGGCGAGCCTGCCCCTGCGGGCCGCCCTGAAGGTCGATGAGCACCGGATGCGGACCGGGAGTGCGCGGTTGGTACAGATACGCCGACAGCATGCGGCGGCCGCCGTTCGCGCGATCCCACGTCGGAAATCGGATGAGCTCCGCCGCAACGAACGCCGGGCAGCTCGCCCCCGCCGTCGGGGGTGTCTGTAGCGCGCTCGCTTTGAGACTGCCGGCTTCGGGATAGCCGCGCGCATCGGCCCCCGCGCAGATCGGACCGGACTCGCTTCGCGTCCAGCGCACGAGCGTGTTGCGGTCGACTTCGTACACATACACATCGCGCGGCGATGCCGCGCTCTGCGCGGATAGCGCGAGCCGGCGGCCGGACCGATCGAACCGCGGCGACCCGATCACGCCATCCGGAAGGCCCGCGGGATCGAGGCGCAGCTTGAGGAGAGTATCGAGAACCGTGAGCCGGCTCTTGCCATCCTCATTTGCGACGTAGGCGAGGTATCGTCCGTCCGCGCTCACGTCGAAACTCTCGATGCTCCAGGGCGCGGCGCTCGCGAGGTCGGTCGATACGTGCGTCACGAGGTCGACGCGGCGGAGCACGGTGGTCTCGCTGCCCGCATCCGAGAGCACATAGATACCGCGCCCGTCCGGGGCGAAACGCGCCGCCCGCACGCTCGTCTTTCGCGAGCCGAGGTCGACCGGCGTCAGTGTCCCGATCGATGCATCGGCGAGATACAGATGACTGTCCGTTGCCGAGATCGTCTGCTCGATCAGCAGCTGCTTTCCATCGGAGGACCAGTCGAGCGGGCGCCACGAGCCCTCGCGCCCGGGCACCAGAAGCCGCGGTCTCGTCCCCGCGGCGAGATCGACGGTGTAGATATCCTCGTCCGCCTCGCTCCGCTCGTTCCCGAAAAATGCGAGCTGGCTGCCGTCCTTCGACCACACGAGTCCGCCATGGTGCGACCTTCCGTCGGTGAGGAGACGGACATCGCCCGCAGCACCGTCCGCCGCAGCTCCACTCACCTGCGGCCGCCCCGCGGGCGATCGTGACGCGAGCGGGAAGTAGTAGATCTGGCTCAGCTCATCCCCGCCCTGGTCCTCGAGAAACGCGAAGCCCTCGTCGGTGGCCGCGGGCTGCGCGGCGGCAACGGCGATCGGCTCGTGGCGGTACGTGAGCTGCTCGCGCGCGCCGAGCGGTGCGGCGACGCGATGGATCTCCGTGGCATTCCCGAAGCGGGTCGCGATGAGCATGCTGCCGTCCGGCAGCCAGTCGAGGAAGGTGGCCTCGCGCGTGTTCGTGTAGCGCTCGAGCCGGGCGGCGAGCCGCTCATCGAGCGGCGGGATGCCCTCGAGGATTACGTTGCCGATCTCGCGATGGAATGCGACGTTTGCAGTCGGCGGCGCGTGCCCCGGCGCCGGCGCGCCGCTCACGGTCTCCGCACACAAAGCTAGCGCCAGCAATGCAGCGGCGAGTGCTCGCGCGTGCACCTGCGCAAGTGCTCCTGCGCGCAGCGGGGATCGGCTCATGCGAAACTTGGGCGTGCGACGACGAATGACCCGTCAAGAATGACCCGTTAATTACTATGCCGAGCGAGATGCCGCAAGCGACGCTTCTCTCATATCCGCACGGAATCACAGCGGTGGACACGGATTACATCCGTCCTGGGCTCGCAGCCTCGCACCTCATCGTGCACGGGGGGCGGGCGGCATTCGTCGACGTCGGAACCAATCACTCCGTGCCGCGGCTGCTCGCGGCGCTCGAGGCGCTGCGCATCGCGCGCGAGGCCGTGGAGTATGTGCTCCTCACGCACGTGCACCTGGACCATGCGGGCGGCGCGGGCGCGCTCCTGCGCGAGCTGCCGAATGCGCGCGCCGTCATCCATCCTCGCGGCGCGCCCCATCTGATCCATCCCGCGAAGCTCATCGAGGCCTCCATCGCGGTCTACGGTGAGCCGACGTACCGGTCCCTGTACGGGGAGCTCGTGCCGATTCCCGCCGAGCGCGTCCGGCTGATGCGCGATGGCGAGCGAATCGAGCTCGCCGGTCGCGAGCTGCTCACCATCGACACCCCGGGTCACGCGATGCATCACTACAGCATCATCGATGTGGGCTACCGCAACATCTTCACCGGCGATACGTTCGGGCTCTCTTACCGGGAGCTCGACACGCCCGCGGGCGCTTTCGTCGTGCCGACGACGACTCCCACGCAGTTCGACCCGGAGCAGCTCATCGCCTCTATCGAGAAGCTCATGGGGTATGGGCCGCAGGCCGCCTATCTCATGCACTACGGCCGCGTCACGGACCTCCCGCGGCTCGCCGAGTCGCTGAAAGCGCAGATACGTGAGCTCAGCGCGATTGCGCGCCGCCATGCCGGTGCCTCGGATCGTGCAGCCGCGATCCGCGCCGACATGCGCGCGCTGTGGCTCGCGCTCGCGCGCCGGCACGGGATCGAGCTTCCCGAGTCGCGGATCGACGACATCCTCGGAAAAGATCTCGACCTCAACGTGCAGGGCCTCGTCGCGTGGCTCGAGCGCCTCGCGCGGCCGAGCCGCTGCTAAACTTGCGCGGTCCGATCCGGGGCCGATCAATGCCTGCACCACCAACCGCGGGAACGCGCTTCAGGGCCGCGCTCGAGACCGAGCGTCCGCTTCAGCTCGCCGGCACGGTGAATGCCTATACCGCCCTGCTCGCAGGCAACGCTGGATTCAAGGCCGTCTACGTCTCCGGGGCCGGCGTCGCGAACGCCTCGTTCGGCATGCCCGATCTCGGCATCACCTCCCTCGGCGATGTATGCGAGGACGTCCGGCGCATCACCGGCGCGACGGAGCTGCCGCTGCTCGTTGATGCAGACACGGGCTTCGGCAGCGCATTCAACATCGCACGCACGGTGAAGGAGATCGCCCGGTCGGGCGCGGCGGGGCTGCATCTCGAGGATCAGGTGCAGGCCAAGCGCTGCGGCCATCGGCCAGGCAAAGCACTCGTTCCGCCGGAGGAGATGGTGGACCGCCTGAAGGCCGCCCTCGATGCTCGCAGCGATGCGTCCTTCATCATCATGGCTCGCACCGACGCTCACGCCGTCGAGGGGCAAAGGGCGGCCGTCGAGCGCGCGCAGCGCTATGTGGAGGCGGGCGCCGACATGATCTTTGCGGAGGCACTCACGAGCCTCGGTGAATACCGCGAGTTCACGCGTCATCTTGCAGTGCCGGTGCTAGCGAATCTCACGGAATTCGGACGCACCCCGCTCTTTACGACCCGCGAGCTCGCTCGGGCGGGAGTGCGCATGGTGCTCTATCCGCTCTCCGCGTTTCGCGCCATGAGCCATGCGGCGCTCGCCGTGTACGAGGCGATCCGGCGCGAGGGAACTCAGCGCGGCGTGGTGCCTCTCATGCAAACACGGGAGGAGCTCTATGGAGTGCTCGGCTATCACGCGTACGAGGAGCGGCTCGACCGGCTCTTCGGGCGTGAGAGCGGGGTGCGCGCGGCCGCCGAGCCCCGAGCAGGGGCAACGCGGGCGAGTGCGGAGCGCAAGGGCCGCGCCGGCGGGATTCGCAAGACCGAGCCGAGGTGAGGAATGAACGAATCGGTTCCGGCGTTCAAGCCTAAGAAATCGGTGGCGCTATCCGGGGTGCCCGCCGGCAACACCGCGCTGTGTTCCGTCGGCCGCACCGGCAACGATCTGCACTATCGAGGCTATGACATTCTCGAGGTCGCGGAGGCGGCGCAGTTCGAAGAGATCGCCTATCTCCTCATCCACGGGGAGCTGCCGAATGCGGCGGCTCTCTCGGCCTACAAGGACAAGCTCAAGGCCCTGCGCGGCCTGCCCGCGGCATTGCGCGAGGTGCTCGAGGAGCTGCCGCCCGCCACGCATCCGATGGACGTGCTGCGCACCGGGGTCTCGAGTCTCGGCTGTCTGCTGCCCGAGAGAGAGGATCACTCGGCCGCAGGTGCCCGCGATATTGCAGACCGCCTGATCGCCTCGCTGGGCTCGATGCTCGCCTACTGGTATCACTACAGCCACTCGGGACAGCGCATTTTCCTCGAGACCGAGGACGACTCTATCGGCGGGCATTTCCTGCATCTGCTGCATCGGCGCCAGCCCCCCGCCTCCTGGGTGCGCGCCATGCACACCTCGCTCATTCTGTATGCCGAGCACGAGCTCAACGCCTCGACGTTCGCGGCGCGCGTCATCGCCGGGACGGGCTCCGATCTCTACTCCTGCATCACGGGGGCGATCGGGGCGCTGCGCGGACCGAAACACGGCGGCGCGAACGAGGTCGCGCTCGAAATCCAGACCCGCTACCGCGACGCCGATGAGGCCGAGCGGGATGTGCGCGCACGCGTTGCGGCGAAAGAGGTGATCATCGGCTTCGGCCATCCGGTCTACACGGTCGCGGACCCGCGCAATCAGATCATCAAGGAGGTCGCGCGCCGCCTGGCGCACGAAGCGGGCGATACGCGATTGTTCGAGATTGCCGAGCGCATCGAGTCGACGATGCAGCAGGCGAAGCGCATGTTCGCCAATCTCGATTGGTTCTCCGCGGTCTCCTATCATTTGATGGAGGTGCCGACAGCGATGTTCACGCCGCTTTTCGTGATTGCACGCACGACCGGATGGGCCGCGCATGTGATCGAGCAGCGTGAGGACGGCAAGATCATTCGCCCCGCGGCGAATTACGTGGGGCCCGAGCCGCGCGCGTTCGTGCCGCTTGGTGAGAGGCGCTGAGCGCTCCGCGCGACAGATGCCACGTAAGGCAGCTGACCCCGAACGACTGATGACCACACAGGACCCGAAATCCGCCGAGCGACCGGCGCCCGATTACGTGCTCGTCGCGGTCGCCGAGTACGTGAAGGGCTTCACCGTCCAAAGCGAGCTCGCCTACGACACCGCGCGGTATTGCCTGATGGACACGCTAGCGTGCGGCTTTCAGGCGCTCAAGTTCCCTGCGTGTACGAAGCTTCTCGGGCCCGTCGTGCCGGGCGCGGTAATGCCGGGCGGCGCGCGCGTACCCGGCACCTCCTACGAGCTCGATCCGGTGCAGGCCGCCTTCAACATCGGCACGATGATCCGCTGGCTCGATTTCAACGATACGTGGCTCGCCGCCGAGTGGGGCCATCCTTCCGACAATCTCGGCGGCATTCTCGCGGTCGCCGATTATCTGTCGAGGAAGGCGCGGATGGAGGGCAGCGACCCCCTCACCGTACGCGATGTGCTCACCGCGATGATCAAAGCTCACGAGATCCAGGGCGTGATCGCCCTCAAGAACAGCTTCAATCGCGTCGGCCTCGATCATGTGCTTCTGGTCCGCGTCGCAACGACCGCCGTGGCGACGGCGATGATGGGCGGCACTCGCGAGCAGGTCATCGATGCGGTCTCGAACGCCTGGATCGACGGTGGTGCGCTGCGGACGTATCGGCACGCTCCGAACACCGGCTCTCGCAAGAGCTGGGCTGCCGGTGATGCGACGAGCCGCGGAGTGCGCCATGCGCTGATGTGCCTCGCGGGGGAGATGGGATATCCCTCTGCGCTTTCCGCACCGCGCTGGGGGTTCTACGACGTGCTGTTCCAGGGGCAGTGGCTCTCGCTTCCGCAGCCCTTCGGGAGCTACGTCATGGAGAACATCCTGTTCAAGATCTCCTATCCCGCGGAATTCCACGCGCAGACGGCCGTCGAGGCCGCGATCGCATTGCACCCGCAAGTGCGCGATCGTCTCGATCGGATCGAGCGCATCGTCATCGAGACGCAGGAGCCGGGCGAGCGGATAATCGATAAGGTGGGGCCGCTCGCGAATCCCGCGGATCGGGACCACTGCATTCAATACATGGTCGCCGTGCCGCTCATTCACGGGCGGCTCACGGCGGAGGACTACGAGGACGAGGCGGCGGCCGACCCGCGCATCGATCGCCTGCGAGCGCTCATGCAGGTCTCGGAGAATCCCTCCTTCACTCACGACTACTACGATCTCTCCAAACGCGCGATCGGCAACGCGGTGCAGGTGTTCTTCGACGACGGCAGCTCCACGCCGCGTATCGAGGTGAGCTACCCGATCGGACACCGCCGGCGCCGGACGGAGGGCATCCCGATTCTCGTCGAGAAATTCAAGGCCGCAATCGCCAAGCGCTTCCCGGCGAGACAGGCCGAGCGCATCGAGGGGCTGTTCGCCGATCCCGCGAAGCTCGATGCCCTCCCCGTCAACGAGCTCATGGCAGCGCTCGTTACCAACGGCAGTGTGTGAGCGACGAGTCCGGGCGGCTCGAGCGGGCTGAGCTGATCGAGCAGGCGCGACTGCTCAACGTGTCGCTCGGGGATGCGGAGGCGCAGCGCCTGGCGCTGCTGCTCGATGAGCTCGAGCGCTGGAACGCCGCATACAACCTGACCTCCATCCGGGGGCGCGAGGCGATGATGACGCATCATCTCCTCGACAGCCTCTCGATCCACGAGTACTTGAAGGGCGCGCGCATCGCCGATGTCGGCACGGGCGCGGGCTTTCCCGGCCTGCCGCTCGCCGTCGCGAACCCGGAGCGCCAGTTCACGCTCATCGATTCGGCAGGCAAGAAGGTGCGTTTCGTCGCGCACGCCGCCCGCGCTCTCGGGCTCGGCAATGTGGTGGCGGTGCACTCGCGGGCCGAGGACATGCGCCCCGCCGAGCCGTTCGACACCATCACTGCGCGCGCATTCGCGGGCCTGCCCGACCTCCTCGAGAGCGTGTACGCGCTCGCTCGCCCCGGCACGCGCGTGCTCGCGATGAAGGGACGGCAGCCCCGCGCGGAGATCGCGGCGGTGAGAGCCCCCTGGCGAGTCATCGAGGCGATCCCTCTCGAGGTACCCCGACTCGGGGAGGTGCGGCACCTCATCATTGCGGAATGCGTCAGCCGCGAAGGGGACCGCGGCGTGTCATGATGTGCCGATGAAGCGCGTCATCGCGATCGCCAACCAGAAGGGCGGGGTGGGCAAGACGACGACTGCCGTCAACCTCGCGGCTTCGCTTGCCGCCACGAAGCGCCGCATGCTGCTCATCGATCTCGATCCGCAAGGCAACGCGACGATGGGCTGCGGGGTCGACAAAGCGCAGATCAGGCGGGGGAGCTGCGAGGCGCTGCTCGGCGAGTCCGATGTGGCGAGCGCGCTCCTGCCGGTCGAGCCGGCGGGCTTCAACCTGCTGGCCGCCAACCAGGACCTCACGGCCGCCGAAGTGCGGCTGCTCACGATGATCGCAGGCCGGGAGATCAAACTCCGCTCGGCCTTGAAGCCGGTCCGGGATGCCTTCGATGTCATCCTCATCGACTGCCCTCCCGCGCTCAACATGCTCACGGTCAACGCGCTCGTCGCCGCGGACAGCGTGCTGATCCCGATGCAGTGCGAGTACTACGCGCTCGAGGGGCTCTCGGCGCTGCTTGCGACGATCGAGCAGATTCGCGCGGCTGCGAATCCGCCGCTCGAGCTCGAAGGGATTCTGCGCACGATGTTCGATCCCAGAAACAACCTCGCGAACGAGGTGAGCGCACAGCTCATCCAGCACTTCGGGGACAAGGTCTTCCGGACCATCATCCCGCGCAACATCCGCCTCGCCGAGGCACCCTCGTTCGGGCGGCCCGTGCTGTTTCACGACAAGGAATCGCGCGGCGCGCTCGCCTACCTCGCACTCGCAGGGGAGATGATCCGGCGCGAGGACGAGGAGCGCGAGGCGTCAGCCGGGATCGTCGAGGGATCCGCCCGAGCCGGGGGGACCCTGGCGGACGAGGGAGCAGCGGCAGGCGCGAATGGCACGAGCGAGCCGCATTCGCCGGGGAACGAAATGGCTGCAGGAGGATCGCCCGTCACATCGACCGGACGCCCGACTTCGCTATGATCGGCGACCATGATGCAAAAGAAGCCTAGCCTCGGCCGGGGGCTCGAGGCACTGATGGGGTCGGGCGTACTCCGTCCGAGCTTGACGCCGCTCGGCGCGCTGCCTGCCGCCGCGCAATCGCCCGCGGTGCAGCCCGCTGTTCCCCCTTCCGAGGAACTCGCCAAGCTGCCGCTCGATCAGCTGCAGCGCGGACGCTATCAGCCGCGTATCGACATGCGGCCGGAGTCGCTGCAGGAGCTCGCCGATTCCATCAAGGCGCAGGGTGTCGTGCAGCCGATCGTCGTTCGGCCAATCGACGGTCCGTTGCCCGGCGTAGATGCGCGTGTGACGCCCCCCGAGGGCCTCGGAGCGGACAGCGCGGCAGCGCGCGGCGCGCGCTACGAGATCATCGCGGGCGAGCGGCGCTGGCGCGCCGCACAAATGGCGGGCCTCACGGAGATCCCCGCCGTCATCCGGCGCATCCCCGATGAGGCGGCGATCGCCGTCGCGCTCATCGAGAACATCCAGCGCGAGGACTTGAATCCGCTCGAGGAAGCTCGCGCCCTGGACCGCCTCATCCGCGAGTTCCAGATGACTCATCAGGAGGCGGCCGAAGCGGTCGGCCGCTCGCGCGCCACGGTGAGCAACCTGTTGCGCCTGCTCGATCTGCCGGGCGAAGTGGCCGAGCTCGTCGAGCGGCGCGAGCTCGAGATGGGCCACGCGCGGGCGCTGCTCGCGCTGCCAGGGCGGCGCCAGCAGGCGGAAGTCGGCGCGCTCGTCGCGAAAAAGAGCATTTCGGTGCGCGAGACCGAGGCGATCGTGCGGCGCATGCTCGCCCCGGGGCGAGCCGCGGAGCCGGCCGATGAGGCCGCGCGCGACCCGGATGTGCAGCGCCTCGAGCGGGATCTCGCCGAGAAGCTCGGCGCCCGGGTCGCGATCCGTCACTCGGGCTCCGGCAAGGGTCGGCTCGTGATCGACTACAACAGCCTCGATGAGCTCGACGGCATCCTCGCGCACATCCAGTAACGGCCCCGGGCCCGGTAGCCTTTTTGAACGAGGCTCTCTATAATTCCGCGGCTTTATCGCCCGGCCAGTCGTAAGTGGCCGGAAGATAAAGTAAAAGCCGAGCCTCTTTCTTCCCTTCCGGGAGCGCGAAGCGAGCCGCTTTCTTCTTGCGCGGCACGGCGATGATCCCACGCACGTCGAGTGACACGCCGGAGCGTGGGGATGGGGCGAGCGGCGCGTGTCACACACAATTGCTCGGGAGTCTTTGAAGCCGATGGCGCTCACGATGGAGCTGCCGAACGCTCCGCGTCCATACGTCGCTGCGCGACGGCTGGCGTTCGGGGTCGTGCTCGGGCAGGCGGGAGTTACGCTCCTCGCCGCGCTCGTGTCCCTCCTCGTCGACGGTGCAACCGGAGCCATCTCGGCGCTGCTCGGCGGCGGGATCGGCACGGTCGCGAGCCTTGCGATGGCGGTCATTGCGTTCGGCCGGATTCCGCGCAGCGCACCGCTGATCCTCGCCGTGTTCTTCGCCGGCGAAATCGCAAAGCTCCTGTTGATGATCGGACTGTTCGTCGCGGTATGGCACTGGATGCGGCCCTCGCCAGGGGCGATGTTCGCCGCGTACGGGGCGACGTTCCTCGTGTACTGGATTGCTCTTGCCCGATTGCTGCCACGTGGCATCGCCGCGCGGCAGCCGCTCGGCGGAGTGCAGAGTTGATAGAGGCGCTAGCGTGAATCTCGGTTTCACTCGAGGCATTCTCGGACAAGCGGCGGAGGCGGCTCCGAATCCGACGGAGTACATCGTCCACCACATCACCTTTCTCACGAACAAGACGCCGCAAGGAATCGCGGATTTCGGCGTCATCAACTACGACAGCGTGTTCTTCTCGGTGCTGCTCGCGTTGACCTTGGGCGGCGCGGCATTCATCGCCGCGCGCAGGGCGACGACGGGGGTGCCGGGCAAGTTCCAGGGCTTCGTCGAGTGGGTCGTCGAATGGGTCGATTCGCAGG
This sequence comes from Steroidobacteraceae bacterium, assembly GCA_035606175.1. GTDB lineage: Bacteria > Pseudomonadota > Gammaproteobacteria > Steroidobacterales > Steroidobacteraceae > JASHUC01. Next base: position 19,121 of record DATNFW010000032.1, on the reverse strand, counting down.
TGCACGACGCCTACCAAGGCAAGAGCCGGCTCATCGCGCCCCTCGCGCTCACGATCTTCTGCTGGGTTCTGCTCTTCAATCTGATGGACGTGATCCCCATCGATTTCCTGCCGCATGCGGCTCACGCGGCAGGCTTCGAGCATCTCCGGATCGTCCCCAGCACCGACCTCAACATCGTGTTCGGGCTCTCGCTCACCGTCTTCGTGCTCATTCTCTTCTACAGCGTGAAGATGAAGGGGTTCGGCGGGTTCATCGGCGAGTTCGCGCTGCACCCCTTCAGAAGCCAGAACATTCTGCTGCAGATTCCTCTCGTGCTGGTCAATCTCGTGATGGAGGTCCCGAGCTTCCTCGCGCGGCCGGTCTCGCTCGCGCTGCGGCTCTATGGAAACATGTTCGCAGGCGAGATGGTCTTCGCGCTCATCGCGCTACTGACCCTCTCCAAGGGATCAGCGGCGCTGGCCACCCCGGGGGGCTGGGGCTGGGTCGTCGTGCAGGTCGTCCTCGGGTTCGGCTGGTCGCTGTTCGACGCCTTCATCGCGCTGCTCCAGGCCTTCATTTTCATGATGCTGACCATCGTTTATCTATCGCAGGCGTCGCAGCACCACTGACGCCGACCTCGATCCTCGTATCGCTTTTCTGTCAGGAGAATTGAATGAATAACATCGCAAACATCCAGGCCATGACGGCGCTCGCATGCGGACTCATATTCGGCATGGGGGCGCTCGGAACGGCGATCGGCTTCGGCATTCTGGGGGGCCGGTTCCTCGAAGGCATGGCCCGCCAACCCGAGCTCGGTCCCGCGCTGCTGGTGAGAATGTTCATCGTCGCAGCGCTCCTCGACGCCGTGGCGTTCATCGGCATCGCGTTCGCGCTGTTCTTCATGTTCGCGAATCCGTTCGTGTCCGCCTACCCGCAGCTGGCGCACTGAGATCGAGCTTAAGCTCGAGGCACGTCGCGCGATGCGCCGCAGCTCGATGCAAGCTTCAGGAGAGACAGGGTGAATTTCAACCTGACGCTCGTGATCCAGATGGTGGTGTTCGCACTATTCGTCTGGTTCGTTATGAGATGGGTGTGGCCCCACATCATGGGCGCGGTGGAAGATCGCACGCGCAAGATCGCGATGGGTCTCGCCGCGGCCGAGAAGGGCCAGACCCAGCTCGTCGAGGCCGAGCAGCGCTCCGAGGCCGTATTGCGCGAGGCGCGCGACCGCGCGCGCGAGATCGTCGATCAGGCGCAGCGGCGAGCGAACGAGATGGTCGAGCAGGCGAAGAGCGCGGCCGCTGCGGAAGGTCAGCGACTCGTCGTGGCCGCGCAGCATCAGATCGAGCTCGAGGCGACTCGCGTGCGCGAGAGCCTGCGCCGCGATGTGGCGCAGCTTGCCGTCGAGACGGCTTCGAAGCTGCTCGAGCGGGAGATCGATGCGCGCGCACACGCCGATCTGCTCGACAAGCTCGCCGCGCAGCTGTAGGGGCTCCGGAGGACACTGACGCATGGCGGCGGATAAGACGACCGTTTCACGCCCATACGCGAAAGCGGCCTTCGAGGAGGCGCGCGCGCGAGGGCAGCTTGCGGAATGGTCGCAGGCGCTCGCGGCTGCGGCAGGTGTGGTGCGCGATCCACGCGTGGAGCAACTCCTCGGCAACCCGGAGGTGGCCCCACGCGATCTCGCGCAGCTCATCCTCGAGGCCGCGGGTCAGCGGCTCGGCGATGGCGGACGGAACTTCATCATGACGCTCGCCGATAACCGCCGGCTCGCGCTTCTGCCGGAAATCGGGCTGCTGTTCGACGAGCTCAAGGACGAGGCCGAGGGCATCGCCGATGTGGTGATCACATCCGCGACACCGCTCGATGAGGCGCATCGAGCCAAGCTCGCGGAAGCGCTCGAGCGGCGTCTCAAGCGCCGGATACGCTTGCACTGCGAGGTGGACGCCGGGCTCCTGGGCGGCGCCGTGCTGCGCTCCGGCGATCTGGTGATCGACGGCTCCTTGCGCAGCAAGCTCGAGCGCATGGCGTACGAGCTCACCGCGTGAGGCGCGCAGCGCCAGGTGCCGCGTGAGGGCCTGCGTGAGGTGCCGCGTGCTGGCGACGCGCACGACTCCATAGAGACGTAAGCGACAGAATTCGTTCGAGGAACCGACTCATGGCGATCAAAGCAAGCGAGATCAGCGATCTCATCAAGCAGCGGATCGAGAACTTCAAGTCGCCGACGGAGGCGCGCAACGTTGGCACGATCGTCTCGATCACCGACGGAATCTGCCGTGTCTACGGTCTCGCCGACGCGCGCTATGGCGAGATGCTCGAATTCCCGGGCAACACCTTCGGGCTCGCGCTCAATCTCGAGCAGGACTCGGTGGGCGCCGTGGTGCTCGGCGATTACGAGCACCTCTCCGAGGGCGATACGGTCAAGACGACGGGGCGCATCTTGCAGGTGCCCATTGGACGGGGTCTGCTCGGCCGTGTCGTCGACTCCCTCGGTCGGCCGATCGACGGCAAAGGAGCGCTCCAGTCCGAGCGTAATGCGTCCATCGAGCGCGTCGCCCCCGGCGTCGTGCATCGCAAGTCGGTGAGCCAGCCGGTGCAGACGGGCTACAAGGCGATCGACTCGATGGTGCCGATCGGCCGCGGCCAGCGCGAGCTCATCATCGGTGATCGTCAGACCGGCAAGACCGCGCTCGCGATCGACACGATCATCAATCAGAAGTCGAGCGGCATCAAATGCATCTACGTGGCGATCGGACAGAAACAGTCCTCGATCGCGAACGTCGTGCGCAAGCTCGAGGAGCACGATGCCCTCAAGCACACGATCATCGTGGCCGCTTCGGCCTCGACGCCCGCCTCCATGCAGTACATCGCGCCCTACAGCGGCTGCACGATGGGGGAGTACTTCATGGATGAGGGCGAGGATGCGCTCATCATCTATGACGATCTCACGAAACAGGCGTGGGCGTACCGGCAGATCTCGCTCCTGCTGCGCCGGCCGCCCGGCCGCGAGGCCTATCCGGGCGATGTGTTCTACCTGCACTCGCGCCTGCTCGAGCGTTCGGCGCGCGTCAACGAGCACTACGTCGAGAAGGCGACGAACGGCCGGGTGAAGGGCAAGACCGGCTCGCTCACCGGGCTGCCGATCATCGAGACGCAGGCGGGGGACGTGACGGCTTTCGTGCCGACGAACGTCATCTCGATCACCGACGGACAGATCTTCCTCGAGAGCGATCTGTTCAACGCCGGCATCCGTCCTGCCATGAATGCGGGCATCTCCGTCTCGCGCGTGGGCGGTGCGGCACAGACCGGCATCATCAGGAAGCTGGGCGGCGGCATCCGCCTCGCGCTCGCCCAGTTCCGCGAGCTCGAGGCATTCTCGCAGTTCGCCTCGGACCTCGATGAGTCCACCCGCCGCCAGCTCGAGCGCGGTCAGCGCGTGCGGGAGGTCATGAAGCAGAAGCAGTACGCGCCGATGTCGGTCGCCGAGATGGCGCTGTCCATCTACGCGGTGAACAACGGCTACATGGACAAGGTCGACCGCCACCGTATCCAGGCGTTCGAGGCCGCGCTGCAGGATTTCGCGCGCACCGCGCATGCGGACCTCCTGAAGGCCATCAACGCGAATCCCAACCTCACGCCGGAGATCGACCAGGGTCTGAAGAAGGTCTGCGAGGAGTTCGCGCGCACGGGCAGCTACTGATCGAGCGGCGCAGCACACACGAGAGACGACATGGCGGGCACCAAGGAAATTCGCGCGAAGATCGCGAGCATCCGCAACACGCAGAAGATCACGCGAGCGATGCAGATGGTTGCGACCAGCAAGATGCGCCGTGCGCAGGAGCACATGCGCGCAGCGCGCCCCTACGCCGAGAAGATGCGGATGGTCATCGGCCATCTCTCCGAGGCGAATCCCGACTACCGCCATCCGTTCCTCATCGAGCGCGACGTGAAGGCGGTCGGACTCATCGTCATCAGCACCGATCGCGGACTCGCCGGCGGCCTCAACGTGAATCTGTTCAAACAGGTGCTCGCGACCGTGCGCGAATGGCAGCAGAAAAATGCCGAGGTGAGCCTGTGCCTCGTCGGCGCGAAGAGCGTCGGGTTCTTCCGGCGTCTGCGCTTGGCCATCGTCGCTCAGCAGACCCATCTCGGAGACCGCCCGCACGTGCGCGATCTCATCGGGACCGTGAAGGTGATGCTCGACGCGTATCGCCAGGGGAAGATCGATCGGCTGCTGCTCATCAACAATCACTTCGTGAATACGATGAGCCAGAAGCCCGAAGTGAAGCAGCTGCTGCCGGTGCCGACTTTCGAGGCGGGCGGCCTGCCGGAGCTCTGGGACTATATCTACGAGCCCGAGGCGGCGGCGATCCTCGATGAGCTTCTGATGCGCTTCGTCGAATCGCAGGTCTATCAGGCCGCGGTCGAGAACGTCGCGTGCGAGATGGCTGCGCGGATGGTCGCGATGAAAAGCGCCACCGACAACGCGAGCAAGCTCATCGAGGAGCTGCAGCTCGTCTACAACAAGGCCCGTCAGGCCGCGATCACCAAGGAGCTCGCGGAGATCGTCGGCGGGGCGGCCGCAGTTTGAATTTCGGAGGGCCGCGCCCGCGCGGCCGGGATGCAACATGGCACAAGCACAAGGCAAGATCACCCAGATCATCGGCGCTGTCATCGACGTGGAGTTTCCGCGCGAGGCGGTGCCGAAGGTTTACGAGGCGCTGAATCTCGCAGATGGTGTCGACCTCACGCTCGAGGTTCAGCAGCAGCTCGGAGACGGCGTAGTCCGCACGATCGCGATGGGCACTTCGGAGGGCCTGAGGCGCGGAATGGCCGTGGCCGCGACCGGGGCGCCGATCAGTGTGCCGGTCGGTACGGGCACGCTCGGACGGATCATGGACGTGCTCGGCCACCCGATCGATGAGAAAGGTCCGGTGCAGGCGCAGGAGCATTGGCCGATCCACCGTCCCGCCCCTTCTTTCGAGGATCAGGCGGGCGGCCAGGAGATTCTCGAGACCGGCATCAAAGTGATCGACCTCATCATCCCGTTCGCGAAGGGCGGCAAGGTGGGCCTCTTCGGAGGAGCCGGTGTCGGCAAGACCGTCAACATGCTCGAGCTGATCAACAACATCGCGAAGGCGCACTCCGGGTTGTCCGTATTCGCCGGGGTCGGAGAGCGCACGCGCGAGGGCAACGACTTCTATCATGAGATGACCGAGGCCGGCGTGCTCGACAAGGTCGCGATGGTATTCGGGCAGATGAACGAGCCGCCGGGCAATCGCTTGCGCGTCGCGCTCACCGGACTGACGCTCGCGGAGTATTTCCGCGACGAGCGGGGCGAGGGCGGACGCGGCCGCGACGTGCTGCTCTTCATCGACAACATCTACCGCTACACACTCGCGGGGGTCGAGGTGTCCGCGCTGCTCGGACGCATGCCCTCTGCCGTGGGCTACCAGCCGACGCTCGCCGAGGAGATGGGTGCACTGCAGGAGCGGATCACGTCCACCAAATCGGGCTCGATCACCTCGATCCAGGCGGTCTATGTCCCGGCCGACGATTTGACCGACCCCTCGCCTGCGACGACGTTCGCGCATCTCGATGCGACCGTCGTGCTCGACCGGCAGATCGCTGCGAGCGGCATCTATCCAGCCGTGAATCCGCTCGACTCGACCAGCCGCCAGCTCGACCCGCTGGTCGTTGGCGAGGAGCACTACAACACGGCCCGCGGCGTCCAGGCGGTGTTGCAGCGGTACAAGGAGCTGCAGGACATCATCGCCATTCTGGGCATGGATGAGCTCTCCGAGGACGACAAGCTCACCGTGTATCGCGCACGCAAGATCCAGCGCTTCCTCTCCCAGCCGTTCACGGTCGCGCAGACCTTCACTGGGCAGGAGGGCAAGTACGTGCCGCTCAAGGAGACGATCCGCGGCTTCAAAGGCATTCTCGCGGGCGAGTATGATCAGCTGCCGGAGCAGGCTTTCTACATGGTCGGCACCATCGATGAGGCGGTCGCGAAGGCGAAAACGCTTCAATGAGGCTCGGGATCGGACCGGAGGATTGAGATGGCCGACACCATTCAGGTCGACATCGTGAGCGCCGAGGGGCAGATCTTTTCGGGCCCGGCCCGCCGGGTGTTCGCGCCGGCATCGCAGGGCGAGGTCGGAATCCTCCCGCGGCATGCGCCGCTCCTGACACTTCTCAAACCGGGCGAGGTGCGCGTGGAGCTTCCCGAGGGTGATGAGCAGCCCTTCTACGTGGGCGGCGGCGCGCTCGAGATTCAACCGGACCATGTCACCGTGCTCGCCGATACCGCCTTGCGCGCCAAAGACATCGACGAGGCGGCGGCACTCGCTGCGAAGCAGCGCGCGGAGGAGACGCTGCGCGCGCACACGGACAAGATCGAGCAGGCCGAAGCGCTCGCCGAGCTCGCGCGCGCGGCTGCGCAGCTCAAAGTCATCCAGCGCCTGCGAAAGATTCGCGGCTGAACGGCCGTGCACCGCCCGGGTCTTCATGGAGCCTGCCGTGCGGCCGCGGCGATCATGCTGTTCGTGCTCGCCGCGGCGCAGGCACTCGCCGGCCCGCAGGGCTCGGGGCCGGCAGTTGCCTCGGGGCCGCTCGGCTCGGATACTGCCTGCCCGCTCCCACCCGCCCCGGCGCGCACACGCCGCGCCATGGTCGCGGCAAGGCGCGTACTGCGCGAGGAGCAGCGGCAATGCATCGCGGCGGCTGTTGCGCGCTTCGCGCCGCGGATTGCCGGGGAGACGAATGTCTTCTTCGTCGGCTTCGCGGGCTACGGCGAGCAGCAAGTGTTCCGCAAGGAAGCGCAGCTCGCGCGGCAAGTTTTCGGCGAGCGCTTCGGCTCCCTCGACCGCTCGCTCGAGCTGGTCAACGACGTGCGGGACCGCACGCGCTATCCGCTCGCTACTTACGAGAATCTGCGCTACGCGCTGGACCTCATTGGCCGGCGCATGGACCCCGAGCGGGACGTACTGGTGCTCGTGCTCACCTCGCACGGCTCGCCCGATGCGGGCATCGCGATCACGAACGGCTCGCTGATCGATGACGATCTATCCCCGCGCGACGTGCGGCAGATATTGAATGAGGCGCGGATCCGCTGGCGCATCATCGTCGCCTCCGCCTGCTACGCCGGCATCTTCGTGCGGCCGCTCGCAACGGATGCCTCGCTCATCATGACGGCGGCCGATTCGCGGCACAGCTCGTTCGGGTGCGCGGACGACCGGAATCTCACCTATTTCGGCGAGGCGCTCTTTGCAGATGCCATGCCGCAGGCGTGCTCCCTCGCGAGCGCGTTCGCGGCGGCGCAGCGCATCATCCGGCGACGCGAGAGCGTCGAGGGCGAGATCCACTCGAACCCGCAGATCTTTCTCGGCGCGCGAATGCGGGCGAAGCTCGCGGGCATGGAGCGGCCGAACGAGACGCTCGGTGCAAACCGGCCACGTGGTTGTGCAAATACCCCGTCGAGGCCCAACTGGCGGGCGGAGGCGAATCGGTGAAGCGCCAATCAGGACGCCGCAAGCGTGCACGCTCGCGCCCTGCTGCGCCCGTGCGGGGTGCGGCAGCGCCACTTGCGGTCGTGATCCTCGCCGCCGGGCAGGGCAAGCGCATGAAATCGGAGCTGCCGAAGGTGCTCCACCGGCTCGCGGGTCGCCCGCTGCTGCAGCACGTCGTGACGACTGTGCGCGAGCTCGAGCCCGCCTCCATTCACGTCGTATACGGTTACGGCGGCGAGCGTGTGCGCGAGGCTTTGCAGGAGCAAGCGCTGTCCTGGGTCCGACAAGCGCAGCAGCTCGGAACGGGCCACGCGCTGCAGCAGGTCGCACCACAGCTTCCGGACGATGCGCGCGTGCTCGTTCTCTATGGCGATGTGCCGCTGATCCGCGCCGAGACACTGCGCGCGCTCCTCGACCGAACGGGCCCGAAGACGCTCGCGATCCTGACCGTAAAACTCGAGGACCCCTCCGGCTACGGCCGCATCGTGCGGGACTCGCGTGGGCACGTGCGCCGCATCGTCGAGCAGGGCGATGCGAGCGCGCGCGACCTCGCGATCCGCGAGTGCAACACGGGCGTCATGGCTGCGACCGCGGGACCTCTGAAGCGCTGGCTCGCGCGCCTCACGAGCAACAACGTGCAGCGCGAGTACTACTTGACCGATGTGATCTCCATGGCTGCCGCTGAGCGCTTCGCCGTCGAGCCGCTGGTTGCGCAGAGCGCGACGGAAGTGCTCGGCGTCAACGACAAGGTGCAGCTCGCCGAGCTCGAAGCCGTCTGTCGTGCGAGCACCGCGCGCGAGCTGATGCTCGCCGGCGTGACGGTCGCCGATCCGACGCGGCTCGAGGTACGCGGGAGGGTGACTCACGGCAGCGACGTGTTTCTCGATGTGAATGTCGTGCTGGAGGGACACGTCAAGCTCGGGCATCGGGTGCGCATCGGACCGGGATGCGTCATCCGCGACAGTGAGATCGGCGACGACACCGAGGTCTTCGCGCATTGCGTGATCGACCGCGCGCTGATCGGAGCCGCCTGCCAGATCGGCCCGTTCGCGCGGTTCAGGCCCACCTCGACGCTTGCTCGCGGCGTGCACATCGGCAACTTCGTAGAGGTGAAGAACTCGCAGATGGGGGCCGAATCGAAGGCGAATCACCTCTCCTACGTGGGAGATGCGCAGGTGGGCAGCCGCGTGAACATCGGGGCGGGCACCATCATCGCGAATTACGACGGTGCAGCCAAACATCGCACGATCATCGCGGACGATGTGCACACCGGGTCGAACAGCGTGCTCGTCGCCCCGATCGTCGTCGGCGCGGGTGCAACGGTAGCCGCCGGGTCCACGGTTGCCCGCGAGGTCCCGCCGGGCAAGCTCACGATCGCACGCGCCCGGCAGGTGACTGTCGAGGGCTGGCACCGGCCGAAGAAAAAGCCGGCCTGACGCATCGGGCTTGCGGGCTGAAAGGCGCGCGCGAGCGGATTCGAGCGCGACTCACCCCGCCGGCGTGGGTGCCGGTGAGGTTTCGGCTACCTGCGTGGTGTGCGCGACGGCGCGCGCGAATTCCGGCTTCGTCTCCCGGAGGATTTCGAAGATCGCCTTGCGGTCCGCCGCGGAGAGACCGGAGAAGGTCGCGCTGTGATCGCGACCGGTCAGGATCTGATCGAGCCGCCGGTAGACGTATTCTTTCGCCGCGACGGGCAGGTAGTCGAAGCCCTCGGAGTAGATCAGAAAGCTCAACGGATATTTGAAGAGGCGCGTCTTCAGATCGAGATCGCGCAGCGAGCGTCCCTGATGATCGCGCGGGCCGCGCGCTTGGAAGGATTTGGCGAATCCCGAGTCGCCATGGATCGCCGCGGGCCATTTCGAAGCGCCGACCATCAGCATCCCGCGCACGAGAGGATCGAGCAGCCCCTCGAATCGCCGCTGCACGGTCGGTGGGAGCTGCTCGAAACTCAACGGCTTCGTGGAGCTGCCCGGCTGGTTCCGCTCCATCAGCATCCGGCTCTTGTAGTTCGCATGGATGATGAGGTTGTGGACGTCGACCTGATGCTGCAAAACGAGCAGGGCGACGGCATCACTCTTATCGGTGCAATAGGCGCCCGGATCGATCAGACCGTCCACATTGGCGAGGTTGCGCGGATCGGCTGCCGAGAGCGGGACGTGCCCGAGCGGCGACGGCGGGATGTTTCCGAGGTGCTCGATGCCCCCGAGATCGCCGGTCACGTACCAGCCGCCCCAGCGGGCCGTCATCGGCGTTGCATCCGTCGTATGGCGCGCCACATCGTTGGTGACGATCTCGTCGTGGTGGCGCGAGTAGGCCGAGAGGAACAGGAAGTTCGGGACTCCGCCGCCCGAGAGCGAGAAGGTGTCGTGGCAGTTGAGGCAACGGTTCGTCTCGCGCTCGAAGTGCACCCTCTGGGTGGGACGCTCGCTCAACGTGTAGAACACCGTGCCCATCATGCTATCCATGGTCGAGATCTCGATCATGGGCGTGTGCTCGATCCAGGCAACGTAGGTGTCGTCGTTGAAGTAGATCGCGCGCGGTGTCTGCGGGCTGATGATGTCCGATTGGAGGCTGGTCTTCGAGAAGACCAGCACTTGCGAGTCGGGATTGATTTTGAGCGCCTTCAGAAGCGAATCGAGATAGCCGCGCGGCTCGCGGTACTGGAGCTTCGCTTTACCCGCCTTCAATCGAGCGATGAGGTGCGCGACGTCGTTGTGCTGCGGGGCGTCCGAGTAGCCGATGAAGGGATAATCCTGGTCGTACACCAGGCCGCTCGCTGCCCCCGCCCGGACGGTATTTTGCCCGGATGCATCGGCCGACGGCGGGCTCGGGGCAGCCGAATCGTCGGCAGCGGCCGAGTGGCACACCGGCGTCACGGCGAGCGCCGCCGCACAGAGCAGCCCGGCAAGAGCAGCGGGCGCAATCAATCGGGAGCCAATCATGGCCTCATTATAGGTCGCGGTGCGGCGCTGCCGGGCCCGGAGGCACGAACGTCGATCGGGAAGTCACGAACGCCACGGGGAGGTATATGAAAATTCTGCGAAAGCTCCCCGGCGTCGCCCGCAGCCGAACGGCCGCGGCGATCCCGCTTTCGCTAGTGCCCCCCAGCGGGCACGTCCCGGGCACCGCGTGCGGCCGCGCCGCCGAGCCCGCGCACGTTGCGCAGCGTCGCTCCGCGAAATTCGGCTCCGCTCAGCTTCGCATCCGTGAAGTCCGTGTCGATCAAGGTGGCATCGCTCAAGTCGGCATTCGTGAGATCCGCGTGGGAAAGGTCGGCACCCGATAGATCGGCGCGCACGAGCTTCGCATCGATCAGCTTCGCGCCCGAAAGATCGGCGAAGCTGAAGTCGGCATGCGATACGTCGGCCCCGCCGAGCTCCGCACCCGCGAGCTTGCTGTAGGCGAAGCTCGCATGCATGAGACCCATCGACTGGTTGCGCATGTCGGCCGCGCCCCGCAGGCGCCTCAAATCGGCTCCGTCGAGACGCGCGTGCGTCATATCGCCGATGAAGCGGGCGCCGCGCAGGTCGGCACCGCGCAGGTCGGCGCCCGCGAGCTGCATCGAAAACATCTCCGCCCCGCGCAGGTCCGCCTGCCTGAGGTCCGCGCCCCTTGCGAGGGTCACCGTCAGATTGCAATGCGCGAGGATTGCGCCGCGCAGGTCGGCTCGATCGAGGAACGTCGCGCTCAGATTGGCGCCGTGGAAATTCACGTGCGAGAGATCGAGCGCCGTGAGGTCTTTGGAAGAGAGATTCGCGGGCGTGCGGCTCGAGCCGCGAGCTGCCCCGGCAATGACCTGCTCGCGCGTGAGGGTTTGATAGCCCGGATGCTCGCCGGCGGACGCCGGCAACGCCGAGAGCGCCAGCGCGCAGGCGAGGCCCGCGGACTCGAGAAACCGCACCGCCTCGAATCGCATCACCTCGTGCGCTCCTTCCCTCGAATGCGCTCGACGAGCGCGGACGTCGATTTGTCGGGCACCAGCGGCACGATTTCAACCCGGCCGCCGTAGCTCTCGACGAGCTCGCGCCCGACGATCTGATCGGGCCGGTAGTCCCCGCCCTTCACGAGCACGTGCGGACGCACCGCCTCGAGGGTTGCGAGCGGCGTGTCCTCGTCAAAAATCGCCACCGCATCGACGAAGCTCAGCGCGGCAAGCAGTGCGGCACGCTCCGCCTGAGGCACGAGCGGCCGCTCGGGGCCTTTGAGACGGCGCACCGAGGCGTCGCTGTTGATCGCGAGCACGAGCACATCCCCGAGCCGGGCCGCGTGCTCGAGCAGAGCGAGGTGTCCCGAGTGCAGCAGATCGAAGCAGCCGTTCGTGAATATGATTCGCTTCCCGCCCATCCGCCAGGAAGCCGCGCGCGCAGCGAGCTCATCTCGCCGCAGCACCTTGCCGTCCGGCCGGGCGGCAAGCGCATCGCGAATCCGGCCGGGCTCGACCGCAACGGCGCCGACTTGTCCGACTGCGACTCCAGCTGCGCTGTTTGCGATCTGGGCCGCAGCAGAAAGCGGCGCCCCGGTGGCGAGAGCCACCGCGAGCACCGCGATCGCGGTATCACCGGCGCCGGTCACGTCATAGACCTCGCGCCTCTCCGCGGGCACCCACATCGAGGCGTCCTCCGCCGGCACGACGAGCATTCCCCGCGCCCCGAGCGTGACGACGAGCGCCTCGAGGCCGGCGGAGCGGGCGAGCCCGCGCGCAGCGGATTCGATGCTCGCGATGTCTTCTGCATCGAGCGCTTCCCCCGCTGCGAGCTCGAGCTCGCGCAGGTTGGGCGTGACGGCCGCCGCTCCGCGATAGCGACTCAAGTCCCGATGTTTGGGATCGACGACGACGGGCGCGCTCCCGCGCAGCGCGAGTGCGGCGGCGATCGTCTCGGGGCTGAGCACGCCCTTCGCATAATCGCTGAGGACGATCGCGTCGGGCTTCGCTCCCGTTGTGAGCTGGCCGAGGGCGCGCTCGAGCTCTGCGGGGGCGCAGGGACTCGCGTCCTCCCAATCGAGTCGCAGCAACTGCTGACTGTGGCCGAGCACGCGGAGCTTGCGCGTCGTGGCACGGTCGGAGAGCTTCACGACGGCGCGTGTGTCGATGCCGGCCGACGCACACAACTCGAGCAAGCGCTCCCCGGTACTGTCCTGCCCGACCGCACCCGCGAGGCTCACTCGCGCGCCGAGCGCTGCGGCCTGACGTGCAACGTTCGCCGCTCCGCCGAGCCGGAACTCCGTCTCGCGCACTCGCACGACCGGAACCGGGGCCTCGGGCGAGATGCGATCGACGGCGCCCGAGACGTATTCATCGAGCATCAAATCCCCGATCACCCACACATGCACCCCGGCGAACCGCTCGAGGACGTCGAGCAGCGCTCCCGCCCCCGCTCTCGCCGTGTCGTGTACCGATTCGCTCATGTGTTCTCCGCGATCGCGCGCGCGAGTGCGCGCAGGTCGTCATACACCGCCACGGCCGAGCGGTCGGTGAGCTGCGCTTCAGTTGCGCGTCCCTTGCCGGTGCGCACGAGTGCCGCGAGGACCCCGGCGTGCTGCGCTGCTTGCAAGTCGCGATCGTCGTCGCCGATCACGAGCGACTCCTCGGCGGAGATGCTCGACAGGGCGATCGCCTCGCGAATAAGGCCAGGCTCGGGCTTGCGGCAGGGGCAACCGGCATCGGGCGCATGAGGACAGCACAGCACGGCATCCAGCGCGCCGCCGGCGAGCTCGGCCTCGGCCCGCATGCGCGCGTGCACCGCCTGCAGCTCATCGAGGGTCATCAGGCCTCGGCCGACGCCCGATTGGTTCGTGGCGACCGAAAGCCGGATGCCGGCGCGGTGCAGAAGCGCCAGAGCCTCGAGTGCGCCCGGCAGCCATCGGAAGTCCTCCGGCCGCACCACGAAGCCCGGCGGCGGGGCTTCGAAATTGAGTACGCCGTCGCGGTCCAGGATCAGGTGGCGGTATCTCATTGGCAGCTGGGTCGGGCCGGGCGGACGAGCGCGGGAATCGGGCGCCAAGCCTACAACAGCGCAGTCCGCGCTACGATAGTATGACGACCCGCCGAGGATCGAACAGCATGTGTGGAATCGTCGGAGCAATCGCAGAGCGCAACATCGTACCCATTCTGATGGAGGGTTTGCGCCGGCTCGAGTACCGCGGCTACGACTCCGCCGGGATTGCGGTAATCGACGGAAGTCAGCGCCTGAAGCGGCTGCGCACGGTGGGCAAGGTGCAGGCGCTGCAACACACGCTCGATCGGGACCCGCCGCATGGCGAGCTCGGCATCGCGCACACGCGCTGGGCAACCCACGGGGTACCGAGCGAGCGCAATGCGCACCCGCACATCTCGCGCGACGGGCTCGCGATCGTTCACAACGGCATCATCGAGAATCATGAGGAGTTGCGGGCAGAGCTCGCGGGCTGCGGCTACGAGTTCACCTCCGAGACGGACACCGAGGTGATCGCCCATCGAGTCCACAAGCATCTCGAAAGCGTCGGCGATCTGTTCAAGGCCGTGCGCGCCACCGTTGCCGATCTCGAAGGCGCTTATGCGCTTGCGGTGGTGAGTGAAAGCGATCCGGACCGCATCATCCTCGCCCGCCAGGGCTGTCCGGTCGTCGTAGGGCTCGGCGTAGGGGAGAACTTCGTCGCTTCCGATGTCGCGGCGCTGCTGCCCGTGACGCGGCGGTTCGTGTTCCTCGAAGAAGGCGATGTCGCCGAGATCCGCCGCTCGTCGATTCGTGTCGTCGATCGCGACGGCAACACCGTCGAGCGCCCGGTCCGCGAGAGCGAGCTGTCGGCCGATGCGGCGGAGAAGGGACAATACCGCCACTTCATGCTCAAGGAGATTCACGAGCAACCGCGAGCCGTCGCGAACACGCTGCAGGAGCGCGTCGCCAACGGGAGGCTCCTCGAGGCGGCGTTCGGTCCGGCGGCGAGCGAGGTGTTCCGGCGCACCGAGCACGTGCACATCGTCGCCTGTGGCACGAGCTTTCATGCCGGCTCGGTTGCACGCTATTTCATCGAGCAGATCTGCAAGCTGCCGTGCAGTATCGAGATCGCGAGCGAGTACCGCTACCGCAATCCGCTCGTTCCGCGGAACTCTTTGTTCGTCTCGATTTCACAGTCGGGTGAGACCGCGGATACGCTTGCGGCGCTGCGCCTTGCGAAGCAGGCCGGTTATCTCTCCCAGCTCACCATCTGCAACGTGCCCGAGAGCTCGCTCGTTCGCGAGTCCGAGCTCGTGCTGCTCACGCGCGCGGGTCCCGAGATCGGAGTGGCCTCGACCAAGGCATTCACGACTCAGCTCGCCGGGCTCGGGATGCTGGTCGTCGCGCTCGCCAAATTCCACGGCGCAGACGCGGAGCGCGAGCGCGGTCTCGTGAGCCGGCTCATCGAGCTGCCCGGACATCTCGAGCGTGCGCTCGAGCTCGATCCGGTCGTGCACAAGCTCGCGGAGCGCTTCGCGGACAAGCGGCACGCGCTCTTTCTCGGCCGCGGCGCGCTGCATCCCATCGCGATGGAGGGGGCGCTGAAGCTCAAGGAGATTTCCTACATCCATGCCGAAGCGTACCCGGCAGGAGAGCTCAAACACGGCCCGCTCGCGCTCGTCGATTCGGAGATGCCGGTGATCACCGTCGCGCCGAACAACGATCTGCTCGAGAAGCTGAAGTCGAACCTGATGGAGGTGCGCGCGCGAGGCGGGGAGCTGATCGTGTTTGCCGACCCGGAGGCGGGACTCACGGATGGCGATGGCGTGACCGTCATCAACATGCCGAAACACGTGACGTACTTCCAGGCGCCGGCGGTGTACACGGTGCCCCTGCAGCTGCTCGCGTATCACGTCGCGATTTTGAAGGGCACCGACGTGGATCAGCCGAGGAACCTCGCGAAGAGCGTGACGGTGGAGTGACTCCCGGCTACTGCTCCCCGAGCGCCTGGCTCACCGGCATGCGCCCTGCCCGGATCGCAGGCCACAATCCGCCGAGCAGACCGATCGCCAGCGCTCCGAGCATCGCTTCGAGCATGAGGGGGGCCGGAACCACGAACTGGAACGCGAACTGCGTACCGCCCAGGAAGTTCGTGTTGGCCTGCAGGTCGTTCAACGTCAGATAGATGATCCCGGCGCCGAAGACACTGCCCGCCAGGGCGAGCAGCATCGACTCGCCGACAACCGCCGCACCGACCGGAAAGGCTCCGAACCCGATGGCTCGCGCCGTTCCGATCTCGCGCACGCGCGCGGCGACTGCACCGTACATCGTGTTGAGAGCGCCGAAGACGGCACCGATGCCCATGATGATGAGCAGAGGCACGCTGAAGAATCTCACCGTGCCCAGCAGGTCGCGCGCGAGGCGCTCGTAGTACTGCGACTCGGGCAGCGCGTAAACGCCCAGATTGGGAGCGCTCTTGAGCGCCGCCTGAAAACGCGCCGCGGCGACACTGCTCGAGAGCTTCACGCGCACGCTGTGCACGTCGGGTCCGAGACGAAAGGCGGCCTGCAGGATGGGCAGATCCGCCCACAGCTCCGACTCGATGGCACCGCCTCCGTCTTCGAAGACCCCGACGATCCGCCACTGCGAATCCGCAAGCAGCAATGAGTCGCCGACGTTGAGACCGGCAAATTGCCGCTGGCTGTTGCGACCCACCAGCAACTCGAATCGTCCGGGAACCATCGCTCTGCCTGCGATGATCTTGAGGCCGCCGCGTATCTTGAACGCCGCAGGAGTCACACCGCGAACCGAAAGATCCACGTAGTCACCCTGAGCGATCCGCTTGACGCTGATGGGACGCGAGCTTTCCGGGGAAACGAGCGCGTGCGCGTCGACGGTTGTCGCGAGGCCCGCCACGCTCGCAGCGGTGTCCCTGTCCAAAACGCTCTGATCCTCGGAGTCCTGGCCGGTCTTGAGGACCATGAGAATTCCATCGTTCGCGCTCGTCATCAGCAGTGTCCGGAAGCTCGCGGCGATCGAGAACAAGCCGACGAATACCGCGACGATGCACGCGACGCCGAACGCATCGATGGCCGCGCTCGCCCAGCGCTGCGGCAGCGTCAGCAGGTTCAGCCGCAGAAGTGTCCACATCTGTCCGATCATCGCCGGTCGGTCCTGATGGCCTCGACGACCGTCAGGCGCGCGGCTCGCCGGGCCGGAAACCAGCCGACCAGGCACCCGCTCGCCACCATCAGCGCCACCCCGGCAAACAGCTGCGCGCCGGACAGCTCGAGGCCGCCGATCTGCCTCTGCGCCGCATGAATGAGCCAAAGCGCCGCCAGCAGGCCGAGTCCGCCGCCCACGAGCAGCAGCAGGTTGGCCTCCGTCATCACGAGCCACCAGATCCGCTGCGGTCCGAAGCCGAGCGCCTTCAGCGTGCCGATCTCACGGGTACGCTCTCGAAAGCTCTGCGTCAGGCTGTTGCCGGTCGCAAGCAGCATCGTCAGGAAAACAGCGGCGAGGATCAGATAAGCGATCCGACTGACGTTGCCGATCCGCCTGAAATAGTCGCGCTGCAGCCCGTCCTGGGTGCCCGACAACGTTTCGGCGCCCGAGTTCATGAAGAGCCGATCCACCGAGTGAGCAAACCGGGACGGGTCCACGCCGTTCCTCAGAATCGCAACGGCGAAGTCGATAGTACCCCTGTCGGTCGCCCGACTCTGATCCACGTACGTGTAGTGACAATAGAATTGGTAATGCCCTTCCGCTGGGTCCCGGTAGTGCCAGATGCCGCGAATCGTAAAGTTGAACACATGCGTGCCATCGAGCTTGGTGATGCTCGGGATGGTAATCGGCACGACGTCACCGAGTTTCCAGCCGTACTTCCGCGCCATGAACTCATTCACGAGCGCGCCCTGGAGGTCCGCGCGATACGCGCGCACCTGTTCGAGATCCCAGATGAAGCGGCCCGTCGTATCGGGCGCCTGGGGAAAGTCCTCGTTCATGGCGAGTGGGCCGAGCGGGTTCTTTCGGTCCTGGTAGTACGCGCCGCGCGAAATCGTGAAATCCACCTGACGGTGTCGCAAACCGGGAATGCGCCGGATTTGCTCCACATAGCTCATCGGGAGCGTGTTGGTGTATTTCGGGTAGATGAAGATGCGTACGTTGTCGGAGAAGCGGTACCCGCCGCGGAAGAACACCCCGACCGCGGAGAGTGCGCCGAACAGCATGAACGCGCTGACGATGGACGCCGCCAGGAACAGGAGCCGCGTTTTGTCGCGGACGATGTTTGCCAGGATGAATCCCAGGTATTTCACCGGGTCTGCCTTTGACGTCAGCCACGCGCCGGGAACGCGGGACGCATCGCATTCTTGCTCCAACGAAGTCCCGGATCCAGCTCAGCGTCGTCTTGCCGACGGCACGAATCGGCGCTTATATATCGTGCGCGATCGGGTGAGGGGAGAGCTTCCATGTGGACGAGTAAACGACTTATCGGGCTCAGCGTCGGCATCTCGATACCGGTGCTCCTCGCTTCCGCCCTGGTCAGCGCGCGAGATGCGCGGACGAG
Source organism: Steroidobacteraceae bacterium (assembly GCA_035606175.1). Classification (GTDB taxonomy): domain Bacteria; phylum Pseudomonadota; class Gammaproteobacteria; order Steroidobacterales; family Steroidobacteraceae; genus JASHUC01. The sequence continues at coordinate 1,146 of DATNFW010000032.1, read as the reverse complement.
CGCCGCCAAAGCGGCCGCGGAACCCGCGGTGGATCTGATCGGCAGGCCGGTCGATCTCGATCTGTCGCGCGGAGTTCAAGCTCCCTATCGGGATACCTCGAAGCTGCCCTCGACGTTTGACGGTGCGGCCAAGACCCAACCCGTCGACCCGCAATGGGGCACCCGTGCCTACCGGCCGAAAAGCCGGCGCGACTTGACCGGCATCTGGATCAATCAGGGTGGCATCGGCTGGACACCCGGAATCCCGCCGGGCCGCGGGCAGCATCCGCCGCTCACTCCAGCCTACGCCAAGCTCTTCGAGCGGCACTTGGCCGATGCCGAACGCGGCAGGCCGACCGGAGATCCCACCGCCGCATGTCTGCCGCCCGGCATGCCGCGGATCATGACGATGACCTATCCGATGGAGATCACGATGGGGACGGATCGGATCATGATCTACGCGGAGTGGGACGAGCAGGTCAGACGCATCTTCACCGACGGACGGCCGCTCTCCACCAATCCGGATCCGACCTACAACGGCGAATCGGCCGGACACTGGGAGGGGAACTTCCTTCTGGCGACGACTTTCGGCCTGCGCCAGGAGACGAACCTGGAGGCTTCCGGATTGCCGAAGAGCGACAAGGCGATCGCTTATGAGAGAATTTGGCTCGCCGATGACGACACCTTGCGCGATGAAATCACGCTCGTGGACCCCGTCGCATTCACCAGGCCCTGGACGGTCACGAAGACGTACAAGCGCGCCCCGCCCGATTTCACGCTCATGCCCTACGTGTGCCTGGAGAATAATCGCAATCCGATCGCACCGGACGGGTCCATCCGAGTGATCCTGCAATCCGGCGGCAAGTCTCACATCGATTAACCTCCGAGCCTTCCACGTTCGAGCAACCATTGTGGGCAGGCCCCTGGGGACATCCCCACCAGTTCCCCGTGGCTTCGACGCTTCCCTACCTCCTGATGGGCTATCAAACGTGCTGTGCTGAACGGGACGGCAGCGCGCCGCCTGCCGCGCGGCATCGCCCCGCACAAGACGAGCGTGAGATTCGCTCCGCGTCGCGGCCTAAGGAAGCGCGTCTGGATGGTGCGTCCGCACTTCGAATTGCCGATATCGCGCGACCGGCGGCTGGCACCGCTGCCCAGGCTCGCGCA
>DATNFW010000031.1:0-8826 GCA_035606175.1 Steroidobacteraceae bacterium | reverse complement strand
GTACTGAAGAAGAGGCGCGGGGCCTTCACGCTCGATGTCGCTTTCCGGACTGCGGATCCGGAGATGAGCTCCCCCGGGGTGATCGCCCTCTTCGGCCCCTCGGGCTGCGGAAAGACGACCACCGTCCATGCGATCTCCGGGCTCCTGCGGCCCGATGCGGGCATCGTGCGCATCGGCGATGCGACGCTCTTCGACTCGATGCGCGGCATCGATGTGCCGGCGGAGCGGCGGCGCATAGGATACGTGTTCCAGGATGCGCGGCTCTTCCCGCATCTCGATGTGCTGAAGAATCTGCGCTACGGCGCCAATCGCGCGCGCGAGGAAGGCCCACGCATCGACTTCGATGAGATCGTCGATCTGCTCGGCCTTGGGCCGCTGCTGGCCCGGCGGCCGCGGCGCCTCTCGGGCGGGGAGCGCCAGCGCGTCGCGCTCGGGCGGGCGCTGCTTTGCCGGCCGCGACTCCTGCTGCTCGATGAGCCGCTCGCGTCTCTCGATGTTGCGCGGCGTGCCGAGCTGCTGCCGTATCTCGAGCGGTTACGCGACCGGCTCTCGGTTCCAATGATCTATGTCAGCCATCAATTCGAGGAGGTGCTGCGGCTCGCGACCCACGTCGTGCTGCTCGAGGCCGGCCGGGTCGTTGCGGAAGGCGACGTGACCGCGGTGAGTATCGCGCCCGAGCTGCGCGCGGCGATCGGGTCGGACGCGCTCGGAGCGGTGGTCGAGGGGGAGATCGAGGCCGTCGACAGTGCGGCCGGACTTGCGCGGCTCAAGGTCGGAACCGGCCGCCTCATGATTCAGGCGGATGAGTTGAGCGCGGGGCGGCGGGTGCGCGTGCAACTGCTCGCTCGCGATCTGATCCTCGGGGTCGAGCCCCCGCGCGGCCTCTCCGTCCGCAACTGCCTCGAAGGTACGATCGTGCGCCTCGCGCCGGATGCGGCGCGGACGCATTTGGTCGAGATAGACATCGGGGGCCCGCGGCTCATCGCTCAGGTCACGACGAGCGCGAGCGCCGAGCTCGATCTTCGTGTCGGCCGCCGACTCTGGGTGCTCGTGAAGACGGTCTCGCTGCGGGGACACGTATATCCCGCACTGGGCGCGCATCCGGCACCGCGGAATGCCGAGTCTCGCGAAGCGACTGCGCGCACGACCGAGATGTAGCGATGCGCCGCCACCTGTTTGCGCTCGCTTTCGCACTGATGCTCGCGGCCGGCGATCTCATCGCACTGGCGAGGCCCGCAGCGGCCGCCAGCCCGCCAGCGCCAGGTACCGGCCGACCGCTGCTCGTTTTCGCGGCAGCCTCGCTCACCAACGCGCTGCAGGCAATCGGGCCGCTCTATACAAGTCGCTCCGGGGAGGCGGTGACGTTCTCGTTCGCAGCGAGCTCGACGCTCGCCCGGCAGATCTCGGCCGGGGCGCAGGCGAATGTGTTCTTCTCGGCGGACGTGGACTGGATGGACTTTCTAGAGGCGCGCCACCTCATCGACCCGGCGACCCGCCGCGATGTCGTCGGTAACCGGCTGGCGCTGATCGCACCGGTCGGCAGCCGGGTCGAGGTGCTCATTCATCGAGGCTTCGATCTTGCGCGAGCGCTCGGACGATCGGGCCGCCTCGCCCTGGGAGAGCCCGAATCGGTGCCGGCCGGTCGCTACGCGCGCGATGCGCTGCGCTCGCTCGGGGTTTGGGACAGCGTCGCGGACCGACTGATCCCTGCGGAAAACGTGCGGAGCGCGCTCGAATACGTCGCCCGCGGCGAGGCGCCGCTCGGCATCGTTTACGAGACGGATGCGCTGATCGAGCCGCGCGTGCGGATCGTGGGTCTGTTTCCACCCTCCTCCCATCCGCCCATTCGCTATCCCGCGGCTGTCGTGGTCTCCGGGCACTCAGGCCCGCTGCGCGGCCGTGCGGCCGAGGCAGACACGTTCGTACGATTCCTCAGCTCCCCGCAAGCGGAGCGCATTTTCCATAAATTCGGTTTCCAGCCGCCCTGACCAGCCGCCCCGATCAGTCCCGCTCCGGGGGCGGCCAGCGGCTTTCCCACCGGGGGGCGATCCGCTAAACTTCCGACCCCCTCGAGGAGGCGTCGGCCATGGCTATCGAGCACGTGCGCATTTGCGGAGCCTGCGAGCGGGAGTGTCCGGGCTGGGCGAATCGCTGCCCTGCCTGCGGCAGTCTCTCATTGTTGTACCGGATCACCTTCGTCCCCGTCGCCGCCGTCGTGCCGGAAGCGGCACGCGCGACTCAGTCCGAGGCGGAGCTTCGCGCCGCATCGAGCGGGGAGCGGGGGGCCAAGGAATATGTCGCGGCCGCGGGCAAGGTGCCGCATAAGGGCATCGCACACCCGCGGATTGCCGCGGCGCGCGACGCGAAGCTTCGCAAGACGCCGCTCGGCGGGAAGCCCGAGACACGCGCGGTCTGAAAGGGACCAACCGCCGCCTCCCACGGGCCCCGCCGGATACCGAGCGGGGCCTTTTTCGTTGGGGCGTGGCAAGCTTCTCTCGCGCCCCACCACGCAACCACGAATTTGGAGCCTAAGACTTGCCTTCCGACCGCCCTCTCGCCTCCTCGCCCGTAGTCACGATCGTCGGCGCAACCGGCGCCGTCGGTGTCGAGCTCATTCACTGCCTCGAGGCTCGGCGCTTTCCGGTTTCGGAGCTGCGCCTCACCGCCTCGGCACGTTCGGCCGGCCGGACGCTGCCCTTCAACGGACGAGCGGTCCCGGTTTCGGAGCTGACCGAGGAGAGTTTCCGCGGAGTGGGCATCGCGCTGTTCTCGGCCGGAGGATCGATCTCCAAACGCTTTGCGCCGATCGCCGCGCGAGCGGGCGCGGTCGTCGTCGACAACTCCTCCGCCTTCCGCATGGACCCCGCAGTTCCACTCGTCGTGCCGGAGATCAATCCCCAGGCGATCGCTGGGCAGCGTGGCATCATCGCGAATCCCAACTGCTCGACGATCATCGCGATCACGCCGCTCTGGCCGGTCCATCGCGTGAACCGCATCCGGCGGATGATCGTCGCGACGTACCAGGCGGCCTCCGGCGCCGGTGCGGCGGCCATGGAGGAGCTGCGCGAGGGGACTCGCGCGCAGCTCGAGGGCCGTGCGTTCGCGCCGAAGGTGCTCCCGCATCCCTACGCCTTCAATCTCTTCAGCCACAACTCGAAGATCGATCCGGAGAGCGGGTACAACGAGGAGGAGACGAAAGTCATTCGCGAGACACACCGGATCTTTGCGGACGACTCGATTCGCATCTCCGCGACCTGCGTCCGCGTGCCGGTGCTGCGCGCGCACTCGATCGCGATCCATTTCGAGTGCGAGCGGCCGATCACGCCCGCCGAAGTGCGGGACATCGTTCAAACGGCGCCCGGAGTGAAGCTCGTCGACGATCCGCAGCGGAATTATTTTCCGATGCCGCTCGATGCCTCGGGCAAGGACCCCATCCTCGTCGGGCGCATCCGCCAGGATGTGAGCGACCCGAGCGGACGCTCCATCGCGTTGTTCGTCTGCGGCGATCAGCTGTTGAAGGGCGCCGCACTCAACGCGGTGCAGATCGCGGAGCTTCTGTTGCCGCGCTGAGCGGCGCGCTACCCGCCCGCCGCCTGCGCCTCGGAGGCGTTGTCGACACCGATGATGAGCTTCGTCTTGCCCTCGAACGCGTAGGGCATGATGTTGAGATTGGTCGGAGCCGGCGAGCCGTCGAACACACGCGCTGCAAGATCGAAGCGCGACCCGTGGCACGGACAGCGCCACCCGCCCGGCCAGTACGAGCCGATCTCCGGATCGTGAGCGTCGAAGTAGGCTTTCGGCAGGCACCCGAGGTGCGTGCAGGTGCCGATGCAGGCGAACCACTCGGGCACTCGCGAGCGGCTCGCGTTCTTGCAATAGTCGGGCTGCGGCGCGGCGAGTCCCGGAAGCGTTTGCGTGTTCTCGGAGTTCGGGTCTTTCAGCAGGTTGTCGTGCCCGGACAGCTGTTCGACCATCTCGGGCGTGCGGTGGACGACATAGATCGGGTTGCGCCGCCAGACGGTGACGATCATCTGCCCCGGCTCGATCTTCGACAGGTCCACCTCGGTCGGCGCGCCGAGTGCTTTAGCGCGTTCGGATGGAAACCAGGACTCGACGAACGGCACTGCGGTAAAGGCAATGCCGATCGCCCCGACGAACGTCGTGGCTCCGAGGAGCAGCTTGCGGCGGCTGTCATCGACCGAGTCCGTACCTCGGTCATCCATGAGCCGCCCCGGATGCGTCATCTCTACCATCGATCTACACCTCTCATCCGGTTTGCGCCGGCGCAATAGCCGTACCCGCTCAGCAACAGCGGTTTATCCGGCTCCACTGACGTTTCTGTTCGGCCTCGTAGAACGCCCGCCGCGACAGAGGCGGCGCACCGGGATGATGCGCCGCGTGGTGCTGAATATAGCGCTCGTAGGCGTCGTCGCCGCTCACGGCGCGCAGCCCGCGCCAGAGCGCGCGCACGCCCGCCGAGATCCTGCGTGCGAGCGGCGCCCCTGGGCGAGGACGCGGGTCGCAGTCCCTCGGCATTCCGTACGTCGCGCTCCTGGAAGCGCTCGTGGAACCGCTCATGACGCCGCCGTCCCGCCCGTCGCGGGCACCCCGCTCACCGTCGCCTCTTGCATGCGGGCGACGAAGGGCGCTTCCGAGCTCGCAAGCATCGGCAGGCCTCGCGCGGCGCGGATGGCGACGCGCAGCATGTCGATGATGACGAGCCACACGATCACCGTGAAAATCACCGTGAGCCAGCCGTCGATCTGCTGATTGAAAATGAGTTTCGAGGCGACCGCGGCCCGATCCGGTGTGAGCGCACCGGCTGCAAGTTTGCGAGCCATGTCGGCAGCGCCCGAGAAGAAGCCGAGGTTCGGATCGGGGCTGAACACCTTCTGCCAGGCGGCGACCGTCGTGATGATCGCGAGCCACGCGAGCGGGCCTCCGGTCACCCACGAGTACTTGAGCTTACCCGACTTGATGAGGATCCCGGTCGCGATCGACAGCGCTATCGCCGCGAGCATCTGGTTCGCGATGCCGAAAAGCGGCCAGAGGATGTGGATGCCGCCGTTCGGATCGATGACACCGACGTAAAGGAAGTAGCCCCAGGCCGCGACGATCACCGCGCTCGTGAAGAGCACCGAGGGATACCAGGAAACTCGGCCGAGCGGCTTCCAGAAGTGGCCGAGGAAATCCTGCAGCATGAACCGCCCGACACGCGTACCCGCATCGATCGTCGTCAAGATGAACACCGCCTCGAACATGAGAGCGAAGTGGTACCACATCGCGAGCAGCCCGCGGCCGAACGTCGAGCTGAAAATGGTCGCCATGCCGACCGCGAGCGACGGCGCCCCGCCCGTGCGGGCGAAGAGCGTGTGCTCGCCCATCTCACGCGCGAGACTCTGCATTTGGTCGACCGTCACCGGGAATCCCCAGCTTGAGATCGTCGCGACAGCGGCCTGCGGCGTCGCGCCGACGACGCCTGCGCCCGTGTTGATCGCGAAGAACACGCCCGGATCGAGCAGTGTCGCCGCTATCACTGCCATGATCGCGACGAACGACTCGAGCGCCATGCTGCCGTAGCCGACCAGGCGTACATCGTTCTCGTCTCCGATCATCTTCGGTGTCGTGCCGCTCGAGATGAGCGCATGGAAGCCGGAGACCGCCCCGCAGGCGATGGTAATGAAGACGAAGGGGAAGATCTTGCCGGCGAAGATCGGTCCGTTGCCGCTCGTGAACTGCGTGAGCGCGGGCATCTTCAGCTCGGGATGGATGGCGACGATCGCGATCGCGAGCAGCGCGATCACGCCGAGCTTGAGGAAGGTGGAAACGTAGCCGCGTGGGGCGAGCAGCAGCCACACGGGGATGATCGCGGCGACCCAACCGTAGACGATCACGAAATCCGCGAGCCCCGGGCCGGACCAGTCGAAGAGCGGCCGCAGGGCCGCGCTCTGATCGACCCATCCGCCTGCGACTACGCCGAGGATGAGCAGCGCCATGCCGATGACCGTCGCCTCGAGCACGCGGCCCGGGCGCAGATATCTCAGATATATCCCGACCAGAATCCCGATCGGGATGGTGGAGGCGACGGAGAATGTCGCCCAGGGGCTCCCTTTCATCGCGTTCACCACCACGAGGGCGAGCACTGCGATGAGAATGATCATGATGAGGAGCGTGCCGACGAGCGCCGCGAATCCGCCGAAGGGACCGAGCTCATCGCGGGCCATCTGCCCGAGGCTCCGTCCGTCGCGGCGCGTCGAGAGGAACAGGATGGTCATGTCCTGGACGCACCCGCCGAGCACCGCGCCGAAGAGAATCCAGAGCGTCCCCGGGAGGTATCCGAACTGCGCCGCGAGGGTCGGGCCGACGAGCGGGCCGGGCCCGGCGATTGCCGCGAAATGATGTCCGAAAACAACCCAGCGATGGGTCGGAACGAAATCCCGTCCGTCGTTCAGCCGCTCCGCGGGCGTCGCCCGATTCGAGTCGGCCTCGAAAACCCGCGCCGTAATCCAGGCGGCATAGAAGCGATAGCCGATCGTGTAAATGCAGACGGCGGCGACGACGAGCCACATCGCATTGATCGGCTCATGGCGGTGCAGGGCGATTCCGCCCACCGCGAATGCGCCGATCACGGCGAGAACGATACCGACGAGGCGTCCGAGCACGGCTCCCACCCCCTTGATTCGAAATGCGTCGCGGGATGATGCCCCGACAGCCCGGCCAAGCGCCAGTGGGGACTCATGCCCCGCGGCGCCGGCCGGTTCTCCAGCGGGTCAATACCGGTAGTGGTCCGCCTTGTAAGGTCCTTCCTTGGCAACGCCGATGTAGCGCGCCTGCAGGTCGCTCAACTCGGTGAGCTGGACATTCAGGTTCTTCAGCTGCAGTCGCGCGACTTTCTCATCGAGGTGCTTCGGCAGCGTGTAGACGCCGACCGGATACTTCGCGGTCTCGGTGAAGAGCTCGATCTGCGCGAGCGTCTGGTTGGCGAACGACGAGCTCATCACGTAGCTCGGATGACCCATCGCGCAGCCGAGGTTCACGAGCCGTCCCTTGCCGAGCAGGATGATCCGCTTGTCGTCCGGGAAGATCACGTGATCGACCTGCGGCTTGATCTCTTCCCACTGGTACTTTTCGAGCGAGGCCACGTCTATCTCGTTGTCGAAGTGCCCGATGTTGCACACGATCGCGTTGTTCTTCATCCGCTTCATGTGCTCGTGCGTGATGACATGGAAGTTGCCTGTCGCCGAGACGAAGATGTCCGCCTTGTCGGCCGCGTAATCCATCGTGACGACGCGGTAGCCCTCCATCGCCGCTTGCAGCGCGCAGATGGGATCGATCTCGGTGACCCAGACTTGAGCGGAGAGCGACCGCAGCGCCTGTGCCGAGCCCTTGCCCACATCGCCGTAGCCCGCGACCACCGCGACCTTGCCGGCGACCATCACGTCGGTTGCGCGCTTGATGCCATCGACGAGCGACTCGCGGCAGCCGTAGAGATTGTCGAACTTGCTCTTCGTCACCGAATCGTTGACGTTGATACCGGGGAAGAGCAGCCGCTTCTCCTTGGCCATCTGATAGAGCCGGTGCACGCCCGTCGTCGTCTCCTCGGAGACGCCGCGAATCTCCCGCGCTCGCTTCGAGTACCAGGAAGAGTCCGCGGCGAGACGCTTGCGGATCGCCGCAAACAGGAACTTCTCCTCCTCGCTCGCCGGATGCGAGATCGCGGATGCATCCTTCTCGGCCTTGACGCCGAGGTGGACGAGCAGCGTCGCATCGCCGCCGTCGTCGAGAATCATGTTCGGTCCCTTGCCGTCCCCGAACTCGAAGATGCGATGCGTGAACTCCCAGTACTCCTCGAGCGATTCGCCCTTGTAGGCGAAGACCGGTGTGCCGCCGTCGGCGATCGCCGCCGCCGCGTGGTCCTGCGTCGAGAAGATATTGCACGAGGCCCAGCGCACGTCGGCCCCGAGCGACTTCAAGGTCTCGATGAGCACGGCGGTCTGGATCGTCATATGGAGCGAGCCTGCGATCCGTGCGCCGCGCAGCGGCTGCTGCGAGGCGTACTCGTCGCGGATCGCCATGAGAGCGGGCATCTCGCCCTCGGCGATCGCAATTTCCTTGCGGCCCCAGTCGGCGAGCTTGAGGTCGGCAACTCGAAAATCTTCCGAGCCCCGGGCGGGCTTGAGATTGGCGTTCATCTTCGTTCACAGCTCCTATGTTGGTGTGCCGAGCGCCGTTGCACTTTCACTTCCCTGTGTCGCGGCGACCGAGCCTGGCAGCCCGGCCGTGCACGGCCGGCTGTCGCAGCGCCCCTCGGCCCCTGCGTCTTGCGGTCAGGCGGCGCGCGCCGTCTGGCCCTTCGCTTCGGCGGCGAGCTCCGCCGCTTTGTCGGTCCGCTCCCAGGTGAACTCGGGCTCCGAGCGCCCGAAGTGGCCGTAGGAGGCGGTCTTCTGATAGATAGGCCGGATGAGGTCGAGCATCTCGCGCAGGCCGTACGGCGTGAGGTCGAAGTGCTTGCGCACGAGCTGCGTGAGCCGGTCGCGCGAGAGGCGGCTGGTGCCGAACGTCTCGATCATGATCGAGGTGGGCTCGGCGACGCCGATCGCGTAGGAAACCTGCACCTCGCAGCGCTCCGCGAGCCCTGCGGCGACGATGTTCTTCGCAACGTAGCGCGCCGCGTAGGCGGCCGAGCGGTCGACCTTCGAGGGGTCCTTGCCGGAGAACGCACCGCCGCCGTGGCGTGCGTAGCCGCCGTAGGTGTCGACGATGATCTTGCGACCGGTGAGGCCGCAATCACCGACCGGGCCGCCGATCACGAACCGGCCTGTCGGG
>DATNFW010000030.1:0-3800 GCA_035606175.1 Steroidobacteraceae bacterium | reverse complement strand
ACCATGCGCGAGGTGAAGACCGATGACCGCTTGCGCATCGTAAGCAAGCCGATCCAGGCCGATGAGCTCCTCGCGATCATCGCAGAGCTTCTCCCCCACCCGCATCGGAGCTGAGCCTCGATCCCTCGAGGCTCGCTCTCGCGATCGCGCGAATCATCCCGCCGAAAGTGACGAGCCAGATGACCGCGGCGATCCACAGGAAATAATGGGACAGCGTCTCGAGGAATTCGATCCGCAGCGCGTTCGCAAGGCGCAGCGTTCCGGTCGTGTACATCGCGAGCGGGAAGGCCATGCTCCAGTACTGCGCCTCGTAGCGGAGCGGGAAGCGCATGATCACATGACGCCAGATCATCAGAATCAGCAGCAGCGGTATCCACCAGCTCGCTCCCGCCCAGAAGAACAGCGTGAAGCCCTCGAGGAACGGCAGCAGCTGCTCGAGGAGCGGTGAGAGCGTCGCGCGCGATATGAGGGTAGCGCCTGCGAGGGCGGTGATGGCCACGGCCCCCATGTTGATCCAGTAGGGCGGCGTGAACGTCGCACTCGTCAGGTGCACGAACGTCAGCCTGTAGAAGATCAGCGTGATGATGCTCAGGTAGAGCATGGCGCCGATCAGGTACATGATCAGGCAGAAGAACAGCGGCGTCGCGGGAGCCGCGAAGCTCGGAGCGAGAACCGCGCCGAGGACCACCACGGATTGGGTCGCGACGGCGGCGATCAGCCAGGCGCCGTTGATGCCTTTCTCGAGACTGGGCTTCTCGACGCGCGTGACGACCACGGCAAAGAAGCTGTACATCACGAGCACCCAGAGCGCAATGCCGGCGACCCAGAACGCAGTGGCCGCACGCGGGCTCCGCGCCGTCACGGCGACGTTCGTGCCGAGCACGCACGTGCCCGCCACTATCGTGAAGAACCCCGGCGCACGCGCATGATCGGCGAAATCGGCAGCGATGCGGTGGCGGAACCGTGCGATCCGCAGCGCGAGGAGCACCAAAGCACACCGTACGCGGCGGCGTTCAGGACGAACAAGGCGCGGGAGACCCACGCGTATTGCAGCAGATCGAACGCGATCGAGAGCGCGCCGGTCGCCATGACCAGCGCGAAAGAGCCGGGATAGAGCTCCTCGGCCGCTGCGAGAATGCGAGACCACACGCGAGTTATTCTTCAGCGGTTCGCGCTGGTGCGTTCGTCCCGGCCACGTCGCTTGTAGTAATACCAATCGACGCAGCCGACTCCGAGATCGCCTTTCGAACCGCGCCTCTCATCCGCAGCACGCGCCGTCTCCGGCGGCGGCTCGATCGCATCCGCGCCGGGCATCCATCCCTCCGGCGTCACGACGCGAAGGCGGTCTGCGGTCTGCAGCGCCTCGAGCAGCCGGAGCACCTCGCCGACCGAGCGACCTACGTTGACCGGATATTGGAGCATGGCGCGAACCGCCCCTTGCGGGTCGATGACGAAGAGCGCGCGTGTCACCGCGTTCGCGGTGTGATGAGACTGAAGCATGCCATATCGCTGTGCGATCTGCAGGGACGCGTCCTCTAGGATCGGAAACTCGATGGTCACTCCGAAGCGCTCGCGAATGCTCTCACGCCACGCAAGATGTGAGTAGACGCTGTCGACCGAAAGCCCGAGCAGGCGGCAATTGAGCGCCGCGAATTCTGCGCTGCGCTTCGCGAATGTCACGAACTCGCTCGTGCATACCGGCGTGAAATCCGCTGGGTGGGCGAAGAAAACGAGCCACTTGCCGGCAAAATCGGTGAGTTTGATCGATCCTTGTGTCGAGCGGCCCTCGAAATAAGGCGCCGGCTCTTCGAGCCGCGGCGGCCCAGGCGTGAGAGGTTCGTTTTGCATGCGGAGTCTCCCCTGCCCAGTGCCCTTAATGATCCGTGCCCTTAATGATCCGTTTCCAAATGTAGTGCACCGCGTTCCCGCATGCGATCCGCAGATGTACGAATCCGTAGATTCCCGTATTCGCGGCCGTTGACACGCTCGCGCCGGCGATCGGATCATGCACCCGAGGAAATCCTTCCGCCAGGAGCTCGATCGTGGTCGCGAAGAGGATGCCGCCCACGGTATTCGTGGTCGACGACGATGAATCCGTGCGCAGCTCGCTGCGTTTCCTGCTGCGCTCGGTCGGGCTCGAGAGCCGCGCGTTCGCCTCGGCCGGCGACTTCCTCACCGCGTACGATCCCGCCCAACCGGGGTGCCTCGTACTCGACGTGCGCATGCCGGGCATGAGCGGGCTCGAGCTGCAGCAGCAGCTGAATCTGCGCGGCGCCATCATTCCGGTGATCTTCATCACCGGTCACGGAGACATCCCGATGGCGGTGGAGGCAATGCAGCACGGCGCCCATGATTTCCTGCAGAAGCCTTTCCGCGACCAGGACCTCATCGACCGCATTCAACACGCGCTCGAGAAGGACGCGAAGGCACGCGCCTCGCTCCAGCAGCACGACCGCATTCGCGATCGCCTCGACTCCCTCACGCCTCGCGAGCGGGAGGTGCTCGCGCTGATGGCGCAGGGCAAGCCGAACAAGATCATGGCGCACGAGCTCGGACTGAGCCAGCGCACCGTCGAGATCCATCGTGCACGCGTGATGGAAAAGAGCGGCGCTGCCTCGCTCGCTCAACTCGTACGCATGGTGATAGATATGGGCCCGGAGCCGAAGGACAGGATCACTCCGTAACGGGACCGTACGCGATCGGCGGCGCGACTGGAGCTCCCATTCGCGCGATCGACGAGGAGTCACATCAGATGAGCTCGGACAGCTTCCGCACGCGCCGCCACCTTCGAGTTGGCGATGAACGCTACGAGATCCACGCGCTCGCCGGCATTCGCGGGGCCGACCGCCTGCCGTACGGCCTCAAGGTCCTGCTCGAGAACTTGCTGCGCAACGAGGATGGACGCCTCGTCACTGCCCAGCAGATCGACTCGCTCGCCGGCTGGCGGCCTGAGGCGACTCAGCATCACGAAATTCACTTCACGCCGGCACGCGTGCTCATGCAGGACTTCACCGGCGTGCCGTGCGTCGTCGACCTGGTGGCCATGCGCGATGCGATCATCGCCCTCGGTGGAGGCGCAGAGCGGATCAAGCCGCTGATTCCCACCGAGCTCATCATCGATCACTCCGTCATCGTCGACGTTTTCGGCCGACCCGACGCCTTCGCGATCAACGCGCGGCTCGAGCTCGAACGCAATGCCGAGCGCTATCAGCTGCTGCGCTGGGCACAACAGGCATTCGCCAACTTTCGCGTGGTGCCGCCCGACACCGGCATCTGCCATCAGGTCAATCTCGAGTACCTGGCGCGCGTCGTTTTCACTCGGGACGACGGGAACGGTCCGATGGCGTACCCGGATACCCTGGTGGGCACCGATTCGCACACCCCCATGGTCAATGGCCTCGGTGTGCTCGGATGGGGCGTGGGCGGCATCGAGGCCGAAGCGGCGATGTTGGGGCAGCCGATGAGCATGCTGATCCCGCAGGTACTCGGTTTGAAATTGAGCGGCGAGCTCCCCGCCGGCACGACCGCGACCGACCTCGTGCTCACGGTCGCCGAGCTCCTGCGGCGCACCGGCGTCGTCGGAAAATTCGTCGAGTTCTATGGACCGGGCGTCGCGAACGTGCCGCTCGCCAACCGTGCGACCCTCGGCAACATGAGCCCGGAATATGGAGCGACCGTTGCGATCTTTCCGATCGATGAGGCGACGCTCTCGTACCTGCGGCTGACCGGTCGGCCGGAGCGGCAGATCCGCCTCGTGGAGGCGTACGCCAAAGAGCAGGGCCTGTGGCACGATCCGGCGC
>DATNFW010000029.1:0-7032 GCA_035606175.1 Steroidobacteraceae bacterium | reverse complement strand
GCCTGAGCGCGCGCGACGTGGCGCAGAACGTCCTCGTCTCGCTCAGTTCCAGCTTTCAGACGGCCCCCGCCTTCTGGCTCGATCCGAAGAACGGCGTCAGCTATGGCGTCTCCGTCCAGACGCCGCAATACCGCATGGATTCCCTGCAGGCACTCGGCAACACCCCGGTCGGCGTCGCCGGCGGCGCGGCCAGCCCGCAGATTCTCGGCAACCTGGTGACGACCGGCCCGACGACCGGGCCCGCGGAAGTGTCCCATTTCAATGCCCAGCCGATGATCAACGTCTACGCGACCGTGGAGGGCCGCGATCTCGGATCGACGGCCGCGGACGTGGCGGCCAGGGTCCGCGGGATCGCGGCGGAGCTGCCGCGTGGCACGCAGGTCGTCATGCGCGGACAGGTCCAGACCATGAACTCGTCGTTCTCGGGACTGGCGTACGGCCTGGCCGGCGCCGTGCTGCTCGCCTATCTGCTCATCGTCGTCAACTTCCAGTCGTGGACGGATCCGTTCATCATCATCGCGGCGCTTCCCGCCGCACTGGCCGGAATCGCGTGGATGCTGCTCGCGACGGACACAACGCTCAGCGTGCCGGCGCTCACCGGCGCCATCATGGCGGTCGGTGTTGCGACGGCAAACAGCATCCTGGTGGTGAGCTTCGCGCGCGAGCGGCTCGCTGCGGAAGGGGCGGGCGAACCCGCACCGACGGCGCTGCAGGCGGCGCTCGATGCCGGCTTCACCCGCTTCCGGCCCGTGCTGATGACCGCGCTCGCGATGATCATCGGCATGACGCCCATGGCGCTCGGACTCGGCGAAGGCGGCGAGCAGAATGCGCCGCTCGGCCGCGCCGTCATCGGTGGCTTGCTCCTTGCCACCCTCGCCACGCTCGTATTCGTGCCTGCCGTTTTCGCCGCCATACACGGCTCGCGCGCGAGGAGGAACTGATTCCATGGATCAATTCGCATCCGCCACCTCGAGTGGTGCGCGACGCATGCTGCGAATCGGCATCGCCGCGACCGTTGTGGCGCTCGCGGGCGTGGCCTGGGCCGTGCATTCCAAGCACCGCGCCTCGGAGGCGCTCGCACGCGAGACCGAGGCCGAGGCGCTCGTCGCGGTTGCAACTACGCACCCCGAGCCGATCGGGGGCACGACCGAGCTCGTCCTGCCCGGAAATCTCGAAGCCAACTACGAGGCGCCGATCTACGCGCGCACCAGCGGCTATCTCAAACGCTGGCTCGTGGACATCGGAACGAGAGTTCACAAGGGCGAGCTCCTCGCCGAGATCGACGCGCCGGAGGTCGATCAGCAGCTGCGGCAAGCCGAGGCGGACCTCGCGACGGCGCAGGCCAACCGGAAAATTGCGGAAGTGACGGCCGAGCGCTGGCGGAATCTGCGCGCGATGGACTCCGTCTCCAAGCAGGACGCCGATGAGAAGGCGAGTGCGGCTCAGGCGAGTGAGGCGCAGGTCGCAGCCGCCGAAGCCAACGTTCATCGGCTGCACGACCTCGCGGGCTTCGAGCGTATTCTCGCGCCGTTCGACGGCGTCATCACGGCGCGCAATACCGACATCGGGCAACTCATCAATGCCGGCAGCGGCTCCGGGGCCGAGCTGTTCCGCATCGCGGACATGCGGCGGCTGCGCCTCTATGTTCGCGTCCCGCAGATCGACGCCGCAGCGATGCGCAAAGGGCTCGCGGCACATCTCAGCCTGCCGGACCGGCCGGGCCGAGCCTACGAGGCGACGCTCGCGACGACATCGAGCGCCATCGACCCCTCGACTCGCACGCTCACCGCCGAGCTCTTCGTCGACAACACGAGCGGCGAGCTCCTGCCGGGCGAGTATGCGGAGGTGCATTTCGAGCTGCCGCCGGGAGCCGCGGGGCGCTCGTTCAGGCTTCCCGCGAACGTGCTGCTGTTCCGCGACGACGGCCTGCACGTCGCGACGGTCGATGCTCACGATCGGGTGGCGATGAAGCCCGTCGCGATCGGTCGCGACTATGGCTCCGCGATCGAGATCGTCGCAGGGCTCACGGCGAAAGATGAGGTCATCTTGAGTCCGCCCGACTCCCTCGCAGAGGGCGCGACGGTCCGCGTCGTCAAGCGCTCGAGCGGCTCATGATCGAGGCCGCGCTCGAACGCACGTGCATGCGCGATCGCATTCGCGACGCGCTCGTCGCGCGCATTCTCGATGGCACATATCCCGCGGGCACGCAATTGAAGGAGCTCGCGCTCGCACGCGAGTTCGGCGTGAGTCAGGCCCCGATCCGCGAAGCACTGCGCGAGCTCGAGGGATCGGGACTGGTCACGAGCGAGCGTTTTCGCGGCACGCGGGTACGCGGCGCGGACTACGAGGAGATGCGCGAGTCCTACGAGCTGCGCTGCCTCATGGAGGAGCGGGCGATCGAGCTCGCCGCGCCCTTTTCGAAGGAGCTCGTCGATGAGCTGGCGCGCCGCGCGCGCGGCATGGCGGCGGCCGTCGCGCAACGCGATCCCGAGCGCTACATCGACGACGCGCTCGGCTTTCACCGGCGGCTGATCCAGGCGAGCGGCAATCGGACATTTCTCAGGGTGTGGGACTCGCTGCACTGGGATGTGCGCGGGCGCATCGCGCTGCGCCGGATCGCGCAGCGGAGCCGCGGCGATGCGTTGAAACCCTTGATCGAACTGCATCGCGCGCTCTGCGCGCGGCTGCGCGCCGGCGATGCGCGCGGCGGCGCGGACAAGGTGCGCGCAATCTTCGCCCGCATCACCGCGGCACTCGAGGAGGTCTGAGCCTCGAGGGGCCGCGGCCCCGCTCGCGCTGCATGCAATCGCTGTTTGCTCGCTCGCGCAGGACGGGTACACTGCGCGGCTTTGCTGTCGCACGCCATTCGGCGCGCGCGGAACGCTCCGAGGGTCTGAAGCAGTTTCCGATGAGCAGAGCAGCCGAGGCGAACGAATCGTCGGACGTCGCATTGGAGATCCGTTTCGGTCCGCTGGATCTCGCGCAGGTTCGGATTCGCACTCTCGATCCGGGCGCCATTCTCGATGAATTGACCGGCCGCGTGGCGACCGCGCCGCGGTTTTTCGATCGCACCGCCGTGGGGCTCGATCTGACTCAGCTCGAGCAGGAGCCGCGACCCGAGGAGGTGCGTGGCGTCGCCGATGCCATTCGCCGCGCCGGCATGTTGCCGGTCGGACTCGTGAACGGGCCGCCTTACATCGAAGCGCTCGCGCGCGCACTCGATCTGCCGGTGCTCGCGCAGTTTCGTGCGCCGAGCAAACCGCCACCCGTCCTGCAGGCGGTCGCCGCGTCACCGACTCCCACAGAACCTGAATCTCCGGCGCTCCTGCATACGCAGCCGGTGCGCTCCGGTCAGCGCCTTTATGCGCGCGACAAAGATCTCATCGTCACCGCCGCGGTCGGCGCCGGTGCGGAGGTGATGGCCGACGGTTGCGTCCACGTCTACGGCGCGCTGCGCGGCCGCGCCATGGCCGGAGCGCACGGGGATACTGCGGCGCGCGTGTTTTGCCGGGAATTCCGCGCGGAGCTCGTGTCGATCGCGGGCGTGTTCCGCGTGTTCGAGACGCTGCCGAAGGAGCTCGCGGGACAGCCCGTTCAGGCGTGGCTGGAAGAGAACGACTTGCGGCTGGCGTCGATCGCGTAACGGCGCGCCCGGCGCGCCCTCCGCGGCCCCGCGTGCCGCAGGCGATCGCTGCGCTCACCAATAAATACGACAGGAGATCGTGAATTGACGGAAATAATCGTCGTGACGTCCGGCAAGGGGGGCGTTGGCAAGACCACCACCTCGGCGAGCGTCGCCTGCGGCCTCGCGCGCCGTGGCAAACGTGTCGCGGTGATCGACTTCGACATCGGCCTGCGGAACCTCGATCTGATCATGGGGTGCGAGCGCCGCGTGGTCTATGACTTCGTCAACGTGATCCACGGCGAGTGCACGCTCAAGCAGGCTCTCATCCGCGACAAGCGGATCGAGACTCTGTATGTGCTCGCCGCGTCCCAGACACGGGACAAGGAGGCGTTGAACACCGAGGGCGTGAAGAAAGTACTGGAGGAGCTCGCCGCCGACGGCTTCGACTACATCCTCTGCGACTCCCCTGCAGGTATCGAGAAAGGCGCCCACCTCGCGATGTACTTCGCCGACCAGGCGATCGTGGTCGTGAACCCGGAGGTCTCCTCGGTGCGCGATTCCGACCGCATCCTCGGGCTGCTCGCGAGCAAGACCAAGCGTGCCGAGAACGGCCATGGGGGTGTGCGCGAGCACCTGCTGCTCACGCGCTACAGCCCGCGGCGAGTCGCGACCGGAGAGATGATGAGCGTCGAGGACGTGAAGGAGATTCTCGGGCTCGATGTCGTCGGGGTCATCCCCGAATCGACGGATGTGCTCTCCGCATCGAACGCGGGCACGCCCGTGATTCTCAACGAGGAGAGTCTCGTGTCACAGGCGTACGAGGATGCCGTGGGACGGCTGCTCGGGGAAGCAATTCCGCTGCGCTACATCGAAGAGCCGAGGAAGAGCTTCCTCGCGCGCCTCTTCGGAACCTGATCTCATGAGGCTGCTCGATCTGTTTCGCCGCCCGCCTCCCTCGGCCCAGCTGGCCAAGGAGCGGCTGCGCATCATCGTCGCGCAAGAGCGCTCGGCACGCGGCGGACCCGATTACCTGCCGCTCCTGAGGCGCGAGCTCCTCGAGGTGATCCGCAGATACGTGAACGTCGATCCGGAAGCGGTGCACATCAACCTCGACCGGGCCGAAGGGCACGAGGTGCTCGAGCTCTCCGTCGCGCTTCCGCAGAAATCCTGAAGCACGGTCGAGGCGTGCGGTCCGACGGCGCACCGCCGGACCGGCACGCGCGATCGATTACCCGTGAGCGTGTCCGTGCTTCGCGGCGAGATGCTCGACCTCCGCGAGCGCCTGCTTCACGTTCTCATCCGGCGCGACCCCGCGGCCGCCGATCGTCGCAGCGATCTTCCCGTCGGGCATCACGACGAACGTCACCCGATCGGCAAAATCGTGACCGATCTCCACTCCGCGCACGTCCTTCAATCCCGGCGGTCCTTTGTGCACTCCGATGCCATAGGACTTCGCAATGGCACCGCCCGCGTCCGAGGCCGTCGGAAACTTGCCGGCGCAGTAGTTCGGGTCCGCCGAGAAGTCGTTGAGGCGCTGGATGCTGTCGAGCGAGACACCGACGATGCTCGCGCCGGCCGCGGCGAACTTGTCGAAGTTGGCGGCAAAGGTATGCGCCTGCAGATCGCAGCCGCCGGTATACGCAGAAGGATAGAAGTAGACGACCACCGGACCGCGCTTGAGCGCGCTCTTCAGGGAGTAGGTGAACGTCTTGCCAGCATGCGATGCGGGCGCGGTGAATTCCGGCGCCTTCTCCCCGGACTGCAGCGCCGCGAACGCGGGCACGGCGAGACTGGCGGCGGCGATCAAACCCAGGAGCTGTCTGCGCATAAATACCTCCACGGCTCTACGCTCAAGCTTACTCGATTCGGCGCCGCAGGATCGTACTCTTCATACGGACCGCGCTCTACCGTTACCCGGCCGGCGCACCCTCGCTCACGAGCGTGAGTACCTCGTACGCCGCAACGGGTTCTCCGGCTTGGTTGGTGATCTCCGTGTCCCACCGGACCTCGCCGTATCCCTTGTCCGGGCGCAGAGACTTCTCCTTGCACGTGAGCCGCACCCGGATGCGATCTCCCGGCTTTACCGGCTTGATGAATCGCAGGCCCTCGAGCCCGTAATTCGCGAGCACCGGCCCGTATTCGGGATCGACGAACAGTCCCGCCGCCGCGGAGACGAGAAAATATCCGTGTGCCACCCGCCCGCCGAACAGCGGATTGCGCCGGGCGGCGATCTCGTCCATGTGGGCGTAGAAGCGGTCGCCGGTGAGCGCGGCGAATGCCTCGATGTCATCGAGCGTCACCTCGCGCTCGCCGCTGTGAAACGTCTCCCCGATGCGCAGCTCATGGAAGCTCTTGCGAAACGGATGTTTCCCCGGGAGGAGCTCCCGAGCCCCGCGTGTGTAGCGCCTCGTGACGGCCGAGATGACATCCGGTGAGCCTTGCACGGCCGTGCGCTGCATGTAGTGCATCACGCCACGAATACCGCCCAGCTCCTCGCCACCGCCAGCGCGTCCCGGTCCTCCGTGAACGAGATGCGGGAGCGGTGAGCCGTGGCCGGTCGATTCGGCCGCGCAGTGCCGGTCGACGACGAGAACGCGGCCGTGGAACGGCGCGAGACCGAGAACGAGCCTCGCTGCGACGGACTCATCGCCTGTGAAAATAGAGCCGACCAGACTTCCGCCCCCGCGCCGCGCGAGCGCAATCGCCTCATCGACATCTCGATAGGGTACGACGGTGCAGACAGGTCCGAACGCCTCGACCGTGTGAACCGCACGCGCCGCACCCGCATCTCGACAGCTGAGCAGAGTGAGCGGAACGAATGCGCCTCGATCCGCGTCTGCGCCTTCGAGCGCGCGCTTTGCACCTGCGCCCGCGACGACCCGTGCCTCCTGTTTGAGCTTGCGGAGCTGCCGCAAGACCTCCCGACGCTGGGCGAGCGAGGCGAGCGGCCCCATTCCGACGGCTTCGAGCCGCGGATCGCCGACGAGCACGCCGTCGATCGCCGAGCGCAGCGCCTCGCACACGGCCGGCAGATGCTCGGCCGGCACGATCGCCTTGCGAATGGCGGTGCATTTCTGGCCCGCCTTCGCGGTCATCTCGCGGAGGACCTCGCGGACGTAGAGATCGAGCTCGGGCGTTCCGGGGGCGGCATCGGGGCCGAGGATCGATGAGTTGAGCGAGTCGGTCTCGACGATGAAGCGGACCGACTGCTCGAGGATGCGCGGATGACGCTGCAGCTTCTGCGCCGTCGTGCCCGAGCCAGTGAAGGAGACCACGTCCTGACAGAGGAGATGATCGAGCAGATCGCTCGCGCCCCCGCAGAGGAGCTGTACCGCCCCATCGGGCAGAATGCCCGACTCGACGATGCGCGCGAACACCCGCTCGGTGAGAAAGCACGTCGCCGTTGC
>DATNFW010000028.1:0-25394 GCA_035606175.1 Steroidobacteraceae bacterium | reverse complement strand
CCCCGTGCTCCCCGTCGAAAAAAGGGAGCAGCGTAACGTCCTGCCGCAAACTTGCCCTCGGCGCCGACCGGCGCCCGATCAGTTCAGGGGCGGGGGATTTTCAAGTGGACGCAGGTGGAGGAAGTTGGGTGGCCGCCAGGGGGCGCGCGATGGCCACCAGCGACTATGCTGTCACAATCGACTCCGCCGGATGGGCGTGGCTATCGGTCAAGGAAGTCGGTCCGTCGCACTACTCTATTACTCGTGCAACGATGCCACATGCGGCCTTGGTGATAACCGAATTTAGATAAGGACGATTCGAAACCGCATAACGGCTGTGCTCCGGCGGTCGCGCTCGCCCTCGCGTGCAGCCTCCACGCCCAACCGTTATCGTGTGTCGTAGAGCTTGGTCCGATCGATTCGCGCGAGCACGTCTCCAAACGATTCAAAGCCAAGCCGCTCGTAGAATGGCCTGGCGTTGGCATCCGCTACGAGCAGGATGCGCCACACCGGAAGTGAGGATAGTAGCTCTTCATTATGCGGGAGCCGACAAACGGCCTTGATACTCGGGATGAACGACGACGTCATAGATCGAGGCGTGGTACTCGAAGTCGCTTCCGCCGCAAGACACCCCATGCGTTCGTGGTCGATGCGCTGGCGCGCGAGGCGGAGCGAGCCGAGGTGAGGGCGCGATTCGCGGACGAAGCAGCACGTTCAGAGGAAGAAGCCATGTCCAGCGGAAAGGCCTTCGAGCTGGCTGCGACGTTCGACTACCTGGCTGCGCGGGCGTCCGGCACAAAGGTGCGCCGTCCCAAGGCTCGTGCATGGCGACGGTCGAAATGACTCAACGAGCGCGCGCGGCTCTCGAGCCACTGCTTGGCCTCATCGCCGAAGACCCCCGAAAAGCACGTGAGCAGGTCCTGAGCGTTCGTAAGGCCCTTGAGGTTTTGGCGGACCATCCGCTGATTGGAAAAGCTGGCGAGAAGGGCAGGCGCGAACTCGTCCTGTCGCGCGGATGTTACGGATATATCGCGAAGTACCGCTGGCTTTCAGCCGAAGATAGCGTCCCCATCCTGGCTGTTCGGCACCAGCTTGAAGCAGGATACGCGGGCGAATAGCCCTGTCGTCCGCCTCGGCTGCGCCGTCGTACGCACGCTGCAAGTTCGAACAGGTCGAGCGGCTCGCAGCTGGATCGCAAATTCGAGACTTCGTCCGTAACGTATAGGGTAGATGGTGCACGACCAAAGACCGTTGCAACCGCGAGCCCCGCAGTGGCTGGGTGCAATGAGGATCGGAAGGTGGTATCGCCTGTCAGGTGATAGACCGGATCTCGGGCTGCCTGCCACGAGCGCTGGTACTCGTTATCTGAGTGACTGTGATCCAGCTCGCGATCTCGGTCTGAATCCTGCGCGGCGACCCTTTGCGATCCTGCGTCGGCTGACCGGCCACTATGTCCATGCGCCGTGGAGTGGCCGAAACGGGTTTCCGGGGATTACCGAGGCATGGAACGGTGCGGTGCTCGCCACGCGCCTCGGTGACTCGGGCTCATTGCTTGTCTTCGGAGGAGGCCACAACGACTACTTTGGCTCCGATGTTCACGCATTTGATATCGCGAGGCGAGAGTGGGGGCGAATCTCGGACGGATTCACTCGGGGTGGCCCGGAAGAATACGGAGCCGGTGCGTTCTATCCGAATGCTGAGTATCCGGACGGCTCCCCGCTTCCCCCGCATACTTATGGCTACGTGCAGTATGACGAAGTCGGCAATGACTACTTGATTTTGAAGGGCAACACCGAGCTCGGTCCCCACCCCAGGGCTGTCGCCATTCCGCACATGTTCAACCTTGATCGCCGCCAGTGGCGTCGCGGTCCGTTACATGATTCTGCGATTCTGAACTCCGGAGGGTTTACAACCTGGGACACCTCGCGGCGCGTTCTGTGGGGCCACTCAGGCGATGATGGTGCGGGCAACGCCTTTATCGGCTTTTGCCCGGACGGTGCTCATGCGGATGGTACTTTTGGCCGCTGGGGACCGTTATACCCGAGTAAGTTCCCGGGCATTGCCAATCACAACGCGATGCAAATGGACCCAACGCGGGATGTCATCGTGGCGCTGGTACATCAGCGCGACGCTCTGTTTGCGATCAATCCCTCGGACCCGGCGGCACCGGCAGTACCGTTGCGTTCTAGCGGCCTTCGATCGGGCATTGCAGAATGCGCCGCATTCGAGTACGCGCCGAGCCTCGATCGATTGATCTATTACTCCCCGGAGGATGGGGCTGCTTTCCACACGATCGCGGCGCCACACGGATCGGGCTGGTCGTCCCTGATTGCGGGCGAATGGCGGTGGAAGCGATATATCGGTGCCGGGTTGAACCCGGTCGAAGATGCCAAAGCTATCTCCCGACACGCGAGCAATTGGCGCCACACGTTCGGGAGGTTTCGGGTGGTGAGCTGGGGTTCGGTCGACGTGGCGCTGCTGATCAGGCACATCGACACCCCGGTTTATGGACTGCGGCTCAACTGAAGTCCGTGACACTCGCGAAAGGCGACAGCTCCGATGGCCGGGCGAGCCTGCTAGAGAACCTGCGATGTTCGTTACGAGAAGGGCTCTGTCGCGACTGCCCAGTCACGGCCGCAATCATCCTCCCGCCGGAATTGGCGCTCGCGTTGCGCAGATCGGGCAGGGCTTACATCGTTCTCGAGGCGACGCGTCATCGGAACCCGGCCGCGATAGCGCACAAGGTCATCGGCCGCAGGAACCCCGGCGAGCTCGAGCGCGTTTACGATTCCACGAGCGTAGTCGCGCCCCGGCCGTCGCTGGGGCGGAAATCAAGCGCGACTGGGATAGGGAGGACGCCGCTGTGCGCCTGACTGCCGGGTCAATTGGCATACTCTGTGTCCTTTCCTGTCTCAGCAGCTGCGGAGGGGGTAGCGATGGGGGCGGCGGAGGGTATGTGCCTGCGCCTCCACAGCAGGTCGTCACTCACATCCTCAGCGACCCGGCCTATGACGGGGACATCGAGCAGACATCGGCGACCTCATTCACGGTTACGCAAGGAATGTCCGGGAGCGTCCAAACGGTACTGGCGGGGATCGATCCCAGCGCCGGAACGGAATTCCGGGCTTTCCTCGACTTTCCGCTCAACGGCCCGGACGGAGTGCCTGGCAATGCAATCATCGACTCGGCATATCTCGAGGTGCTCGTCGATGACCTGAACCCGACCGGTGGCAGCCTTCCGGTACGCGTCGAGCTCGTCTCGTTCCAGCCGCCGTTGTTGACCCCCGACCAGTTCGATCGCGCGGCTCAACCGTCCCTGGCTGCAGTGCTCGTGTCCGGGGACGTGACCGGTGCGGACATCGGCCAGTACGTCTCAGTCGACGTAACGCAACTCATGGTCCAGGCACAGCGGCTCGGCCTCGTCGACTTCCAGGTCAGAATCATGGAAGACCTGGGTCCCGCGATCGGCGTGTTGATGGAGGTAGATGACACCACACAAGCGGACCGTCCGGACCGCGCGCCCGTGTTGACCGTCACGTATCACTAGACGACAGCGGCGATTCGGTGCGACAGGTCTCGCCCAACGCCGCTCTCAAGGCAGTGAAAAGACGATGACCTTCGGTGGGGTGCTATCGATCTGCCAGCCGACTTTCGAGCGCATGCCGGAAGCGACGGCAATGTATTGCTTGCCACCGACAGCATAGGAAATCACGCCCCCGCCGATCGGCTGGCCGGTGTCGTGGCGCCACAGAACGTTACCGCTCGCGGCATCGAGCGCGATGAAATCGCCGGCGATGTCACCGGTGAAGACGACGCCTCCGGCGGTGGCCGTAATCCCGGAAACGAGTGGGGCGCGAGCGTGATATCGCCAGAGAACTGCGCCGTTCGTGGCGTTGACCGCAGTGACCCAGCCGCTGCGTTGCTTGTCCTGCAGGCCGAAGGGATGCAACCGATCCTTCGCGCCGGTCCACGGGAGTCCTTCGCGGCCTTCGAGCTCTGCGGCCGGACGCACGGCCACAGTGACGCACCAGTCGATCGCGTTGACGAAAAACGCATTCGTTTGCGCTGAATAGGCAGGTCCATTCCACTCGACGCCACCATCGATGCCGGGGCAGTAGCGCGTTCCCTCGGCCGTCAACGGCACCTCCACGTTTTGCATCGTCGTGACCGGCGTCTTGTAGAGCAGCCGCATCGTTTCGCGGTCGAGCGCGTACAAATAACCGTCTTTGCCCGCTGCGATCAACAGATGCCGGCCGTCGGAGGTATCGATCAATTCGGGCGGCGCGGCGATGTCCCAATCGTGGAAATCGTCGCGGGTGACGAGCTGGCGCCAAGCCTTCAGCTCGCCGCTCCCGAGATCGAGTGCAACGACTGAGGAGGTATACAGGTTCTGACCTGGGCGGGCGGATTTGAGAAAATCCGGCGCGGCGTTGCCGGTCGATGCATACAACAGTCCGTGCTGCGTATCGATAGCATAGGAAGTCCAGGTGGCGCCGCCGGATTGCGGATGCGTTGCAGTGACCGGCGGCCAGGTCTGACTCGGCGGCCCTGCCGTCGGCACGAGATCGGCGCTCCATTGCCGGCCTCCGGTCGCCGCATCGAACCCCATCATGCGGCCCGTCACGCCAAAGTAGTCTCCACCGGCGTTGCCGATGTACACGCGGCCGTTCCAGCCGACGGGTGCCGCCGGAAACGTCTCACCGGTTTTGGGATCACCGATCGCGACGTTCCACAGCTCTTCTCCCGTGCCGGCATCGAGCGCGTAGAGGCGGCCGTCGTTCGAGCCTCGATACAGGTGTCCGTCAAGCCATCCCAAGCCGCGATTCACCTCGTTCGGATCGAACCGCGGGCGGCGCGCGAGATGGTATGTGTGCCGCCAGCGCAGCCTGCAATCGGTCGCATCGACGGCGTAGGTGTCTTCGAGAGTCGTGAAGTAAAGCGTGCCTTCGATCGCAAGCAGCGACGATTGCATATTTGCGGGGCGATCGAGTTGAAACGCGCACACGCGCCGCAGCGAGCCGACGTTCTCGCGCGTGATCCCTGCCAGGGGCGAGTAGCGGTTGCCCGCGAGCGTCTTGTTGTACGTCACCCAGTCAGCGGTTGGATCGCTTGCACCGTGGGTGACGGCATTCGGGGCGTAAGCAGGTCCTCGAACGGTCGTTCCCGCGCCTCTGGCCGGTGGCTTCGAGGGAGGCGCGAGAAGAAGCTTGGCGCCCGCGCAGCCGCTCAGAGCGAGACTCGCCAAGGAGCCGATGAGGAGTATCAGCCGCATCAGCCGCCGGCAAGTGGGCAGATCAGGTCTGCTGATGCAGTCGATCGCGTTGCGGGGCGTGGGATTCGTCGTGACCGGGCTGGGTCACACCGAGCACGTGCACGAGCTGCCCTCCGAGCCAGCCCGAAACGAGCAACGCCGCCACCGAGAGAGCCGAGAGCGCAAAGGTGAGACTCGTGTCGGCTTGCCCGGTGCTCGAAGTGGCGCGCAGCGCGAAATTGATCGCTTGCACGACCACGATCGCAAGATTCAGGGACATGTGAAAGATGCCGATGCGCCGTGCATCGGAGGACTCGAGACCGAGCAAATCAAGCAGCCCCGGCACCGCGGCAAGAAGCGCTCCGGCAATTCCGCCCGCCAACGTAAAGAGAGCGGTCGCCTCCCAGCGCGGATCTCCCGTCACGGCGAAGACGACGTCGGAGGTCAGCGTGAAGATCCAGAGTCCGATCGGTATGTTTACCAGCATCGCATGAATCGGATGGCCGGCAACGGTTACACGGGTGCCCATGGCGCCTACCTCTCGGGAAGACGAAGCCGGCGGCATTGAAAGCAATGCTCGTGCCGCCCCGGTGACCTCGTGCAGTGCAGCATGGCTGCAGCGGGACACTTCCGCATCGCGTGAGTCGGCGCATCCCGAGATAGGTGCCTGTCCCGCATACGAGATCGGTAATGTCGCATGCGAAGGCGATCCTCTCCCCAACGTTAAGTTTGTTAAGCTCGCCGCGCGCCAGGCCTTCATCGATTCAATCGCGCATCGAGCCACATGTCACAGCCAAGCCCGACCGGACCACCGTTTCGAGCGGACCACGTCGGCAGCCTCCTGCGCCCGGCGAGTGTGCAGGCTGCACACGAGCGCGCACGTCGGGGTGAGGTCTCGCCGGAGGAGCGGCGGGCCATCGAGGATGCGGCAATCCGCGAGGCGGTCGAGATGCAGGAGTCGGTCGGCCTGCCGGCCGTGACCGACGGGGAGCTGCGGCGCGGTCACTTCCTCGTGGATTTCCTGCTCCGGCTCGAGGGCATCGCGCTGGCAGATGCGAGCTACGCCATCCCGTTCCACGGCGAGCACGGCGAGCGTGGGGAGACGCGCTCGATGCTCGTCGTGAACGGCAAGATTCGGCGCACGCGCGCGATCGCGGTGGCTGATTTCGAATTCCTCGCGGCGACCGTCAAGAAGGGAATGCCCAAGCTCTGCATTCCATCGCCGACGTACATTCACATGCGCGGCGGACCGAGGACCGTACCCGAGAGCATCTATCCGAACATCGATGAGTTTTGGAGCGATATCGTCGCGGCGTATCACGCGGAGATGCAGGCCCTCGCGGCGGCCGGCTGCCGCTATTTGCAAATCGATGAGGTCGTATTCGCCTTCCTCTGCGATGAGCGCATTCGCGAGCGCGTGCGTGCCGATGGGATCGATCCGGATCGCGCGATCCGGCGCTATGCCGAGGTGGTCGATGCCATTGCCGCAGGCGCTCCGCCGGGCATGGTCGTCACCGTACACACGTGCCGCGGCAATCATCAGAGCATGTGGATGGCCGAGGGCGGCTACGATCCCATCGCGAAGGCCGCCTTCGCGCAGCCGCACGTGCGCGGCTATTTTCTCGAATATGACACGGCACGGGCGGGAAGCTTCGAGGCCTTGAGATACGCCCCGCCGGACAAGCGCATCGTCCTCGGTCTCGTCAGCACCAAACGAGCCGAGCTCGAGTCGAAGGACGCGCTCAAACGGCGCATCGAGGAGGCTGCGAAGTACGTGCCGCTCGAGAGGCTCGGCTTGAGCCCGCAATGCGGATTCGCGAGCACCGAGAAGGGCAATTCGATCTCACCGGAGGTTGAGCGCCGCAAGCTCGAGCTCGTCGTCGAGACAGCCCGCGAAGTCTGGGGCACGAGCTGAACGGCGCGAGGCGGCGGCGTGCAACGCTCAAGTGGCGTGCGGCCTCAGGTGAGAGGTGCCAGTTGGGCGCCCGCGCCGCGTGCCTCCGCTCGCGCCTCACTCCACGACGAGCTTGTATCCGGCGCCTGCGGCCGTCTGCAGATGCCGCGGCAGCGCCGGATCGACCTCGATCTTCTGCCGCAGGCGATGAACGAGCTGTTTGAGAAGCTGGCGGTCGCCGGAGTTGCGATGGCCCCAAATGTGCACGAGCAGGCGGTCGGAGCTTACGGTGCGTCCGGCGTTCGAGAGCAGCATCTGCAGGAGCCGTAATTCGAGTTTGGTGAGGCGGACCGGCTCGCCGCCACCGATGCGCACGGTGTGCTCCTCGACATCGAGCGCGACCCGGCCGGAAGCGAGCGGTGGCGCGCTGCTCTCCATTCCGGCACGGCGCAGCAGTGCTCGGATGCGCGCGAGCAGCGTCTTCGGGCTGAAGGGCTTCGTGAGGTAGTCGTCGGCTCCGAGCTCGAGCGCCTTGACGAGGTCTTCTTCTTCGCTGCGCACCGTGAGCATCATGACCGGCACGCTCGAGCGCGCGCGGATCGCCTCGCAGACCTGAAAGCCGCTCGCGCCCGGCATGTTGATATCGAGGACCACCAGGTCCGGAGCCTCAGCGTCGAACACGCGCACCGCGCTCGGGCCATCCGCGGCCTTCACCACGAGAAAGCCTGCCTGCGCGAGCGCGAACCCGATCAGCTCGAGCAGATCGCGGTCGTCATCGACGGCGAGCACTTTCATCCCGCGCGCTCGAGAGGCAGCGTCACCGTGAAGCGGGTGCGCGCCTCGGCCGTGCGCGTCACGGCGATCGAGCCGCCGTGGCGGTCCACGATCGATTTGACGATCCAGAGACCCAAACCGAGACCGCCCGGCTCGGGCTCCTCGCCGGCGCCGCGCCGGAAGGGCTCGAAAATCACGCGGCCCTCACTCGGCAACACGCCCGGGCCCTCATCCTCCACCCACGCATCGATCGTCTCGGCGTGCTGAACGGCGCCGATCCTGAGGACGCTCCCTTCGGGGGCGAATTTGTTCGCGTTCGCGAGCAGGTTCACGAAAACTTGCGTGAGACGCGATTGGTCGCCGCTGATGTGGCCGAGTCCCTCCGGGAGGTTCACCTCGAGGGTCTGCTGCCGCAAGCTCAAAAGCGAGCCGACGAGCGACTGCGCCTCCTCGATGACCTCGGCGAGCTCGACGCTCTGGCGGCGGATACCGAGCTGGCCGGACTCGATGCGGACGCTCTCGAGCAGATTGTCGATCAGGCGGGTCAGTCGCAGTGTCCCGCGTTCGAGCGAGCGCACGAGCGGCTCGTGCTCGGCGCCGCTCCCCGCGAGGCGCTCGCGCAGCAGCTCGATCGAGGCGAGCTGCGCCGCAAGCGGCGTGCGGAACTCGTGCGAGATGTTCGCGAGCACCGAGTCGCGCGCCCGGCGCACGGCCTCGAGCTCGGTCTCATCCCGGATCACCTGCACCTGCAACCCCTCGACGAGGCCGGAACTCGTGATGAGCGTAGTGCGCATCCCGCGTCGCGCGGTCTGCAAATGCTCGACGGCGCGCGCGGTGCCTTCCGAGCGCGCCTGGACGATCGGGCAGGAGACCTCGCACGGTCGCGTGCCGCTGGCATCGAGCGCGCAAGGCAGCAATACGTCGCCGCAGAAGCGGCCGACCGCCTGCGCCGCATCGATGCCGAGGAGGCGTGCGGCCTGAGGATTGAGATAGCGGATCATGCGGTCGCGATCGACCGCGTAGACGCCCTCGACGATGCCACCGAGCACGGCCTGCGCTTCGGCCTCACGGCGGCGCAGCGTACCCGTGAGATCGATCAGGTTGCGACGCATATCCTCCATCGTTCGCGCGAGCGCCCCGACCTCGGCCGCCCCACCGCTCGGAATCGAGGTGGAGAAATCGCCGCGGCCGAGCCGCACGGCGGCATCGGTCAGCGCCTGCACCGGGCCTGTCACGTACTGCCCGAGCAGGATGCCGGCGAGAACGGCGAGCACCACGAGAACGAGCGCAGTGATGAGCAGATGGCGGATCAAGCGGCTCGCGGAGCTGTCGATGGTTGCGGCGGGCAGGCGCACTTCAATCAGTGCTATGGCTTCGCCCGTCGAGGCGAAGAGCGGAAAGCTCGCGGCGTACAGATCGAGCGTCTTGATCCGCTGCACCGCCGAGTTGCCGTCGGCGAGCCCGGCGGTGTGCAGTGCCGTGAGGGGATCGACCGGCGCCTTGGCGAAGGCGCGGTAGTCGACGAGCCGGATAGGGAGCCCTACCTGCTGCGTGAGCGTCTTTGCGAGGCGGTCCCCGAGCAGCCGGGCGACGAATACTCGGGCCGTAGGGCGTCCGGTCAGCGGGGCGGAGGCGCCGAGCATCGGGGCCGGGGCGCCGGGGGGTGCCGCGAGGAAGCTCGGACCCTGCTCCATGCTCGCATCGGCCACCTCGCTCCACGGCAACGGTGTGCCGGCCTGCGCGATGAGATTGCCGGAATCGAACACCGCGCAGCCATCGATGGTGTTCGCATCGCAGAAACGTCGCAGGAAAAGGGCGATCTGTTCGGAGTGCCCCTCTGCGAGCAGCCGCTCGAGTGTGGGGCGGTCGGCGAGGACGCGCACCTGCGTAAGGGCATCCTCGCTCATGCGGCGCAAATCTTCCCGCGCCATGGCCCCCGCCAACTGCACGCGCGACTTGCCGTGCTCGTCGGCGAGATCATGCAGGCGCCCGATCGCGTACGCGGAGAGCCCGCCTGCAACAGCGAGAACGATGACGACCTGGCTCACCGCAAGCCACCAGGAGAGCGAGATCTTCGAGGAATCGAAGCGCACGCGCCCCGCGAGCCCGCGCAGTCCCGCGGCAAGGCGCGACGCGGCCGCTGCGAACCGGTCGCGGGGAGCGGCGAGTCGGCGGGTGACCACGGCCATCGCTCGCTCAGCGCTGCTTATAGCCCGTGCGCTCGACCAGCGCCTTGATGGCGAGCGTCACGACAGCGAGCAGGGTGAGAAGGGAAGCCACCGCGAATGCCCCGACGAAGTTGTACTCGTTGTACAGGATTTCGATCGTGAGCGGCATGGTGTCGGTGAGTCCGCGAATGTGCCCGGAGACGACCGAGACCGCTCCGAACTCGCCCATCGCTCGCGCGTTGCAGAGAATGACTCCATAGATGAGGCCCCAGCGCACCTTCGGCAGCGTCACCCGGAAGAACGTCATCCAGGCGCCCGCGCCCATGGTGATCGCGGCCTCTTCCTCGTCGTTGCCGAGCTGCTGCATGAGCGGAATCAGCTCGCGCGCGACGTACGGGAAGGTGACCAGCATGGTCGCGAGGATGATACCCGGCAGGGCGAAGATGATGCTGATGTCATGGTCCTGCAGCCACGCGCCGAACCAGCCCTGCAGCCCGAAGAGCAGCACGAACATCATGCCGGAGATGACCGGCGAGATTGCGAGCGGCAGATCGATGAGCGTGATGAGGAAGCTTTTGCCTTTGAACTCGAATTTCGCGATGCACCAGGCGGCTGCGAGACCAAACGTCGTGTTGAGCGGCACGACCACCGCCGCGGTGATGAGTGTGAGGCGGATCGAGGCGCGCGTGTCGGGATCGGCGAACGTCCTCCAATACGCTGCAATGCCGTGCTCGAACGCCACGGCGAAGACGGTCGCGAGCGGGGCGAGCAGCAGCGCTCCGAGGAAGGCGAGGGAAAGCACGACGAGGCCCCAGCGCACGAGCTCGGAGAAGAGTGTCTCGCGCCCGGGGCGGGTAGCGATCTCCTCGCGCAGAGCGAACGGGATACCGCCGGCCATCAGTGCGCCGTGGCGACGAGACGCCGCCGGCCCCAGCTGTGAATGAGATTGATCGTGAGCAGCACGACGAACGACATGACGAGCATGACCGAGCCGAGCGCCGCGGCGCCTTTATAGTCGAACTCCTGCAGGTGAATGACGATGAGGAGCGGGGTGATCTCGGTCTTCTTCGGGATGTTGCCGGCGATAAAGATGACCGAGCCGTACTCGCCCACTGCACGAGCGAATGCAAGCGTGAAGCCCGTCAGCATGGCCGGCAGCACGGCCGGCAGCACGATGCGCCGGAATACGTACAGGCGCCCCGCGCCGAGCGTCTCGGCGGCATCCTCGAGATCGCGCTGCACTTCCGCAATCGCCGGCTGGAGCGTGCGCACCATGAACGGCATACCGATGAGCGTGAGTGCGACGGTGACACCGATCCAGGTGTAGGCGACCCGGATCCCGAGGAGCGAGAGGTACTGTCCGATCCATCCGTTCTGTGCGAACACCGTCGTGAGCGCGATGCCGGATACGGCGGTCGGCAGTGCGAATGGCATGTCGATGAGCGCATCGACGATTTTGCGTCCCGGGAAGCGATAGCGCACGAGCGTCCAGGCGATCACGAAACCGAAGACGAGATTGATGGTCGCGGCGAGGAAAGAGGCTCCGAATGACAGCCGATAAGAGCCGAGCGCGCGCGCGCTCAAGACCACGTGCACGAACTCGCCCCAGGACATCGAGGCTGCCATGAAGACGAGCGCTGCAAGCGGCAGCAGCACGAGGGCGCTCAGAAAGAACGTCGTGAATCCGAACGTCAGCCCGAATCCCGGCAGAACGCTCGGTTGACGGACGAGCGTGCGGCGATCGACGCCGCTCACGGCAGCCACGCTAGGCGTACCTCAGCCGCCCGCTCGCCGCGCGCGACGAGCTCTCGAGAGGCGCGGGCACGGCCTGAAGCTCGGAGCGTCGGTAGACGATGAGCAGCGGCGATGCCGGATTGGTGAGCAGCTCGGCAAAGCGTCCGCCGAGATCGGCTGCGTCGGATATGCCGAGGATGAGCAGCTGATCGGGCGACTCTGCAAGACGCAGCGCGAGCTCCTGTGCGACATCGCCGTATCCGAGCTCCGTGCGCATGTCGAGTCCGTGGTCGGCAGCAGCCTCGGAGCGCGCATCGAGCAGTGCGCGCATACCGAGCGGCCGCGGTGCATCGGCGCGTTCGTGCTCCGGCAGAATGCCGACGTAGACCGCCTCGGCCGAGAGGTGGCGCAACAGGCTCGCGGAAACCGCAAGCGTCGCTCGACGCGCGGACTCGTTCACCCAATGAATGAGCACGCGCCGCGGCGCGGCCGCGCCCGCGCGCAGAATCAGCACTTCGTCGACGCCGCGCGCAAGCAACCACTCGACCGCGCGCGCGTCGTTCGAGCCCCGGATCACGGCCGCGCCCGAGAAATCCGCGTCCGTTTCCTCGGCCTCGGAGTCGCGAAGCGCGACGGCTCCCTCCGGCAGGGGTGCACTCTCGGCGAGCGCAGGCTCCACGCGTATGGCGATTCGGGTCTTCATGCGTGTCGCAAGCTCCGCGAGCAGCGGCTCACGGGCGAGCGTCTCCGCGAGCGCCGCCGTCGGAGCCCATGCGACGAAACTCGATAGCGGCGTCGGCAGTACATGCAAGCGGCGCACGCCGAGTGCGACCGGCAGGCCGGGCGCAAGCGGAAACACTCGCTGCTCGTGCTGCGTGCGCGTCACCTCGAGATACGGCTCCTCGGAGAGGTTCTCGGAGCGCACGATGTGCGCGCCTGCGAGCCCGTCGCCGAGCCGCACGCGCAGCCGCTCGAGCGCGCCGCTGAACAGGATCTCCTCGACCGTTCCCTCGGCCATGTACGGGCTGCGCAATGCATCGCGCGCGGGGGCGAGCTCGATCTCCTCCGGACGCAGCACCGTCACCACTTCGTGCGCGCGGCCGTGGGAGCTCGGCTCATGATGGGGAACGATCAGCGGGCCGTTGCCGAAGGAGAGGCCGTCGGCGCTCTGGCGAGCGAGCAGCAGGTTCGCGGCGCCGAGGAACGTCGCGACGAAGCGAGTCGCGGGCCGGGCGTAGAGATCATCGGGACGACCGACCTCGAGCAGCCGGCCGAGATTCATGATGCCGATGCGGTCGGCGAGCGCGAAGGCCTCCTCCTGATCGTGCGTGACGAGGACCGTCGTGATTCCGAGCTCGCGCTGCACTTGGCGGATCGTACGACGCAGCTCCTCGCGGATCTTTGCATCGAGCGCACCGAAAGGCTCATCGAGCAGCAGCACCTCCGGCTTGTGAGCGAGTGCGCGCGCGACGGCGACGCGTTGTTGCTGACCTCCGGAGAGCTGCGCGGGCAGCCGATCATCCAACCCCTCGAGCGCAACGAGTCGCAGCAGCTCGTTGCGCCGAGCCCGCCGCGCCGCGGCTCGCATCCGCCGCACTCGCAGCGCGAACTCGATGTTGTCCGCCACGGTCATGTGACGGAAGAGCGCATAGTTTTGAAACACCAGCCCGACGCCGCGACGACGCGCGGCGAGATGCGTCACGTCCCGGCCATGAAGCGAGATGCGCCCGTGGTCCACGCCCGTGAGACCCGCAACGGCGCGCAGCAGCGTGCTCTTGCCGCTGCCGCTCGGCCCGAGCAGCACGAAGAATTCACCGTCGCCGATATCGATCGAGACGTCGTTGACGACGGTCGATCCCTGATAGCGCTTCGTGACCTGATCGAGCGAGATGGACATGGCGAGCCATCCTAGCCGGCCCGGCGCGGTGAGTTAAGCTTCCGGCGGTTACAAACCGGTTATAAGCGGAGCACTACGCGGCATATCGACATAACCAGCCGCCTGCGCAGAGCTCGGTCAAAACACGAGCAGGATCGACTCGCAGGCGGTGAGCTCCGCCGCGAGCGCGCTGACCTGCTCGGCGCTCACCGCGTGGATGGTGTACGAGATCGAGAGGAAATTGCCGTTCGCGCTCAGCCGCTCGCGCGTGCTGGTTGGATCGAGGTCGGGTACGTGTTTGCCGACAATCGCATCGATCTCTGCGCGCAGCGAGGCCGAGGCGCGTCCGACGACTTTGATCGGGTAGTCCGTCGGGAAGGTCAGAAGCGGAGTGCGCTTCACCAGGGCTCCTTCGCCAGCTCCTCCTTGTAGTTCTGCAGCGCATTATAGAGGAGGCGCCACACCGGGCCGGGAGTGCCACGCCCGACCGGGCGGCCATCGAGCCGCGTGACCGGCACCACCTCACGCGTCGCGGCGGAAAGCAGCACCTCATCCGCAGCGCGCAGCTCGGCTTCCGTTACGCCCGCGGAACGATGTCGAACGCCGGCGCGCTCGGCGAGGATCTCGAGCACGTTGCGAGTGGTGCCCGGAAGCACGCGCTGCGTACGCGGCGGCGTGCGCAACTCGCCCTCGATGACGACGTGCACGGCGGAAGAGGACGCCTCGGTCAGCTCGCCACGCTCGAGCAGAATGGTCTCGGCCGAGCTCGCGTCGACGGCGAGCTGGCGCAGCAGCACATTTGCGAGGAGTGCCACCGATTTGATGTCGCGGCGCGCCCAGCGCGTGTCGGCTGCCGTGATGCAGGCGAGGCCACGCTCGAGCACCTCCGGAGGATTGCGCGGAAGAGGCGCGCAGAACGCGAAAATCGTACGCTCCACTTCCGGAAGCGGCGCGTGATTGCGGCCCCATTCCGCACCGCGCGTCACTTGCCAGTAGACATACTGATCGCCGCCGCCGTTGCGCTCGATCAGAGTTGCAAACACCGCGCGCCACTCATCGGCGCTCAATGGGTCCTGCATGCGAAGCTCGGCCAGGCTGCGGGTGAGACGTGCGCGGTGGTCTGCCAGACGGAACGGCCGGCCGCCATAGACGGGCATCAGCTCGTAGGCCCCATCGCCGTACAGAAAGCCGCGATCGAGTGGCGAGATGCGCGCTTCGGCGAGCGGTAGGTAGATGCCATTCAAATAGCAGATCGGCAGCGGAGCGGCCATCTCGTCATCTCCTCGATTCAATCGAGCGCGAGGCGCGCATCTCGAATACCGAGCTTCTCGAGCCGCGCGATGAGCGCATCGTACTCCGGCACCGTCGCGACCGGACCGATTCGCACGCGGTACAGCCGGCTTCTCTCCGGACGCGCCATAACGAAGGCGTTCGCGAAGCCCGCCGCGCGCAGTGTTGCGAGCAGATGCTGTGCGTTGCTTTCCACCGAGAAGGCTCCCGCCTGGACGTACAGCTCCGGGGATGGCGCCTGGGAAGCGCGCGTAAGCTCCGAGCTCGAGGGCTCTCCCGGTGTGATCGCCCGCACTTCGACGAGTGTCGTGCCCTCGCGGACCATGTCGAGCTTCAATGCCGCGGTGTAGGACAGATCGATCAGACGATTCGCCACGAATGGGCCGCGGTCGTTGACGCGCACGATGACGCTTTTGCCATTGCGCAAGTTCGTAACGCGGACGTAGCAGGGCAGCGGTAGTGTCTTGTGCGCGGCCGTCATGCCGTACATGTCATACGGCTCGCCAATCGCCGTGCGCACGCCGTGGAACGTCGGGCCGTACCAGGAGGCGACGCCGCGCGCGACGTAGCCGCTCGCGCTCGGCAATACGTAGTAGCGATGGCCGAGCACGTCGTAGAAGGGCGGATTGCCGAACCTGCTGCGCGGCTCGATGCGCGGCACCGCATCGGGAATCGCAAGCAGATCGCCGCGTGTCTCCCCCGCCGGAGGCGCTGGCAAAGGCGTGCCCGCCGCGGGCGGCGAGAAACGGGGCGGCGCAACCGAACAGCCTCCGAGGAGCAGCGTGCCGAGGAGCGCCGGACCGAGAAGTGCCCCCGCGAGGGCAAGTCGCGCCCATGCGGCGAGCCCACGCCCGGCCGGCGCGGACTCGAAGCGCGCGCAGGAGCGGATGGCTGCCGTGAGCCGCGCGCTCGGGCGCATCAGCTCAGCGGACTTCCGGAGGCGCTCTCCGTGCGCGCGTTGCCGTTGTCATGATTTTCGCGAACGCGGGCCGCGATCGCTTCGGCGAGATCGTTCACCGCCATCGCGTAGCGCGTGCTGCGGTTGTACCGCATGATGACCCGGAAGTTGTTGAAACCGACGCGATAGGCCGGTCCCTCGGCCTGCTCGGCCGGAACGAGGATCGCGGAGGTCGAGTCCGGCAGCTGCAGTGCGACGTGCACACCTTGGGCGTTGAGCTCTGCAAGGCTTGCCGAGAGCACTCCTCGGGAGTCGAGCTGAAATGCCGGATCGGGGTCGAGCTGCGCATCGGCGATGACGGGCTCTCCCGGCTGCCAGCCATTGGTGCGCAGGAAGTTGGCGACGCTCGCAAACACGTCTGCCCAGTCCGTCCACAGATCGCGCCGGTGATTGCGGCTCTCATCGACGGCATAGCGGCGGTATGCGGAGGGCATGAACTGCGGCGCCCCCATCGCACCCGAATACGAGCCTTTGACTCTGAGCGGATTCAAATGCGTCTCGCGGGTGAGCAGGAGGAACTGCTCGAGCTCGCGGCGAAAGTACGTCGCGCGCGGCGGATAATCGAACGCGAGCGTTGCGAGGGAATCGAGGACACGGTCGCGACCCGTATTGCGGCCGTAGAACGTCTCGCAGCCGAGGATCGCGACGATGTACTCCGGCGGCACTCCCTGCTGGGCGGCGACGCGCTCGAGAACTCTGCGGTGCTCGAGCCAGAAGCGTACGCCCTCATCGATGCGCTTGTCCGTGACGAAGTGCTGGCGGTACTCCCACCACTCGAGCACCCGCTCGGGTGGTCGGGTCATGATGTCCAGGGTCTGCGGCAGGGGCCGCGCTTGTTCGATGAGCTTCAACACTCGGCGGCGGGAGAGCCCGTCGCGGCGCGCCACCTCGCGAACGAAGCGGCGGATCTCGGGACGCTTCGGATCGAAACGCTCGGTATCGAAGAGCGGAGCGCCGCTCGACTGCGCGGTCGCCGCCTGCGGGCTCGAGGCGCCCGGCTGCGCCGCGGTTGCAGTTGCCCGCGCCGCCGCAGGGGCCCCCTGCGCTGCCGCGGGGGTCGCGCGCGCAGCCGCGAGCGCCAGCGCGAGACTGACGGCGAGTGTGGCAGGTGCGGTCAAGGCCGCAAACGGGCGTCGCATGTCCACTATGAGCCGATCAGCCTCCGGTGCGAGTAGAGCGACATCAGAATACCGAAGCCGGCGAGCAGGGTCACCATCGAGGTCCCGCCGTAGCTCACGAGTGGCAGCGGCACGCCGACGACAGGCAGCAATCCGCTCACCATACCGGTGTTGATGAAGACGTATACAAAGAACGTGAGTGCGATGCTGCCTGCGAGCAAGCGTGAGAAGGTGTCCTGCGTCTGGGTCGCCAGATACAACGCCCGTCCGACCACGAACACGTAGAGCAGAATCAGCAGGCATTGACCGAGCAGCCCGAATTCCTCGCCAATCACGGCGAAAATGAAATCCGTCGAGCGTTCGGGCAGGAAGTCGAGCTGCGCCTGGCTGCCGTTCATCCAGCCTTTGCCGAATACCCCGCCCGAGCCGATCGCAATCGTCGACTGGATGATGTGGTAGCCGGCCCCGAGGGGATCGGACTGCGGATTGATGAACGTGAGCACGCGCTCCTTCTGGTAGCCGTGCATGAAGTGCCAGCCGACCCACACGCCGAACGCGCCGACCAGGGCTAGCCCCGCCATGACGCGCATCTGCAGCCCCGCCATGATGACGACGAGGACTCCCGCCATCATGATGAGTGCAGCCGTGCCGAGGTCGGGCTGCATCGCGACCAGTCCCGACGGCAGCAGAATCAGCGCTGCGAGCAGCACGAGCGAAAGCAGGCTCGGCGGCAGCGCCCGCTCGCGCAAGTACCACGCGCAAAGCATCGGGACACCGAGCTTCATGATCTCCGAGGGTTGGAAGCGGAGCACACCGAGATCGAGCCAGCGCTGTGCGCCTTTGCCGATGTAGCCGATCGCCCCGACCACGAAGAGGAGCACGATGCCGAGCGCGTACAGCCACGGCGAGATGCGGCGCAGCACGTTCGGATTGACCTGCGCGAGAGCGAGCATCGCCGCGGTGCCCATCGCGAGATGTCCGGCCTGGCGCATCACGGTACCGACGCTGCGCCCGGAGGCGCTGTAGAGCACGACGAGTCCGTAGACGGCGATGAGTGCCAGACCGATGAGGAGCGGCCCGTCGAGCTTCAAAGCGAGTAGCGTTCGCGCGGTGCCCGTGAGGGTGCGACGCGCGCGTGAGGCGTCCGTCAGCTCCTCGTAGATCACCGCAACGACTCCCGCCCGCTCAGAGCGCGCGTATCGGCGAGCGCGGGCGCGCCGGATGCAGCCAGTACCCGGGCGACCGCAGCGATTCGGGGCGCGGGAGCTCGCTTGAGCGCGCGGGCAGTGCGCGTATCGGGCGTGGGACCTGCGGCTGGCGCCGGCACGAATTGCGGCTTCAGCTTGCCGTCGGGGCCGAGCAGATACGCATCCATCACCTGGCGGGCGACCGGCGCGGCGGCGCTCGCGCCGAATCCGCCGTTCTCCACGAGCACGGCGATCGCGATGCGTGGCGCCTCGGCGGGTGCGAAGGCGACGAACCAGGCGTGATCGCGCAGCCGCTCCGGCACCATCTTCTCGTTGTACTTCGCATTCTGAGCGACGGTGAATACTTGCGCCGTTCCGGTCTTGCCCGCGGCCGTGTACGCGGCTCCGCGGAATGCGACCCAGGCGGTCCCGCAGTACCGGTCACACTTGGTCGTGCCGATCATGGCGTTGATCACGAAGTTCCAGTCCGCATCGGCGACCCCCAAGATCGGCTTGTCCTCGAGGGGAGCGAGCCAGCGTACGTGACCGCCGGGGTCGCGCATGCCTTTGACGAGCCGCGGCCGAAAGCTACGGCCCCGCTCCGCGATGACGCCGGTGATATGCGCCACCTGCAGCGGCGTCACGAGGAGATAGCCCTGGCCGAGGCCCATATTGACCGTCTCGCCTGGGAACCAAACTTGATCCTCGGGGCGCCTGAACGCCTTGCGCTTCCATTCGGGCGTCGGCAGCAGACCCGACTTCTCCCCGCCGATGTCGATGCCCGTGACCCTGCCGTAGCCGAGGGGACCGAGGAACGCCGCAATGCGGTCGATTCCGAGCGTCGCCGCGAGCCCATAAAAATAGATGTCGGAGGAGCGGGAAATCGCCTCCGCGAGGCCGATCCAGCCGCGCGGATCGGTCCTGTCCGCGCGCCACACGTGACGGCTCCCCGGCAGACGGAAGATACCGTTACAGAAGACTTTGCGATTCGGATCGACGGCGTGATCCGTCAGGGCGGCGAGCGCGAGCGCCGGCTTGATGGTCGAGCCCGAGGCGTAAGTGCCGCGGAGCACGCGATCGAGCAGCGGCTTGTCGGCATCGTTCGCCAGGGCGGCGTACTGGGCGCGGCTGATGCCGCGGGCAAAGAGATTTGGATCGAACCCCGGGTGGCTCACGAACGCGAGCACATCCCCGTTGCGCGGATCGAGTGCAACGACCGCACCCCGGCGATCGCCGAGCGCTTGTTCCGCGACTTGCTGGGTCTTCAGGTCGAGCGCGAGGAGCATGTCCTTGCCGGCGACCGGCGCCTGCGTTCGCAGGCCAAACGCGAGCCCTCCCTGCTTGTCCACCGCACGGCCTTGTGCATCCACCAGCACTTCGCGGAATCCGTTGGTTCCGTGCAGCGGCTTCTCAAACGCGCTCTCCACACCGGTCTTGCCGATGAGCGTCGTGCCGGCGTACGCGGCACTGTTGATGCGCGCGAGATCACGCTCGCTGATGGCCCCGACATAGCCGAGCGCGTGCACGCCGAGCGGGCCGAACGGGTAGAAGCGCGTCTCGCGGGTCTTGATGTCCACACCCGGGAACTCGAACCTCACGACCGCGAAGCGGGCCGCGTCCTCATCGGACATGTGCAGCCGTATCGGCACGCTGTCGAAGCTCTGCCGCGAGAGGATCGTGCGCTTGAGCTCGGGCAGATCGTCGCTGGAGATCATGCCGATCGCGGCGAGCCTCTCGAGGGTCGAGTCGAGATCGGGAACGTCATCGCGCACGAGCTCGAGCTGATAAGCGGGCTGGCCGCTCGCGAGCACCACGCCATTGCGATCGAGCATCAGGCCGCGCGCGGCCGGGATCGGCTCGACGCGCACGCGGTTCGCCTGCGAGAGCTGCGTGTAGTAGTCGTGACGGATGACCTGCAGGAGATAGAGGCGGCCGAAGAGCGCCACCGTCGCGATCGCGATCAGCAGGCCCGCGACGAGCGAGCGAGCGAGGAACAGCCGCTGCTCGGCTCCGTGATCCTTGATTCTGACTCCCCGGACCATGCGAGGAGCCCGCTAGCGACGGGAGTGGGTGCGCTCGAGCAGCGCGGTCGCGAGCGGCCAAACGAGGGCGCCGGTTGCGGCATGCACCCAGCGCAGAGGACTCGTCATCGGGTGCCCGCTCCAGCCGTCGATCGCAAACAGGATGAACTCGTAGACGATCAGGGCTCCGAGGACGATAAGCATCTGCTGAAAGGCAGGCTTGGAGCGGATCTTTTGATGCTCGCGCACGGCCACGTATGTGATGGTGCTGAGTGCAAGGGCGTGCTGTCCGAGAACCGCGCCACGAAACACATCGAGCGTGAGCCCCGAGGCGAAGCCGAGCGCGAGCCCACCGGCGCGCGGCGCGGCGATCGACCAGTAGAGTACCGTCAGGACGAGAAACGCAGGACGCAGCAACGCAAGCCACGGCGGCAGCGGCAGGATCGTGAGGAGCAGTCCGACGAGGGCGGTGAAGACCATCCGTCCCCTCGGCTCGACATGCCGGATGTTCACTGGTTGCCTTCCGCTGGGCTCGCTGGAGCGGCCACCGTCGAGGCGGCCTTCGGACCGGGCGCGGCTTTCTCGCCCAGTGTGGCTTTGGCTCCCGGGGCGGCTTTGGCGCCTGGCACCGCTTTCGGGCGCGGCGCGGCTTTCGCCTCGAGCTCGTTTGACTTCGGATGAGGCGGCGCCTTGGCGTCGGCCGGCGCCGGTTTCGGCCGCACTGGCACGGGCTGTGGCTGATACGCGGGGTCGCCGCTCGGCAGGTCCTTCCGCACCGAGCTCGCGGCGGAGGCGGGGGTGGGAGCTGCGGGGTGGTCGCCCTTGAACCAAACGAGCATGACTTCGTGCATGCGGTCGAGCTCGGCAAGGGGACGAGCCCGCACCAGCGCCGACGGCTGCACCGCATCGCGCCGCACATCGGTGATGCGCGCGACCGGATAGCCCTGCGGGAACACCCCGCCGAGCCCCGACGTGAGCAGCAGGTCCCCGGGCTTCACGTCGGCGTTGGCCGGCAGATACGGCAAGGCGAGCGCCTGGTTTTCGCCCGTGCCGACGGCGATGGTGCGTACTCCGGTGCGCTCGATCTCGACCGGAACCGCGTGCTCGGGATCGGTGATCAGAATGACCTCGGCGCTCCACGGTCCGACGTGCATCGTTTGGCCCAGGAGCCCGTGGCTGTCCATCACGACCTGGTTCTTGAAGACTCCGTTGCGTGCGCCGCGATCGATCAGCACGCGCCGGCGCGAGCTGTCGAGCTCGACCTCGACGACCTCGGCGACCATCCAGTGATCGGCGACATCCGGCAGCGCCTCACGCAGTCCACGCAACTCACCGTTCTCGCGCGCGAGCGCCTCGAACCGCTGCGACCGCATCGCGAGCGTGCGCTCCTCGCGCTCGAGCCGCGCGTTCTCCGCCTCGAGCGAGGCCCGCGTGGCGAAAGTCGCCTCCAGCCAGCGCCACGCCTCAGTGGGGGAACTCACGGCGAGCTGCAGCGGATAGGCAGCGCCGCTCAGGAGATAACGCACCTCCGCGAGCCAGCCGCGGCGCTGATCGACGAACATGAGCACGACCGCGAGGATCGCGTACAGCGTGAAGCGGAAGCCGGGGGAGGTTCCGCGTCCCGGCGACGGTCGGTAGGCGCCTGCGGCGAATCCAGGCACGGCCTCGTCTACTCGAGGCCGAAGTGTCCCGGCCCCAGCTCGTCCATCAACTCGAGGATGCGACCGCCGCCGCGCGCGACGCACGTGAGCGGATCGTCGGCGACGACGACCGGCAGCCCCGTCTCCTCGGTGAGGAGCTTGTCGATGTCGCGCAGCAGTGCGCCGCCGCCCGTGAGCACGATGCCGCGCTCGGCCACATCGGCGCCGAGCTCGGGCGGGGTCTGCTCGAGCGCCTGTTTGACGGCGCTCACGATGCTCTGCAGTGGCTCCTGCAGCGCCTCGAGAATCTCGTTGCTGTTCAACGTGAAGCTGCGCGGCACCCCCTCCGAGAGATTGCGTCCCTTGACGGAGAGCTCGCGCACCTGCTGGCCGGGATAGGCGGAGCCGATCTCGATCTTGATGCGCTCCGCCGTCGCCTCCCCGATGAGGATGCCGTAATTGCGGCGCACGTAATTCATGATGGCATCGTCGAACCGATCGCCCCCGATCCGTGCCGAGTTAGCGTAGACGATGCCGTTCAGCGACAGCACCGCGACCTCGGAGGTGCCACCGCCGATGTCGAGCACCATGGAGCCTCGCGCCTCGTGCACCGGCAGCCCCGCGCCGACCGCCGCCGCCATCGGCTCGCTCACGATCGCGACGTTGCGCGCCCCCGCACCTTCCGCCGACTCGCGAATCGCGCGCCGCTCGACCTGGGTCGAGCCGAAAGGCACGCACACGAGCACGCGCGGGGAGGGCTTCAGCATCCGGTTGCCGTGCACCTTGTTGATGAAGTACTGCAGCATCTTCTCGGTGTACGTGAAGTCGGCAATCACGCCGTCCTTCATCGGACGCACCGCGGTGATGTGACCGGGTGTGCGGCCGAGCATCATCTTCGCCTCGGAGCCGACGGCGACGATCACCTTGCCGCCGCGGGTCGGCTCATCCTGTACCGCGACGACCGAGGGCTCGTTGAGCACGATGCCCTTGTCGCGCACGTAGATGAGCGTGTTCGCCGTGCCCAGATCGATCGACAGATCGCTGGAGAAATAACCGCGCAACCGTTTGAGCATGAAGGGATTAGGACGCGACCGGGCCGGGACCCCCGAAAGTGGCGCGTAACATATCAACGCACACGACATACTACAAGGCGAGGTGTATGATTCCGCGCCGTTTTTTTCCGTAGTTTGCGAACTCGATCAGACTTATGGATCGCGATAGTGTCGCCGCAATTGCTCACCTCGCGCGGCTCGAGCTCGATGAGCCGGAGCTCGCCGCCTACGGTGAGAGCCTGACGCGCATTCTGGGCCTCGTCGGCGAGCTCGATCGCGCCGACACCGCAGGCGTCGCGCCGATGGCGCATCCGCTCGCCGGACTCTCGCAGGCGTTGCGCCCCGATGAGGTAACCGAGCGCGACGAGCGCGATCGCTATCAAGCGAACGCGCCGCGCGCCGAGGCGGGCCTCTACATCGTCCCGAAAGTGATCGAGTAGCACGGATGAGCTGGCACGCGAAAACGCTCACGCAGCTCGCGGCTGCCCTGCGCG
Organism: Steroidobacteraceae bacterium; assembly: GCA_035606175.1. Classification (GTDB taxonomy): domain Bacteria; phylum Pseudomonadota; class Gammaproteobacteria; order Steroidobacterales; family Steroidobacteraceae; genus JASHUC01. Next base: position 1,958 of record DATNFW010000028.1, on the reverse strand, counting down.
CCAAGGAGCTCTCGAGCGTCGAGCTCACCCGGCTGCTGCTGAAGCGCATCGAGTCGGCGCAGCCGACCCTCAATGCCTTCGTTTCAGTGACCTCCGAGACGGCGCTCGCTCAAGCCGCTGCAGCCGATCGAGCGCTCGCCTCCGGCCGCACGGGACCTCTCCTCGGACTGCCGATCATTCACAAAGACATCTTCTGCACGGACGGCGTGAGGACGACGTGCGGCTCGCGAATGCTCGACAACTTCGTCGCGCCTTACGATGCGACGGTCGTGGCGAAGCTCAAGGCCGCGGGTATGGTCATGCTCGGCAAGGCGAACATGGACGAGTTCGCGATGGGCTCATCGAACGAGACCAGCTTCTACGGCCCCGTGCACAATCCCTGGGATCCGCGGCTCGTACCGGGGGGCTCATCGGGCGGCTCGGCAGCGGCGGTCGCGGCACGTCTCGGACCGGTTGCGACCGCGACCGATACGGGCGGCTCCATCCGCCAGCCCGCCGCCCTTTGCGGAGTGACCGGGCTCAAGCCCACCTACGGGCGCGTGTCGCGCTACGGCATGATCGCGTTTGCCTCGAGCCTCGATCAGGGCGGGATCATCGCAACCTCTGCCGAGGATGTTGCGCTCCTCCTCGGCGCGATCGCGGGATTCGATTCGCACGACTCGACGAGCGTCGACCGCCCCGTGCCCGACTACGTGGCCGCTCTCGGGCAGCCGATGGCAGGGCTCAAGATCGGAGTGCTCAAGGAATTCTTCGACACGGGACTCGATTCGCGCAATGCGCAGCGCGTCCGCGACGCACTCACGGTTTACGAGAGACTCGGCGCGTCGATCCGCGAGGTGAGCCTGCCGAACATCGGTCTCTCGGTGCCCGCCTACTACGTCGTCGCTCCGGCCGAATGCTCATCGAACCTCGCGCGCTACGACGGCGTGCGCTTCGGGTACCGGTGCAAGGACCCGAGGGACCTCACCGATCTTTACCGCCGCTCACGGGGTGAGGGATTCGGTGCGGAGGTCAAACGTCGCATCATGACCGGCACCTACGTGCTCTCGGCGGGCTACTACGATGCGTACTACCTCAAGGCGCAGAAGGTCCGTCAGCTGATCGCGAACGATTTCGAGCGTGCCTTCAGCGAAGTGGACGCGATCATGGGCCCGACGACGCCGACGCCGGCCTTCGAGCTCGGCGCGAAAACCTCCGACCCGGTCACGATGTATCTCAACGACATCTACACGATCGGCGCCAATCTCGCGGGCCTGCCCGCCGTGTCGATCCCGTGCGGCTTCGTCGGAGCGCTGCCGGTCGGATTGCAGATCATCGGACCGCATTTCGCGGAGGAGCGGCTGCTTGCAGCCGCGCACGCTTATCAGCGCGAGACGGACTGGCACCGAAGGATACCGCCCGGCTATGAGTGACACGGCGACTGAGCCTGCGCGGGGTGAGTGGGAGACCGTCATCGGGCTCGAGATCCACGCGCAGCTCGCGACACACTCGAAGATCTTCTCCGGCTCCCCGACCGCGTACGGCGCCCCGCCCAATACGCAGGCGAATCTCGTCGACCTCGGCTACCCGGGGGTGCTCCCGGTGCTCAATGGTGCGGCGGTGCGCATGGCCGTGAAATTCGGTCTTGCAATCGGTGCCGAGATCGCTGCCCGATCGGTGTTTGCGCGCAAGAACTACTTCTATCCGGACCTCCCCAAGGGCTATCAGATCAGCCAATACGAGCTGCCGATCGTTGCGCGCGGCGCCCTCGAGATCGTGCTCGACGATGGGACGCGCAAGCGCATCGGCATCACTCGCGCGCATCTCGAGGAGGACGCCGGCAAGTCGCTGCACGAGGGGCTGCCAGGGGCCACCGGCATCGATCTCAATCGTGCCGGCACGCCGCTCATCGAGATCGTCTCCGAACCCGACCTGCGCTCCGCCAAAGAGGCCGTCGCCTACATGAAGAAGGTGCACAC
>DATNFW010000027.1:0-23222 GCA_035606175.1 Steroidobacteraceae bacterium | reverse complement strand
CCGCGGGTGCTCACACTCTCGATCAAATACGCCCGCAGCTCCGCACACAACGCCCCAAGCTCCCCAGGGGCTAACCCCCTCACATCGGCAGGAGAGTCGATCCGGGAGAGAAGCGGATAGGAACCTTCGGACATAAGGACTCGATTCTAGGGGGAGCGGAGCTTTTCGGCTCGCGCGTTTACGGGCAGGGAAGGCGGCCCGGCGGGCCGCGTTCTCAGAGCTTCGCCGGCTCCCGCGACTGTGCCGCCGCGCGGCCTGCCGTCTCCTCCGACCCCTCGGGCGCAGGCTCGAAAGGTGCGGGCCCAGGCTCGCCGTTGCGGCGCAGAAGGATCTCGACGCGCTGCTGCGCAGCCTTCAGAGCCGTCTGGCAATGCCGCGTCAGCTCGACGCCGCGCTCGAAGCGGCGCAGCGCCTCCTCGAGCGGCAGATCGCCATGCTCGAGCGTCTCGACGAGCTGCTCGAGCTCGGCGAGCGCCTGCTCGAACTCTGGGGGCTCGGAATCACGCGCCATGTTTCACCGGGTGGATCGAACGCCCGCGAGCGTATCAGCTCCACTCGCACGGTCAACGCGGGTTGACGGTGCCGTCCCGGGGGCATAGAGTCCCTGCGCTTAGACACGGTCTAAGAGGAGCATTCATCGTGGAACTCAAGGGCAGCAAGACGGAAGAGAACCTGAAATACGCGTTCGCTGGCGAGTCGCAGGCGAACCGTCGCTATCTTTACTTCGCGGCGAAGGCCGACGTCGAGGGCTATAACGATGTCTCGGCCGTATTCCGCTCCACCGCGGAAGGCGAGACCGGCCACGCGCACGGACACCTCGAGTACCTGGAGCAGGTCGGCGACCCGGCGACGGGGCTGCCGATCGGCGACACGAAGCTGAATCTCAAAGCGGCCATCGCCGGTGAGACGCACGAGTACACCGACATGTATCCCGGCATGGCGAAGGCCGCCCGCCAGGAAGGCTTCGGCGAGATCGCCGATTGGTTCGAGACGCTCGCCAAGGCGGAGCGCTCGCACGCCAACCGCTTCCAGAAGGCACTGGACGGCATCTGAGCCCCGGTACCGCACGGCACCTGAGCCGCGGACTTTGAGCCGCGAGACGCGCGAGGGCCGAGAGGGCAGTCTCGAGGCGCCGACCCGGCACCCGCTCGACTGGCGCAATCCGGCCTTCTACGACGAGGATGCGCTCGGCAAGGAGCTCGAGCGCATCTTCGAGATCTGTCATGGCTGTCGCCGCTGCTTCAGTCTATGCCAGGCCTTTCCGACACTGTTCGACGCAATCGACTCGACGGCGAGCGGCGAGCTCGCGGAGGTCGATCGCAAAGCCTATTGGCAGGTCGTGGACCACTGTTATCTCTGCGACATGTGCTTTATGACCAAATGTCCCTACGTTCCGCCTCACCCCTGGAACGTGGACTTTCCTCATCTGATGCTGCGCGCGAAAGCGGTGCGCGCTCGACGCGAGGGTCTCAACTTCCGCGACCGGGTGCTCACATCGACCGAGGCGGTCGGCAATCTCGCCGGCATTCCCGTCGTCGCGGAAATCGTCAATGCCGTGAACCGCTCGACTCCCGGGCGCGCGCTGCTCGAGCGAACGCTCGGCGTGGCGCGCGATGCGCCGGTGCCGGTCTATCGATCGAGAACTGCGCGCAAGCGCCTGCGGCGGCTGCTGCGCAAGGATGGCGGGGCACCCGCCGCCGCCGTTCCCAGCACGAGCGCGAGGGCTCCCGATGAGGCGCCGGGCGCCGTACGCGCAACGGGCGCCGCGCCTGCCGAGCGTGCGCCGACCTCGGCGTCGGTACCGGCGATTCGCGGGCGCGTGGCGCTCTTCACGACCTGCTACGGCAACCGCAACGAGCCGCAGATGGTCGAGGACCTCGCCGTCGTCTTGCGCCACAACGGCATCCCGGTGCGGCTCGTGCCGCAGGAGCGCTGCTGCGGCATGCCGCGGCTCGAGCTCGGAGACCTCGAAGGCATCGATCGTTTGAAGCGAGAGAACATCCCGCCTCTCAAACAGCTCGTGGACGAGGGCTGGGATCTCGTGGCGCCGATTCCGTCCTGCGTGCTCATGTTCAAACAGGAGCTGCCCCTCATGTATCCTGCGGATGCGGACGTGCAGGCGGTGCGGGCGAGCTTCTTCGATCCGTTCGAGTATTTGATGCTGCGGCATCGCGCGGGTTTGTTGCGGACGGACTTCAAGGCCTCGCTCGGCAAGGTGAGCTATCACGTGCCCTGTCACCTGCGCGTGCAGAACATCGGGTTGAAGACGCGCGACGTGCTCAAGCTCGTACCGGACACGACCGTCGATGTGATCGAGCGCTGCTCGGGACACGACGGTACGTACGGGGTCAAACAGGAATTTCGTGCGGCCTCGGTGAAGATCGGACGTCCGGTCGCCGAGCGCGTGCAGCGCGCCAAGGCGGACCACTACTCGAGCGACTGCCCGATGGCCGGGCATCAAATCGAGAGCCTGCTCGACGGGGGCAGCGCAGCGCCGAATGCCGCACCCCACGGGACCACACACAGGGCGCCCGAGCACCCACTGACGCTCCTGCGCCGGGCGTACGGGATCTGACCGCGAGGCCAAAGCATGGAGCGACTCGAGCCGTCCGATCTGCTCTCACTCGAACGGTACGCGCGGGAGCGCGGCGCGTTTCGTGCGCGCGTGCTCGAGCACAAGAAGCGCCGCCAGCTCGCGGTCGGGCCGAGCACGACGTGGTGCTTCGAGGATCGCCTCACGATTCAATATCAGGTGCAGGAGATGCTGCGCGCCGAACGCATTTTCGAGCCGGAGGGCATTGCCGAGGAGCTCGGTGCCTACAACCCGCTGATCCCCGACGGGACGGACTGGAAGGTCACGCTTCTCATCGAGTTCCCGGACCCCGAGGAGCGGGCGCGGGAGCTCGCGCTGTTGAAGGGCATCGAGCGGCGCTGCTGGGTGCAGGCGCAAGGCTGCACCCGTGTGTATGCCATCGCGGATGAGGATCTCGAGCGCGAGAACGCCGAGAAGACCTCCGCGGTGCACTTCCTGCGCTTCGAGCTCGCGCCGGCGATGATCGCTGCACTGAAGGGTGGGGGCCCGCTCGCGCTCGGGATCGATCACGAGCGCTACCGGCACGCGATCGATTCCGTGCCGGAGCCGGTCCGCAACGCATTAGTCGCTGATTTGGCTTGATTTTCCGCGGATCGGCGCTCATTTAGAGGGGGGCGTTCTGTTAACATGCGGCCCGCGCGTCGCCGCTCGCGGCCGCGCAGCGCCGCTTCGTCAACACAACGATCGCACGCCTTGAAAACCAACGGATGAGCCAGTCGTACACCGCTTCCGACATCGAGGTCCTGAGCGGCCTCGAGCCCGTGCGCCGCAGGCCGGGCATGTACACGCACACTTCCCGCCCGAACCACCTCGCGCACGAGGTCATCGACAACAGCGTCGATGAGGCACTCGAGGGGCATTGCCGCGAGATTGCGGTGACGCTCTTCAAGGACGGCTCGCTCCAGGTGGCGGACGACGGCCGGGGAATGCCGGTCGACGTGCATCCCAAAGAGAAGGTGAGCGGCGTCGAGCTGATCCTCACGCGCCTGCACGCCGGAGGGAAGTTCTCGGACAAGAACTACAAGTACTCCGGTGGCCTGCACGGCGTCGGCGTGTCGGTCGTCAATGCGCTCTCGAAGCAGCTCGAATGCTGGATCAAGCGCGGCGGCAAGGAATACAACATCGGCTTCCGCGATGGGAAGGTGGCCTCGAAGCTCGAGGTCGTAGGCACCGTCGGCCAGCGCAACACCGGCACCACGCTGCGCTTCTGGCCGGACCCGAAGTTCTTCGACTCCGACAAGTTCTCCGTGCCGCAGTTGAAGCACACGCTGAAGGCGAAGGCGGTGCTTTGCCCGGGGCTGAAGGTGCGTTTCGTCAACGAAGCCACCGGCGAATCGGACGAGTGGTTCTACACCGGGGACCTCGGCGCCTACCTCGTCGAGGAGCTCGGGCAGGTGGAGCGGCTGCCGGCCGAGCCCATCGCCGGCAAACGCGAAGGCGACAACGACGCCGTCGAATACGCACTCGCATGGGCGCCCGATGCCGAGGAATCGATCGGCGAGAGCTACGTGAATCTGATCCCCACGCCCGAGGGCGGCACGCACGTGAACGGCTTGAGGGCCGGGGTTGCACAGGCGGTGCGGGAGTTCTGCGAGTTCCGCAATTTGATTCCGCGCGGCATCAAGCTGACTCCGGAGGACGCGTGGGTCAAGGCGAGCTTCGTGCTTTCGGTGAAGATCCACGAACCGCAGTTCGCGGGGCAGATGAAGGAGCGGCTCGGCTCGCGCGATGCCGCGCCGCTCGTCGAGTCCTTCGTGCGCGATTCGCTCTCTCTGTGGCTGCATCGCCATCCCGATGCCGGCGAGCGCATCGCGCAGTTCGCGATCGCGAACGCTCAGGAGCGGCTGAAGGCGGCGCAGCGCGTGGTGCGCAAGAAGATCGCCGCGGGCCCGCAGTTGCCGGGCAAGCTCGCGGACTGCGCATCCCAGGACCCCTCGCGATCGGAGCTGTTCCTCGTCGAGGGCGACTCCGCGGGAGGCTCCGCCAAGCAGGCGCGCGACAAGGACTTCCAGGCGATCATGCCTTTGAGAGGCAAGATCTTGAACACCTGGGAGCTCGATCCCGGTGAGATCGCCTCCTCTCAGGAAGTGCACGACATCAGCATCGCACTCGGCGTCGATCCGGGCTCGGCCGACCTCTCGCAGCTGCGCTATCACAGAGTCTGCATCCTCGCGGATGCCGACTCGGACGGACAGCACATCGCAACGCTTCTCTGCGCGCTTTTCCTGCGGCACTTCCGGCCGCTCGTCGCAAATGGGCACGTGCACGTTGCGATGCCGCCGCTCTTCCGGATCGATGCGGGCAAGCAGGTGCACTACGCACTCGATGAGCCCGAGCGCGATCAGCTGCTGAAGCGCATCGAGAAGGAAAGCCCGCGCACCCGCCCGACGGTGACGCGCTTCAAGGGGTTGGGCGAGATGAATCCGCAGCAACTGCGCGAGACGACCATAGATCCACGCACGCGCCGCCTGGTGCAGCTCACGATCGATGCCAAGGATGAGACGGATAAGCTGATGGACATGCTGCTCGCGAAGAAGCGCTCGGCCGACCGCCGCGAATGGCTCGAGGAGAAGGGTAACCTCGCGGAGGTACAGGTGTGAGCCCGCGTCGAAACGGCGGCTCCGTGCAGGAGCCGGAGCTCAACTTCGAGGGCATCGAGCGCCAGCCTTTGAGGGCCTTCACGGAGAAGGCGTACCTCGATTACTCGATGTACGTCATCCTCGATCGCGCGCTCCCGGCGCTCGGCGATGGGTTGAAACCCGTGCAGCGGCGGATCATCTACTCGATGAGCGAGCTGGGGCTTTCCGCGGGGAACAAGCACAAGAAGTCTGCGCGGACGGTCGGCGATGTCATAGGCAAATTCCATCCGCACGGCGACTCGGCGTGTTACGAAGCGATGGTGCTCATGGCACAGCCCTTCGCCTATCGCTATCCGATCGTGGACGGCCAGGGCAACTGGGGCTCGCAGGACAATCCGAAGTCCTTCGCCGCCATGCGTTATACGGAGGCCAAGCTCACGCGCTACGCCGACGTGCTGCTCGGTGAGCTCGCGGACGGCACGGTCGAGTGGCAGCCGAATTTCGATGGAACACTCGAGGAGCCGGTCATCCTGCCGGCGCGGCTGCCGAATCTGCTTTTGAACGGCACCTCCGGGATCGCCGTCGGCATGGCGACGGACATTCCGCCGCACAATCTGCGCGAGGTGGCCTCCGCCTGCATCCATCTGCTCGATGAGCCCGACGCATCGACCGCGGCGCTCATGAAGCACGTGAAAGGACCCGACCTGCCGACGGGGGCCGAGATCATCTCACCGCGCGCGGAGCTCAAGGAGTTCTACGAGAAGGGCGTCGGCAGCTTCAAGGCGCGCGCGACCTACGAGCTGGAAGAGGGCAACGTCGTCATCACGGCGTTCCCGTATCAGGTTTCCGGCGAGCGCGTGCAGGAGCAGATCGCCGAGCAAATTCGCTCGAAGAAGCTCCCGATGATCGAGGACGTGCGCGATGAGTCCGACCACGAGCATCCGACGCGTCTCGTGATCGTGCCGCGCTCGAACCGGGTGGATCTGGTCGAGGTGATGAATCACCTTTTCGCAACGACCGACCTCGAGCGCAATTACCGCGTCAATCTCAACATCATCGCGCTCGACGGCCGCCCGCGCGTGATGGGGCTCAAGGGCATCCTCAGCGAGTGGCTCGAGTTCCGCATCGCAACGGTCACGCGCCGTCTGCAGCACCGCCTCGCCAAAGTCACGAAGCGCCTGCACATCCTCGAAGGCCTGATGATCGCGTATTTGAACCTCGACGAGGTGATCCGCATCATTCGCCGCGAGGACGAGCCGAAGCCGGTGCTGATGAAGCGCTTCAAGCTCTCCGATGAGCAGGCCGAGGAGATTCTCAACACCCGACTGCGCCATCTCGCGAAGCTCGAGGAGATGAAGATCCGCGAGGAGCGCAAGCAGCTCGAGACGGAGCAGAAGGAGATCGAGGGGCTGCTCGGGAGCAAGGCGCGGTTGAAGAAGCTCGTCGCGAAGGAGCTCGAGGCGGACGCCGAGAAGTACGGGGATGCGCGGCGCACGCGCATCGTCGAGCGCGAGGCGGCGCAGGCGATCGATGAGACCTCCCTCATCCCGAATGAGCCCGTGACGGTCGTGCTGTCGACCGGCGGGTGGGTTCGCTCGGCGAAGGGACACGAGATCGATGCGCGCACGCTTTCGTACAAGACGGGGGATGCCTTCCAGGCGGCAGCGCGTGGGCGGAGCCTGCAGCCGGTCGTCTTCCTCGACAGCACCGGGCGCACGTACAGCATGCCGGCGCATTCGCTGCCCTCTGCGAGGGGGCTCGGCGAGCCGCTGTCGGGCCGGCTCAATCCGCCGGATGGGGCGCGGTTCGCGGGCTGCATGATGGGCGAGCCCGAGGAGCTGTGGCTGCTCGCAAGCGATGCCGGATACGGCTTCACGGTTCGGCTCAAGGAGCTCATCACCGACCGGCGGGCCGGCAAGACGGTGCTCAACGTTCCGGAGGGTGCGCTCGCGCTACCTCCCGCTCGAGTCCCGTCGAGCGGCTCGTTGGTGGTTGTCGCGGGGAGTGAGGGGAAGATGCTGGCGTTTCCGGTTACCGAGGTGCCGGAGATGCCGCGCGGGAAGGGTCTCAAGCTCTACGACATTCCGGGCCGGCGCGCGGCGGCGCGGGAAGAGCTCGTCGCGGGGCTCGCCGTTGTGCCGCCCGGAGGGCGTCTCGTGCTCTGGGCGGGCGAGGAGCACAAGGAGCTCTCGTGGAAGGACCTCGCGGCCTTTCGGGGAGAGCGAGCTCAGCGCGGCGTCGTGTTGCCGCGGGGCTGGCGGAAGATCGACCGGCTGGAGCTTGCGCCCGAGGAGCCGCCCGCGGCGCGGTCAGGGTGAGCAGCCCACCGCTTGCGGCGAGCCGGCGCCAATAGCAAAGTTCGCTCCCGTGGAACTGCCACGGTTCACGGCGTGTTAGTGTGCACCCCCAGGCGCCGCGAGGCGCCGTTTGCGCGAGCGCTGGAATCCTGCTGAATGGCCCGACACCCGTTCACGACACCCGTGGGCACGACCGATGAGGCCTATCAGGAGGAGATCCTGCCCCACGTCTCGCGCACGTTCGCGCTCACCATTCCGCAGCTGCCGGAGGGCCTGCGGAGCACCGTGACGAGCGCCTATCTGCTTTGCCGTATCGCTGACACGATCGAGGACGAGCCGGCGCTCTCGGCCGGCGATGCGTACGTGTTTCTCGGGCGGTTCGCCGCGGTGGTGGCGGGTCGCGAGGAGGCGAGGCCGCTCGCGCGCGAGGTCGTTGCCCGGCTCTCCGAGAGCACGCTGCCCGCCGAGCGGGATCTCGTCGGGAACATGGACCGCGTCGTGCGCTTGACGCAGCGGCTCGATGCCGGCCAGCGCGCTGCGATCCAGCGCTGCATCGATCTGATGTGCTACGGCATGCACCACTTCCAGCGCACGGCGAGCGTGAGAGGACTCGACCGCCTGAGCGACCTCGATCGCTACTGCTATTACGTCGCCGGCGTCGTCGGTGAGATGTTGACCGAGCTTTTCTGCAGCTACTCGGATGGCGCGGCGGAGCACCGCGCGGATTTGCGCGAGCTCGCCACCTCGTTCGGACAGGGCCTGCAGATGACCAATATCCTCAAGGATATTTGGGAGGATCGGAGCCGGGGCGCGTGCTGGCTTCCGCAGGAGGTGTTCGCGCGCCATGGCGTCGATCTCGCGCGGCTCGAGCCGACGCGGATAGATGCACGTTTCGGTGCGGCCTTGCGTGAGCTGATCGGCGTCGCGCACGCCCATCTGCGCAACGCAATCGCATTTACGCTGCTGATTCCGCGCAACGAGCCCGGTATCCGGCGGTTTTGCCTGTGGGCGATCGGCCTCGCAGTGTTGACGCTGCGTCGAATCGAGGGCCACCCCGAGTTCACTTCCGGCGTGCAGGTGAAGGTGTCGCATGCGTCGGTTGCCTTGACGCGCGTGCTCACGAGCCTCGCCGTGCGGCACGATCGCGTACTGCTGCGCCTGTTCGACTGGGCAGCGGGCGACCTGCCGCTCGCCGCGCCGGCGGAAGTGCGCCGCCACACCCATGCGTCGATTCGCGCGGCCCAGCCGCCACCGTCCGTCTTCGAATACGGCGGCAAAGAGTACCGGTCCGAGCGCGCGCATGCGCCGTTCGAGCCCACATCGTTTCGGTCGGACGGGAGCGCGGCACGATGAGCGCAGGCTCGGTGAGCGCTGCCCGCGGTTTGCACGAGAAGCGGGAGAGCCGCGATGCGCTCGCGCGCCGCGAGAGCGAGCGGGCGGGGATCGAACACGCCGATGCCGGCCGGTCGGAGCGCCTCGACCGGGCGATCGTGACCGCGCGCGAGGCGCTCATCGCGCGTCAACATGCGAGCGGCTACTGGGTCTTCGAACTCGAGGCGGACTGCACGATCCCGGCGGAGTACATCATGATGATGCACTTCCTCGGCGAGGTCGATGCGCCGCTCGAGGCGAAGCTCGCCGCTTACCTGCGCAGCCGTCAGGCCGGCCACGGCGGTTGGCCGCTCTACGAGGGCGGCGATTTCGATCTCTCCGCGAGCGTGAAGGCGTACTACGCGCTGAAGCTCACGGGCGATCTGCCCGAGGCGCCGCACATGATGCGTGCGCGCGCAGCGATCCTCGAGCGCGGCGGGGCTGCGCGGGCGAATGTGTTCACGCGCATCGCGCTCGCGCTTTTCGCACAGCTGCCCTGGCGCGGGGTGCCCTACATCCCCGTGGAGATCCTGCTGCTGCCGCGCTGGTTTCCCTTCCATCTCGAGAAGGTGTCGTACTGGTCGCGCACGGTGATGGTGCCGCTGTTCATCCTCACGACGCTCAAGCCGCGCGCCAAAAATCCGCGCGGCATCGACATTCTCGAGCTCTTCACTCATCCGCCCGACCTCGAGCGGCACTACTTTCCGCGCCGTGGTCTGCTCAATCGCGTATTCCTCACGCTCGATCGAATCGGCCGCACGATCGATCCGCTCATCCCGAGCGCCGTCCGCCGGCGCGCCATCCGGCGCGCGGAGCAGTGGGTGCTCGAGCGGCTGAACGGCGAGGGCGGACTCGGAGCGATTTTCCCAGCCATGGTGAATGCGCTCGAGATCCTCGTGCTCCTCGGCTACGCGCCCGACGACCCGCGTCGGGTCACCGCCAAGCGAGCGATCGATCTGCTGCTGGTCGAGCACGGCACCGTCGGGTATTGTCAGCCGTGCGTCTCCCCGGTATGGGATTCGGCGCTCGCGAGCCTCGCGATGAACGAGGAAGGAAGCTCCGCGGGAGCGGCAGCCTCCCATCGGGCGCTCGACTGGCTGGTGCCGCTACAGGTGCTCGATGGCCCTGGCGATTGGCAGGCCCGGCGCCCGGGGCTTGCGAGCGGCGGTTGGGCTTTCCAGTTCGTCAATTCGCATTACCCGGACCTCGATGACACTGCAGCGGTCGTCTGGGCCATGGATACGTCGCGCGAGCGGGAGCGATATGCCTACGCGGTGAACCGCGCGCTCGACTGGCTGGTCGGCATGCAAAGCCGCAACGGCGGGTTCGCATCGTTCGATGCGGACAACACGCACTATTATTTGAACGAGATTCCCTTTGCCGACCACGGGGCGCTGCTCGATCCGCCGACGAGCGATGTGACTGCGCGCGTCGTCGCGGTGCTCGGCCGGCTCGGGCGCCCGCAGGATCGTGCGCCGCTCGAGCGCGCGGTCGCCTACCTCAGAGCCGAGCAGGAGGCGGACGGCTGCTGGTTCGGCCGCTGGGGTACGAACTACATCTACGGCACCTGGTCCGTGCTCACGGCTCTGGCCCAGGCGGGAGTCGCCGCCGACGATCCGATGATCCGGCGCGCAGTCGAGTGGCTGCGGCTCAAACAAAATGCGGATGGCGGCTGGGGGGAGAGCAACGAGAGTTACGGGAACCGCGCAGTCGCAGGCGGTCCGTTCGAGAGCACGCCGTATCAGACAGCTTGGGGCTTGCTGGCGCTCATCGCCTCCGGCGAGGGAAGCTCTCAGCACGTGCGGCGCGGTGTGGAGTTCCTCCTGCGCACGCAGCGCTCCGACGGGCTCTGGAGCCACCCGTCGTTCACTGCGCCTGGCTTCCCGCGCGTTTTCTATCTCAAATACCACGGCTACTCGGCGTACTTCCCGCTCTGGGCTCTTGCGGCATATCGCAATCGGGCGCGGCAGGCCGCGGGGCCACAGGCCTCGGGGCCACAGGGCGCGGGGCCACAGAGCGCGGGGCACTGACGGCGACGCGCGGGCGATCCGCTCGCGCAGGATCCGACCCCTCGAGTTGCGAGGCGAGCCGTGGAAGCACCAAGCCGTGTCGGTATCGTCGTGGCGCTCGCGATCGAGGCGCGAACGCTCGCGCGCCGCGCGCCCGCGGCGGACGAGCTCGTGCTCTTGCCGAGCGGAGCGCTGCTCGCGATGAGCGGCATGGGCTTGGAGGCGGCCGAACACGATGCGCGGGCGCTGATCGATGCGGGGTGCACCGCACTCGCCAGCTGGGGCCTCGCCGGCGCGCTCGATCCGCGGCTCTCTCCCGGCACGATCGTGATACCCGAGGTGCTGGCGCTCGAAGGTGCGCCCGAGCTCAATGCCTCTTCCGCGTGGCGCTTGCAAGCTCTCGAACTGCTCGATCGTCGGGCACGAGTCGTGGATGCCGAGGGAACGGCCGGTCGCACTGCCGGTCGCTCCGGTGTGCCGATGCCGGCCGCAGTCGGCGGCAGACTCCTCACGAGCAGGAAGGCGCTTGCGCGCGCCGCGGAGAAACGTAACGCCTTCCTCACATCGGGCGCCGTCGCCGTGGACATGGAAAGCTATGCGCTCGCGGCGGTCGCGGCGGCGCGTGGACTTCCCTTCATCGCGGTTCGGGCCATCGTCGATGCTGCGGCCGATGAAGTGCCGCCCATGCTTCTCGACTTGGCGGGCCCTGACGGGCGGCTCGCGATCGGGCGGCTCGCGGCGCGGATTCTCGGCTCGCCGCGCAATTTCGGGGCGTTGCTCGGGCTTGCGCGCCGCTTTAGGGTCGCACGGCGCTCGCTCCGCGCGGCAGCAGGGGCCGGCGCTCCGGGCTCGGCGCCTGCGGAGGCGCAGGTGAGGCCATGAGAGCGCTCGTGACGGGCGCATCGGGCTTTGTCGGTGCGGCGGTCGCACGGGCGCTGCTCGCTCGCGGCTGGGAGACGCGCTGCCTGGTGCGCGCAGTCTCGAGCCGGCGCAATCTCGAAGGGCTGAACGTCGAGGTCGTGACCGGGGATCTGATGGATGTGCGCTCGCTCGATCGGGCGCTCGAGCGCTGCGACGCGCTGCTCCACGTGGCCGCGGACTATCGCCTCGGCGTGCGCGACCCGAGTGAGCTCTATCGCGCGAACGTAGACGGAACGCGCAATGTGCTCGAGGCGGCGCGGCGCTCCGGCGTGCCGCGCATCGTCTACACGAGCAGCGTCGCGACCATCGGCATTCCCGCGGACGGGACGCCGGGGAACGAGCGGACGGCGGTCCAGCTCGGGGACATGATCGGTCATTACAAACGGTCGAAGTTCCTGGCCGAGCAGGTCGCGCGGGACTGGGCGCGCGCGAACGCCGCGCATCTGGTCATCGTCAATCCCTCGACCCCGATCGGTCCGGGCGATGTGAAGCCGACTCCGACGGGACAGATCATCGTCGATGCCGCTTGCGGCCGGACGCCAGCGTACGTCGACACGGGTCTCAACGTAGTACACGTCGACGATGTCGCCGAGGGGCACCTGCTCGCGCTCGAGCGCGGTCGAGCCGGCGAGCAATACATCCTGGGCGGTGAGGACCTGCCGCTCCGGGCTATTCTCGGGATCATCGCGGCGCTCGTCGGGCGCAAGCCCCCTCGCATCCGACTGCCTCACGCGGTCGTCATGCCCATTGCCTACGTCGCGGAAGGGTACTCGCGAATGAGCGGCCGACCGACGCGCGTGACGGTGGAGGGCGTGCGCATGTCGCGCAAGCGCATGTTCTTCTCGAGCGAGAAGGCGATCCGCGAGCTCGGCTACAGCTGGCGTCCGCCGCAGGAGGCATTCGCCGATGCCATCCGGTGGTTTCGGGAGAACGGGTACCTGCAGTAATCGGTCGGCTTGCGTCGGGCCGCGGGGATACTCTGCGCAGCGCGCGAGTTCCGGCTGCCTCTTGAAGGGGAGGGAGGTTAAATGGACAAGCGAACTTTCATCAAGTACTGGCGGTGATGACCTCTCGTGTCTCGAGGCACGCCTCCCGGACCGATCGTCGGGAGCATACCCCCGGAACAATAGATCCAGCGCGGCGACGATCTCGTTCCGGTAGGCCGTCAGAGTATCCTTTGTGAGATGGGCGCGTGGCGCCATGGTGCGCGCCGCGAGGCGTTCGCCGATGCCATCCCGTTGCTTCGGGAGAGCGGCTAGGTTCGTTAGCGTTGAAATCGACCATGCCGGAGACAAACGAGCCTGAACAGGTTCTGATGATGAGGCGCCTGGTCGAGCTGTCCCTCGACCGCTCGCAGATGTCCGCCGAGCGCACCTACATGAACGCAGAGCGGACGCTCGCGGTCTGGATCCGCACCGCACTCGCCTTGATGGTTTTCGGCATCGCCATCGATCGATTCAGCTTGCTGCTGCGGCAAATGCCGATGCGGTCCCTGCGCGAACAACTGAACCCCCACGAGCTCTCGAGCTGGGGCGGCGGGGCGCTCATCGCGCTCGGCGTGTTGATGGCTGTGAGCACCGGCCTGCGCTTTCTTGCTTTCTCGGTGGCGTATCGGCGCGTACACCGGCTGCCCCCGCATCACGGCCCGTATCTGGGCGCTGTGTTTGCGGTGCTGGTGACGCTGTTCGGTATCGCCCTGCTCGTCATTCTGCACGTATACACGCCCTGATCAGACCCACACCGTCGCCGCACCCCAGACGATGAGCGCGGTGCCTGCGAGCCGACTCGCCAGCACGCCCACCGGGGCGATTTTCTCCACGAGAACGAGGAGCGCGAGCAGCGCCACCCAGACGAGGTTCATCACGCCGCCGACGAAGAGCAGTGCCATGAGCATCCAGCAGCATCCGATGCACCACGCGCCGTGCCGCAAGCCCATCACGAACGCGCCGGCTCTCCCCGCACGCCAGTGGCGCACCAGGAACTCGACGGGCCCGCGGCATCGCCTCAGGCAGGCGTATTTGAGAGGACTCAACTGATATACGCCGGCGGCCATAAGCACGGCCGCAGACAGCGCGACGCTTTGCGAGCGCAGCATCGTCGCGGAGACGAGACCTGCGCGCTGCAGCGCGATTTGAATCGAGCTCGCAGCGATGGAAAAGGCGAGCCACACGGTCAGATACCCCGCGGCGAGCACGATGGGCGCGGCGTATTCTGGCCGCGGCTCGGGGACTCTCTGCCTCAAGACCCGTCCATACAGCAAAAGGAGCGGTGCGGCGCTCGGGGTCATCATGGCGATCATCATCGTCCACCACATGAGGACGATGGTGGCCCAGCCTGCGGCCACGACCGGCGCGCTCGGCAAGCCCGGCATGCCCGACGTCGCCTGCATGCCGGCCATGGCGTCCGGCTTCAAATGCGGGAACAGCGTGAACGCGGTCATGTCGAGAGCCGATATGCCCATTCCCGCGCCGCGCCAGATGTAAACCCAGGCGAGCCCGGCCAGGATCGCGATGGCGCCGGCTGCGACGGTGCGCTCGCGCCGCAGCAGCGACTCGAAAGCGCTCATGCGAGCGGGGGGATCACACCGCCAAACGGTGCCGGATGACTCCGTGATTGTTCAAGTGCAGATGCGCGAACTGCGCATAGCTCTCTTTCAATTCGACGGCGATCTTCCCGCGCGAGCGGCTCGTTCCGGAGCCGATCTCCGCGATCTCGTATTCGAAGCCGTGCGGCAGGTCGATGCGGGCCTGCTGCTCCTTGCCGGTGACGGGATTGCGGATGGGCTGCCCATCGATATCGAGAGCATCTTTGATGCGCACTTTGCCGCGCCGCGCCTCGACGTCCACCTCGAATTCGATCGGCGCAAAGATCGGCTCGAACACTTGCTCGAGCGTCGTCGCGAACACGGCGAACACGGTTGCGAAGGGGTCCGTGTCCTGGCCCGAGACGATCTTGAGGAGCGCCTGGCGCTGCTCGGGGCTCGCGCTCGCGTCGATGAATACTTGCGCCTGGCCGTGGCCCTCGTGAATGGGTCCCGGCCAATGGAAGGCCATCGCGACTTTGAGCCCATCGAGGGGCACGCTGCCGTAATGGCCCTTGTCGACGGCGACCGCGCCGTTCGCCTCGCAGAAGCCGTAGGTCGGAAGCGCGCTGAACTGGCACGGGCAGCCGTAGGAGCAATTGCAATTGATGAGCTCGCGGCCCTTGATTTCCCACGGAGTCATCGCGGTGCTCTCCCGGAATGAGGCAGAGTCACGACGCTACTCCTACCGCCCGCGACCGTAAAGTGCCGTTCGGCTATCAGCCGGTGCGTTCCGCAAGTGCGCGGCGCCCTTCGACGGCCTGCCAGATCGCAAGCACGGGGACACCGACGGTGATGTCGCGTGCCCGTTTGATGAGCGAGACGGCGAGGGCGAACTCTGCGCCGATGCCGAAGAGCGGTGCGATCGTGGCGTACGCCGCCTCCTGAACGCCGAGCGCATTCGGGACGAAGGGCGCGGCGCTCCGCACCGCGTATACGAGGCTCTCGAGCGCGATCACCGCAGGCCACCGGGCATGGGAGCCGATCAGCCGGAATGCAATCCACGCCCCGCTGGCGCTCGCGATCCACGCTGTCAGGTGTACCGTAGCCGACAGCGCAACACGCGCCCGTGAGCGGTAAACGGCATCGAGCACGCCTACGAGTGCGCGCGTCGTGGTCACGGCGCGCGGCAGCAGACGCGCGGCGATCTTCTCGGTAAAGCGGCGGCCTTTGAGTTGCAGGAACACGAACGCCACACCGGCCGCCGCGCCAAGCGCGAGGCCGGCGATGAGCGCGCTCGTGTGTGCGGGCGCACCGGCGGTCCGCGGCGTCCAAGTTGCGAGGATCGCCACACCGAGCGCCGCAAAGGCGATCTGCGCAAAGAGCTCCGTCGTGATGTCGGCAATCATGGAGCCGAAGGCGAACGGGGCAGGCATGCCGTGAATGATCGCCGCGCGCGCGCCGAGCGCGATCCCCCCGAGCTGCGAGAACGGCAGCACTTCCGCAGCCGAGTCGCGCACCATGCGGGCCCAGATGGTGATGCCGAGGTAGCGGGCGGGAGCCTCGGCGAGCAGGGTGTACCAGGCGAGGCCGAGCAGCGGGAAGGTCGCGATGAGGTACAAGCAGAGGAGCACGAACCCGCGCCAGCCGACAGCCGTCGCTGCCGAGAGCACGGCGGAGAAGCCGACAAATCTTACGAGATAGACGGCGAGCGCGACCCCGAGCGCACCGACCAAGAGGAATCGATACTTCACGCGCCAGGCTTCGCCCGTGCATCGAGCGGTTTCGCGCGCCTGCGCATGAAGCGGCGGGCCAGGCGCACGACGGCGGGCATGGCCCGCGGCCGCAGCAGTCGTGCGTCGTAGCGGCTCATGCGCCGCTCGTTCTCCGCGAGACAGAGCTCCATCAGCTCTGCGATATCGACGTCGTCACCCACCGACTTTGCTCCGGTCACCGTAAAGTTATTGTCCTGCTTGCGGCCGCCGAGATCGCGGGCAAGGCCCATGCGCTCCCAAATGAGGAATACCCAGACCGCGAGCACCTTGAGCTCGAACAGGGGTCGCCGCCAGAGCGGCATGTTGCGGCGGTGCCATGCTGCCCAGTTGACGAAGAAGAGGATATGCCGCGCCTCCTCCTGGATGACCGGCTCGAACGTCTCCACCAGCGCCTCGGGAAAGAATCCCGAGCGCTTCGCGGACTCAAACAGTCCGAACGCGAAGAAGCTGTCGATGCACTCGCTGTAGCCGGTCACCATGTACGCCCATTCCGGATCGCCCTGCACGACGTACTCGGGCTCGTGCGCAAGCGCGATGCCGTAAGCGGCCACCAGATTCGAGAGTACGTGCCTGTGGCGGCCTTCCTCGAACGCGTTGAGCTCGATAGCGCTGCGCAGCAGCGGGTCCCGCACGCCTGCTGCGTAGGAGGCGACGTTGAGGCGGGCGCGCCCCTCGGTCTGCACCGCGATGTCCCAGATCGGCAGGCTCACGAGGCGGTCGCGGGCCGCCGCATCGAGTGCGGGCCAGTCGATGACCGCCGGTTTGTAAGGGTCGAACGTGTCGAGGAGAGTGCGGCAGAAGAGCACTTTGTGCGCGTTCGTGCCCGGGCGAACGGGACCCCCGGGCAGGGGTACCCGCAGCTCCTCGGAATCTGCCCGGATGCTGGCCGCGATTGCTCTCATGCTTTCGATCTTTGCAGCTTACCGGCAACGGCCAAATCCAGAAACCCGCCGCGCGGGGCCCCGCAGAGCGCCATCGCCGTCGCCACTCGCGGGGAGAGCAGAGCGGCCAACTCATCCGCATGCCGATATCCGCGCATGGAGGGGGCAATCGTCTCGCCGGAACGCGTGGCGGGGTGGAGGTAGATCTCCGTCGCGCCCGGCGGCAGCCGCTCGAGAATCGCGAGCAGCGCCGCCTCATCCATCGAGCCGCTCGCCGCGATGCCGAACACCTGGTCGTTGTGCTCGAGCCCTGCGCGATCGAGTCGCCGGCGCATGAGGCCGAGCCAGGGCGCAAGTCCCGCGGCGGAGAGCGCCGCGGGGATAGCGCCGGCTGCGAACCAACGCGGCTCGGCGGGCAGCCGCACGGCGCGCATTCCGAACTCGCGACCGATCGCGAGGATCAGTCCGAGCACCGTCGGATGCAGATGCAGATGCTTGTGCGCGTTGACATGGTCGAGCAGCAGCCCGGTGCGCTCGAACGCGCGGAATTGCGCGCGAATTTCGGCGGCGAGCTCCCGGCGTACTGCCGGACGTGCGAACCAGCGCCAGCCTTCCCGCGCGAGCCCCCGCGGTGCATCGCGCCCGCCGCGATCCTCGCGGCCCTCGCGGCCGCCGTGAGCGTCGTGGCCGTCGCGGCCGAAGCGCCCGCTCGCATCGACGAGGTGGGGGATCGCCTCGGGTGGCAGCTCGGCGCGCCCGTCGGCGAGCGTGAGATGAAGACCCACCCGCAAGCGCGGCAGCGCGTGCGCGCGGCGCACAGCATCTGCTGCGGCCGGGGCCGACACCATGAGGCTCGCCGCCGTGAGCGTTCCGGCACGTGCCGCGGCCTCGACCGCCTCGTTGACGGCCTCGTGCAGCCCGAAATCATCCGCAGTGACGATGAGGAACTTGTCCATCGGCGAGAACGTGCGCGTCGGTCGGGAACGACGGCGAGCTCATGTGCAGAATGACCAGATCGTATTCGTGGGCGAGAGGGCTCACCGCACCGAGACCCAGACCGTCGGCGGGCGCATCGAGCAGGCGGCTGACGCCCGCGCCGCCGTCGAATCCATCGAACGAAGGGGGATGCAGAAATAGCGTCTTCACCGTGGCCTCTGGCGATGTTTGAGATCAGGTGGGGCGCGCAGTTCACGCGATCGGCTGCACGGTGCCGTCCCGGGCCACTCTGAAGCGCGCCTGACGCCAATGCACGTGGCGCGATAGAAATCCCCAGCACCAGAGTATGAAGGCGAGCGTGTCACTGACCGGTATAACCCACAGCCCGAGCGCCGCCGTACCCTTCCGCGAACCGTCAAAGTGTAGCAGCAGCCGCGCGAGCACGGTGGCTGCGAGCATGGTGAGCGCCGCATCGCTTCCACTTGCAAGCAGAGTGCCGATCACCGCCACGGGCAGGGGGAAGGTGATGAATGCGGCAGCGTAGCCGCCCGGCCGCACCGCGCGGATCGTGCGCAGCCAGCGCAGCTCGTGCCGGATCAGCTCGAGCGCGCTTCTCTCGTCGATTTTCGTCTCGACGGTCATATCGGAGAGCACAGTGGCAAGGCCGCGCGCGCGCGTCAGCTCGCCGAGCCGGTGATCGTCGGCGAGCTGGTCCGCGATGGCCTCGAATCCGCCCACCGACGCGAGCGTGTCGCGCCGCAAAGCGATGGTCACGCCGGAGACGAAGTCGCTCGCGCCGAGTGCATCGCCGAGATACACGGAGGGCATGAACCAGCCGTTGACGAACGCGGCGAGCAGCTGCGACCAGGGACCGCGTGAAGCAACACCCCGATACCCGCAGGTGACGAGGCCGACGGAGCGATCGCCGAGCGGAGCCACCACTCGCTCGAGGTAATCCGCCGGAACGCGAACGTCGCTGTCGGAGACGACCAGCGTACCGTGCCGCGCGGCGCGAAACATGTTGATCAGATTGCTCACCTTCAGGCTGCTGCCGTGCTCGGTCGGATCGACGACCAACTCGAGGTCGCGATGCGGGTACTCGCGCTGCAGCCGCCGCACGACCGCGACGGCCGGGTCGTCGGCGTCGCGCACACCGAACACGATCTGGAAAGAAGGATAGGTCTGCGCGCAAAACGAGCGCAGGCACTCGTAGAGCTGCGGCTCCGCGCCGCAGAGCGGCTTCAGTACGGTCACGGCCGCGAAGTCGCTGCGCGCACGCGGCACGTGCGGTGGGTCCGCACGCCTGGCACGCGAGGCGCTGTGGCGCCGCCGCATCGTCGCTGCCGCCGCTATGATAGCGTAGGCCACGGCGGCGCCTGTGACGGCGATGCCACAGGCCTTTGCGACCAAGGCAAGCGTCGGACTCATCATGCGGGACCCGACGGCATTATAGGGCGAGGACGTGCCCCGCCGCGCTGTGGGCTGCCCGCCACGCCGAAGGCGGGGATGCTGGCGCGGAGTTCGCGTCGACAGTTATCATGGGAATGCGGATTGCAAGATCGGCCGTAGCGCGCGCACTCGACGCGCCGGGTCTGTCCGGAGATCGCCCTCGATGGATAATGTTCGGGCCAGCGTGGCCGGCGCCTGCGCAGATATTTCAGCAGATTCGGAGTCGCTGATCTTGGTCGATGAATCCGATCACGAGGTTGGGCATCTCAGCAAGGAGCAGTGCCACGCCGGGCGGGGCGTCCTGCACCGTGCTTTCTCGTTGCTCATCTTCAATGAGGCGGGGGAGCTGCTCTTGCAGCGTCGCTCACCTCACAAGCGTCTGTGGCCCCTGCACTGGTCGAACAGCTGCTGCAGCCACCCGCGCCGGAACGAGCCGATGGACGCCGCGACGCAACGCAGGCTGCACGAGGAGCTCGGGATCCGCTGTCCGCTCAAATTCCTGTTCAAGTTCCGATATCAGGCGCAATACGACCACGCCGGGGCGGAGAACGAGCTGTGCTCGGTATACATCGGTCGCTATAGTGGGCCGCTCAGGGTCAATCGCAGCGAAGTCGACGGCTGGCGCTGGGTTGCACCGGCGGCGCTCGAGGTGGAGCTCGGTGAGCGCGCGGCCGAATTTACCCCGTGGTTCCTGCTGGAATGGGAGCGTATTCGGCGCGATCATCGCGGCGAGCTCCCGACGCCGCAGTCGGCGGGATAGGAGCTGAGAGTCGTGGGAATCCCCCTGCTGCAGAAGTATCGCGTCGCCTCCTACGTCGCCCGCCAAAAGCTGCGCGGCAACCGCCGCTATCCGCTCGTGCTGATGCTCGAGCCGCTCTTCCAGTGCAATCTCGCCTGTGCGGGATGCGGGAAGATCGACTACCCGAAAGAGACGCTGCAGAAGCGCATGAGCCTCGAGGATGCGCTCGCCGCCGTCGATGAGTGCGGCGCTCCGATCGTCTCCATTCCGGGCGGCGAGCCGCTCATTCACAAGGAGATGCCGCAGATCGTCGCGGGCATCGTCGCGCGCAAGAAGTTCGTATACCTCTGCACGAACGCCATTTTGCTCGCGAAGCACATCGACGATTACGCGCCGACCCCGTATCTCACGTTCTCGATCCACCTCGACGGCAACCGCGAGCGGCACGACGAGTCGGTCTGTCAGGAAGGCGTGTACGACAAGGCGGTCGCCGCGATCCGGCTCGCGCGCTCGAAGGGCTTTCGGGTCACGGTCAATTGCACGCTCTTCAACGGCGAAAACCCGGACGAGGTGGCCTCGTTCTTCGATACCGCGATGAGCCTCGGGATCGAGGCGATCACGGTCTCGCCGGGCTACAGCTACTCCCATGCGCCGCGCCAGGACGTGTTCCTCGAGAGGAGCGCGAGCAAGCGCCTGTTCCGTGAGATCTTCAAGCGCCGCAAGGATTTCGTCCGTCCGGGCGTGCGCCGCAAGTGGCTGTTCAATCACTCCTCGCTGTTCCTCGATTTCCTGGCGGGCAATCAGTCGTACCAGTGCACGCCGTGGAGCAATCCGACTTACAACCTCTTCGGCTGGCAGCGGCCCTGCTATCTGCTCTCGGACGAGGGCTATGCTCCGAGTTTCCGCTCGCTCATCGAGGAGACCGAGTGGGAGCGGTACGGCGTCGGACGCAATCCCCGCTGCAACAACTGCATGGCTCACTGCGGCTTCGAAGGCACCGCGGTCGACGATGCCTTCCGCCGGCCGTGGAAAGCGGCGGCCGTTTCGCTGCGCGGCCCGCGCACGCACGGTCCGATGGCTCCGGATCTACCGCTGTTGTCGGGCGGGCTCGAGGCGCGCCCACCCCCGGCTGTCGTCGTGCCGGTGAGCTCGGTGAAAGTCGCGAAGCGCAGAGCGGATGACGATGAGACGGGCCCGGAGCCCGCACCGAGACCGCATTGACGGGTGTGCCGCGCACGGCCGAGACCACCGTGAAGGATTCGATCGCAGAGCGAGGCCCCGCGGGCGCTGCCGCTCTCGAGGCATACGGTGCGCAGCTCGAGGCCTGGCGCGAGCGCATGGAGCGCGCGCTCGCCGCGCGCCTGCCGCCGCCGACGCTCGTGCCGACTCGACTTCACGAGGCAATGCGCTACAGCGTACTCGGCGGAGGCAAACGCGTGAGGCCGGCCCTCGTATTTGCCACCGCCCGCACACTCGGGCTCGCGGAGAGCGAGGTGGAGGGTGCGGCGTGCGCCATCGAGCTCGTGCACGTGTACTCGCTCGTGCACGACGATCTGCCTGCGATGGACGATGACGATTTGCGCCGCGGCCGACCCACCTGCCACAAGGCCTACGACGAGGCGACGGCGATTCTGGTCGGCGACGGGCTGCAACCGCTCGCCTTCCAGCTGCTCGCGACGGACCCTGCGCTGCCCGCCTCGGCCGCCGTACGCCTCGAGCTGATCGCGCTGCTCGCCGAGGCGAGCGGCAGTCTCGGCATGGCAGGCGGTCAGGCGATCGATCTCGAAGTACAGGGCCGCCGTCTCGACATCGCGCAGGTCGAAGACATGCATTCACGCAAGACGGGCGCGCTCATCCGTGCATCGGTCGGCATGGCGGCAGCTTGCGTTCCGACACTCGAGCCGCGGCTCAAAACGGGCCTCGCGAAATTCGCGGCGGCCGTCGGGCTCGCCTTTCAAATACAGGACGATCTGCTCGATGTGATCGGCGATGCGCAAGCGCTCGGCAAACCGACCCGCTCCGATCAAGAGCGCGCGAAGCCCACTTATCCGGCGATCGTCGGGATCGAGGCATCGCAGGCGAAGGCGCGCCGGCTGCATGCGGAGGCGCTCGAGGCGCTCGCCCCGTTCGGCGATCGCGCCGACCCGCTGCGCCTGCTATCGGGCTGGCTGCTGTCGCGGCGGCATTGAGCGGCGGCCCCGGAGCTCAATCGCCATGAATCAGTATCCGCTTCTCTCCCGGATCGACTCTCCTGCCGATGTGAGGGGGTTAGCCCCTGGGGAGCTTGGGGCGTTGTGTGCGGAGCTGCGGGCGTATTTGATCGAGAGTGTGAGCACCCGCGGGGGTCACTTTGCAGCCGGGCTGGGGACGGTTGAGCTGACGGTGGCGCTGCATTATGTGTTTGAGACTCCGCAGGACCGGCTGGTGTGGGATGTGGGCCACCAGGCTTACCCGCACAAGGTGCTCACGGGGCGTCGGGGGCGGCTCTCGACGATCAAGCAGAAGGGGGGGCTTGCTCCTTTTCCCTCGCGCAGCGAGAGCGAGTACGACACCTTCGGGGTGGGGCACTCGAGCACCTCGATCAGTGCGGCGCTGGGGATGGCGATTGCCGCGGCCCAGAGGGGGGATCGGCGCCGGGCGGTGGCGGTGATCGGGGATGGGGGCTTGAGTGCGGGGATGGCCTTTGAGGCGTTAAACCACGTTGGCTCCCTGGATGTGGACCTGCTGGTGGTGCTCAACGACAACGACCACTCGATCTCGGAGTCGGTGGGGGCGTTCTCCAGTTACCTCGCGCGGCTTCTCTCGGGCAAGCTCTACGCGCACCTGCGCGAGGGGGGCAAGCGGGTATTGAAGCGCGTGCCGACGGCCCTTGAGCTGGCGCGCCGCTCCGAGGAGCACATGAAGGGGATGGTGCTGCCGGGGACGATTTTCGAGGAGATGGGGTTGAACTACATCGGCCCGGTGGACGGGCACGATGTGCATGCCTTGATTGCCACGCTGCGCAATGTGCGGCACCTGAGGGGGCCGCAGCTGCTGCATGTGGCCACCCGCAAGGGCAAGGGGTATGCCCCTGCGGAGGCGGACCCGATCAAGTGGCACGGGCCCGGGCCGTTCGATCCGGCCACCGGGGTGGTGTACAAGGAGAAGGCGG
>DATNFW010000026.1:0-7042 GCA_035606175.1 Steroidobacteraceae bacterium | reverse complement strand
AGCAGATCGTCGATCAGGCGCACCATGTGATCGACTTGACGCTGCATCATGGGACCGACGGTGTCGATGAGCTCGGGTCGCTCGTGCGCGCTCTTCAACAGATCGACGCCGGTGCGGATCGGAACCAGCGGGTTTCTGAGCTCGTGTGCGAGCACGGCGAGAAACTCGTCCTTGCGCCGGTCGGCCTCGCGCAGCTGCGCAAGCGCGCGACGCTCGTCGGTCACATCTCGAACGACCGACACGGACCCGATGATGTGTCCCGTCGCATCGCGCACGGGCGCGGCGCTCACCTGCCTGTAGCGCCACTCCCCGGTGCGCGGAGTGCGCACGATCTGCTCCTCGTCGCGGATCACTTCGCCGACGAGCGCCCTGAGCGGCGGGGCCTCCTCGATGGGACGCGGACTGCCGTCCGGACGCCGCACTTCGAGGCGGCGCACGATGCTATCGACATCGACTCCTGCGACTGTGGTGCGGCCGAATTCGCGCAACGCCGCCGGGTTGGCGTACGTATATCGTTGCAGCCGATCGGTGAAATAAACCTCCTCCGTCATGCTGTCGAGCACGGCCGCAAGCCACTCTTTCTCGGCGCGCGTGGCGTCGGACATGCGCCGGTTCTCCTCCTCCGCACGGCTGCGGACCGTGATGTCGAGCGAGGAGGTCCCCACCGTCTCCTCTCCCATCGGAAAGAAGGAGACGAGGAACGCGCGCTCTGCGACTCTCGATTCGTAGCGATAGGGCTCGCCGGTGTCGAGGACCTGCCGACACACGCGGATCAGGCGCGGTGCGATATCCGGAAGGACTTCGGACAACAGTCGCCCGCGCAGGCGCTCCAAGTCGAGGCCGAAAAAACGCAGCGTATTGGCGTTGGCGTCCTGGTAGCGCCAATCGACGATCTCTCCCTCGGCGGAGCGCACCGCTTCCAGGACAGCGATCAACTCGACGGCATGCTCGAAAATGGCTTGGTAGCGGCGCTCACTGGCGCGCAGGGCCGCCTGGCCTTCGATCGCCGCCCGATAGCGCTCGATCTGCAGCTGCGAGCGGACCTTCTGCAGCTCCTCGCTGAGCCGGTCGAGATCGCGGCGACGGCGATGAAGCTCCGCGAGCGAGGCGATTTTGCTGCGGAAGATCTCGGGCACGAGGGGAGCCGACAGCTGATCGACGGCACCGATCCGATAGCCTTTGAGCGCCTCGAGGTCCGTGCCTTTGCCGGTCACGAGCAGCATCGGCGGCCGCTCGGCCTCGGGACGATCCTTCAGCCAGCGCACGGTGTCGAAGGCTTCGAGGCCGGACGTGGAGACATCGAGCACTACGGTCGCGAAGGACTGCTGCGACAGCAACTCGCGGGCGTGGAAGTCCGACTCGGTGCGCACGCATTCGACGCCGACGCCCTCCAGAATGGACTCGTAGCTCAGGAGCCGCGCGGGCTGGTCCGAGATGAGCAGGACTTTCGGGCGCACGGAACTCGGCTCCCGAGCTTCCTCGCGCCCGACCAGCCGCTCGGTTGGATTCGCGCTCGCTTCGGTGCCCGTCATCGGATGCCATCCCTCCCCACGCGGCATACTTTGTTGCGCGCCCGGAGGGATTCGAACCCCCGACCCTCAGGTTCGAAGCCTGATGCTCTATCCAACTGAGCTACGGGCGCGGCACCTCCGATCTTACTGAGATTCTCCGGCCCGTGCCTGCATGGGCTGCTCGGCGCCGCGGCCTCGGCGACTCCTCGCCTTCGCTACACTCGTGCCGTGAGCTCCGGCCTCGACCTGCGTCTTGAAATCGAAAGGCTGCCGTTCGGCCGTCCACACCTCGTGGCGGTCGTCCTGCTCGCGATCGCGACGCTCTTCGACGGCTACGACGTGTTCGTCCCAGCCTACGTCATTCCGTACGCCATCCGAGCGTGGCGGCTCGTTCCGAGCGAGGCGGGCCTGCTGGTCTCTTCGGGTCTCATAGGTTTCATGATCGGAGCTCTGCTGAATGGAGCCTTCGCCGATCGCATCGGACGAAAGCCGGTGCTTGCGGCCGCTCTGTTGCTGGCCGCGCTCGGAAATCTCGCCAACGCGACGTGGGTGGACTCGTACCCACGTTTCCTGGCGGTGCGGATCGCGACCGGCATCGGACTCGGTATCATCCTTCCGCTCGCTGTGACGCTTCTCAACGAGCTGGCGCCGAGCCGGATCGCAAACGTTCTCCTTGGTTGGGTCATGGCCGGTTGGTCGATCGGCGGGGTCGTCGCCGCGCTGGCCGGGATCGCGCTCGTACCCTCACCCGGCTGGCATGCCCTCTTCGCCGTCGGCGTGCTCGCAGCGCCGCTTTCCGCGCTCGTCATGGTGTTCCTCCCGGAGTCGCCCCGCTTTCTCGCAATCCACGGGCAGCAGGATGAGGCGCGCGCGGTGCTCGCCCGGATGGCATCGACCACGCCCGAACGATACGGCGGGACGGAGCTCAGCGTCCGGGAAGACGCCGAGCACGCCGGCTCCTTCGCGCAACTGCTCGCCCCACGAGTGAGAGGCCGCACTCTCACGGTGTGGGCCTGCTCGGGACTTTCGCTCTTTTCGATTTTCGGGCTGTCGAGCTGGACGCCCGAAATCATGCTCGAGCGGGGCGCCGCCATTCGGACGAGCTTTGCGCTCGGTGCGGTCCTGCAGCTGGCCGCCGTTCTCGGGGGACTGGGCTGCGGTTGGGCGGCGGATCGCTCGAGCCGCGATCGCACGCTTATCGCGAGCTGGGCCGTGGGAGCGGCCGCCGTGATCGGTCTTGCTCTCGTTGCAGAGCCGCGCCTCGACATCGGCTTCCTGGCGATCGCAGGCTTCTGCGTGATGGGCGCTCAGCCGGTACTCAACAATCTGACGGCTGCACTCTATGAGACCCGAATCCGCAGCTCGGGAGTCGGAGCTCAGCTCGGGGTCGGTCGCCTCGGCGGAATTCTCGGGCCTTATATCGGCGGCTGGCTCCAGCAGCTCTTCCCAGGCTCCGCGGCACTTTTCCTATTCATGGCTTGCGCGCTTGCCTCGTGTGCCTTGCTCATCCGCAGGCTCGAGCGTTCCGCGAGGACTCAGGTCGCGCCGAGCGCCGAGTGAGCGCGTCGGCTTCTCGAATGGCGCCCGGCGTTCTTGGTACCGGTCCCGCGCGCAGCGGGCCGCCCGCGCCGCCGCTCCGCTGCTGCGGGTTCCATCAAGCGCTCGACCGCTTGCTCGAGCGGCCGTGCCGCTGCCTCGTAGTCGCGCCAGGGCCGCTCCTTTGCGAGTAGCCGCGGCGCGGTTCGCAGCGTGAATCGGGCGGGCGAGAGTCCCGTTCGTACCTGCGCCCAGTTGAGTGGCATTGAAACCGGCGCCCAGGCGCGCGCCCGCGGAGACAGCGGCGCCACCGCCGTGGCGAAGCGGTCGTTGCGGAGATAATCGAGGAATATGCGACCGGTGCGCGCTCGCTTCGACATGTTCACGAGGTATTTGTCCGGGCTGTCCGAAGCCATCTGGGTGCAGAGAGCTTGCGCGAACGTCTTTGCAGCCGGCCAGTCGAGCTGCGAGCCCGACGCAAGCGGCGTTACGACGTGCAGGCCCTTGCCGCCCGTCGTCTTGCAGAACGCCGCGAGACCCAAAGATTCGAGCCGCTCTTTGAGCTCGAGCGCCGCCGCTATCACACGCGCGAACGGCACCTCGGGCGCCGGGTCGAGGTCGAAGACGAAGCGTCCCGGACGGTCCGGCCGGTCGGGTTCGCAATTCCACGGATGAAGCTCGAGCGCAGCGATCTGAGCGGCGGCAGCGAGTCCCTCGACTCGATCGATTTGCAGATACGGCTTGCGATCGCCCGAGACGCGCGCGAGGCTGAAAAGGGACGATGCACCCGGCATCGCGTGCCGCTGGAAGAAGTGCTCCCCGCCGATCCCATCGGGAGCGCGGACGAGCGAGCAAGGCCGGCCGCGCAGGTGCTGCATCATCCAATCACCGACGACCGCGAAGTACTCCGCGAGATCGAGCTTCGTCACCGGGCGCCCATCGCCCGCATCGGGCCAGAGGGGCTTCTCGGGATGGGAGATCTCGACCCCGAGAATATTTGTCGGCCGCCCGGCTCCCGCCCGCCCGGCAGCCCCGGCCCGAGCCCGCGCGGCGCCCCCAGCAGCGGCAGCCCGCCCGGCAGCGTCGGTCCGCGCGGCCATCGCAGCCCGCGCAGTCGCCCCGGCGCGTCGCCGAGCCCCACCTCGCGTCGGGCGCGCGCTGCGGGTGGGTGGCTCCGCAGCGCTCGCAGGCCGCTCGACGGTGACCTCGCGCGCCGGTTTGTCTTCCCGAATTCCTTTGAAGGCTGCTTGCCGGACCATACCGTCTCCCGTCCAGCCGGCAAACTCGATCTCTGCAACGAGCTCCGGCCTGACCCAGTGCACTTCCCGCGAGCGCGGCAGGGGTGGCGCCGCATCGAAGGGTCGCGCGTCGACCTCGATCGCGCGCAGCCTCTTCAACAGTGCGTTGGCCGTCGCTTGGCTGAAGCCGGTCCCGATCCTGCCGATGTAGACGAAGCGTTTGCCCGACCACACGCCCGCCAGTAGAGAGCTCAGCTCGTTGCGCTCGCGCGTCCACCCGCCGATCACGACCTCCTGACCGCCACGACATTTTGCCTTGGTCCATGCCTCACCGCGTCCCGAGCTGTAAGGCGCATCGAGGCGCTTGGAGACGATACCTTCGAGCGCCATTCGGCAGACCGATTTGAGCACCGTCTCAGCGCTCTGCTCGAAATGATCGACGTACACGATGTGCCGGTGATCCTCGGCCGAGGCGAGCAGCTCTTCGAGCCGCCGCTTGCGCTCGAATAGCGGCGCGCCGCGCAAGTCCGCGCCATCCACGTACAGCAGATCGAAAGCGAAGTACACGATGTTCCGCGTATCGTTCGCGGAAAGCGCCGCCTGCAGCAGAGGAAAGCTCGGCGTGCCGCGCTCATCGAGCGCGACGGCCTCGCCGTCGAGCAAACAGTCGGGGAGATTCCGCGCATCATCGGCAATCGCGCCGAATTTTTCGGTCCAGTCGAGGCCGCGTCGGGTCCTGAGCTGCACCGAGCCGCCTGCGACGCGCAGCTGCAGTCGATAGCCGTCGAATTTGATCTCGTGCACCCAGCCGGGTCCGGACGGAGGCCGCTCCACCAGGCGACAGAGCTGCGGCGGAACGAAATCCGGCGGCGGCTCCGCTCGCGTGCGGCGCGCCCGGAACCTGCTGCCGCCGGAGCTCGGCGCCTGCGCGCGCGTCGCTCGTACCGGCTCCCGGTTCGACCGCCACACCGCATCGCGCGAGCCGCGGCGCCCGGGCATCATGAAGGGCCGCGGCGCGGGGTCGTCCCCTGCGGCGATCTGCGCCATGGCGCGTCCGGAGGCGACGGAGCAATCATCGGGCAGATCGGGCTGCAGCCCGGATGCGCCCGCCGGATCGCCTCGACGTTTGATGAGCAGCCAATTCTTCTCCTCGCGCAAACGCACGAGCACCCAGCGTCCGGCGAGTCGCTCGCCCTCGAGGACGAAACGCAGCTCCCCGGACTCTAGCGCCTGCTGCGCCGCTTCCCCGGGCTCGGGCGCCCAATACCCTCGGTCCCACAGCTGCACCGTGCCGCCGCCGTACTCACCCTTGGGAATCGTCCCCTCGAAGTCGCCGTACTCGAGCGGATGGTCTTCGACGTGCACCGCGAGTCGCTTCTCACCCGGATTGACCGAGGGGCCGCGCGTCACTGCCCAGGATTTGAATGTGCCATCGAGCTCGAGGCGCAGGTCGTAATGCAATCGTCGCGCCGCATGCCGCTGAATGACGAAGCGCAGCCGCTCCGATTGCGCGACGCCGCTCCCGCCGCTCGGCTCGCTCGTGCGTGTGAAGTCGCGTTTCGCGCGGTATGTATCGAGCGGCTCCGCCTTGTGGCGCCTGCTCCCGGCCTTGCGCGTCGAACGCGAACCCCGGGCCGGTCGTGCTTTCCTCGCCAAGCGCAGCCCGCGCGGTGCGCGCTAGGCGCGCTTGCGGTGTGCCGAGCGCGAGCCGTGCGTCGACGCGTGCGCGGATCGCGATCGAGCCCGCGCCGGCCGGCGCGCATCCGACGTCGCGCCACCCGATCGCCCGTCGCCACGATGCTCGAGACTCTGGCGAAGCGCCGCCATCAGATCGATGACCTGCGCCGTGCGCGGCGCCTCTTCCCCCTCCTCGGCCGCGAGCGTATGCGTCTCGCCCTTGCGCACCTTCTCCTCGATACGGCGGAGCAAGTCGGCACGGTAAGTGTCGTGATAGCGCTCGGGCTCGAACGCAGCACTCATCTCCTCGATGAGCTTCTCGGCCATGCCGAGCTCCTTCGCATTGAGTCCCGCGGCGCGCGTGCCCTTCGCGGGAATCTCGAGCCCCTCGGTGCTGCGCAGCTCCTCCGCAAAGCGCAGCGTATTGAGCTTCAACGATCGCTCATCCGCGCCGACTGCGGCGAGGTGCTGGCGGCCGTGCATGACGAGTGTTGCCACCGCGACGCGGCGCGTGTGCAGCAGCGCCTCGCGCAGCAGCGCATAGACTTTCTCGCCGCCCTTTTGCGGCTCGAGGAAATACGGCGTCTCGTAATATTCGGGCGCGATATTGCCCACGTCGGTGAAGCTCGTGATATCTATCGTGGAGCTCGCTTTCACGTTGGCGGCGCGAAAATCGCCTTCCGACAGCGCGACGTACTTGCCCTTCTCGTACTCGTAACCTTTGACGATCTCCTGCCAGGCGACCTCGGCGCCCGTCCGTTTGTTGGTACGCCGGTATCCGACGGGCGCGAAGTCGCGCCGGTCGAGCATGTGCATCTTGAGCGAGGAGTCCCGCGAGGCCGAATGAAGCTGCACGGGGATATACACGAGCCCGAATGAGATCGCGCCCTTCCACAATGCCCGTGCCATACGAGCAGCTTCGGACCGCCGCGGCCGCGCGTCAATACCAGTCGCGGCCTGAGCTCGCGCCCGTAACCTCATGCCCGACCAGGAATTTCAGGCGTTGCGTAGGACGATTCCTGCGCCCAGTTGGGAAGCGCTCCGACTGAGCGGCAGCTCGCGAATGCGAACACCCGCAGC
>DATNFW010000025.1:0-24417 GCA_035606175.1 Steroidobacteraceae bacterium | reverse complement strand
CAACTCTCCAGCCCGGATGTGCGAGGTCTGATCCGCCGTCACCCCGGCGACCAGCACCACCTTCGAGCCCTCCTCGACCGAGGCGAGCACGATCACGGCCGACTTGAGACGGCTCTTCAGTTGATCGACCGCAGTACGCAGCGCGCCCGTATCGGCGCCTGCGACTTTCGTCGCGACGACTTTCACACCCCGAACATCGACCGCGCCCGCAGCCAGGTCGACCCCCTGCCCGGAGGCCATTCGATCCTTCACGGTCCTCAGCTCGCGCTCCATTTGACGTATTCGCTCGAGCGTATCCCTCACTTTCTCGGGCACGTCCTCACGCGAGCCGCGCACGAGGTCCCCCACCTCGCGCAACAACGACTCGCCTCGTTCGACATAGCGCAGCGCCGTCTCGCCGGTGACCGCCTCGATGCGCCGGACGCCGGCCGCTACGCCGCCCTCTGAGACGATCTTGAACAGCCCGATGTCGCCCGAGCGCTCGACGTGCGTCCCGCCGCAGAGCTCCATCGAGAAATCGCCCACTTTGAGGACGCGCACGCGCTGCGCGTATTTCTCGCCGAAGAGCGCCATCGCACCGGATGCGACCGCCTGCTCGTAATCCATGACGTTCGTCTCGGCGGGCGCATTGCGCCTGATCTCGGCGTTCACGCGCCGCTCGATGTCGATCAGCTCCTCGTTGCTCACGGGCTGGTAGTGCGAGAAATCGAAGCGCAGCCGGTCCGGCGCGACGAGCGAGCCCTTCTGCTGCACGTGCGTGCCGAGCCTCTCGCGCAGTGCCGCATGCAACAAATGCGTCGCCGTATGATTGAGCATCACTGCCCGCCGCCGCTCGCCATCCACGCTCGCGGCGAGCACATCGCCCACCCGAACGCGCCCCTCCGCGAGACGCCCGACATGCGCGTGTGCTGCGCCTCGCTTGCGCGTGTCCTCGACGATGAACCTTACGCCGGGCCCCGCGAGCTCGCCGGTGTCGCCGACCTGCCCGCCCGCTTCCGCATAGAATGGAGTCCGGTCGAGCACGACCTCTCCGCGCTCGCCGGCAGCGAGGCCGTCGACGGCAGCGCCGTCCTTCAACAACGTAACGACCCTGCCTTCGGCACTCAGCGCTTCGTAACCCTGAAACAACGTTTGTGCATCCACTTCCGCGCCGCCGCGCAGATCCACACCGAACCGGCTCGCCGCGCGTCCCCGCGCGCGCTGCGCTTCCATCGCCCCCTCGAACCCGGCCTGATCGATCGTCAGCCCGCGCTCCCGCGCGATATCGGCCGTCAGATCGACGGGAAATCCGTATGTGTCATAGAGTTTGAACACCACATCCCCGGGGATGACCTGCGGTGCACCCTGTGCGCTCGCCCTCAAGCGGCCGATCGCCTCCTCGAGCAGCGCCATACCGGTTGCGAGTGTCTCGGCAAATCGCTCCTCCTCTTGTTTGAGCACACGCTCCGCGTGTGCGCGCGAACGCGTGAGCTCAGGGAACGCCGCACCCATCTCCTCATCGAGCACCGCCACGAGCTTGTAGAAAAACGTTCCGCGAATCCCGAGCTGATACCCATGCCGGATCGCCCGGCGGATGATTCGACGGAGCACATAGCCGCGCCCCTCGTTCGAAGGCAGCACGCCATCGACGATCAGAAACGTGCACGAGCGGATGTGATCGGCAATCACGCGCAGCGATGCCGAGCCGAGGTCGCGCGTGTCGGCAAGCCGCGCCGCCGCCTCGATCAGCCGCCGGAAAAGGTCGATCTCGTAGACGGAGTGCACACCCTGCATGATCGCGGTGATGCGCTCGAGCCCCATGCCCGTGTCGACAGAAGGCTTCGGGAGCGGCGCGAGCGCGCCATCCCCCGACTGGTCGAACTGCATGAATACGAGATTCCAGAACTCGATGTATCGGTCGCCGTCCTCATCGGGCGAGCCCGGCGGGCCGCCTGCGACCTCAGGGCCCTGGTCGTAGAAGATCTCACTCGAGGGCCCGCACGGGCCTGTGTCTCCCATCGTCCAGAAATTCGAATCTTCTCCGAGCCGCACGACGCGCGCAGCCGGAACACCGATGTCCTCGACCCAAATCCGCGCCGCCTCCTCGTCATCCCGATACACGCTCACCCACAGCCGCGCCGGGTCGATCGCGAGCTCGCGCGTGATGAAATCCCACGCGAAGCGGATCGCGTCGCGCTTGAAGTAGTCGCCGAACGAGAAGTTGCCGAGCATCTCGAAAAAGGTCAGATGCCGCGCCGTATACCCGACGTTCTCGAGATCGTTGTGCTTGCCGCCCGCTCGCACACAGCGCTGACTCGATGCCGCCCGCACGTAGTCGCGGCGCTCCTTGCCGAGGAACACGTCCTTGAACTGGACCATTCCGGCGTTCGTGAACAGAAGCGTCGGGTCGTTGCCCGGAACGAGCGGGCTCGAAGGCACGATCGTGTGACCGCGCTCGCGGAAGAACTCGAGAAATGCGCGGCGGAGATCGGCCGCGCCCGTCAGGGCTGGCGAACGTTTCGAGGACATCACTCTAGACCGGGGTCGGAGCCAAGGGCGAGGCGGATATGATCCGATGAAAACCCGCGGTACTGCAAAAATCTCGCTTGGCGGCTCCGCTCGGCCCAGCTCTCGGGCTCCTGCGCCCCGAATTTGCGCGCGCGCACCTCGCGCGCAAGCGCCCGCCAGTCCGGCCCGCCCGCAAGGGCCGCATCGATCAGCTCCGCCGTGAGCCCGAGCGCTGCGAGATCGGCGCCGATACGTACCGGCCCCTGTCCCCGCCCCGCGTGATAGGCGACGTAGCTTTGCGCGAAACGGGCATCGTCCAGCGCCCGCTCCTCCGTAAGCGCCGCAACCGTCGCAGCAACGGCCTCCTCCGCGAAGCCGCGCTCGGTCAGGCGCCGGCGAAGCTCACCGCTTGCGAAATCGCGCCGCGCGAGAAGCGCAATCGCCTGCACGCGCGCCGCCTCGGGATCGGCGCTCTCCTCAGGGTCGATGCGCTTGCGCCCCGCTCTCAGGCGGTGTTCGCCTGGTCGCCGTTGCGACCCTGCCGTACCGGCAGCAAACGCGCCCGGACCTGCTCCTCGATATCCCGCGCCACTTCCTTGTGCTGCTGCAGATAGAGCCGAGCGTTATCCTTGCCCTGGCCGATGCGCTCGCCCTTGTAGCTGTACCAGGCGCCCGATTTCTCGACGATCCCCTGCTGGGCGCCGAGCTCGATGATCTCGCCCTCGCGCGAGATCCCGAACCCGTACATGATCTCGAACTCGGCCTCGCGGAAAGGCGGTGAGACTTTGTTCTTCACCACCTTCACGCGCGTCATGTTCCCGACGACCTCCTCGCCGTTCTTGATCGCTCCGATGCGGCGAATGTCGAGCCGCACGGACGAGTAGAACTTGAGCGCGTTGCCGCCCGTCGTCGTCTCCGGGTTGCCGAACATGACTCCGATCTTCATACGAATCTGATTGATGAAGATCACGATCGTGTTCGAGCGCTTGATGTTGCCCGTGAGCTTGCGCAGCGCCTGCGACATGAGGCGCGCGTGCAGGCCGACCTGCAGCTCGCCCATCTCCCCTTCGATCTCCGCCTTCGGAGTGAGCGCCGCGACCGAGTCGATCACGACCAGATCGACCGCACCCGAGCGCACCAGCATGTCCGTGATCTCGAGCGCCTGCTCGCCCGTGTCGGGCTGGGAGACGAGAAGCTCGTTCACGTTCACGCCGAGCTTCTCGGCGTAGGCCGGATCGAGCGCGTGCTCGGCATCGACGAAAGCCGCCGTGCCCCCGTTGCGCTGCACCTCCGCCACGACCTGAAGCGTGAGAGTGGTCTTACCCGAAGCCTCCGGCCCGAAGATCTCGACGACCCGTCCGCGCGGCAGACCGCCCACGCCGAGCGCGATGTCGAGCCCGAGAGAGCCGGTCGACACGGCCTCGACATCCCATGAGGCCGGCGCATCGCCTAGGCGCATGACCGAGCCCTTGCCGAACTGCTTTTCGATCTGGCCCAGTGCGGCGGCGAGCGCCTTTTTGCGGTTGTCATCCATTTGAAAGTGCCTCATTTTGCGCAGATCCGCGTGCGAGCGTGAGCGCTGGATTTCCTGCACGAATTATCTCACAACGAAGCTCACCGCGAGCGCGAGAAGCGGCGATATTTCGCGCGCGTTCGCGCGATTTCTCAGCTCCGATCCGGCGCCGGGTGCGAGGGCCGCGATGACGGCGGCTGCGACATCCCGCCACCCAGTACCCAAGAATCGACGACACTGTATGTGGGGCCCTCAGGATGCGTGCGGCTCTCGATGAGCGCGAACTCATCGAAGCTCCACGTGACGACCGGCATACCGAGATCGCGCGGCGCCCGCCGGATGTGCCGGGCGAGCGTCACGTGTGCGCGGAAGGGCTTGAGATCGGGATGAAAGCCCCCCGCGAGCAGCGTCGTCCGCAAAGCCCCCGAGAGCTCCTCGGCAGCCGCCGGCATCCGGCTCGCCGCAGCGCACAGGATCTCCGCGCGGCGCCAGTGCTCGATTGTGTCGAGCTGAATTTCGAGCGCGCTGTGCGCGAGCTGCCCGTGCCCATGATCCGCCGGCATCCCGCCCACCGCATCCGTCGGCCCCGGCGCGGGATGCGCCAGGGCCGGACGCCGAGACACCTCCCCCGCGAGCTCGGTGAGCGCACCGAGCGCAGCCTCAGGCACCGCGCCGAGGAAGGCGAGCGTCACATGCAGATTCGCGAGCGGCACCGGTCTGCACCCATGCATCGCCGCGATCGCACCTCCGACCGCCGCAGCCAGAGCTTCACGCATCGGCTCCTCCGGCCACAACGCGAAGAACAGCCGGCGCGTACTCATCCTCGCGCGAGCGCGGCGATCAGCCGCAGTGCCCGCTCGACGCATTTGCGGCGTACCGTATCGCGATCGCCTCTGAACCGCTCACGCATGGCGATCTGTCGTATCTCGCGCCCGCGCCGCCGGGCGGCGCAGAACCAAACAGTCCCGACCGGCTTCCCCGGCGTGCCCCCATCGGGCCCCGCGATGCCGCTCACCGCGACGGCAACCTCCACGCCCGACGCGCGGAGCGCGCCCCGCGCCATCTCCTGCACCGTCTCGCGGCTCACGGCGCCGAAGCGCTCGAGAGTGCGCGGCGACACACCGAGCATGCGCACTTTCGCCTCGTTCGAGTACGAGACGTAGCCGCTGTCGACCCACTCGGAGCTTCCGGACACGTCGGTCAGCACCTTCGTGACCCAACCCGCCGTGCACGATTCGGCCGTGACGACTCGAAGCCCCGCGCGGCGCAGTTCTCTTCCCACGCGCGCGGCAAGTCGCGAAAGCGCCGCATCATTCATCTCACGAAGTCTACGCCCCGCTTCCTTCGACGCGCATACTTGATGCGCATTAAGTACGCGCATACAATGGCGGCGCCCGAACCCGCGAGGCCGTGCACATGAAGGCGAGACGGTCTGTCGCCAAGAAGGCGACGAATGTCAGCATCCGAACCGATCTGCTGGAGTCTGCACGGCAGGCCAAGCTCAACCTGTCAGCGACCCTGGAGCGCGCCCTTATCGAAGAATTGCGGCGGGTCCAGCGTGAGCGGTGGCGCGAGGAAAATAAAGAGGCGATCGTCGCGCACAATGAATTCGTAGAGAAGCACGGCGTCTTCTCCGATGCTCTGCGGACTTTTTAGTGCCGCAGTTCGCGATACACCGGAACAGGAATCCGCAGAGCAAGGCGATCTTCCCGCTGCTGCTCGACGTGCAGTCGGAGCTGCTAGAGGATCTCCCGACGCGCACGGTGATCCCGCTCACGCAATCACCCGGCTTGACACAGAAGCCACTGAATCGGCTGACGCCGTTCGTTCACGTCGACGGCAAACCTTACATGCTGGTCACGTATCAGCTCGCCAGCATTCCAAAGGCCATTCTCGGGCCCGAGGTAGCAGATGTTTCGGAGCAGCGCGACGAGATCATCGCTGCCATAGATTTCTTGGTGACTGGCGTGTAGAGGCCGCTTCCCACCGCGGCGTGATCCAGTCGGCGGCCCCCCCCTCGGCTACGCACCCTACGCTGCGCCGCAATGGAGGTCTCAGACGCGACGTTCATGGCTGCTGATCGTGCAGCTCTGCCTGATCGGAATTGCAGCTGGCTGGATGGCTATAGCAAAGGCCAATGCGCCTAGTGCGGCCCCGTTGCGTCTCGTCCAAGGCATTGTCGCGCGCGGTGCCGAACCGTTCGACGCGAAATCGGGCCCCCGTCCAATCGAGCCCGCTGATGACGTCGCGATCGAAAGCTGGTGTGCATCAGTTCGCCTTGTCACGTGGTGGACGCAAGTTCGAGCTGATCGCTCAATCGTCGATGGCGCATCCACTCGTCGTGCCTTCCGTTCGCCGAGAGGACGATGCGTTTCAGGCTTGGTTCGATACGCTGCCGCGTGTCGAGGAGCATAGCATCGTCGAACCAGCGGCGAGCTGAGCACCCACCAGTTTACTTCCCGATCGGCCGCGACTCCGCGGGCGTGCCGCCCGGCCAGCCTGTCCCGCGCTTGTAGGCTTGCGGACCCTCGAAGACCGCCTCCACGCGCGAGATCTTGCCGTTCACGAATTTGAACATCTCGGTATTGAGGATCTCGTTCGGTTCCCTCATGCCCTGCGGCATGGCGAAGCGGTGGCCCTGATAGCTCCAGCTCTCCACGTTTCCGCGGCGCATGAAGTCGAAGGTCGCGAAAACGAGCTGGCGCTCGACGTCGACGATCGGAAAGTGCGCATCCTCATACCCGGTGATGAACGAGTACTCGAGGTAATCGAGCTGCTTGCCGCAGCCGATGCCCAGCATGTTCGGCCGCTGTGCCTCGCCCGCGACCGCCGTCGGCTGAGGCCCGATGGGGACCGGAGGCGTGTCGTGTGGCCCGTACGCCGTGACGTTCCCGTCTTCCAAACGGATGCAGGACTCCGAGTAAGGAGCGAGTGTCGCGTCGTGGAAAGCGACCGATCGCAGATAGCCGAGAGCGCCCTTCTTTAGCGCCTCCCGAGAGATTCGCGTTCCGGCAGGCTCCTTGCGCTCCATGATAGCCATCCAGCTCGGGTTCTTCGGCGGCATGTTCCACGCGGATCGAGCGTGCCGGTCGACTACCGTCTCGACCTCGATAATCGCGTGGTTCACGACCTTCAGCCTCACGGCGAGCAGATCCGGGAACGGGATCTCGTGATTCTCCATGAGGTTGACGTATGTCGCGACCCCGCCGGTGGAGGGATCGAACACGTCATGGCGATACGGGCCGTAGTGATTGAACGTTACCCACAGCCCCTCGCTCCCGAGTGAAAGCGCCGCGCCGTTTTCCGTGTACCGATAATGCGCAGCGAGCGGAAGCGAGGAGGGATCGTGCTTCTGCAGTGCCTCGAGGTAGCGGTCCATGAACCCTTTGAGGCACTGCTCGTCGCACTCTGGAGCGGCGGCCGCTGCGGCCGCCGCGACCGCCCCGGCCGAATGACTCAGCGCGAGCGCGGCGACAACGATCAGCACGGATTCCCAAGCGGTCGGAAGGTGCGACGATCGAACCGGGTGTGTCTGCATTCGGTAGGCCGTGCTCTCTGGTATTCGGCCGACTTCTAGCAGAAAATGCCCGCCAAAGCCAACGAGGAGACGCACTCGTGAGCTCTTCGGCTTTGCAGTGGTTTGGTGAGGCGCGCAGAAGGTACGCTCGCGCGGCACGGCGGCGCTCGTTGCCGTTCTCCATCGTGACCCGGTTGATCGAGCAACCGCGCGGTCGGTACAGCGAAGCGCCACTGCCTACTCTCAACGTTCACCTCAGCTGGCCGGCCATACGAGTACCGGACACTCCGCCGGACATCGGTATCGACATCCCGCTCGCGCCGGTGCCGGTCGTGCCACAACTAGCGCGCGCCATTCCGTAGCTTGCTCTGCGCAATGAAGCCGCCGCGGTGGCGATCCGCTGCGCATTTCGCGTGGGACACTGCGGTACCATTCCGCTCGTCGACGCAAGGCGCGCCTTTCAGTTCAGTGGCTGTCCCTAAATGAAAAACACAACTGCTGTGGCCGCGCAGGACACCGCGCCCAATCACACGCCGGTCATGCAGCAGTACCTGCGGGTGAAAGCCCAGCATCCGGACGCGCTGCTCTTCTACCGGATGGGGGATTTCTACGAGCTGTTCTACGACGATGCGCGACGCGCCGCGGCGCTCCTCGATATTACGCTCACGACGCGCGGCCAGTCGGCCGGGCAGCCGATTCCGATGGCCGGCGTGCCCGTGCATGCGGTCGAGAATTACCTGGCGCGGCTCGTGCGCAAAGGTGAGTGCGTCGCCATCTGCGAGCAGCTCGGCGATCCGGCGAAGTCGAAGGGGCCCGTGGATCGTCAGGTCGTCCGCATCGTCACGCCGGGCACGGTCACCGAGGCGGCCCTCCTCGATGAGCGGCGCGAGACGCTGCTCGCCGCGCTCGCCCGCGACGGTGATGGCGAGGGCGGCCGCTTCGGGCTCGCCTGGCTCGACCTCGCCGCCGGCCGTTTCACGCTGCTGCAGGCCGAGGGAGAGCACGCGCTCGCGGCGGAGCTCGAGCGTTTGCGGCCGGCGGAGCTGCTGGTCCCGGAGGATGAGCGTCCGCAAGCCGAGGCACTTGCCCGCA
This sequence comes from Steroidobacteraceae bacterium, assembly GCA_035606175.1. Taxonomy (GTDB): domain Bacteria; phylum Pseudomonadota; class Gammaproteobacteria; order Steroidobacterales; family Steroidobacteraceae; genus JASHUC01. The sequence continues at coordinate 15,808 of DATNFW010000025.1, read as the reverse complement.
ACGGCACGGGGATGCGAACGCGGCCGCCGTGGCACTTCGAGCTCGCGAGCGCCTCGCGGCTGCTCACCGATCAGCTCGGCACGCTCGATTTGAAAGGTTTCGGTGTCGACGAGCTGCCGCTCGCCCTCGCCGCCGCGGGCGCACTCCTGCAATACGTCCGCGACACGCAGCGCTCCGCTCTGCCTCACATCCGCGCACTCTCCGTCGAGGAGCGTTCGGACGCGCTCATTCTCGATGCCGCTACGCGGCGCAATCTCGAGCTCGATGCGAGCCTCTCCGGACGACCCGAGGCAACGCTCTTTGCGATCATCGATCGATGCGCGACGGCGATGGGCTCGCGCGAGCTCAGGCGCTGGCTCAATCGGCCGGTGCGCGATGCGGCGCTGCTGCGCGCGCGCTATCAGGCACTCGCAACACTGATCGACCGGCGCCGCTTCGAACTCCTCGGCGAGCCGTTGCGCGCAATCGGGGATATCGAGCGAATTCTTGCACGCATCGCGCTGCGCTCCGCGCGCCCGCGCGATCTCGCGCAGCTGCGCACGGCGCTCGGCGCACTGCCCGCCCTGCGTCGCGAGCTCGCCCCGCTCGACTCGCCGCTCCTGCAGGGGCTCCGTGCACGCATCGAAGAGCACGGCGATGCCCGCGCGCTCCTCGAGCGCGCGATCGCCGCCGAGCCCTCGCCCCTCGTGCGCGACGGCGATGTGATCGAGCCGGGCTACGACCCCGAGCTCGATGAGCTGCGCCGCATCGCGACGCACACCGACGATTTTCTGCTCGAGCTCGAACGCCGGGAGCGAGAGCGCACGGGCATCTCAGCTCTCAAGCTCGGCTTCAACCGCGTGCAAGGCTTTTTCATCGAAGTGTCGCGGCGCGACGCCGAGCGCGTCCCGAAGGATTACGTCCGCCGGCAGACCGTCAAGTCGGCGGAGCGGTTCGTGACGGCGGAGCTTGCGAGTTTCGAGGAGAAGGTGTTGAGCGCCCGCGAGCGCGCGCTCGCGCGCGAGAAGGAGATTTACGAGCAGGTACTCACCCAGCTCACCGATCGACTCGGACCGCTGCAGACGACCGCCGCGGCGATCGCCGAGCTCGATGCGCTCGCGAGCCTCGCGGCTCGAGCCTCGGAGCTCGAGTGGACCGAGCCGCAGCTCGCCGATGAGCCGGTCCTCGAGATCGAAGGCGGCCGACACCCCGTGGTGGAGCGCTTCCTCGGCGGCGCGTTCGTGCCGAACGATCTCGAGCTCGATGGCGGACGGCGGATGCTGATCATCACCGGCCCCAACATGGGCGGGAAATCGACCTACATGCGCCAGGCCGCGCTCATCGTCATTTTGGCGCACGTGGGCAGCTTCGTACCCGCGAAACAGGCACTGATCGGACCGATCGACCGTATCTTCACGCGCATCGGCGCCGCCGACGATCTCGCGGGCGGTCGCTCGACGTTCATGGTCGAGATGACCGAAGCCGCCAACATCCTGCACAACGCGACTCGCCGCAGCCTCATTCTGATGGATGAGATCGGCCGCGGCACGAGCACCTTCGACGGTCTGTCACTCGCGTGGTCCATGGCGCGGCACATCGCCGAGCGGCTGCGCGCATTCACGTTGTTCGCGACGCACTACTTCGAGCTCACCGCACTCGCAAGCGAGATCGAGGGATGCGCGAACGTGCACCTCGATGCGACCGAGCACAGCGAAGAGATCGTTTTCTTGCACGCGGTGAAGGAAGGCCCGGCGAATCGCAGCTACGGCCTGCAGGTCGCACAACTCGCAGGCGTCCCGCGAGAAGTCATCACGCGTGCCGGGGAATATCTGGCGGCGCTCGAAGCCGAGCGCGACCGGCGGCTCGCGCAGAGCAGCCAGGCCGAGCTTCCTCTCTTCGCACCGCAGCCCGCGCCTGTGACCCAGTCAGGCGACCCAACTCTGCCTCGCGGGGCCATCGAGCCGGACGGGGCCATCGAGCCGGGCGCGGCCATCGAGCCGCGCGAGGCGACCGAGGCCGGCAGCGCAACGAACCTCGACGGCTCTGCGCGCGAAGGGATCCCCACTTCGCCTGATCCGGTGCTCAATGCCGTCGGCGCTGCGCTCGCCGCGCTCGACCCCGATACTCTCAGCCCGCGGGCCGCGCTTGATGCGCTCTATGAGCTCCGCGCGCTTCTCATGGCAGGCGCCGAGGGGCGCGGCGATAGCGAAAAGTGACCGTCGCGCAGAAACGCGGCTGTCTCGCGCGCCGCGCGCGCCGACACGAGCAGCCCCATGTGAGTCGCCGGTACCGTGATGGAATCCGAAGCACCGGGCAGGCGTGTCTCGCTCACCGCGATCGTGCCGTCGTTCTCACCCTCGAGACGCGCGACCAACTGGCCGAGTCCGAGCCGCCGCGTGCCGGCGATGATGCCGAGCGCGCGTGAATTGCTCCAGCGCCGCTCCCGCGCGACGAGCAGTTCCTCGCTTACGCATTGGCCGACGAACGGATTGAGCAACGGCAGCCGTGAGAGCCCGACTGCGGCGCAACAGCCTACCGCCGGCGTGCCGAGAAACACGACCCGACCGGGCGGCTGATCGCCATGGCGCTCCAGAAAGCGATAGATCACGAGTCCGCCGAGGCTGTGACCCACAAAGTGGAGCCGCTCGAAGGGACCTGCTGCGGCGGAATCGGACCCGCTCGGGCGCACGCTGCGCCGCGGGGCGATTCGCTCGAGCCGCTCACCGACGAATCGGTGTAGCCGCTCGATGACCTCGGTCATTGGGCTCGAGATGCTAGGGTAGCTGAACATCCACACCTCGCAACCGAGCGCACTCGCAAGTCGCCGGCGGAGGAGGACCGAATCCACACGCGAGGACCAGAGGCCGTGGACGTAGACGACTGCCTCACGCGCCATTAGAGAACGCCCACGCGCGATGGGATCTCGCTCAGCCGGGCGGCGGCGTGCGCACCCGGATGTGCAGCTCCCTCAGCTGCGCTTCGGCAACCTCCGAGGGCGCATCCGTGAGCGGATCTGCGGCGGTCTGGGTCTTGGGGAATGCGATCACGTCGCGAATGCTCTCCGCGCCGGCCATCAGCATCGCGATGCGATCGACGCCGAACGCGATGCCCCCGTGCGGGGGCGCCCCGTATCGCAGCGCATCGAGGAGAAATCCAAATTTGCGCTGCGCCTCCTCGGCCCGGATTCCGAACAGCTCGAACACGGCCGACTGCATCTCCTCTCGATGGATGCGCACCGAGCCGCCTCCGATCTCGGAACCGTTGAGCGCGATGTCGTAAGCCTTCGCAAGTGCCGTCCCCGGATTCGCGGCGAGCTCGCGTGGATCGTCGATCTTGGGCGAGGTGAACGGATGGTGCATCGCCACCCAGCGCTTCTCGTCTGCATCCCATTCGAACATCGGGAAATCGACCACCCAGAGCGGACGCCAGTCGGCCTCGATGCGGCCCGTGTCCTCGCCGACCTTGAGCCGCAGCGCCCCGAGGGAATCGTTGACCACCTTCGCGCTCCCGGCGCCGAAGAAGATCAGATCGCCATCCGCCGCGGCAGTGCGCTCCAGAATGCCGCGCACCGCGGCGTCGCTCAGGAATTTGATGATCGGCGACTGCAGACCCTCCTTCCCCTTCGCGCGCTCGTTGACCTTCACGTAAGCGAGCCCCTTCGCACCATAGCGAGCGACGAACGTCGTGTAGTCGTCGATCTCCTTGCGCGAGAGCGCCCCGCCCCGAGGCACGCGCAGCGCTGCGACGCGGCCCGCGGGATCGTTTGCCGGAGCGGCGAAGACCTTGAAATCGCAGTCCTTCACGAGGTCCGCCACATCGACGAGCTCGAGCGCGATTCGCAGGTCCGGCTTGTCCGAGCCGAACCGCCGCATCGCCTCGGCGTAGGTCATGCGTGGGAAGGGATCGGGCAGCGCGGCGCCGAGCACCTCCCGGAACACATGCCGCACCAGCCCCTCCATGAGGCGCATGATCTCCTCCTGAGGCAGGAACGACGTTTCGATGTCGAGCTGAGTGAACTCCGGCTGCCGGTCTGCGCGCAGGTCCTCGTCGCGAAAGCAGCGCACGATCTGATAGTACCGATCGAAGCCCGCAACCATGAGCAACTGCTTGAACAGTTGCGGTGACTGCGGTAACGCAAAGAATTTGCCCGCGTGGGTGCGGCTCGGAACCAGGTAGTCCCGCGCTCCCTCTGGAGTCGATTTCCCGAGCACCGGCGTCTCGATGTCCATGAACCCGTTCGCATCGAGATAGCTGCGCATCGAGCGCGTCAGCCGATAGCGCAGCTGCAGGCGATCCCGCATCGTCTCGCGGCGCAGGTCGAGGTAGCGATATTTCAGCCGCACCTCCTCACTGACCGTCTCATCGAGCTGAAACGGCAGCGGCTCGGAGCGATTGAGCACCTCGATCGACTCGGCGAGCACCTCGATGCGGCCCGAGTCGAGATGCGGATTGATGGTGCCTTCAGGGCGCGCGCGCACGCGCCCGCGCACGCTCACGACGAACTCGTTGCGCAGCCGCTCCGCTTCTTTGAACACCTGCGGCCGGTCGGGATCGAAGACCACCTGCAGCAGCCCTTCTCGATCGCGCAGATCGACGAAAATCACACCGCCGTGATCGCGCCGGCGATGCACCCAGCCCGCGACCGTGATGTCGCGACCGGTGAGTGTCTCGTTGACGTTTCCGCAGTAATGCGAGCGCATAGGCGCGCGAGCTTACCAGATAGGTGCTCGCGCGAGCCGCTCAGCCGGTGCCGTGGGAGATCGGTGCGGAGGCGCTTTTGTAGGGCGGTATGACGACGCCGCAGGTGACGATCATCTTCATCGCAGCATCGATGCTCATCTCGAGCGGAACGAGCTGGGAGCGGGGCACGAGGATGATGAAGCCCGCGGTCGGATTCGGTGCGGGCGAGATGAAAACGCACACGAGCGGCTCGCCCGTCTTTGCGCTCACCTCCGGCACATCGTCCGCGGTGACGAAGCCGATGCTCCACACGCCGGGCCGTGGATACTCGACCGCCACCACCTGCCGGAACGAGTGGCTCGAGGTGAGCACGCTCTCGGCGAAACTCTTCACACCGCTGTAGACAGAGCGCACGAGCGGAATGCGCGCGAGCAACTCCTCCCAATAGGTGACGAGCTGCCGCCCGACGAGATTCGTGACGGCGAGCCCGGTCAGAAGCACCAGGACCAACGCGAAGAGCACTCCGAGACCGGGGATATAGATGCCGAGCCAGGTCTCCGGCCGCAGCGTCGCCGGCAGCAGCCGGTCCACCACATCGACGATGAATCCCACCACCCAGATCGTGGCGAGGATCGGCAGCCACACGAGCATCCCGGCGACGAGGTAGCGCCGCAGCCCCCAGCCGCGCCGGTTGGCCGGTACGCCGCGCGGCTGAGCGGCGCCCGACGGGGCGGCGATGAGCGGCGTCGTGTCGGGCGGCGGAGCCACGTGGGGCGGAACGGCGTGAGGCGGCGCGGCGCTCTGGGCCTCGGACAAATTTGCCTCGATGCGCCCCGCCATGATCCTCAACGCCGCGACTTGCTGCGCCCGGAGCGGGCCTTGGCTTTGCTCGCCGAAGCCTTCGCGGCCGGCCGCCGGGTCGAGGTGCGCTGCGAGGCCGCACGCTTCGCAGGTGCCGACGCCCGGCGCTGATCGCCGCGCGCCGACTGGCCGCCTCGAGAGGACGACGACGCCGAAGCGGAGGCCCGCCCCGAGATCGTGATCCCGCGCCGCGTCCCATCGCCCGTCTGGGTGGCCGATTTCGATTCGCTCGCCTTCGTCTCGGTCGACGTGGAGGACTCGGCCGCCTTGGCGCCCTCTGCGGGCTTCTCGGTGCTCTCGGAGGGCTTCGCTTCCTTTTCGGCCTTCTCCTGCTCGGCGAGATTGCGCTTCGTCTCTTGCTGTGATTTGAAGTCCGTTTCGTACCAGCCGCCTCCCTTCAGGCGGAAATTCGGCGCCGAAATGAGCTTCTTCATGGTGTTCTTGCCGCAAGAAGGGCACTTCTTGAGCGGCGGGTCAGTGATCTTCTGCATCACTTCGCTGTAGAACTTACAGCTTTGGCACTCGTATTCGTAGAACGGCATGGCGATGTTCGGTCGGAATTTGTTTGAGCCAAGTCAAATTATACCTGCTCGCCGCGCATGACGCCGCCCGGCCCGCGGGCCGGGCAGTGATCGGCACCGACCGGCGCGGAACGGCACGGCACGGCTTGCAGCGTGGCCGGGGCGCACCCGGCGAGGTGAGTCGCCGCACGGCGACGGCGCCCTGGGCGGCGTACGCCCTCAGGCCGCCTTCTGCACCGCCTTCTCGAAGACGATGTGTCCGTCGCGCACGGTCGCCTGCACGATGTCGCCGGGCCCGAAGTCGCCCTTGAGGATCTGCTGCGCGAGCGGATTCTCGATCTGCTGCTGGATCACCCGCTTGAGCGGTCGCGCTCCGTAGACCGGATCGTAGCCTGCCTCGCCGATCAGATCGCGAGCCCGGTCGTCGAGGTTGATGTCCATGGAGCGGTCCGCGAGACGCTTGCGCAAATACGCGAGCTGAATGTCCACGATCCGCCGAATCTGCTCGGTGCCGAGCGGCCGGAACACGACGATGTCGTCGATGCGATTGATGAACTCCGGGCGGAAGCTCTGCTGGACGATCTCCATCACGGCCGTGCGCATGCGCGTGTAATTCTTCGCACCGGCGAATTCCTGAATGACGTTCGACCCGAGGTTGGAGGTCATGATGATGACGGTGTTGCGGAAATCGACGGTCCGGCCCTGCCCGTCGGTCAAGCGCCCGTCATCGAGCACTTGGAGCAGGATGTTGAATACATCCTGGTGGGCCTTCTCGACCTCATCGAGCAGAATCACCGAATAAGGCCGGCGGCGCACCGCCTCCGTGAGATACCCGCCCTCTTCGTAGCCGACATAGCCCGGCGGCGCCCCGATCAGACGCGCGACCGAGTGCTTCTCCATGAACTCCGACATGTCGATGCGGATGAGCGCATCCTCGGTGTCGAACAGGAAGTCGGCGAGTGCCTTGCAGAGCTCGGTCTTGCCCACGCCCGTCGGCCCTAAGAACAGGAACGAGCCGTTAGGCCGGCGCGGATCGGAGAGCCCGGCGCGCGAGCGGCGGATCGCATCCGAGACGATGCGCACGGCCTCGTCCTGGCCGACCACGCGTCTCTCGAGCTCGCCCTCCATGCGAAGGAGCTTCTCCTTCTCGCCCTCGAGCATTTTTGCGACGGGAATTCCCGTCCACTTGGAGACCACCTCGGCGATCTCCTCCTCGGTCACGCGATTGCGGACCAGGTGGGTCTCCTTTTTCTCGGCGGCGAGCGCCTCCGCGAGCCGCTTCTCGAGCTCGGGAATGCGGCCGTACTGCAGCTCCGCCATCCGGCCGAGGTCGTTCGCGCGCCTTGCCGCATCGAGCTCGGTGCGTGCCCGATCGAGATCGGCGCGGATCTGAGCCGCGCCCTGCAGTGTCGCCTTCTCGGACTTCCAAACCTCCTCGAGATCCGCGTACTGCTTTTCCAGATCCCGCAGGCCCTCCTCGAGCGTCTGCAAGCGCTTCCGTGAGGCCTCATCCTGCTCCTTCTTCAGCGCCTCCTGCTCGATCTTCAGCTGGATGATTCGCCGCTCGAGCCGGTCGAGCGCCTCGGGCTTGGAGTCGATCTCCATGCGGATGCGCGCGGCGGCCTCATCGATGAGGTCGATCGCCTTGTCCGGCAGCTGCCGGTCCGTGATGTACCGATGCGACAGCGTCGCGGCGGCGACGATCGCGGGGTCCGTGATGTCGACGTTGTGGTGAACCTCGTAGCGCTCTTGCAGTCCGCGCAGGATCGCGATCGTGTCCTCCACGGAGGGCTCATCGACGAGCACCCGCTGGAAACGCCGCTCGAGCGCGGCGTCCTTCTCGATGTACTTGCGGTATTCATCGAGGGTCGTAGCTCCGATGCAGTGCAGCTCCCCGCGAGCGAGCGCGGGCTTCAACATGTTGCCCGCATCCATCGAGCCTTCGGCGCGTCCCGCACCGACGACGGTGTGCAGCTCGTCGATGAACAGAATGATGCTGCCTTCCTGTTTCGCGAGATCAGTGAGCACACCCTTCAGGCGCTCCTCGAACTCGCCGCGGAATTTCGCGCCGGCGATCAATGCGCCCATATCGAGCGCCAGAATGCGCTTGTTGCGCAGCCCCTCGGGCACCTCGCCGTTCACGATCCGCTGTGCGAGGCCCTCGACGATCGCTGTCTTGCCGACACCGGGCTCGCCGATCAGCACGGGATTGTTCTTCGTACGCCGCTGCAGGACTTGGATCGTGCGGCGAATCTCATCATCGCGGCCGATGACCGGATCGAGCTTGCCGGAGGAGGCGCGCTCGGTGAGATCGACCGTGTATTTCTCGAGCGCTCCGCGTTGCTCCTCTGCGTTCGCATCGTTCACCTTCTCGCCGCCGCGGACTTCGTCGATCGCTTTCTCGACCGTGCCACGGGCGAGTCCGGCATCCTTCAACAACCGGGCGAGGTTCGCTTTGTCCTCGAAGGCGGCGAGCACGAACAGCTCGCTCGAGATGAACTGATCGCCGCGTTGCTGCGCGAGCTTGTCCGCGACGTTGAGCAGGCGCACCAGATCGTTCGAGACGTGCACTTCACCCGGGGTGCCCTGCACCGTCGGCACCCGGTCGAGAAGCGCCATGAGCTCCGAGCGCAGTTTGTTGATGTTCGCGCCTGCCTTCATGAGCAGCGGCCGTACGGTGCCGCCCTGCTGGTCGAGCAGCGCAAGCATCAGGTGCGCGGGCTCCATGAACTGGTTGTCCCGCCCGACCGCGAGCGACTGCGCATCGGCGAGAGCCATCTGAAACTTGCTCGTCAACTTGTCCTGCCGCATAGAAAGCCTCGGCTGAGCTGCGTTTGGATTATCCGCTCGGGGAGCCGCCGCGAAACGGGGGCGTCAGCCCTGTTGTGGGGACACAACGGCGGCCTTCAAGAGCCTTTCGTCACCCGTGAGCGGACCCGTAGACCCGCCTCCCGCGGGCTCGATCCAGATGAGCGCGGCCGTCCGTCCGCACTGCCCGTCGCGACGGTAAGAGAAGAAGCGCGAGGCGTCGCCGTAGGTGCACCAGCCGCCTCCGTACACCTCTCGCACGCCGGCGGTGGCGAGCCGGCGCCGGGCGAGCCCGTAGAGGTCGCACTGCCAGCGCCCGCGCGCATTGCGCGCAAATGCGCTCGCCGCCTCCGCGTCGCGCTCGACGAACGCCGCCCTCACTTCCTCTCCCACCTCGAAGTGCTCGCGGCCGATCGCGGGCCCCATCCAGGCGATCAGCCGGTCCGCCGGAACGCCCGGCTGCCCCGCTGCCAGCTCCGCGACGGTCGCTTCCAACACGCCTGCGGCGAGCCCGCGCCAGCCTGCATGCGCCGCCCCCACGGCCGCACCATCGCGCGCCGCGAAGAGCACCGGCATGCAGTCGGCCACCTGGATTGCGCACACCACACCGCTGCGGCGGCTGATCGCCGCATCTGCTTGTGTCGGCACCGCCTGATGCGCACCCTGCGCCTGATGCGCGCCCCCCGCCCGATGGGCGGCCTGCGCCTGATCCGCCGCCGCCCGATCGAGCGTCACGACGGAGCTCCCATGGACCTGTGTGAGCCAGCACGGCTCTGCGGGCAGTCCCAGGCAAATGCGAACGCGCCGGCGATTCTCCACCACCGCTTGTGAATCATCGCCGACCCGCAGACCGAGGTTGAGCGAGTCGAATGGCGGCCGGCTCACGCCGCCTCCGCGCAGCGTGAACGCCGCGCGCACGCCCCTTGGCGCGGGCCAGTCCGGACGGATGACCTCGATTTCGCCCGCATTCACGGCAGCACTCCGCGAACCCGTGACCCGCACGTGCTCAAGGCTGCTCTCCCTTGCGCCGAACGGTTGCCGCCGTCCGCGCATCCTCCTCGAGAGCCGCCAGGACAAGCTGCATGTCATCGGGCAGCGGCGCCTCGAAGCTCATCTCCCGACCGGTGCTCGGGTGAACGAGTCTCAATTTTGCCGCGTGCAGAGCCTGGCGCCCGAGCGAGGCGAGCGCCTCGAGAAGGGCCGGACTTGCGGCTGGCGGTATGCGCCGCCGGCCTCCGTAGACCGGATCGCCGAGCACCGGATACCCGATGTGGGCGAGGTGCACCCGGATCTGGTGCGTTCGCCCGGTCTCGAGCTGCGCCTCGATGAGCGTATGAGCGCGGAAGCGCCGCACGACACGCACGTGCGTCACGGCCGCCCGGCCGTCGCTCACGACCGCCATTCGCGTCCTGAGCGATCGGTGCCGGCCGATCGGTTCGGCGATCGTTTGGCCACCCGTCATCACACCGATTGAGATCGCGAGGTAGCGGCGTTCGATCTCATGCGCGGCGAGCGCGGCCACGAGATGCGCGTGCGCCTCGACCGTGCGCGCGACGACGAGCAGCCCGCTCGTACCGCGATCGAGGCGGTGCACGATGCCCGCGCGGGGCACGAGCGCTGACTGCGGGTCGTAAGCGAGCAAGGCATTCTGCAGCGTATGGGAGGGATTGCCCGCGCCGGGGTGCACGATGAGCCCGGGTGGCTTATCGAGGACGAGCAGTTCGCGATCCTCGTACACCACCTGCAGCGGCAGTGCCTCGGGGGCGACCCGACCCTCGGACTCGAGCCGCGCCTCGATGCGCACACGCTCCCCGCCCCAGACCTTGTCTCGCGCGCGCGGCACGCGGCCCGCGATGCGCACGGCGCCACGCTCGATCCAGCTCTGCAGGCGCGCACGGGAATACTGCGGCAGAGCTCGCGCGAGCGCCTGATCGAGCCTCAACCCCGCGAGCTCGGCAGGCAGGAGCAGCTCGTGCGTTCGGAACTCCGGCATGGCGGTCACGGTCTCAAGGCGCGACGGATTCGCGGCAGGGGGCCGATCCGGCGGATTGGCTATACTGCGTCATTCATCCGAATGTTATCCACCGAGGGGGCCTTCAGCTCCATGTTTCAATCGCTGCCGCTCCGGCGGCTCACCGTCGCTCGGAGCCCGGCGCTCGTGCTCGCCGTTGCGCTCTCCTGCCTCCTCGTCACCGGCTGCCATACGAATCGCCGCAGGCAGAAGGAGCCGACTCCGCAGGTCCTGTACGACCAGGCCCATAAGCGGCTCATCAACTACGACTACAAGAATGCGATCAAGGTGTACGAAGCGCTCGTCGCTCGCTACCCCTTCACCGACCAGGCGCGGCAGGCGCGCATCGACCTGATCTACGCCTACTACAAGAGCGGCGAGGACGACTCCGCAACGGACGCGGCCGACACCTTCGTACGCGAGAACCCGACCCATCCGCGCGTCGATTACGCCTGGTACGTCAAGGGTCTGGTCAACTTCGAGCGCTCCCCGAACGAGATCGAGCGGTTCTTCCACGCCGATCTCACCAAACGCCCCCCGACCACGGCGCGCAAGGCATTCGATGCCTTCAAGACGGTGGTCGAGCAGTATCCGAAGAGTGCCTACGCACACGATGCGCGCGAGCGCATGGTGTACTTGCGTGACCGGCTCGCCGATTACGATGTGCACGTCGCGCAGTACTACATCCGCCGCGGCGCATACATCGGTGCCGCGCAACGCGCAAACGAGTGCATCGAGCAATACGACGGAGCGCCCGCGGTGCGCCAAGCGCTCGAGGTCATGATCCAGGCGTACGACAAGCTCGGGCTCAAGCAACGCGAGGCGCAGGTTCGCCAGGTCTATCAGCTCAACTTCGCAAACGTGCCCGATCCTGCGAAGCGCAGGAAACATTGGTGGCACTTCTGGTGATCAGCGTCGATATCCGTTGGTGATCGGATAGCGCCAGTCGCGCCCGAACGCGCGCCGGCTCACGCGCACCCCGGGTGGGGCCTGACGACGCTTGTACTCGTTGCGCTTGACGAGATCGAGCACGCGCCCGACCGTCGCACGATCGAAGCCGCGCGCCTCGATCTCATCGACCGACAGATCCTCCTCGATGAACGCCTCGAGGATTGCATCGAGCACCTCGTAAGGCGGCAAGGAATCGGAATCCTTCTGATCGGGCCTCAACTCGGCGGAGGGCGGGCGCTCGATGACCCGCTGCGGAATCACTCGACCGCCTCTGTTGCGATACGCCGCCAGACGGTAGACGAGCAGCTTGTTGCAGTCTTTGATCGGGGCGAAGCCGCCGGCCATGTCGCCGTAGAGCGTCGCATACCCCACGGCCATCTCGCTTTTGTTGCCCGTCGTGAGCAGCATCCGGCCCGTCTTGTTCGAAATCCCCATGAGGATCAGCATGCGGCAGCGGGACTGGATGTTCTCCTCGGCACTGTCGGGCGCGCGCCCCGCGAACTCCTGGGCGAGCGCCGCGAGCGTCGCCTCGAACATTCCCTCGATCGAGATCACGCTGTAGGTGACGCCGAGCGCACGCGCCTCCTGCTCGGCATCCTCGAGACTCATGGACGCCGTATACCGCGAGGGCATCATCACCGCGTGCACCCGCTCGGCGCCGAGCGCATCGACGGCGATCGCGAGCGTGAGGGCAGAGTCGACGCCGCCCGAGAGCCCCATCACGACGCCCGGAAAACCGTGCTTGTTGACGTAGTCGCGCACGCCGAGCACGAGCGCGTTGTAGATGCTCGCCTCATCGGCGAGCTCCTGCGCGATAGAGCCGGGCTCGGGCACCACGCGCGAGGCATCGCGCACGAGCTCGATGGCATAAGTGCCTTCCTGGAACGCGGGCGCGCGCATCACGACCTCACCCCGCCCATCCATGACGAAAGAGTTGCCATCGAACACGAGCTCGTCCTGGCCACCGACCATGTTCACGTAGACGATCGGCAGCTGCACGTCGGCGATGCGGGCGCGCGCAATGCGCTCGCGCTCGCGCTGCTTGTGGAGCTCGAACGGGGACGCGTTGATGACGATCAGGGCCTCGGCGCCCCGCTCCCGTGCCGCCCGTGCCGCGTTGACTTCCCAGATGTCCTCACAAATGAGAAGCCCCAGTCTGAAACCCCGGCACTCGATGACCGTCGCCTCGGTTCCGCTACGGAAGTACCGCTTCTCGTCGAAGACTTTGTAATTGGGCAGCTCCATCTTGCGATGTGTGGCGAGTATCTGCCCGTCCGAGATCAGCGCGGCGGAATTGAAGATATTGAGTCCGCTGTACTCCGGGTAACCGACGTACACGCTGAGGCCCTGCACCTGCCGTTTGAGCGCGTCGAGCCCCGCCTCGACCTGGCGCCGGAACCCCCGATGAAACAGCAGGTCCTCCGGCGGATAGCCGGAGAGGGCCAGCTCGGGAAAAACCAGCAGATCCGGGGCAAGCGCAGCGCGTGCATTCTCGGCCGTCTCGATCACACGAGCCGCGTTGCCCTGCACATCGCCCACGAGCAGGTCGAGCTGCGCGAGTCCGATCCGTAGGCGCTGCGGTGAGCTCATGCGGGTACTGCGACTAGCGATGCCGCGCCTTTCGCCGGCTCGCAGAGGCGGAACGCGGTGCGGCGCGACGCGCTGCGGCGTGACGCGGTGCGGCGTGATGGCCTACGCGCTTCGAGCTCGCCGTCCGCGATGGCTTCACGCGCTTCGCAGGCGCCTTGCGCCGAACCGTCGCCTCGCTGCTCGATGATCGCCCCACAGCCTTCGCCGAGGATGGCTTCGCATTCCGAGCCGCGCTCCGCAACCGCTTTCGCCCACCGCGGAGCAGCTCCGCGAGCGTCGATCCGAGCTCCGCCGGGGAGCGCACCGTCCTCGCACCTGCGGCTTCGAGCGCCCGGTACTTATCCGCCGCGGTGCCCTTGCCGCCGGCCACGATCGCGCCCGCGTGGCCCATGCGTTTGCCGGGCGGTGCGGTGACTCCCGCGATATAGGCGACCACGGGCTTCGAGACGGAATGGCGGATGAATTCAGCCGCCGCCTCCTCGTCGCTCCCGCCGATCTCCCCGACGAGGATGATCCCCTCCGTCTGCGGATCCCCCTCGAACAGCGCGAGCACATCGACGAAGTTCATCCCGCGCACGGGATCGCCGCCGATCCCGACGCACGTGCTCTGGCCGAGTCCGGCATTGGTCGTTTGAAAGACCGCCTCGTACGTGAGTGTCCCTGAGCGTGAGACGATGCCGGCTGCGCCACGCCGATGAATGAACCCCGGCATGATGCCGATCTTGCACTCACCGGGGGTGATGACGCCCGGGCAATTCGGACCGACGAGTCGCGTGCCCCCGCCGGCGAGTGCCGCCTTCACGCGGACCATGTCGTTGACGGGAATGCCCTCGGTGATGCACACGACGAGCTCGACTCCCGCATCCGCCGCCTCGAGAATCGCATCCGCAGCGTAAGCGGCCGGAACGTAGATCATGCTGGCAGTGGCGCCCGTCTGCCGCACCGCCTCCTCGACCGTATCGAACACGGGCAACCCGAGATGTTGGGTTCCGCCGCGTCCGGGCGTCGTACCTCCGACGAGCTTCGTGCCGTAGGCGACGCATTGCTCTGAATGAAACGTCCCCTGCCGTCCGGTGAAGCCCTGACAGATGACGCGCGTATTCTTGTCGACCAAGATGCTCATTCGTTGTCCTGCGTGATGATCGCTGAAGGGCTCAGGCGGCCTGCTTGCGCGCAAGCGCGACGGCGCTGCGCGCCGCATCGGTGAGGTCGCTCGCTGCGGCGATCGTCAAACCGCTCTTCGCCAGCATCTCGCGAGCCTTATCGGCATTGGTGCCCTCGAGCCGCACGATGACGGGCACTTTCACCCCGACGTTCCTCACCGCATTGATTACGCCCTCGGCGATCACATCGCAGCGCACGATCCCTCCAAAGATGTTCACCAAAATCGCCTTCACCCGCGGGTTCGACAGGATGAGCTCGAAGGCCGCGGTGACGCGCTCGGTCGTGGCGCCACCTCCTACGTCGAGGAAGTTCGCAGGCTGCCCACCCTTGAGCTTGATCAGGTCCATCGTGGCCATGGCGAGTCCCGCGCCGTTCACCATGCATGCGATGTCGCCATCGAGGGAGACATAGTTGAGATCGTGCTCGCTTGCGCGCCGCTCCATGGGGTCCTCCTGCGAGGGGTCGCGCAATGCGGCAAGCTCCTTCTGCCTGAAAAGCGCATTCGCATCGATGTTCACCTTCGCATCGAGCGCGAGGAGCCGCGCGTCGCGCGTCACGATGAGCGGATTCACCTCGACGAGGCTCGCATCGCGCTCGAGATAAAGCCGATACAGCGCAAGTGCAATGGCCTGGAACTGCGCGACCTGCTCACCCTTGAAGCCGAGCCCGAATGCGAGCTTGCGGCACTGATAAGGCTGCAACCCGGCAGCCGGATGCACGTTGGCCGTCATGATTTTCTCGGGCGTCTTCGCGGCCACCTCCTCGATCTCCATCCCGCCGGCCGCGGAGGCGATGACGGCAATGCGACCCCGGTCACGATTGAGGGTAAGCGAGAGATAGAGCTCGCGCTCGATCTCCGACCCGACCTCCACGTACACCCGCTCGACCGGGAGGCCTTCGGCTCCGGTCTGATGGGTGACGAGCCGGCGGCCGAGCATGCCCGCCGCGGCCGAGCGGACCGACTCGAGGTCACGGGCGAGCTTGACCCCGCCCGCCTTGCCTCGGCCGCCCGCGTGCACCTGTGCCTTGATTACCCAGACAGAGCCCCCGAGTGCGCGGGCCGCATCGACCGCCTCCGCCGCACTCGCGGCGACTCGCCCCTGCGGCACCGGAATGCCGTACGTGCGAAACAATTCCTTCGCTTGGTATTCGTGCAGGTTCATGCTCGGCCGCGTTTCGTGGGTACGAAGCAGTCTATTCTGCCAAACTTCGCCAGGCTCCTGCTCACGCCTTAGGCCCGATG
>DATNFW010000024.1:0-5510 GCA_035606175.1 Steroidobacteraceae bacterium | reverse complement strand
GCGAGCGTGGCGAGCTCCGCCGGGCTAGAGTAAGCATCCAGATCGCATCCGTGGAGGCTGCCGATGTTCGAGCGACTCGAGCGCATGCCCGATGATTCCATTCTCGGCCTGATGGCCGCCTATCGCGCTGATTCGAGCCCGGCGAAAGTCGATCTCGGGGTCGGTGTCTACCGCGACGCTCGCGGGGATACTCCGGTGCTCGAGGCTGTCCGGGCAGCCGAACGCGCGGTGCTCGAGGCTCAGACGACCAAGTCGTATGTCGCCGCGGCCGGCAATCCCGCATTCAATCAGGCGATGGAGCGCCTGAGCTTCGGCTCCGGACATCCCGCGCTCGGGGCCGGCAGGGTGCGTACCATCCAGGGCGTTGGCGGGTGCGGCGCGTTGCGCTTGGGCGCAGAGCTGATTCGTGCATCCTCGCCACAGGCGGTCATGCACGTGAGCACTCCGACGTGGGCGAATCATGCGCCCCTTCTCAGCGGGTGCGGGCTTGCGCTCGACCGCTATCCCTACTACGACGCGGCGACGGGAGGTGTGCGGATCGATGCGATGCTGGGCGCGCTCGATGCCCTGGCGCCCGAGAGCGCCGTTCTGCTGCACGCGTCCTGCCACAATCCGACGGGCGCGGACCTATCCGAGAGCCAGTGGCACTCGGTGCTCGAGATCGTCCGGCGCCGGCGTCTGCTGCCGTTCCTCGATATGGCCTACCAGGGGCTCGGAGCCGGTGTCGAGGAGGATGCATTCGCCGTCCGCTTGTTCGCCGCGGAGCTGCCGGAGTTGCTGGTCGCGGTCTCCTGCTCGAAAAACTTCGGTCTCTACCGGGAGCGCGCCGGCGCGCTGCACATCGTGACCGAGTCCGCGCAGGCCTCGCAGGCGGCGCTCAGCCACGAAGTGCGGATTGCCCGACGTCTCTACTCGATGCCGCCGGACCATGGCGCCGCGATCGTGAGCCGCATTCTTTCGGAGGAGAGTCTGAGCGCGGCGTGGCGGCGCGAGCTCGAGGAGATGCGCCGGCGTATCGCCGAGCTGCGCCAGCAACTGGTGCGGGCGCTTGCGGAGAGTTGCCCCGGCCGGGATTTCGCATTCATTGCGGCGCAGCGGGGGATGTTCAGCTTCCTCGGCATTACCCCGGAGCAGGTGAGGACGCTGCGCACCGAGCACCACATCTACATGACGGACGACAGCCGCATCAACATCGCAGGCTTGCGAAGCGAGACGGTCGACTACGTCGCGAGCGCGGTCGCGCAGGTCATTTGAGCAGAACGATGCAGTGGCCCTGCGAACCGGCTCTCAACGCTGCACGCGCAAGCGGTTGTCGATGTCTTGCACTCCCGGGCAGGCATCGACGAGCGCCTCGATGTAGGGTTTCATGCGTCGCGCGGGCACGGTCCCCTCCAGGGTGACTTTGCCCCCCGCCACGCTCACTCTCACATCGCTCACGTCGAGACGCTCGTCTGCGATCCCGGCCAAGTCCAAATCGGCGCCCGGCCGAGCGAGGCGCTCGCAGATCTCCTGACCGATGCGCGCATCGGTGCGATCGGAGGCGCCGGAAGCACGACCGGAAGTGAAAGCACGGCCGGAAGGGGCAGCCCGCCGGGGAGCGGGCGCGCGCCGGGAGCTCGCAGCGCGTGTCGCGGCGGGCCGGCGCCGGGATGGCGCTGCGCGCCGCGACGCTGAGCTCGCTCGCGCGGGCGCCGCGGATTTCGCGCGCGCCGGCGCAGCGGTTCTCTTCGGTCGTCGGCGCTTGGGCTCGGCTGCCTTCCGGCTCGACCCGGCGGCGCTGCGACCAGGGACGGCTCGCGAGCCGGCTCCAGTTCGTGGCAACCGATTGCGATTCGAGGGCGCGCTGCCCGCGCCCGGGGGACCTCCGAGCGCTCGACCGCTCGTCTTCAGGCCGGAGTAACCGCCGGAGGTGTAGCGGTTCTCGAACTGTTTCTGCAGGCTCCCATATGCGCCGGTCCCCGAGCCGAAGCCGCGCGCTCCGTAACGCTGACTCTGCTCGAACGGCCCGCGACCATAGCGCCCACCGCCGTAGAGGTCGCCGCCGTACTCGTTCTGATCGAGCTCGCCCGTCGTGCCTGCGTAATCGAAATCGTAGTCGTTTCGCGCGCGCCGCGCGGGACCGGACCGCCGTATCGGACCTGTGCGCCGCGCGGGCGCGGTAGAGCGTGCTCGTCTTCTCATGATCCTCAGGTCCCCGCAACCGGTGTGCCCGCACGCGCTGCATCGGCGGGCCCGGCGAGTTCCACGAGTTTGCTGAGCGAGTCGATCGGCGCCGAGCAAACGGTTCCCCGACATAAGTAAGCGACCGCGTGCCCGCGGGCGGTCTTCGTCGCGAGTGCTTCGGGGAGGTCCGTGGCATCGCTCGGTATCGCAAGCGCGAGGCGTCGTGGAGCGTAAATCCGGGCGAGCTCCGTGCCCCAGGATTCGATCTCGCGCGGCTCGCCGCGCACGATCACGATCTCCGTGGGATCGAGGTATTCCTGAAGCGCCAGGAGCAGAGCGACGTGCGAGGTCGGATTGCGGGCGATGCTCGACCACGCGGCGCGCAGAATCCGCTCGGCCGCTTCGAGGTAGCGCGATTCCCCGAGCAGATAGCCGCTGCGCTCGAGCGCAAGCGCCGCGATGCCGTTTCCCGATGGCGTGGCATCGTCGGCGAAGGACATCGATCGATGGATGAGGGTCTCGTGGTCGTCCGAGGTGAAGTAAAGACCGCCCGACTCGGGGTCACGAAAGCGCTCGAGGATGATCTCCAGCAGCTCGGAAACGAAGCGCAGGTCCTGGGCATCGAACCGCACCGTAAGCAGCTCCAACACTGCGAGGGCCAGGTACGCGTAGTCATCGAGGTAGGCGGCGAGCTGCGCGCGGCCGTCGCGGCTCGTCGCCAGCAGTCGCCCGTTCCGCCAATGCGTGTCGCGGATGAACGCGAGCGCGCGGCGGGCCGATGCGGCGAAGTCCTCGCGCCCCAGGGCTCGAGCGGCGCGCGCCATGCCGCGGATCGTGAGTGCGTTCCACGAAGTGAGGATCTTCTCGTCGCGCGCCGGCGGAACGCGTCTGCGGCGAATCGCGAGCAGTTTTGCACGCGCGGAATCGATCAGCCCTTCGACCTCGGCCGAGGACTTGCCGAGAATCGTTGCGACCTCTTCGATGGAGGCGAAGGTGTGCAGATGCCACTTGCCCTCGAAGTTCGGTGTGCGCTCGAGTCCGAAGCGTGGCGCGAATGCGGCGTACTCCTCGGGCGTGAGCGCGCGCTCGACCTCTGCGCGTTCCCAAACGTAGTACTTGCCCTCGTGGCCCTCGGAGTCCGCATCGAAGCTCGAGAAGTATCCCCCCGCGGGCGACTGCATCTCGCGCATGATCCATTCGGCGGTCTCGCTCGCGATGCGGCGATAGAACGGATCGCCGGTCGCAAGCGCGGCATCCGCGTACACGGCGAGCAGCGCCCCGTTGTCGTAGAGCATCTTCTCGAAGTGCGGGATCATCCAGTACGGATCGACCGAGTAGCGGCAGAACCCGCCGGCCAGCTGATCGTCGATTCCACCCTCGCCCATGCGGCGTAAGGTGAGGGTCGCCATGTGGAGCGCGTCGAGATCGGGTTGTGCGTCGGTCGGGCGCGGCGCGGAGGCCGCGGGAGGTATGGTTGCTGCGGCAGCGGCCGTGGCGGGCGGTGAGCTCGCGCGCCAGAGGCAAAGCAGCAGCTCCAGGGTCGCGGGATGCGGGAATTTCGGTGCGTCGCCAAAGCCGCCGAACCGCGCATCGAAGTTCTCCCCGAGAGCGGCGCGCGCGGCGACGAGCGGACCGTCGTCGAGGGCGGCGGCGGCGCCGGCTCGATCCGCTTGCGGCGCAGAGACTGCATCGATTTCTTTGAATACATCGATGAGAGCGGCGCCCTGTCGAGCGATCTCGGCCCGATGGCCGGCGTAGTAGTCCGCGACCCGCGTGAGCACGTCCCGGAATGCAGGCAGGCCGTAGCGCGCCTCCTTCGGGAAGTACGTGCCGCCGAAGAACGGCCGTCGGTCCCCGGGCGAGAGGAACATCGTGAGCGGCCAGCCGCCCGAGCGGCGCGTGATCAAGTGCTGGGCGATTTGATAGATCCGGTCGATGTCGGGCCGCTCCTCCCGATCGACCTTGATGTTGACGAAGCGCTCGTTGAGCAGGCGCGCCGTCTCCTCGTCCTCGAAGCTTTCCTCCTCGAGAACGGAGCACCAGTGGCAGGAGGAGTAGCCGACGGAGAGGTGAACGGGCTTGTCTTCGGTCCGGGCCTTCTCGAACGCGGCGGCTCCCCACGGATACCAGTCGACGGGGTTGTGCGCGTGCTTCTGCAGATACGGACTCGTCTCGCCCGCGAGGCGATTGGTGTAGCGAGGAGTGCCGTCGGACTCGATATGCCTGGTGCTCATGAGATCGCGCTCTCAGCGCGGCTCGCCGCGGGATTTCCGGCTCGCGCAGGATACATGCCCGTCTCCGGTATAATCAGCCCGTGAACTCCGTCCCCGCCTTCGATGCGCCTGCCCGGCTCAGCCTCAAGCGCGGCGAGGACCGCAGGCTCGCCGCGGGCCATCCCTGGGTGTTCAGCAACGAGGTGGATACCGATCGTACGCCGCTTGCGGCGCTCGAGCCCGGAGACCTCGTCGCCGTGGAGTCGGACCGCGGCCGGTTCATCGGCCACGCCTACGTGAACCCGCACGCGCTCATTTGCGCCCGCATCGTGAGCCGCGATCCCCACCGCCCCATCGATGAGTCGCTGCTCGCGCAGCGGCTCGCAACGGCGCTCGAGCTGCGCAGCCGGCTGCGCCGCGAGCCCTATTACCGGCTGGTGTTCGGGGAGTCGGACGGACTTCCGGGCCTCGTGCTCGACCGCTACGGAGACCTCGCGGTCGGGCAGATCGCGACCGCGGGAATGGAGGCCCTGAAGCCGCTCGTCGAGCAGGCGGTCGCGGCCGTGCTGTCGCCGACGACGCTGTACTGGAAAAACGATTCCGCTGCACGCGGGCTCGAGCAGCTGCCCTCCTACGCAGGACCCGCGTTCGGGTCTTCCCGCGAGGAGGTCGAGGTGCGTGAGGCGGGCAGCCTCTTTCGCGCACCGCTCGCGGCCGGGCAGAAGACCGGCTGGTTCTACGATCAGGCAGCCAACCGCGCGCGGCTGGCGCAGTACCTCGAGCCGGGTGCGCGCGTGCTCGATGTGTTCAGCTACGTCGGAGCATGGGCCGTCGGCGCGCTGCGCGCCGGGGCGCGATCTGCGGTCTGCGTCGATGCCTCGGAAGATGCGCTCGGCTACGCTCAACGTAACGCGGCAGCGAACGGCGTCGAGGTCGAGTGCCTGTGCGAGGACGGGTTCGATGCGCTCAAAGCACTGCACGAGCGCGGAGCGCGTTTCGACGCGGTGATCCTCGACCCCCCGGCCTTCATCAAGCGCAAGAAGGATATTCCGAAGGGCCAGGCGGCATACCGCAAGCTCAATCAGCTCGCCCTGCCGCTCGTCGAACCCGAGGGGCTGCTCGTGTCCTGCTCGT
>DATNFW010000023.1:0-29273 GCA_035606175.1 Steroidobacteraceae bacterium | reverse complement strand
GATCGCGAACCCCCCACACGGCTCGTGGACCGGCTCTGGTTCACGGATGCGCGCGGCAATCGTGTCGGATATCTCCCTTTTGATTCGCGCTAGCGGTGCGCTCCGGGCGCTAGCAGCGCGCTAGCGCGCGCACGAGAAGCGAGCGGCCTGACCGCGCACCACCCCATGCTCGTCCGTGAGCTGCCAGATGACGCCGTCCTCGATCGAAAAGCGCCGCCCCGACTTTGCGATGCGCAATCCCCGATAGCCTCTCACGAGACCGTCGCGCTGCACGGCATCGAGCAGTCGCTGCCGCTCGGCACGTCCGGCAGGCTCCGCCGAGAACTGCGACTGCATCCCCACCATCTCGCTCCACGAGTATTCGAAGCACGCTTGAGCCGCGAGGTTCGCATAAGTAAAGCGCGGGCTCGGGCCCGCATCGTGCGCGAGCAGCGCAAAAGGCGCCTCGCAGTAGAGCCACGCCGCACCGCGGCCGCTTGGAACGAGCGCCGTGCCGGTCAAGCGCAGGTAACTCCCCGCGATCAGCGCGTAGAGCGCAGGGTCGGCAGGCAGGAGCGCAACAGAGGCGGGCGCAACGGGCGAAGGCACGGTCCGATATCATAAGGCGAGCCGAGCGCGCCCCGCTCACATGCGCCCCATACGCCGGATGTCCAATACCGATCAACCCAAAGTCCGCACCGTCGAGCGGACCGAAGACCGCCTCCTCGCCTCGGACGTTTTCGAGTCGCGCGCGCGTACGCAGCGTCCGCGAAACGGAACTGGTTTTATCCGGGAGCCGTCGCGCGAGATCCCCGTCTATCATCAGTGCGACGTTCTCGTGGTGGGGGGCGGCCCTTCGGGCTGCGCCGCCGCCTACGCGGCGGCCAAACACGGCGCCCACGTCGTCCTCCTCGAGCGCTACAACCACCTCGGCGGCCTCTCGACCGGCGGGCTCGTCATCTGGATCGACCGCATGACCGACTGGAGCGGCCGCCAGGTCATTCGCGGGTTTGCCGATGAGATCCTCGGCCGACTGCCGCCCGAGGGGAAAGCCGGCCCGGCTCCCGAGCATTGGGGCTCGCGCGATCCGCAGCTCGCGGCGTACTGGGCCTCGCGAACCTCGGCTTTTCACGGCATCGTCTCCTGGGCTCCCACGATCGATCCCGAGCGTCTCAAAGTCGCCTCCCAGGAGCTGCTCCTCGAGTCCGGCGTGCGCCTCGTGCTGCATGCCTGGGCCGCACAGCCGATCGTCGAGGAGGGGCGCGTCACCGCCGTTGTGTTTGAAAGCAAGGCCGGCCGACAGGCGCTGCGCGCCAAAGTCGTGATCGATGCCACGGGCGATGGCGATGTATTCGCGCGGGCCGGCGCCGAGTTCGAGAGCGACATCGACGAAGGCGACGTTCATCACAGCATGAACACCGCGTTCATGCTCGGGGGCGTCGACATGGATCGCTGGATCGCCTTCCGCACGGGCGAGCGCGAGCAGTTCGCCGAGTTCATGCGGCTCGGGCGCGAGCGGCTCGGTTTCTTCCAGGCGCCCTATGTCTCCTGGCGCAAGGACATCGCTCTTTTTCTCGGCCCGCGCCAATCGGGACTCTCCGCGCTCGATGTCGATGACATGACCGAAGTCGAGATCCGCTCGCACCGCTTCATGGCCGGACACTGCGAGTTCTTCCGCCAGCACGCACCGGGCTTCGAGCAGGCATACATGCTCGAGAGCGCGAGCGAGCTCGGCGTCCGGCACACCCGGCGTTTGAAAGGGGCGGGCAAGGTGCAGCGCGCCGACTGGAGCTCGGGTGCGGTGCTGCCGACCGAGATCGGCGTCAGCCCCTCGGTGTCGCCCAAGTTCCCGGTGATTTCGGTCCCGTACGAGGCGCTTCTGCCGGCACGGCTCGAGGGACTTCTCGCCTGCGGGCGACATGTCTCGTGCGATGCAAACTCGCACGGCTTCCTCCGGGAGATTCCCCAGTGCTGGCTCACGGGCCAGGCCGCGGGGGCCGCCGCGGCCGTTGCCGTCGCCGCAGGCGTTCAACCCCGCGCCGTCAACGTCCGCGACGTTCAGGCGGTGCTCCGCAGGCAAGGGGTGTTCATTCGGGATGCCGAGGGCCCGAGCGCTGCGCAGGGCGCCCGCGCCGCGGAGGGCCCCAGCGCCGCCGAGGCTCCCCACGCTGGCGAGGGTCCCGGCCCGGCCGAAGGCGGCCATGCCGCCGTGGGCCCCCGCGCCGCCGTAGGCGGCCCCTAGCGGGCATTTGCCCGGCCTGCGGGCCGATACTATGCTCTGTTGAGCGAGAGCCCGGTGCCGCGTCGCGGCGCGCGGACCATCAATTGCCCCTGCGATGCTCGCGGAGCTGCCATGCGTGATCCACGTCCCCTCGAGCTTCCCATCATCAGTCGCCGCAAATTCGTCCACAGCGCTGTGGCCGCAAGTGGCCTCGCGGTGGGTGGTCTCGCCCTGAGCCTCGATGTGCCCGCTCAGGAGCGCGCGGGCTGGCCGCGCGGCGCGGCGCGACCGCCTCGCGATCCGGCTGCCTTCCTGCAGATCGGCGCGGACGATGTCATCACGATCATCTCCCCGGCGGTGGAGATGGGTCAGGGCGGCCACACCTCCCTGCCGATGATCATCGTCGAGGAGCTCGGAGGGCGCTGGGACAAAGTGCGCGTCATGGATGCCGCAGCCGCTCCGATCTATCGCAACCCGATGTTCGGCCAGCAGTCGACCGTCGGCAGCTTTTCGGTTCGTGGCTGGTATACCGAGCTGCGGCGCATCGGCGCCGCCGCCCGGACGATGCTGGTGGCAGCGGCAGCCCGGCGCTGGCGCGTGCCGGAGCACGAGTGCTCGGTCGTACAGAGCGAAATCCTTCATTCGCGAACCGCTCGGCGCTGCTCGTTCGGCAGTGTCGCGCGCCTCGCGGCGAAGATGCCCGTCCCGCAGCAGCCCGCTCTCAAACAAACGAGCGAGTTCAAGGTGATCGGCACCTCCCCGCCGCGCGTCGACATCCGCGACAAGGTGGACGGAAGCGCGCGCTACGGCATCGATGCGGTGCTGCCCGACATGCTCTATGCCGCGATTCGGACCAGTCCGACGCTCGGCGGCAAGCTCAAATCTTTCGACGACAGCGCCTGCCGGAGCATCGCCGGCTACGAGAAGTCGGTTGCGCTTCCCGACGGAGTCGTGGTGATCGCGCGATCTTACTGGCAGGCGCGCAAGGCACTCGAGCGGCTCCGCATCGACTTCGATCCCGGCCCGCTCGCAACCCTGACGAGCGCGAAGGTGTCCGCGCGGCTTCGCGAAGGGTTCGACGAGCCAGGAACCGTGGCGCGCAACGACGGCAACGCCGATGCGGCGCTCGCCCGCGCCGCAAAGACGCTCGAAGCGGTGTACGAGGTGCCCTATCTCGCGCACGCCACCATGGAGCCGATGAACTGCACGGCCCGCGTGACAAGCGATGGCTGCGAGGTCTGGTGCGGAACGCAGTCGCCGCAGTCCGCACAAGCCGGTGCCGCGAAGGCGCTCGGCATTCCGCCGGAGCGCGTGAAAGTGCACACACAGTATCTGGGCGGCGGATTCGGGCGACGCGGCGAGGCCGACTATGTCGTTCAAGCGGTGACGGCGGCGAAGGCCACCGACGGCCGGCCGGTCAAGCTCATCTGGTCCCGCGAAGAGGACATCCAGCACGATTTCTACCGGCCCGCGGCCGCAGTGCGCTTCCGCGGCGGTCTCGATGGGAACGGGCGACTCGTGGCGCTCGACTGCAAGGTCGTCACCGCATCGGCACCGGCCTTTGGCAGGCCCGGCGGCCCGCCCTTCTATACCGAAGGCATCTCTGATGCGAACTATCAAATCCCCAACTTCCACGTGTCGGGCGTCGATCAGAATCTCGGCGTGCGGTTCGGGTTCTGGCGATCGGTGAACGACTCGCACAATCCGTTCATGCTGGAAGGCTTCATCGACGAGCTCGCCCGCGAGGCGAAGCAAGACCCGTATCTGTTCCGTCGTACGATGCTGCAAGGTGAGAATCCGAACGCCCGCCGGCAGCTCGCACTCCTTGATCTGCTCGCCGCCAAGTCCGGCTGGCAGCACCCGCCGGCCGGCCATGCGCTTGGCATCACGGCACTCAGCGCTTTCGGCAGTTTCGTGGGCGCTGTCGCGGAAGTCTCCATGCAGGATCAGATCGTGACCCTGCATCGCGTGGCCTTGGGGATCGACTGTGGAGTTGCCGTCCATCCCGACAACATCGCGGCGCAGTGCGAGGGCGGGATGGTGTTCGGACTCACGGCCGCGTTGCGCGGGGAGATCACGCTCGAGAACGGCGCGGTCATGCAGAGCAATTTCCACGACTACCCCGTCCTGCAGCTCGTGGAGATGCCGCTCGTCGACTGCTACATCATGCCGAGCACCGCACCGCCCGGCGGTGTCGGCGAGCCGTCGACCGCGACGATCGCGCCAGCTCTCGCAAATGCGATCTACGCCGCCTCGAACTTGCGGCTGCGCTCCCTCCCCATGACTCGTCATCAGCTCGGTTTCCGAACCGTGCGGACCTGAAGGCGGACCTCAACATGCTCACGCTCACCGTCAACGGCGCGCAACATTCTATCGATGCAGAAGCGGACACCCCGCTCCTGTGGGTGCTGCGCGATGAGCTGCACCTCACGGGCACGAAATTCGGCTGCGGCGCAGGCCTCTGCGGCGCCTGCACGGTGCTGCTCGAAGGCAAGCCCGTGCGCAGCTGCCTCATTCCCGCGAGCGCGGTCGAAGGCAAGCCGATCACGACGATCGAAGGCCTCTCGAAGGACAAGAGCCACCCGGTGCAGCGGGCATGGATCGCGGAGAGCGTGCCGCAGTGTGGGTACTGTCAGTCGGGAATGATCCTCGCGGCAGCGGCGCTCCTCGCGACGAACCCGCGCCCGAGCGATGCGGATATCGACATGGCCATCACCAACGTCTGCCGCTGCGGCACCTACAACCACGTGCGCCGCGCCATCCACCGAGCCGCGGAGAGCGAAGCCTGATCGCGGAGAGCGAACATGATCGCGCACACCAGCATTCCGGTGAGCGACTACGGACGGTCCAAGACCTTTTACACCAAAGTCCTCGAGCCGCTCGGCTACAGCAACAACATGGAATTCGGCGAGGCTGCCGGCTTCAACGACGGCAAGAACACCGACTTCTGGATACATCACGAGCGCACCGTCGTGCCGACACACCTGGCGTTCGAGGCCAAATCGAGCGCCGAAGTGAAGGCGTTCCACAAGGCCGCGCTCGCGGCCGGCGCCAAGGACAACGGCGGCCCCGGCTATCGCGATTACTGGCCCGGCTATTACGCCGCCTTCGCCTACGATCCGGACGGGCACAACATCGAGGCGGTCTGGTACGACTACAGCAAGGTCAAATAGCGTCGGCGCCGTAGCGCCTCACTCGGCAGCGCCGTAGCACCGTAGCGCCGTAGCGCCGGGCTCGGTCGCGCCGGCTCAAAAACTCGCGACGGCTGGAATGATTTCGCGCCCGAAGATCTCGAGAGGCGCGATCTCCTCTACGTTCGGAATGTTGAAAATCGCCTGATCGACGCCGACCGCGGCGAGCTCCTTGCAGAGCGCGATCACGTCTTGCGCACGCATCTTGCCGGCGCGCAGGTCGGCCGTTCCGAGCGTCGTCTTCTCGATCGAATCGTATTCCCGACCGACCTCCCGGCAATGTTGCTTCAAGATCTCGAGCTTCGAGCGCACGATCTCCGGTGTCCCGAAAAGGTTGCACGCATCGGCGTACTGCGCGACGAGTCGCAGCGTCTTTTTCTCGCCGCTGCCAGCCACCAGCACCGGCGGGTGTGGGCGGGAAAGCGGCTGCGGCGCGTTCAGCGTCTCTGCGAGGTGATTGTGCTTGCCGTGGTAGGGCCCGTTATCCGCCGACCACATTTGCCTCGCGATCTGAAGCGCCTCCTCGAGCAGCTCGAAACGCACGGCGATCGGCGGGAAAGGGACTCCGAGGCCCTTCGACTCCTGCTCATTCCACGCGGCGCCGATCGCAAAGTAGCTTCGCCCGCCGGAGAGCACATCGAGGGTCGTCGCAGTCTTCACCAGGATTCCGGGATACCGATAGATGACCCCGGTCGCCATCGTGCCGAGCTTCACGCGCCGCGTGAGCGCGGCGAGGTAGCCGAGCGTCGTGTACCCCTCGAGCATCTCGTTCTCATGCGGGCCAACGCCTCGGATTTGGAAGAAGTGGTCCATCACCCACAGGCTGTAGAAGCCGCCATCCTCGGCAGCGCGCGCGATCTCGGCGAGCTTGGCGGCGATTTGGGCGGAACCGCCCGGCCAGGTGAAGTTGGGAACCTGCAGGCCGACTCTCATCGCAAGTACTCCTCACTCACAGGGGCCGTCGCCGATATTAGGCGATCTCAGGCGATCTCAGCGATTCAGCGCGCACCACACGCGACGATCGAAGCGTCCACAGCGCTTGCACCGCGCCGGTCCTCTGCGGTGGGATACGCTCATCGGATGGGGAATGTTCGGCAACGGCGGGAGACTTCAATGACCAAGCGATTCGAGCGCAAGAGCGTGATCGTGACAGGTGCGGGATCGGGCATCGGCCGCGCGGCCGCGCACGCTTTCGCAGCGGAAGGCGCGCGCCTCATCGTGGCCGATATGAATCAGTCCTCCGGTGATGCAACCGCTCGACAAATACGCGACCACGGGGGCGAGGCGACGTTCGTGCGCACCGACGTCTCGCGGGCTCGCGATTGTGCCGCCATGGTCGAGGCAGCGGTCGAGCGATACGGTCGCCTGGATGTCGCATTCAATAACGCCGGCATCAACCTCGCCGTCGCCCCGATCGCGGAAGTGAGCGAAGAGGAGTGGGCGCGCATCCTCGGCGTGAACCTCACGGGTGTGTTTCTCTGCATGAAGCACGAGATCCCGGCCCTCAAACGCTCGGGCGGCGGTGCCATCGTCAACACCGCCTCCGTCGGAGGCGTGATCGGCACGGCGGGCGTGACGGCTTACTGCGCCACGAAGCACGGCGTGGTCGGCCTCACCAAATCCGCCGCGCTCGATCACATCGCCGACGGCATCCGCATCAACGCTGTCTGCCCGGGTGGTACGCGCACGGAGATGCTCGCCGAATGGTTCAAGGACCCAGCCGTCGAGAAGCGGGCCCTCGAGCACACCCCGATCGGACGCATGGCAAGCCCGGAGGAGATCGCAAAGGCGGTGCTGTTCCTCGCATCCGACGAGGCCTCCTTCATGGTGGGCCACGCGCTGATTGCCGACGGGGGGCTGACGGCGCAGTGAGTTCCCTGCGGACGGCCCCGCCCATGAATCCGCTTAATCAGAGACCGCATGATGGACGCCATCTCCCGGCGGACGCTATGATCCGTTGCCAAACCAGAACGATAACGACGTTATGCTCAGGGGGCTGCCATCGTCGCGAACATCACCCTCGCCGCTGCCGAAAACACGCTCGATGAGGACGCGTGGGAGGACTTGCTGAGCTTCATCGAGGAGCGGCGAGTCATTCCCATCGTCGGACCCGAGCTGCTCATGGTTGCGACCGAGCAGGGACCGAGGCTGCTCCACGATTGGATCGCCGAGAGGCTCGCTGCCAAGCTCAACATCGATACCCGCCAACTGCCGCAGCACTTCGCTCTGAACGATGTGGTGTGCTGGTTTCTCGCCGCACGCGGGCGGCGCGAGGAAGCCTACGTCCGGCTGCGCAGTGTGCTGAAGGATGCGAGCTTCGAGCCGCCGGCCGCACTGCGCCAGCTCGCCGCCATCACTGACTTCGACCTCTTCGTCTCCACGACCTTCGATTCGCTGCTCGAATCGGCCATCAATCTCGAGCGCTTCGGCGGCGCGCCCTCGACCGATGTGCTCGCTTATGCGCCGAATCGCGTGACCGATCTGCCCGTCGAGCGCGATCGGTTGCAAAGGCCGCTGGTGTATCACCTCTTCGGCAAGCTCTCGGCATCCCCGACTTACGTGGTCTCCGACGAGGATCTGCTCGAGTTCATCTGCGCCCTGCAAAGCGAGCACCTCGCCCCGGAGCGGCTCTTTCACGAGCTCGAGCACAATCACCTGCTCTTCATCGGCAGCAACTTCACGAACTGGCTCGCGCGGCTGTTCCTGCGCATGGCCAAACGCCAGCGCCTCTCCGATCCGCGCGAGGTCGGCGAGGTGCTCGCCGATGATCACACGATGCAGGATGACCGCCTCGTCGCCTTCCTGCAGCAGGTGAGCGTGCGCACGAGGATCTACCGCGGCGCGGAGCGCTTCGTCGGGGAGCTGTACGCTCGCTGGCAGGCGCGTCGCAAAACTGCGGGCGCCGCAGGCCATCCCGGTCCCCCACGCTTCCTGCCGCCTGCGCGCGAGATGCCGGACAACGCGGTCTTCATCAGTTATGCGCGCGAGGATCTGCCGGCTGTACAGCAGATCAAGACGGGCCTCGAGGCGGCAGGCGTTACGACCTGGTTCGACGTTGACCGGCTCGAGGTGGGTGACGACTACGACCGCAAGATCCAGCGCAACATCGGGCGCTGCTCGTATTTCATCCCGGTGATCTCGGCCAATACGCAGCGCCGTCTCGAGGCGTACTTTCGCCGCGAATGGAGCTACGCGCTCGATCGCACGCGCAACATGGCGGACGGATCGATCTTCATCCTGCCGGTAACGCTCGACTCGACGAGCGCTGCGGAGGCGGTCGTGCCCGAGCGCTTCAGGGCACTGCATTTCACGCAGTTGCCGGACGGCCGGGTCACGCCGGAGTTCGCGCGCCGACTCGCAGAATTCACACTAGCTCGCGCATCATGAACGACGAGCTTTCGGCCGCGAGCGCGGCGACTCGCGACACGACAGCAGCCGCAGGCGCCGCAGCCGGCGCCCCACCCGATGCCGGCGCCGCAGCAGTGCACGAGCGCGACGCGGCCGTCGATGAGCGCAATCCATGGCTCGGTCTCGCCTCCTTCACCGAGGAGACGCGCTCGTTCTTCTTCGGCCGCGACGAGGAAGTGGCGGAGCTCGCGCGGCGCGTGCAGCGCAAGCTCCTCACCGTTCTTTTCGGCAAGTCGGGGCTCGGCAAGACCTCGATCTTGCGGGCCGGGCTCGTGCCGCGGCTGCGCGAGCACGGCTACTGTCCGGTGTACGTGCGGATCGACTACGGACGCGACACGCCCGAGCCGGCCGAGCAGATCAAAGAGGCCATTCGGCGCGCCGCCGCCGTGAGCGGTGAGTGGTCACAGGTCGGCGTCGCCGCAGCCAGGGAGTCGCTCTGGGAATTTCTGCATCACCGCGATGATGTGCTGCGCGATGCCTCGGGCGCGACGCTCATTCCACTCCTCATCTTCGATCAGTTCGAGGAGATCTTCACGCTGGCACAGAGCGATGAGTTCGGCCGGGCGCGCGCGGGGCGCTTCATCGAAGAGCTCGCCGATCTCGTCGAGAATCGTCCGCCCCGCGACCTGGAGGCACGCATCGAGCGCGACGAAGAGGCCGCCGAGCGATTCGATTTCGCTCGCAGCGACTACCGCGTGCTGATCGCGCTGCGCGAGGATTATCTGGCGCCGCTCGAGAGCCTGAAGCGGGCGATGCCGAGCATCTCGCAAAACCGTCTGCGCCTTGCGCCGATGACGGGCGCACAAGCGCTCGAGGCGGTGCTGCGGCCGGGACGGCGCCTGGTCTCCGACGAGGTCGCGGCCGCGATCGTGCGGTTCGTGGCCGGTGGCGCAGAGATTGCGAACGCGGAAGTCGAGCCCTCGCTTTTGAGCCTCATCTGCCGCGAGCTGAATGACGCGCGCATCGCGCAGGGGCGGACCGAGATATCGCTCGACCTGCTCGCGGGCTCGCACGAGAGCATCCTCACCAATTTCTACGAGCGCGCGCTCGCCGATCAGCCCGCCGCGGTGCGCCGGATCATCGAGGACGAGCTGCTCACGGAGTCGGGGTTCCGCGAGAACGTGGCGGAGGAGAGCCTGCAACGGCGCTTCGCAGCGGCGGGTGCCGCCTCGGACACTCTCGCGACGCTAGTCAATCGCCGATTGCTGCGCATCGAGGAGCGGCTCGATGTGCGGCGCGTCGAGCTCACGCACGATGTACTCTGCGGTGTCGTCAAGGCGAGCCGAGACCAGCGGCAAGAGCGCGAGGCTCGAGAGGCGACCGAGCGCACGCTCGCCGAGCAGCAGGCGCGCGAGGAGGCGGCGCGGCGCGCCCTGCGGCGCGCGCGAAGCGTCGCTGCGGCCTGCATCCTGCTCGCCGTCGTCGCCGTAGCGGCTGCCGGATTCGGGTATTTCAGTGCGCAACGTGCACGCCGCGCCGAGCGCATTGCGCAGCAGACGCGGGCGACCGCCGTTGAGGCCCGCACGCAATCCGAGCTCCTGCTCGGCTACCTCACCGACGATTTCGCGCGCGAGCTCGAGAGCTTCGGGCGGCTGCAGGTCCTCTCGGAATTCTCGCAGCGCCAGATCGATTATTTCCATGCGGTGCCTGCTGCCTTGAAGAGCGCCGTGACCGTGCGCGACGGCTCCTTGGCTCTCATCAACCACGCGAAGGCACGACGCTATCTCGGCGACCTCGACACCGGAATCCGCAATGCCGACGAGGCGATCCAACTGCTCGAGAAGCAGCGCCGCACCGGCGATACCTCCGAGGCCACGCTCGTCGCCCTCGGCCGCGCCTACACGATCCGCTCGATGCTCCTCGACAACCTGAACAACGCCGGAGGGCCTGCGGACAGCCATCGCGCGGCAGCGATTCTTCAGCCCCTCGCGGACAAGCCCAACGCGACCATCCAGGCGAAACGGGCGTACATCGAGGCTCTCACTCGCATTGGCTTCCAAGGTCAGAACGCGGGCGTCGACAACGAGGGTGCCGTGCGCGCCGAGCGGCACGCCATGCAAATCGCCACCACGCTCGGCGCCCGGGAGCTCAGCAATCTCGAGATGAGCGCCGACTATTCCGAGGCCGGCGCCTGGTTGATGAGCGCGCTCATCAATCTGGGCCGCAACGACGAGGCTCGCAAGGTCGGATACGACGTGATGGGCATCTCGGAGGAGATTCTCGAGCAGCGGCCGGGGTATCGGCTCGTCCTGCACGCGAGGCAGGTCGCCGAGAGCGCAATGTCGGGCGTCGCTCAGCTGGAACTCAACCCGCGCGAAGCGATGCGCTACGCAATCGAGGGAGAGCGGACGTCCTATACGCTCCTCAAGCTGGACCCGAACAATGTTACGACGTTGAATAATCTCGGGGTTGCGCAGCAGACCGCGGGCGATTCCGCCTGGGCGAGCGGACGCCTCGGTGAGAGCATCGACTGGTACAAGAAATCGCTCGACCCGTTCGGCAAGGCATCCCACGGAGGGATCGGCTTCGTAATCGTCCGCGGGTACAGTATGGCGTACCTGGGGTACCGCCAAGCCATTGCCGGCGATCTCACGGGCGCCATCGACACGGTCGGTTCCGCCGGGCCCTACATCGAGCTCGTCCGTCGCCACGCGGCGCCCGGAAGCTTCGAGCCTCTCCTGGCCCAGCTCGATCCCAAGGTCGTGCGCGCCGAGGTGGCTTACGAGCGCGGTGACTTCGACGCCGCGCGCGGCCTCACGGCCGAGGCCGTCGCGCAGTTGCAAAGCGCAAAGCCTTCGAGCGACTTCGAGAAGATCCAGCGCGCTTATCGGCTCTTTTACTTTTCCAATGTCTTCGGGCACGCCGAGTTTCGGCTCGGCCACTTCGAGTCGGCCGCCCGGGCCGAACGCCTCGCGCTCGAGCAGCGTCGGCTGGCTTCACCGGATTCACTCGGCGATAAGCGCGACATGGCGGAGATTTCCACCTGGCTCGCGATGGCGCTCGCCCGGCAGGGTAAGCTCGCCGAGGCGGCGCAGGTCGCAAACCCGGTGGCGAGCTTCGAGCAAGGGCTGCTCGCGCGCGATCATGGAGACGTCTGGGTGCCCTACGAGCTTGCCTGCGGTCTCTATGCGCAGTCTCTTACCGATCCTCGTCAGAGCACGGCGCTGCTGGCGCGCGCGGCGAGCATGCTCGACCGACTGCCGCCCGTGTTGCAGAGATTGCATGACGTGAAGCAGTGGCGGCAGATGATCGGGGAGCAGCAGGCGCGAACGGCACGAAGAGCAAGCGCGCAGGACCCTGCACCGGGCGCCCGCGGACCTGCGCCGAGCGCTCGGTTGCCTGCGGGCAGCGTGCGCGAGGACGGCGCGTGAGGGAACGGCGCGTGAGGGTGCAGCCGCATCACCTGCCACTCGCGTAAGCGCCGCCGCGGGCGGCTCTATCCGAGATAGCTCTCGCGCTTCTCCAGGCGGTGGACGATCTCCCGCGGGTAGATCCCGGTGTGCCTCGTGATCGACTCGAGCACGAGCCGCTCGGGCGGAAACGCCTCGTCCGGGACGGACGTGAGAATCGCATTGAAGCGCTCTTCCATGCCGTCCTTGAACTCCGGATGCGAGAGGATGAACAGGTCGTTGTTGCGTATCCCGTTCAGCACTCGCTCGCCTGCCTCGAGCGGATGCATCATCACATTCGGGTTGAAGTTGGGACGCCGTCGCCCACCGGCCACGTTCGGCCGCGGCCGCTCGCGCCTGAGCTCCTCGAGATAGGGATTGTCCTTGCCGGTGCCGAAGTAGTTATCGGTCGCCACTCCACCTGGGCAGAACACGGAAGTCCCGATGTTCGTCCGCTCGAGCTCGATGCGCAGCGCTTCCATGATCCCCACGACGGCGAATTTCATCGTCGTGTAAATGCCCGCGGTGACCGCGGGGAGCAGGCCGCTCATCGAGGACGTTGCGACGAACTGGCCGCCTTCGTTGTGCTCTTTCATGTGCGGCAGCACCACGGCAACGCTATGCGAGATCGCCATGAGGTCCACATTGAAGGAGTTCTGCCACTCCTCGGGCGTCGCCTCGCTCGCGGGGCGCAATGTCTTGATACCGGCGTTGTTCACGACCGCATGGAGCTTGCCGTACTTGCCCTTGACGGCATTGAGCATCTGCACCCACCCGTCGCGCCCGACGACGTCGTGCTTGACCGGGAAAACGGGCGCACCCTTCTTGAAGAGCGGCAACGCGGCCTCGAGCCGCTTCTCGTTCCGATAGCCGATGACGACATTCATGCCGGCATTCGAGCAGGCTCGCGCGATACCCAAACCGATGCCGTCGGAAGCGGCGGTGACGTAGACGGTCTTACCTGCGACATCCTTGAGCGGGGGCGGCTGCGAAAACTTCGGCTCCGGCGGACGCGGCGGGAAACCCGGCGCGCGGCCCGCGGGCTCGCCCCCTGGACGTGCCGAGCCGCCCTGCCGCGTCGAGCCTCCCTGCTGCGCCGAAGCGACCGGGCCTGCGCCGAGTCCGGCCAGGAGCGTCGCTGCTCCGGCTCCGGCGGCGAGGGTTCCGAGGAATTTGCGCCGATCGCTTGCTGTCTCTTCGATCTCGCTCGGCTCCGTGGTTGATCGCTTCTCGCCCATGGCTCGCTCGTCTTGCATAAGCCCCTCGGCTCGTCGTGGATGGTGTAAGTTTTCCGGCGCGGACCGGTCAGTCGATTTTCCGGTTGCGGCGCCGGCGAGAGTATGTGCCAAAGCGGCGCGCTGTGCAGCAGGGCCCATCGCCGCCTCGCGTCTCGGGTAGCGAACGACTCCGCCTAGCTCATCGTGCTGCCGCTCCGCTCAGATTCGGCCGGCACGTGTGCCGCGGCCGCGGCTCTTTCCATTTCGATCAGCTTGGCCAATTGTCTGCGAAAGTGCACGAGCGGTCCGTCTGCCCGGATCGCCAGCATCTCGAAATTCGGGTCCTCATCGAGCGTCACCTGCTGCCGCTCGATGATGGCCTTGTCCTCCATGAATCCCTCGATGAGGCTCTCCAGGAGCGATTGCGAAATCCTCGCGTCGTCCGCCTGGAAATTATTGAGATACGACCAGAAGAAGTGAGTCGTCCGCTCGGTCTCGGGCGTCATGAACTGGCAATTGCGGTACTCCCGCGCCCCTGCGAGGTTTCCGGACTGCGCTCCCTGACCCGCGGATGCGAAAAGCGTCTCCATCGTGAAGATGCCGGGTATGAGCATCGTGGCAATGTTGCGTCGATCTACCTTTGCGCTCTTGTCAGGGATGACTTTCTTGTGAAACGGCGGCGCGTCGCTATCCAGGTGCCAGCGTTCCACGCGAAAACCCCGTTCCAGTCGCTCGACGAGCGTCGGCTTGGTGACGAAGGCGTACTCCTCGGAGCCCCCCAGGGTTCGTGTATGAACGAACGCCAGATGAGAGAAATCGCTGAGGTTGTCGACGATGAGCAGGTAATTGGCGTCGTAGTGCAGATAGGCGGGGATGCCCTTCCAAAGCGGATCGCGCAAATAAGGCATATCGAGGATGAGAGCGGGGTCTGCCAATAGCGGATCGCCCATCCAAACCCAAATGAAAGGCGCGCGCTCGGCCACGGGGTAGCTGCGCACCCGAAGCCTCGGTGGGATCATCTCCTGACCCGGGATCTGCACGCATTTGCCGGAGCCGTCGTACTTGATCCCGTGATACATGCAGCGGACGGCATCGCCCTCGCGGCGCCCGCGAGACAGCAGCGCCCCGCGGTGCGGACAGCGATCGTTGAGCGCGACCACCGCGCCACTCTCACCTCGATAGAGCAGCACGTTCTCTCCGAGCAGTCTTCTACCGAGGAGCTTGCCATCGGTGAGCTCGTGGTCGATGGCGCCGACATACCAGCAGTTCCTGAGAAACATGGTCGCGCCTCGTAGTGCCGTTCCCGGTCGAGACTGCATTCTACGCGATCAGGCTCTCGACCCATTGGCTCACGAGGTCGAGAAGCTCCTCGCGCACCTGCGGGTCCTTCCGGCCGCTGCGGGCCGGTACATGGAATGAATGATCGGCGTTCTGCAGCAAGTGCAAAGTTGCGCGAGTGCCCAGTTGTCCCACCAGTGCTCCGAGAAGGCCGAGCTCCGCGAGCTCATCGCGGGTACCCTGAATAAAGAGCATCGGGATGTCGACGCTGAACAGGTGCGCGGCGCGATCGCTGCCCGGTTGACCGGCGGGATGAAGCGGAAAGGCGAAGAAGGCAAGTCCGCGAACCTGCGGAAGCGGCGATTGCGCCTGCGCTTGGGATGTCATGCGGCCGCCGAAGGAGCGGCCGCCGGCGATGAGCGGCAGGTCCGGCGCCAGCCGTGCGGCCTCCCTCACCGCCGCGCGAACCGTCGCGTGACACAGCGCAGGCGGGTCCGTCCGGCGACTCTTCCGCTCCATATAGGGGAATTGGTAACGCAAGACGGCGATGCCGCGCTCCGCGAGTCCCGATGCGAGGGATTGCATCGACGCATGCTCCATTCCTGCGCCGGCTCCATGAGCGAGGACGAGCGCCGCTCGCGCGGACTGCGGCCGATCGAACAGGGCGGACACTTGGTGCGTCTCATCGATGACGACGGTCCGACGCTCACCGGGCGTAGTACTCACGGCTCGTGCAATCGCCCCTATGCCAGACCGAGCACATCTTTCAGCTGACGCGCAAACTGCGGCCCCTTGCCCGCCTCTTCGTGCTTGAAATAGACGAATACCTCGCGACAGCGGGAAGCTTTCTCCTCGATTGTCCGCGCCCAGCGCTCGATATCGAGCGGCGTATAGCCCTCGTCGCGCAGCCGGAAGTACCCGCAGTCCGCGGTGATCTCGACGGGAGTCGACAGCTTCTCGCTATCCGCGACGCAAAGCGCCAGATTGCGCGCCTTGAGCCGCGCGAACACCTCGTCATCGAACCAGGAGAGGTGCCGGAATTCGAACGCGGCCCCTGTGTCGCGCGGCAGCTCATCCAGAAAGGCATCGAGCACCGCCACGTCCTTTCTGAAAAAGGGCGGCAGCTGGAACAGCAACATTCCGAGCTTCGGCCCGAGCGTCGCGGCCGTATCGATGAAACGGCGCAGCGGCTCCGCGCAGTCCCGCAGGCGCGCATCGTGGGTGATGCGCTTCGGCGCTTTCAGCGTGAATTTGAACGGCGCCGGAGTCTGAACGCTCCAGCCGGCGAGGATCGCCGGCGTCGGGGAGCGATAGAAGGTGTAGTTGATCTCCACCGTCGACAGGCGCTCCGCGTAGAACGCCAGCATCTTCGTCGTCGCGAACTTCTGCGGGTAGAAGCTCCCCCGCCACTCGGGATAATTGTATCCGGACGTTCCAACCCAGATGGCCACGCCGATCGCCTCTGCAGATCAATGCCTGCCGCGCGTGACGAGGCGCCGATACTGCCCGAGGTGACGGATAGCGTGCTGCGTCTTGCCCGCCGACTCATACAACCGCGCGAGATTGTAGTGACAGTCGGCGAGGTCCGGGTCTTCGGAGATTGCGGCATGGTAGGCATCCAGCGCGGCCTCCTTCCGCCCCAGGTCCTCGAGCGCCACACCGAGATTGAATTGAAGCAGTGCGTCTGCTCCGCAGCGCTCGAGCGCGCGGCGATACACCTTCTCGGCGGCGCGAGCATCGCCACTCTCGTGCAGCAACCGTCCCCAATTGATCCATGCCGCCGCATTGTCGGGATCGGCTTCGGTGCAGCGCGAATAGGCATCGACCGCAGCCCGCGGATCGACATCCTCGAGGCGCAGTCCCTCGGCGAAGAGCTCATCCGCGCTCTGCGATCGTTCTGCGCGCGCCGCTTCGATCGCTCGGTCTCGTTCTGCCGCTCGTGCCGCTTCGGCCGCCCGTGCCCGTCTGTGCTCGATCATCTGCAGAATCCCGTTCTGCACGCTCACATCGAGGCCGAGCAGGTACTGGCCATCGTCGGCCTGCCAGTGGTTGGCGCCCTCCCGCACGACGACCCGGTCGCCGACCGCACAGATGGCGAGGCCCGACATGGGTATCGTCTCCGGCAGACTGCGACGGAGCTGTGTCAGGGAGCGCCGGATTCGCTGGCGCGGAATGTGCGCCTGAATGAGTGCGCGAGCCGCGCGCAGGACGATTAGGTCCTGGAAGGAGAACAGATACTTGCCCCGCGGACCACGCGAGGGCCTGACGAAGCCGAGCCTCACCAGACCGTGCAACGTGCTGCGCGGCAGCTGCAGGACTCGTTCCACGTCCCGCGCGCTATAGAGTTCCATGGAACGTCCCGGCGCGGCGACCGACTACCGCTTGGCTGCCTTACGGGCCGGTTTGGCGGCCTGCTCGCTGCGCTTCGGACCCATGCGCGGACCGAGGCGAGCGGTCGATGCGCGCGCCGCGTCCGCCTTCTCGAGACTCGCGCGCAGCGCCTCCATGAGATCGATGACCTTCCCCTCTCCCGGAGCGGCGAAATCGGACACCGATATCTGGTGGCCCTCGACCTTCTTTTCGATCGCGGCCTGGATGCGCGCTCTCAGCTCGTCCGTATACGCCGCCGGATCGAATTTCTCCGCCGTCTGTTGATTGATGAGCTGCTGCGCGAGGGTGAGCTCCGCCGGCTTTACCTCCTGCTTCGGAACCTCGATCTCGCTTGCTGGCCGCACGTCGGCCGCGAAGTGCAGCTGCTGCATGGTGAGCATGTCGCCCATGGGGCGAAGCATGACCACATAGGCCTTGCCGCGCACTGCCCATCGGCCGACGGCGCACCGCTTTGCCTGCTTCAAAGCCTCGGTGAGCAGCGCGTAGGGCTTCGCTCCACCCTTGTCGGGGGCGAGGTAGTACGTCTTGTCGAAGTACACGGGGTCGATCGACTCGACGGGGACGAACTCTGCGATCTCGACGGCATGCGTGCCGGCTTCCTCGAGCGCCTTGATCTCCTGCGGCTCGAACGTGACGTATTGGTCCTTCGCGAACTCGTAGCCCTTTACGGTGTCGTCCCGCTCGACGACCGAGCCGTGCTTCTGACAGATGTACTGTTGTTTGAGCCGCGAGCCGCAGCCCTTGTGCAGTAGATTGAAAGAGATGGCGTTCGCCGACTGCGTCGCGCTGTAGAGCTTGACGGGAATCGCGACGAGCCCGAACGAGATCGTGACAGACCCAATCGACCTTGCGGCCATGATTGCCCCCGAGGCAGCGTGCCTCAGCTAGCGCGTGATGCGCCCTAAGATTTGTGACAGATTCTGCTTGGTCGAAAGCACATCATGCCATCGGTCGCCGGTCTTTTCCAAGCGGGCGATCACGCTGCCTATCGTGAAGTCCTCCGGCCCTGCCCTTTCGAGCTCGTCCCAGGTCAGTGGCGTGGAAACGGGCGCTCCGGGGCTGCCGCGTGGCGAGTAAGCCGCGGCAAGCGTCTTGCCACGAACGTTCATGTTGTAGTCGATGAAAATTTTGCCGGTTCGCTTCTCAACGGACCACTCGAGAGTGACCTCCCTCGGATGCTCCTTGAGGACGTGCCGCCCCACCATCTCGCAAATCTGCCGCGCCGCATCGAACGTCACATTTCGCTCAATGGGCACGAACACGTGAAATCCGGTCTTGCCGGACGTCTTCACCACGGCCTGCAATCCCATTTGATCGAGAAGTCCACGAATCCAGAACGCGACCTTCCTGCCGGTCGTGAAACCCTTCGTGTTGAGCTCCGGCTCCGCCCCCTTCTCCTCCTTTCCCGAGTAGATGTAAGGATCGATATCGAAGACGAGATAGTCCGGGAAATTGAGCACCGATGACTCGAGAGCCTCGAGAGAGCTCGCGTAGTCCTCACCCGCACCCTGCGCGTCGGCGTCCACATGGGCGCGTGAATGCCAGATATGGAACTCGAGCGTACCGTTCTGGCCGAGCCATAGAAGCGTCGGAAGGCTGTTCGCGAGAATGTAGCGATGGCTCGCGGTCCTGTGTTCGGAGTAGACCTCGACGGTGTCGACGAACTCGGGCAGCTTCTGGTCCCAGTGCTTCTGATAGAAGCGCTCGCCATGAATTCCCTCAGGCATCCGGATCATGGTGAGCGGCCGGTCTTTGAGATGCGGCAACATGAAGCGCGAGACGGCGGCAAGATAGCGGATGAAGTCGCGCTTCGTGACCGCGCCGGCCGCTCCGGAGCTCGCGGGCCAGTACACCCGGTCGAGATGGGTCAGTCGAACCCGTATGCCGTCCCCCAGAATCAGATCGAGGCGTGCCTCCCTGCCCGCCAATTGCTGCAATACTGCATCGGCCTCAGCTCCATCGGCTCCATCGGCCTCATCCGCCGCATCGACCTCATCCGCCGCATCGGCCACGGCGACTGGCCGCTGCCTGTCCGTCGATTCGGTCTCTATCGGCTTGCACACGGATTGCGAAGGAACGTCGTCTCGCAGCCGCAGGAAAACCGGCGCCCGCAGC
Source organism: Steroidobacteraceae bacterium (assembly GCA_035606175.1). Lineage (GTDB taxonomy): Bacteria > Pseudomonadota > Gammaproteobacteria > Steroidobacterales > Steroidobacteraceae > JASHUC01. The sequence continues at coordinate 10,084 of DATNFW010000023.1, read as the reverse complement.
AAGCCCGCCGGCGTCCAGTCCATGAAGTTGATCTCGGCCACGAGCTGCGGCTCGAGCCAGGTCGTCGGGCGGTGGATCGGCGGCTTCTCGGCGAACGGCTGGCTCTTTCGCGCCAGGCTTCCGATGCGCCGCTCGAGCTCGGCGACCACGGCATCGTCGAGACCTGAGCCGACGTGCCCCGCGTATTTGAGAACTCCGTGTTCCCAGTAGCCGAGAAGCAGGGCGCCCAGCGACTCGCGTGAGCCTTTGCCCTGCGTGAAGCCGCCAACCACGAATTCCGCGGAGCGCACGCGCTTGACCTTGACCCAATTGGTCGCTCGCTGACCTGCCTGATAGACACTGTTTCTGCGCTTGGCGACGATCCCCTCATAGCCGTTCGCAAGCGCGGCCCGATAGAGGGTCTCCGCATCGCTACTCGCATGAACCACCTGGATGTGCGCGGAAGGGACGAGGCACTGCAACAGGTAGCGGCGCCGGTCCTCATACGGGGCGGGGCGTAAGTTCACGCCTGCGAAATGCAGCAAGTCGAAGCAGACCAGAATCGCGGGCTTATCGTTCCGCGCGTCCGCAATTTCCCGTGCGCTCTTCAACTGGGCGCGATTCTGCAGCGCATTGAACGAAGGGCGTCCATCGGGGCCCAGTGCGACGATCTCCCCGTCGAGGACCATCCGATCGATCGCCTGGGCTGAGAGATCGGACACGATCTCCGGAAAATGCGGCGTGAGGTCGATGCCGCGCCGGGACTGCAGACGAACCGCCGACCCGTTGATATAGGCGATGACTCGATAACCGTCGAGCTTCGGCTCGTAGAGCCAGTCGGGATCGGACCGCACGCCATCGCCCGCCATCGCGAGCATCGGGGCAAGCGAGCTCGGCATCGCCTCGAGGGGGCCACGCGGCGCGAGCCGGATCGCCTCACGCCTCGCGGGTGGCTCGCGCGTTGAGAGACTCTCGAGCGACAGCGTCGTGAGTACGGAACGGTCCTGCAGAAGTACATCCTTGTCTGTCGCGAGGGCATCCTTGTGCTTGATGAGCAGCCACTGATCTGCCGTTTTGGTTCTTACGAGAGCGAAGGATCCCTTGAGCTTCTCACCGCGCAGAAAGAAGCTGAGCTTTCCCTGTGCGATCCCGACCCGGACCCGCTCCTCGGCCTCCTCGCGAGCACCGAACGAGTACTTCCCACCCTCATCCGGAGAGTACACGCCGCAGTCCCACACGATCACCCGACCGGCGCCGTACTCCTTCTCCGGGATGACCCCCTCGAAGGAGGCGTAGTCGAAAGGATGATCTTCGACCGCGACGGCCATGCGCTTGTCGGCTGGATTGAGCGAGGGGCCTTTCGGTACCGCCCATGATTTGAGGACACCCTGCAGCTCGAGACGGAAATCGTAGTGCAGCCTTCGTGCCGCATGCTTCTGGACGACGAAGAGCAACGGTCCGCTGCGATTGCCGGGAACCGCAGGGCAAGGCTCGGGCGTTCGCGTGAAGACTCGCTTGGCCGCATACCGAGCCAGTGACCTGTCTGATTTGCCGCCGGGCGGGGCGGCTCGGGTCTTAGTCTCGCGGCTTGCCACGACGCTCGACGATGACACACGCCTCCCACCCGAACAAGCGGTCGGAGTCCCCACCGCGGGCTCACAGCCTTCGGCCCGCGAATATGGATTCGAGCTCGTAGGGTTTGGTGACTTCCAGCTGATCGTAACGACAGTCGAGCGGTCGCTTGTCCGGGCGCCAGCGCAGGAAGATCGTGGCGTGACGAAAACGATCGCCCTGCATGTGGTCGTACTTGACCTCGCATACCCGTTCGATCCTCAACGGCTCCCACGACAGGTCCTTGCCGGCACTCCAGCGGCTGTGAGCGCCCGGCATGCGGCTCGAATCGGCCCCGGCGCCCGCCCATTCTTTCCACGGGTGGTTGCGCATCGCGTTCTTGCGAAGCGGGGCGAGCTCCTTCGCGAGCTGCCGGCGCATCTGCATCGTGAAGGACGAGGTGACTCCGACGTGCTGGAGCACACCCGACTCATCGTAGAGACCGAGGAGCAGCGACCCGACGGCATCCGTGCCGCTCTTGTGCCAGCGAAATCCCGCCACCACACAATCGGCGGTGCGCACGTGCTTCACCTTGATCATTGCACGCTTACCGGGCTGGTAGGTGCCTGACTCGGACTTGGCCACCACACCGTCGAGACCTGCGCCTTCGAAGCGCCTGAGCCAGTCGACGGCGACGGCTCTATCGCGCGTCATCGGCGTGAGATAAACCGGCGGCCTCGCAGCGTGCAGCAGTTCTTCCAGCGCCGCGCGACGCTTCACCTGCGGCGCCGTCATCAGATTACGTCTTCGCATGGCGAGCAGATCGAAAGCGATGAAGGCCGAGGGCGTCTCCCTCGCGAGCTTTCGCACACGCGATTCCGCCGGATGCAGCCGCAGCTGCAGCGCATCGAAATCGAGCCCCGCCTCTGTCGCGATGATGATCTCCCCATCCACCACGACGTTCTTCGGGAGGCGCTCGATGAGCGCTGCGTGCAGCTCCGGGAAATAACGATCGAGCGGTCGGGTATCCCGGCTCTGGATGTACACCTCATCTGCGCCTCGAAATACGAGCGCTCGGAAGCCGTCCCACTTCGGTTCGTAGAGATATCCGCCCTCAGGCAGCTCGTCCGCGAGCTTGGCGAGCATCGGCTCGACGGGCGGCCGCACGACAGGTCCGGATTCGCTTCTCACGCGCCACATCCGTTCACGTTGATGACCGAAGCAGCATCGAGCATACCGAGCGACGCGCGAAACCTGCGGCGGCGCAGGGCGTTCTATTCTCAACTGCAGAATCGCCGTTTCATGGCGGTGAGCGTATTCCGATGCGCATCGCACAGGTTGCCCCACTCGATGAAAGCGTACCGCCGCGGCTTTACGGCGGCACCGAGCGCATCGTCTCCTATCTCACCGAAACGCTCGTTCAAGCCGGGCACGAGGTGACGCTCTTCGCGAGCGGGGACTCCGTTACGGGCGCCGAGCTCATCTCCGTATGGGATCATGCGCTGCGGCTCGACAGACGCAAGGCGGAGCCCCACGCCGTCCATCTGGCCCTGCTCGAACAGGTGTTCAAGCGTGCGGACGCCTACGACGTGATTCACTTCCATACCGAGCAGGTGCATCTGCCTCTGGCCGTCCGGTGCGCGACGCCTTGCCTTACCACTCTGCACAACCGCCTCGACACGCCGGGTCTCGAGTTGTTGTACGCCGAATATCGCGCCCACCCCCTCGTGTCGATCTCCGAATCGCAGCGGCGTCCTCTGCCGCTCGCCAACTGGCTCGCGACCATCCACCACGGCTTGCCCTCGGAGCTTCATACCCCGACGAAGACACCCGGCAAGTATCTCGCCTTTCTCGGGAGGGTCTGCTCGGAGAAAGGCGTCCGGCAAGCCATCGAAATCGCCCGCCGAACGGGCGTTCCGCTCAAAATCGCAGCCAAGGTGGCCCGCAAGGACCGTGACTATTTCGCGACCGAAGTCGAGCCGCGGATCGACGGCTCGCTGATCGAGTTCATCGGCGAGATCGGCGAGCACGAGAAAACGAGCTTTCTCGGCGAGGCGCTCGCCCTGCTCTTCCCGATCTCCTGGCCGGAACCGTTCGGCCTCGTGATGATCGAGGCGATGGCCTGCGGCACGCCGACCATCGCACTGAACCGCGGCTCGGTGCCGGAAATCATCGACGAGGGCGTCACCGGCTTCATCGCCCAGAATGTCGATGATGCAGTCGGCTGCGTTGAATCGGTGAGGCATCTCGATCGAACGGCCTGCCGCGAACGCTTCGAGCAACGATTCTCGGCCGCGCGAATGTCGCGCGAGTATCTCCGAGCCTATGAGAGCGTGAGGGAGTTGCAGCATGGGCGCCGCCCGTCCTGACCGAATGCTCGCCACCGAGTAGCGGCGTATCATCCGGGAAAACGGGGGGTTACAAATGGCACATCGTTCCTGGTCTGCGCTCGCGGCGGCACTCCTGCTGGTCATCTCCGCACCGCCCACACGGGCCACGTCCGTCACATCGGCCACCCCGGTCGGTGGCGGCGTCGCCCCACCGTGCAACCGGGGCTGCATGATCGATATCGTCGATCGCTACCTTGAGGCGCTCGTTCACCACGATCCGGCGGGTTTACCGCTGAACCGCGACGTGAAGTTCACTGAAAATACCGCACGACTCAAGGTCGGTAGCGAGGGGCTGTGGATAGGGGCATCCGAGCTACCGAGCGGCTTTCGTATCTATGCCGTCGATGTCGGAGCCGGTCAGGTCGGGTTCTACGGCGTAATGAAAGAGCGCGGCCGGCCGCTCATCATTGCCCTGCGTTTGAAAGTGGTGAACGGTCAGATCACCGAGATCGAGCATGTGCTGGCACGTGGGATTCGTGCGCAGGCCGTGAAGAATCTCGCAGCCCCTCGTCCGGAGTTCGTCACTGTGGTGCCTCCTGCCGACCGTCTTCCGCGCCAGCAGATGGTCGACATCGCCGACAGCTACTTCGAGGCGATCGAGCATGCCAACGGGAAACTCGCCCCGTTCTCCAACGACTGTGTGCGCCGCGAGAACGGCTCCCAGACGACGCACAATCCGAAGCCGGTACCGTGGCCCGTTCCGCTCGGCTCCAAGCAGGCCGACGACGCGATGGCCTACATCGGCACGCTGAGCTGCAGCGATCAGCTCGACACACATGTGATGGACTTCATCACCAGGCTATGGCCACGGCGCCACGAAATCGTCGACGAGGAGCTCGGCTTGGTATTTTCGTTCCCGATGTTCCACCATCGCGGCGGATCGGGCACGATCAAGATCTACAACGTTCCCGGCGTAGATAGCCTGCCGCTCGGGGGATCCTCGTCCAACATGCAGGCCGGTGAGATCTTCAAGATCGTTCACGGCCGCATCATCGCGGTCGAGGCGATGGGTACCTCTCTGCCCTACGGAACGAAGAGCGGATGGGGCGAGTGACCGCCCGTTGAGGCACGCGACTGTCTGACTGGCGCTCGTGTATGAGACAGCCGGTGCTGCTGAGATGGCAGGCGAGTCCACTCTTCGGCTGGGGCATAGTCGGTCTCAACCTGTTCCAATGGTGGGCATCGGATCCGGACGTGCAGCCGCTGCTCGGATCGCCGATCGTGCGGCGTCATCTCCCGTCCGTCGATCCCTTGCGGCTGAATGCGATCTGGCCGGCCGCATTAGCTTCCAACAGCTTTCTCGAGCAACTCACCGCGGGCAGCATCGACCTGCAGCAGCGCGGAGTGGTGGTAATCGACGCATTGGGGAACGGCCTCATCCCACCGACACCGCGTCTGATCGGGGCTCGCACGGTCGGACGATGCATTTTCGAGAACACCCGCATCAAAATTACAGAGCAGCTCGCACCGTATGACAGTCTGCTGTGCGCGTCGCACTGGGCCGCAGACGTTCTGCGCTCGTTGAGCGACAAGCCTGTCGCGCTGATCCATGAAGGTATCGATCCCGCGCTCTTCTTTCCGGGCCCGCGCTCCGGCTTGCTCGACCCGAGCCGCTTTTACGTTTTCTCGGGCGGCAAGATCGAGTTTCGGAAAGCCCAAGATCTCGTCATTCTGGCGTTTCGTGAGTTCGCCGCGCGCCATTCTGATGCGGTCCTGGTCACGATGTGGGACTCGCCCTGGACGCAAGCGGATTTCCAAGGCAAGTTGCCCGCCCCGCTGCGCCGCGCTGCCGACGGTACTTTCGACGTTCAGAGTTGGGTCGCCGAAAACGGCGTCCCATTGGAGCAGTTCATTGAGTTGCGGGCGACACCCAACCATCTCATGCCTTTCGTGCTCCGCGAGATGGATTGTGCGGTGCAGGTCTCACGGTGCGAAGCATGCACAAACCTGCCCGCCAAGGAGGCGATGGCCTGCGGCGTGCCGGTCATCCTGGCCAACAATACCGGGACCCGGGATCTGCTCGACGTAGGCAATTGTGTCGCATTGAACTCTCAGGGCCCTGTGGCTGGGCGGCCCGGGCAAGGAACCGATGGCTGGGGAGAGAGCTCCGTCGAGGAGATCGTTGCCGCTCTGGAGACGCTCTATACGGACACGCAGCTGCGCAAACGCATCTCCTCATGCGGTGCAGCGTGGATTTTGCAGCACCGGCGCACGTGGGCCGATCACGCAGCGGCACTCAAGGCCCATCTTCTGCAATTGGTCTAATTGCCGGTTTCGCATTCCCGCGAATGAATCGGGCACGACGCTTGCCAGTCAGGTGACGTCCGCGGCGTGCGTGCGCGTGGCAGTGCCGTCCACGCGGATCGCAGATCGCCTGACGATCGCCTTTGATGGCGCGAAATATGTGTAGGTCCGTACAGTTACGTTGCAATTCAAACACGCCCGCCGCGGCTGCCGCAGCCGCGGTGCTCGGAGTGTTCGCGGCCAATCTGGTTCTCGCACAGGATTTGTCGCTCGATGCCGACATCGACACTTTTTCCGCTTCGTCCCAACAGACGGGAGCCGCCGAGCGGGGAACCGATGACACTCGCCGTTTCCTGATCCCGGCGCTCGAGATCCCCACTTTCGAGCTGCTCCTGAATCGCGCCGATCACCTCCACGATGCAGCGACGTACCCGTTCCCCACCAAAAATCTCAGCACCAACTTGCACCGCAGCTGGGTGGTGGACAACGATAAGTTTTCAACGAATCAGTTTTTGCACCCCTATGCGGGGTCGATGTATCAGGGCTTCGCCCGCTCGGCAGGATTGGATTTCTGGCATGCCTCCGCGTACACGTTTGCGGGAAGCGTCCTCTGGGAGGAGGCTGGCGAGAATACCAAGCCGTCCATCAACGATCAGGTCGCAACCGGAATCGGCGGCAATTTCCTGGGTGAACCGCTGTTTCGTATCGCGAGCCTCCTGCTCGAGCGGGGTTCGAGCAACCCGCACTGGTGGCGAGCGCTGGCAGCAGGCATCGTTTCACCCCCGACCGCATTCAACCGCCTCGCCTTCGGAGATCGACTCGGTCCGATCTTCTCGAGCAACGATCCGGCTCTATTCACGCGCTTCGACGTGAGCGTAAACGCTTATACGAACTATACTTCGAACGTCAAAGCCAACGCCGATCCGAGCGCGCCGCCCGCAGGCCAGACCTTGCAGCGCGCGTGGGCATATGCGAACTTCACGATGGCTTACGGTCTGCCGGGGAAGCCCGACTACAGCTACGACCGACCTTTCGACTACTTCAATCTCGATTTAGGGTCAGATACGGCGACCGGCGTGGAAACCGTGTTCAGCCGCGGATTGCTGTACGGCAGGGCTTACGCAAGCGGCGATAACTATCGCGGAATCTGGGGACTCTACGGTTTGTATGATTACGTCGCGCCCAATATCTTTCGTGTCTCGAGCACCGCAGGGGCGCTCGGTACCACGGGCCAGTGGTGGCTATCGCAAAAGGTCGCGCTGCAGGAGACAGGGTTACTCGGCGTCGGCTACGCCGCGGGCGGACTGATACACGGCGCCGGCATTACGCGCCCGAGCCCCAACGGCGAAGGGATGCGAAATTACCATTACGGTGTCGCACCGGAATCGGTCATCGCACTGCGGTTGATCTTTCCGGACCGTGCAGCGCTCGAAGCCTCGGCACGCGGCTACTACATCAGCCGACTCGGCGCCACCGAGAGTACGGGCACTGAGACCATCGAGCGATTCGCAATTGCCCTGACAATGCGCATCTACAAGCTGCACGGCGTGATCGTGCGCTACCAAATAGCAAACCGGGACGGACGCTATCTCGATGAGCCCGACTCTCATCAACGCGTCGCGACGGTATACGTCGGATACACGTTCATCGGCCAGAAGAATTTCGGGGCGGTCGATTGGCGGGGAAGCACAGAGCAGCAGTGATAGCCGTTGCGGCGCCGCAGGAATTGTTGGCCTAGACTACGGCGTACGGGCGAATCACACGAAAAAGGGGGAACCATGCGCATGTGCAAGGGGTGGCGCGCGCGTAGCGCGGCCTGGTTGATGACAGCGGCGATCACGGGCTGCGCCGCTCAGGTCCCGCACGAGTCCCCTGCCGCGCAACGACTCGCCGACCGCGAGGCGATCGAGAATGTGCTCGGTCGCGCCAATCTGGGGTTCGAGTTGAGCGATCCGGACATGTTCGCCAACGCCTTCGCAGAGGACGCCGAGTACGTACTGGATGAGAAGGGACCTGTATTTGGTTACGACAAGATGATCTACAGGGGGCGGGCGGACATCCGCAGCATCATCACGGCGAGAATTCAGAAGGCTCGGGAGCGTGATCCAAAGACGCTCACGTACGACCCTCGGACCCTGCGCAGATACAATCGCAACAGCGACGACGCGATCGTCATCCTGGACGCAAGGACGGCCCGACACGTCTCGACGTGGATGGTCGTCATGAAGACCAACGTAAACATTCACATCTCCGCGATCGGCCGCTATGACGACAGGCTCGAGAAGCGTGGCGGAAGGTGGCTCATCGTCCGGCGCGTGCGCACTGAATAGCGCCTCTCTCGCCGCGGCGTGGCTGATTCCCGCTCGAGGTACGTGCGCGCGGAAATGTACTGAGCTTTGTCGAGACGCGCTTTTCGGAGGGTGAGCTCCGCGCGCGCATCGCGGCAGTCACGCCCGGGTCGCGAAGGGTCACCGTTGAGTCCATGCCTTTGCGTTCGATATTCACCGCGCTAGCGCGCAACGCACAGCGCAAGGCCGGCTGACATGGTCTGGCACACCTTCAAGAAAGATGTCCGACTGCTCTGGCCGCTGTCGCTCGCTGTCGTGGTCGTGGGGGCGCTCTGCGCGCTGCGCACACTGTTCGAGGGCCGATTCTTTCAGCCGACGCTGGATAGGCTCACGTTCTTCTTGCCCGATCTCCTCTACCTCGGAATTGCCATAGTTGCCGTCACGGCGGTACACCAGGATTCTCTATCGGAGTCTCAGGAGGATTGGCTGATCCGCCCTATTTCGCGATGGGATCTGGCGCTGTCGAAAGTGCTGTTTGTACTCCTGACGGTGAACGTCCCCCTGCTGATCATCGATGTCCTTCAACAGCTGGCGTTGCATTTTCCGCTTTCCGTATCGATCGGCGTGGCTGCAATGCGCGCACTGACCATAGTGCTCATGCTCTCCGTTCCGGCACTGATGCTCGGCGCGGTTACCCGCTCTCTCGTCGACGCATTCGTTTTCGGAACTGCCTCGGCAATCGGGTTCGTCCTCATTTTCCTCTTCGCATTGTCGACTTTGAGCCCCAACGTGTTAGGACTCGGCCGCGCTGGGCGCGACGGGGGGATGACGTGGATCTCTGTTTGGATGGCAGGCGTGGTGATTATCGTTGGCTCAGCGGCGGCTCTCGCAGTTCAGTACTCGACGCGGCGAACACTCCTCGCTCGATGCATCGGGCTGGCTGCCGTTCTCGCTGCCATATCCACGCTCGTGCTTCTCCCGAGCACCGTAACTCTCGCGATTCAAGAATCTATGTGGGGACCGTCGAAGAGCGTTGGAATCAGGCTGGCCTTCGTTCGGTCCCACCAAGCGCGAAGCACTGCAGAAGAACCCAGACTTGATTACGGAATCGGAACTCCAATTACGCCGCCCACCGCCGCCGCCATCGCCGCAATGGTTGCGAGCGTCAACAGACAAATCGAGATAGTCGGGTTCCCGCTCAGCATTTCCGGTTTGCGTCCGGGCGAGATTCTGGTTTCGGATCGAATTGGCGTTCGACTCGTGGCAGCGAACGGGAAGTTACTCTACGAGGGTGCAGGGGTGTGCCTGCGCGGAGCCAACGGTGGGGCGATGTGCTCGCCCAATCGCCTGGAGCTTTGGGGCACGCCGGGCGCGGGCAAGGATATCGAGACCGAGGAGCAGCTAAACTTGCCGATCGAATTTTACCGACGAATCAAGGATGAGTTTTTACGCGTGGAGGTCACGTACACGTTGACCCGCTTCGTTGCTCGTTTACCTCAGATGATCGATGCAACCAATGACCTGAAAGCCCTGCCCGAGATGGGATCGTGCGCCACCCGCATCGATGGCGACGAGGATGAGATCGAGCTGGGTTGTCTCACGGACGTCGGGGTTCCGTCTTGCGCGGGTGTG
>DATNFW010000022.1:0-13122 GCA_035606175.1 Steroidobacteraceae bacterium | reverse complement strand
GCTCGATCAGCTCGAGAACGTGATGCAATCGGGCAGCCAGTTCGGGATGCGCCCCATGGACAGCGCCATCCAGCAGCTGCTCGATCAGAAGCTCATCACGGGCAAGGAGGCCTACAAGAAGGGCATCAACAAGACGAAATTCGAGGCGGTGAAGGGCGAGGGCTGAGCGTCGCGCCAGGGGCGAGCCGCGCTGAAGCGGCGAGCGCACGTGCAGGACGCACGGGCGGGAAGCGCGTCCAGGGACGGACAGACGCGACGGCTATTTGCGACGGCTGCCGGGCACCGCGTGTAAAATTCAACGATGCCCCGCACCCTCTTCGTCACGACCGCGTTGCCCTACGCGAACGGCCCGCTGCACATCGGGCACATCATGGAGTACATCCAGGCCGACATCTGGGTGCGCTTCGAGCGCATGCTCGGCAACGCGGTGCATTTCATCGGGGCAGACGACGTGCATGGCGCTCCGATCATGCTCAAGGCGGAAGCGGAAGGGATCACGCCGCAGCAGCTCGTCGCGCGAGTCGCCGCAGGCAGGCCCCGCGACCTCGCGGGCTTTCACCTGAGCTTCGATCACTGGTACTCGACAGACTCCCCGGAGAACGGTCGGCTCTCGCAGGATATCTACCGGCGGCTGAAGGCGGCCCGGCTCATCGATGTGCGGCCGGTCGAGCAGTACTTCGATCCCTTGAAGGGGATGTTCCTGCCCGACCGCTACATCAAGGGCGAGTGCCCGAACTGCCACGCGAAGGATCAATACGCGGACGCGTGCGAGTCGTGCGGGATCGTCAATACTCCGACGCAGCTCGTCGATCCGTACTCGGTGATCTCCGGCGCGAAGCCGATCCTCAAAACCTCCGATCATTTCTTCTTCCGCCTCTCCGACCCGCGCTGCATCGAATTCCTCGAGCGCTGGATCGACACCCCGGGGAGGCTCCAGCCGCAAGTCGCGAACAAGGCGCGCGAATGGCTGACCGGCGCCGACGGCCAGAAGCTCGGCGACTGGGACATCTCGCGCGATGCGCCCTACTTCGGCATCCCGATCCCGGATGCGCCGGGCAAGTACTTCTACGTCTGGCTCGATGCGCCGATCGGCTATCTCGCCTCGCTCGAGAGCTACTTCGAGAGCGGACGCGCGCGTGCGCAGGGGGAGACGCGCAGCTTCGCCGCATTCCTCTCGGCCCCCGAGATCGAGCAAGTCCATTTCATCGGCAAGGACATTATCTACTTCCACACCCTCTTCTGGCCCGCGATGCTTCAGTTCGCGGGGCCGCCGTACCGGGTTCCCGATCACGTCTGGGTGCACGGACACATCCAGCTCGCCGGCGCCAAGATGTCGAAATCGCGCGGCACGGGGCTTTCCCCGCAGCGCTACCTCGAGATCGGCATGAACGCGGAGTGGCTGCGCTACTACCTCGCAGCGCGGCTGAACCCCGGCGTCGAGGATTTCGACTTCGATGCGGACGATTTCCTCACGCGCGTCAACAGCGATCTCATCGGCAAATACGTCAACATCGCAAGCCGCGCAGCGACTTTCATCACGCGCCACTTCGGCGGGGAGCTTCGCTACGCGGGCGATCGCGCAGCGCTCGCCGTGGAGGCGGCGGCCATTGCGCGCGCCGTCGCGCAGAGCTACGAGGCGCGCGACTTCGCGCGCGCGATGCGCGAGATCATGGCCCTCGCCGACCGGACCAATCAGGATTTCGATGCGCACCGCCCGTGGATTCTCGCCAAGGAACCGCAGAGCCGTGGCGAGCTGCAGGACACCTGCTCGCGGGCGCTGCACGGGTTCAAGCTCGCGAGCGTGCTGCTCGCACCCGTACTGCCGCAGCTCGCCGAGCGCGTCGCGAAGGAGCTGTTCGGCCTCGATCGCCCGTTCGCATGGCGCGATGCGGCGGAGCTTCCCGAGCGCATCGCGCCCTACTCGCACCTCATGACACGCGTCGATCCGAAGCAGCTCGACACGCTCTTTGGAGCCGGCCGGGAGACCCCCGCAGTGAATGCCGACAAGCGCCCCGCAGGGGCCGAATCACCCGCTGTAGCCACTGCGGCCGCCGCTGTAGCCGCATCCGCGACTTCCGCTGCACCCACCGATGCAGCCGCTGCATCCAAGGCGGCCGCAGGAGCCGCCGGCGCGGCCACACCCGAGGCCGTCTCCATCGATGAGTTTCGCCGCATCGATCTGCGCATCGCACGGATCGCCGCGGCCGAGCGCGTCGAGGGCGCCGACAAGCTCCTGAAGCTCACGCTCGATCTCGGCTCGGAGACGCGCACCGTCTTCGCCGGTATCAAATCCGCCTACGACCCCACCGCGCTCGAGGGCCGGCTCACGGTCGTCGTCGCGAACCTCGCTCCGCGACGAATGAAATTCGGCGTATCCCAGGGCATGGTCCTCGCGGCGAGCGGGGATGGACCCGGTGTGTACCTGCTGGCGCCCGACAGCGGCGCCGCGCCGGGCATGCGGGTGAGCTGAGGCGCGCGCCATGCGGGACGTGAGCGATGCGTCGGCCGCGCGCGAGGCGGAGCTCGCCGCAGCGATAGACGCACTGCTGCCGCAGACACAATGCACGCGCTGCGGGTTTGCGGCGTGTCGCCCCTACGCGGAAGCGATCGCGCGCGGTGAAACGGCGATCAATCATTGCCCTCCGGGAGGCGCTGCGCTGATCGATGCGCTCGCGCGCTTGACGGGAGGCGCGCCGCAGCCGCTCGATCCGGCAAACGGCCTCGAGGGTCCGTCTCGGATCGCCGTGATCGACGAGCAGAAGTGCATCGGGTGCGCAAAGTGCCTGCCGCCCTGCCCGGTCGATGCGATCGTCGGCGCGCCGCGCCTCCTGCACACCGTCGTTACGGCGCTCTGTACCGGGTGCGAGCTCTGCATCGCACCGTGCCCGGTCGATTGCATCGAGATGCTGCCTGCGAGCGCCGTCGTGGGCGCTCCGGATGAGGCGCCCGCTGCGCATTTGAACAAGGCCCGCTTCGCCGCCCACGGCGCGCGGATCGCGAGGCGCACCGGCGAGCGCGCCGCCGCGCTCGCCGCGCGCAAACGCGCCGCCCACGAGACCCCCGCGTGAATCCCGCCCGCCGCCGGGCCATCTTCCGGCGCCTCGCCGCCCAAAATCCGGAACCGACGAGCGAGCTCGAGCACTCGAGCCCGTTCGAGCTGCTGGTCGCCGTCGTCCTCTCGGCACACACGACCGACCGCAGCGTCAATGCCGCCACACGCAAGCTCTTCCCGGTCGCGAACACGCCGCGTGCGCTTCTCGAGCTCGGCGTCGAAGGCGTACGGCCCTATTTGAAGACCGTCGGCCTCTACAACGCGAAGTCCCGCAACGTCGTCGAGCTGAGCCGCCAGCTCCTCGAGCGGCATGAGGGCCGCGTCCCCTGCGAGCGCGCTGCGCTCGAGGCGCTTCCCGGAGTCGGCCGCAAGACTGCCAACGTCATACTCAATATGGTCTGCGGCGAGCCCACGATCGCCGTCGATACGCATATCTTCCGCGTGGCGAACCGAACCGGCCTCGCACCGGGAAAGACACCGCGCGAAGTCGAGGAAGCCCTGCTCGCGGGCACGCCGAAGGCGTATTTGGGAAATGCGCACCATTGGCTGCTGCTGCACGGGCGCTACGTCTGCACGGCGCGCGTGCCGGCCTGCCCCCGCTGCATCATTCGCGATCTCTGCGAGTATCCGCACAAGACATCGCCCCGGCGACTCTCTGCGGCGGCGGCCGATGTTTGAAAGCGCGAGCCGCGCCGGCTTGCGGCGCACCTATCTCGAAACATGGCGCAAGCTCCGCACTCGAGCGCCGCTCGAGCCCCTCGAGGCGCAGATCGCCGCCGTGATCGAGCTGCATCCGGAGTACGCCTCCATGCTCGATGCGGGCGATGCCGCGCTCACGGCCGATTTCACGCCCGAGGCGGGGCGGGAGAATCCCTTCCTGCACATGGGAATGCACCTCGCGATTCGCGAGCAGGTCGGCACGGATCGTCCCCCCGGCATCGCCGCAATTCACGCGCGCCTCGCCCGCGAGCTCGGCTCCGAGCACGCCGCCGAGCATGCGCTGATGGAGGCGTTGGGGGAGACGCTGTGGGAGGCGCAGCGCGCCGGAGTTGCACCCGATGAGCGAGTCTACCTTGCCCGGCTGCTCAAGCTCACAAAGGGCGCCTGAGCCCGAGGTGCAGAACGCCCCCGGATGCAAAAACGCCCCGGCGCGGCGGGCCGCCGGCCGGGGCGTATCTAACGATCGAGTCGAGCTTACTTGGGAGCGCTGCTGCTCTCTTCCTTCTTGCTGCTCTTTTTGCCGTGATGATGATGCGCCTTCATGTGGCTGTGCTTCGTCGTGGTGCTCGCAGACTGGTCGGCCGGCGGTGCATCATCGGCGAAGGCTGGAATCGCGCTGAGACTCATACCAATCAAGAGTGTTGAAGCAGCAAGTGCGACGATGGACTTCTTCACGGAGATCTCCATTGAGAGGATAGGGTGCCGTAGGCGGGGATTGATTGTATCGACTCGCCCGGCGCCGATTCTTAAGACGTTGTCATCATCTCTTAGGGGTGTATAGATCGGTCAGAGTCCCCTCGAAAGCCTCGGCCGCGAACGCGACGGTTTCCGAAAGCGTCGGATGGGGGTGGATGGTGAGCCCGATATCGGCGGCATCCGCGCCCATCTCGATGGCGAGCGCGAGCTCGCTTACCAGATCCCCGGCATTCGGCCCCACGATGCCGCCGCCGAGGAGCCGGTGGCTCGCGGGATCGAACAATAGCTTGGTAAAGCCGTCGTCGCGGCCGAGCGACAGCGAGCGGCCGCTTGCGGCCCACGGAAAAAGCCCCTTCTTGTAGGCCAGCCCCTTCGCCTGGGCCTCCGATTCCGTCACTCCCACCCAGGCCACCTCCGGGTCGGTGTAGGCGACGGAAGGAATGGCGCGCGCATCGAACGAGCTCTTGTGACCTGCCGCCACTTCGGCGGCCACTTTGGCCTCGTGGGACGCCTTGTGCGCGAGCATCGGCGGGCCCGCAATGTCCCCGATCGCAAAGATGTGGGGCACATTCGTCCGCATCTGCCTGTCGGTCGGAATGAAGCCCCGCGCATTGACCGTCACGCCGGCTGCCTCGGCGTCGATCGCTTTACCGTTCGGCACTCGCCCCACCGCCACCAGAACGCGATCGTAGACCTGCGGCTCGGGCGCTCGATCGCCCGCGAACGACACACGGATGCCCTCCCGCAGCGCCTCGACGCCCGTCACCTTCGTCGCGAGCAGCACCTGCTCGTAGCGTGCGCGAATGCGCTTCTCGAGCGGGCGCACCAGGTCCGGGTCGCACCCCGGCATGAGCTGCGGAGTGAGCTCGACCACGCTCACGCGAGCGCCGAGCGCATCGTAGACGCATGCCATCTCGAGCCCGATGATGCCGCCCCCGACGACCAGCAACCGGCCCATTCCGGGCAGCTCGAGTGCGGCCGCCGAATCGATGATCCGCGGGTCCTCCGGCCAACCGGGCAGGCGAATGGCTTCGGACCCGGCGGCAATGATGCATTGCTCGAAGCGGACCCGCTCGGTGCCCGAGTGGCCCGACACCTCGAGGATGTGCGGACTCGCGAATCGCCCGGAGCCCTGCAGCACCTCCACCTTGCGCTGCTTCGCGAGCAGCTTCAGCCCGCCGGTGAGCTTGCGCACCACGGCGCTCTTCCAACCCCGCAGCTTCTCGAGATCGAGCGTCGGTTTGCCGAAGGCGATCCCATTCGCCGCCATCGCCTCGGCATCCTCGATGACCTTCGCGGCATGCAGCAGAGCCTTAGAAGGGATGCAGCCGACATTGAGGCACACACCCCCGAGCGCGGGCCAGCGCTCCACTAGTGCGACCTTCAGGCCGAGATCCGCGGCCCGAAAAGCGGCGGTATAGCCGCCCGGTCCCGCGCCGAGGACGAGCAGATCGGTCGCGCGGTCCGCCTGCGCCTCGACACGCATTCGAACCGTCGTGTCGGGTATCCGCATCCTCACGGTATCGCCGGCGGACTCCGTCATTGCCTGCGCCGGCCCGGCAGCCACGGGGGTGGAAGCTCCCGCCGGCTTTGCGCCGGCTGGCGGCGTCGCGCCTGCCGTGCCTTCGACGCGCGCGATCGGCGAGCCCTTCGAGACCTTGTCCCCCTTCTTCACCAGCACTTCAGTGATGCGGCCGCTCGCCGTGGAAGGCACGTCCATCGAGGCCTTCTCCGTCTCGAGCGTGATGAGCGGCGTATCGACCTCGACGGTATCGCCGGGCCGCACGAGCACATCGACGACCGGCACCTCCTGGAACTGGCCGAGATCGGGGACGACGAGATCGCTCAAGGGACGGCCTCGAGAAGGCCGCGCACGTCCGCGAGGGTCTGGGAGAGGAAGGTGGTGAACCGCGCCGCGAGCGCCCCATCGATCACGCGATGATCGTACGAGAACGACAGCGGCAGCATGAGGCGCGGGACGAACGATCCCTCCCGGTAGACCGGCCGCATTTGCGAGCGTGAGACCCCGAGAATCGCGACTTCCGGCGCATTGATGATGGGCGTGAATGCGGTGCCGCCGATCCCTCCGAGACTCGAGATGGTGAACGAGCCGCCCTGCATGTCCGCGATCCCCAGCGTGCCCGAGCGCGCCTTCTCGGCGAGCTCCGCCGCGCAGCGCGCGATCTCGTAGATGTCCTTGCGATCTGCATCCCGCACGACGGGCACGAGCAGGCCGTTCGGGGTGTCCGCCGCGAATCCGATATGGAAATACTTCTTGAAAACGAGATTCTCACCGCTCGGATCGAGCGAGGCGTTGACCTGAGGAAACTGCTGCAGCGCTCTCACGCAGGCGCGCAGGATGAAGGCGAGCGGCGTGAGTTTGATACCGCGCGAGGCTGCCTTCTCCTTGAGGCTCGTGCGCAGCTGTTCGAGATCGGTGATGTCGGCCTCGTCGAACTGCGTGACGTGCGGCAGATTCACCCAGCTCGCGTGCAACCGCGAGCCCGAGATCTTCTGAATGCGCGTGAGCGGCTTGACTTCGGTCGGACCGAATTGCGAGAAATCGACGGCCGGCACCGCCGGCCAGCGTGCCTCGAGGCCAGCGGCACCGGCGCGAGCTGCTGCCGCCCCACCGCCGGCCGCGCCGCTCGTGAGCACGCGCTTGACGAACGCCTTCACGTCGTCCTGGGTGATGCGGCCTTTGAATCCGGTGCCGCCGACTGCCGCGAGATTCACACCGAGCTCGCGCGCGAGCTTGCGGATCGAAGGGCTCGCGTGCGCATGCGCGAAGCCCATCTCATCGATAGGCTGCGACCCGGACGTGCGCGCGGCGGAGGCCTCGGTCCCTGCCGCCGCGGACGTGGGAGCTGCGCCGGCGCGCGCGCTGTCGGCCCGCGAAGGCTCGCCGCGGCCGGCCGCTGCATTCGCTGCCGGGGTTACCGGCTGACTCGCCGGGGGGTTCGCCTGCGCCGCGGGCTGCGTCGCGGGCTGCGTCGCGGGCTGCGGCACGCGCGGCGTTTGGTCGCCTGTAGGGCCCTTTCCCTCGGCGGCGGACGGTGCCGCTCCAGCTCGAGCCGATGCGCCGTTCGCAGCGGCGGACTCCTCGGAGCGCGCCTCCGGCGCTGCATCCTGGGCATCCTGGCCGGCGCCATCCTCCGAGCGCACGGCGACCACGACATCGCCCGCGTTGACCTTGCCGCCCTTGTTCACCACCACCCGCTCGATGATGCCTCCGACGGTCGAAGGCACATCCATCGTCGCCTTCTCCGTCTCGAGCGTAACGAGCGGGGATTCGGGCTCGATCCGGTCGCCGGGCTTGACGAGCACGTCGATGACGGCCACGTCTTTGAAGTTGCCCATGTCGGGCACGCGCACGTCGATGACGCGAGTCACGGTAGCTCTCGGCTGGGACGCTTCAAGTGAGGCGGGGATTGGGCTTCGATGGATCGATGCCGAAGGCGGCAATCGCCTTCGCAACGGTCGCACGGTCTATTTTCCCCTCTTCCGCGAGCGCCTTCAATGCGGTGATCGTGATGAAGTGGCGATCGACCTCGAAGTGCTTGCGCAGCTGCGCGCGCGAATCCGAGCGCCCGTACCCGTCCGTCCCGAGGGTCACGTAGCGCCCGGGAACCCACGGGCGAATCTGCTCGGATACCGCACGAATGTAGTCGGTCGCGGCCACGATCGGCCCCGTGCAGCTCTCGAGACACTGGCGCACGTACGGTACGCGCGGGGCTTCCTCGGGGTGCAGGAGGTTGCGGCGCTCGCAGTCGACCGCCTCGCGGCAGAGCTCGCTGAAGCTCGTCACCGAGTACACATCCGCCGGTACGCCGAAATCGCGCTCGAGCAGCTCCGCGGCCGCGATGCACTCGCGCAGGATCGTGCCCGAGCCGAGCAGCGTCGCGCGCACGCGCCCGCGGCCGCCGCTCCTCAGCGCATACATTCCCTTGAGAATTCCCTGCTGAACGTTCTGCGGCATGGCCGGCTGCGCGTAGTTCTCGTTCATGCAGGTGATGTAATAGAAGACGCGCTCCTGCTCCACGTACATCCGCCGCAAGCCGTCGTGTACGATCACCGCGAGCTCATAAGCGTAGGCCGGATCGTATGCCACGCAATTCGGCACGGTCGTCGCGACGAGCTGGCTGTGACCGTCCTGATGCTGCAGACCCTCGCCGGCGAGGGTCGTGCGGCCCGCGGTCGCCCCCATGAGAAATCCGCGCGCCTGACTGTCGCCTGCCGCCCAGATGAAATCGCCGACTCGCTGAAAGCCGAACATCGAATAGAAGACGTAGAACGGCACCATGTTGATGCCGTGGTTCGTATAGGCCGTTCCGGCTGCGATCCACGAACAAAGCGCGCCCGCCTCGTTGATGCCCTCCTCGAGCATCTGCCCCTTCTTGTCCTCGCGGTAGGACATCAGCGTTTCCGCATCCTGCGGAGTGTAGAGCTGGCCCACCGAGGAGTAGATGCCGATCTGCCGGAACAGTCCCTCCATACCGAACGTGCGCGCTTCGTCGGGCACGATCGGGACGATGAACTTGCCGATCTTCTTGTCCTTCAACAGGATCGTGAGAACGCGCACGAACCCCATCGTGGTCGAGATCTCCCGATCGCCCGTTCCCTCGAGCACCGGCCCGAACGCCTCGAGAGGCGGCAGCTCGAGCGGTTGCGTCGAGATCCGCCGCGCGGGCAAATAGCCGCCGAGCGCGGCGCGGTGCTCCTCGAGATACTTCGATTCCTCCGACTCCGCAGCCGGCTTGCGGAACGGGACGCTCGTGATCTCCTCGTCCGTCACCGGGATGTTGAAGCGGTCGCGGAACGCTCGCAGCGTATCGACATCGAGCTTCTTTTGCTGATGGGCAATCATCTGGCCCTCGCCGCCCTTGCCGAGGCCGAAGCCCTTGACGGTCTTGGTCAGAATGACGGTCGGCTGTCCGGTGTGGTGAGTTGCGGCCCAGTACGCGGCGTACACCTTGCGCGCATCGTGGCCGCCGCGGTTGAGGCGCCAGATCTCCTCGTCCGACATGTTCGCGACCATGGCCTTCAAATCGGGATACTTGCCGAAGAAGTGCTCCCGCGTGTAGGCGCCGCCCTTCGCCTTGAAGTTCTGATACTCCCCGTCGACGCACTCCTCCATGACCTTGCGCAGCAGCCCGCGATCGTCGCGAGCGAGAAGCGGATCCCAGCGCGAGCCCCAGAGCACCTTGATCACGTTCCAGCCGGCTCCGAGGAATGCGGCCTCGAGCTCCTGGATGATCTTGCCGTTGCCGCGCACCGGCCCATCGAGGCGCTGCAGATTGCAGTTGATGACGAAGATCAGATTGTCGAGATGCTCGCGCACCGGCATCGTGAGCGCGCCCATCGACTCCGGCTCGTCCATCTCGCCGTCGCCGAGGAAGCACCACACCTTCCGGTCGGAGGGCTGCGAGAGAGCGCGGTGCTCGAGATAGCGGATGAAGCGCGCCTGGAAGATCGCCATCATCGGGCCGAGCCCCATCGAGACCGTGGGGAACTGCCAGAAATCGGGCATCAGCCAGGGATGCGGATAGGACGAGAGGCCCTTGCCGCCGACTTCCTGCCGGAAATGATGCAGATGCTCCTCCGTGAGCCGGCCCTCGAGATACGCGCGCGCGTAAATGCCGGGCGAGGAGTGACCCTGGAAGAAGACGAGATCGCCGGGATGGCTCGCCGAGGGCGCTCGCCAGAAATGATTGAAACCGACCTCATACAGCGTCGCAGAGGAGGCGTAGCTCGAGAGGTGCCCGCCATACTCGGAGGAGATGCGATTCGCCTGCACCACCATCGCAAGCGCGTTCCAGCGCAAATACGCCTCGACGCGCCGCTCGACCGCGCGGTCTCCGGGGTACTCGCGCTCCTGACCGGGCGCGATCGTGTTGACGTAGGCCGTGTTCGGCTTGAACGGCAGATACGCGCCGGAGCGCCGCGTATAGTCGATGAGCCGCTCGAGCAGGAAATGGGCTCTTTCCGGCCCATGAACTCTCAGCACCGAATCGATCGACTCGAGCCACTCCTGAGTCTCGACGGGATCGAGGTCCTGAAGCTTCGGCAATTCAGTCATGGAAGAGGCCACTTGCGCGCGCCGCCCGCAGTACTCGGCCGCTCACGAGCTCGGCAGGCGCGCGCGGACGCTGTGCTAGGATGGAACGGAGCGGTTCCGCGTGAACGAGCATCTTACACTCAACTTACCAATGATCCGGATTTCACCCGCGACGGTCAAGCAACCGCGGCGCGCGAAATCTGCTCGGCGCTCGCGCCCGCGCCCGCAGTGCGGCCGCTCAACTCGCGCCTGATGCCGCCACGCACCTCCCGGCCTCAGCTTCCGCAATTCCCCGCGGTCGTGCGGCGCGCCCGTTTGAGCGAGCGCGCGGCCGCAGCGCTCGATGCAATCCTCGTGCTCGTGCCGCAAGACGCAGGCGCCGTGCCGCTCGCTGCGCTGCCTCAGGCGGAGCGCTGGGCGCGGCTTCGCGCACGAGCGCAGCAAGCAGATGGCGTGCGCAGCGCAACGCTCGCGAACGCGCGCGATACGCGCGCGGTGCTCGGCATCTTGCCCCCGCGCGCAACGCCGTTCGACACGCTCGCGCTCGCGGGCCGCATGCTGAAGGAGATCGCAGGCGATGCGGAAGTGATCGCGCTCGCGGCGCCGGGCGCTGGCGAGGCGCTCGGGGCGCTCCTGTCCGCCGCGCTCGCGCACGCATTCGAGCTGCCGTCGTTTCGCGGTACGCCCCGCCCGGCGCCCGCGCAGCCGGGCCGCGCTGTGCCGCCGACGAGCTCTCGCCGCGACACAGCGCCGCGCGAGCGTGCACCGGCCCGCCGCTTGCAGCGTATCGAGATCGTGCCGGGAGCGCCGCTCGATCTGCGCTTCATCGAGGCAGCCGCACGCGGCAACGATCTCGCCCGCTTTCTGACGGCGCTGCCTCCGAATGTGCTCGACGCCGCAGCGTATCGAGAGTTCCTCGCGCGCTTCGCCCGCGAGCATGCGCTCGCATTCGAGTGGCTCGGCGAACCCGCGCTCGCGCGCCTCGGAGCGAACGCGTTTCTCGCCGTCGCACGCGGCAGCGCCACGCGCACTGCCGGCATCGCGCATCTCAGCTATCGCCCGGAACGCGGCGCTCGCGGACGCCGCCGCTCGGGCGGCCGCTCGCGCACGCATCGAGCCGCGGTGCGCGGTGCGCCCGATGTGGCGCTCGTCGGCAAGGGCATTCTGTTCGATACGGGCGGCACGAATCTCAAGCCGCATCGCTCGATGCTCGAGATGCACACCGACATGGCCGGCAGCGCGGTCGCGCTCGCAACGCTCGGCGCGCTCGCGGATCTGCACGCGCCGCTCGGGGCCGACGCATGGCTTGCGATCACCGAGAACCGCATCGGGTCGCGCTCGTATCTGCCGCAGGAGATCGTGAGGGCCGCAAATGGCGTGACGATTCAGGTGATCCATACCGATGCCGAGGGGCGGATGGCGCTCGCCGACACGCTCGCGCTCGCCGGGCGCACGCGGCCGCGATTGATGATCGATTTCGGAACGCTCACCGGCACCTGCATCTATGCGCTCACCGAGCGCATGAGCGGACTTGCGACGAACGAGCCGCGTCTGCTGCCGACGCTGCTCGCCGCGGGGCACGCGAGCGGGGAGCGGGTGTGGAGCTTTCCCTTCGAAGCCGATTACGATGCCGATCTCGAAAGCAAGGTGGCCGACGTGCTCCAGTGCTCCGTCGAGGCAAAGGGCGATCACATCCTCGCCGCGCGCTTTCTCGCGCGTTTCGTGCCGGCAGGCACACCCTGGGTGCATCTGGACCTCTCCGCCGCCCTGCGCGCGGGCGGGCTCGCGCACGTACCGACGGACGTGACGGGCTTCGGCGTGCGGTACGCCCTTCACTTGCTGCTCAAGACCGGCGTGCTGACGGAGGCGCGAGCGCTCGCATGAGGACCGAGCTCACGATCCGCCGGCCGGATGACTGGCATCTGCATTTACGCGACGGCGCCGAGCTCGGCGCGGTGCTGGCATTCACGGCCGCACGCTTCGGACGTGCGATCGTGATGCCGAATCTCAAGCCGCCCGTCACGACGACGGCACTCGCCATCGCCTATCATCGGCGCATCCTCGCACAGCGGCCCGCGGGCTCGACGTTTCAACCGCTGATGACGCTTTACTTGACCGACGACACCGACCCCTCCGAGGTCGAGCGCGCACGCGCGAGCGGGATCGTATTCGGCTGCAAGCTCTATCCTGCGGGCGCCACGACGCACTCGGATGCGGGAGTAACCGACCTTCGCCGCATCGATGCGGTGCTCGAGCGGATGAGCGCAGCCGGGACGATCCTCGAGGTGCACGGCGAGGTGACCGATCCTCCGGTAGATGTCTTCGAGCGCGAGAGC
The DNA here is from genome assembly GCA_035606175.1 of Steroidobacteraceae bacterium. Taxonomy (GTDB): domain Bacteria; phylum Pseudomonadota; class Gammaproteobacteria; order Steroidobacterales; family Steroidobacteraceae; genus JASHUC01. The sequence goes on along the minus strand of DATNFW010000022.1, from coordinate 260 downwards.
CGTTTCATCGATCAGGTGCTCGCGCCGCTCGCCGAGCGCCATCGCCGGCTCCGCATCGTGTTCGAGCACATCACGACGCAGCGTGCCGTCGAGTTCGTGCGCAGCGCGCGCGCGGGAATCGCCGCGACGATCACGCCGCAGCATCTGCTGCTCAATCGCAACGCGCTGTTCGCCGGCGGGCTGCGCCCGCATCACTTCTGCTTGCCGGTGCTCAAAACCGAGCGCGACCGCGAGGCGCTCGCCGAGGCGGCGACGAGCGG
>DATNFW010000021.1:0-42204 GCA_035606175.1 Steroidobacteraceae bacterium | reverse complement strand
GAAGTGCGAGAGCCAATCGCCGTTGTTGATGAGCGCGGTTACGCCATACGGATTAGCTACAGGGGCTGCTGCGTTTTCCATGATTTCCTCGAAGCAAAAATGCCCGCCGCTGGGCGGGCGCTTGGGCAAACAATGTTACTGGAGCTGGAATTTCACACTGAAGGTGGTGCAGGCACTGATCGGCTTGCCGTCCTCGGTCGCGGGCTTGTACCTGCCGGAACCCGCCTGAGCGAGCCGGATCGCGGCCTCGTCCAGTCTTGAATGCCCGGAGCTCTTCGCGATCGTAGGCGCGGGTTGCACGAGCCGCCCGTTCGGTCCCACGCACACATGCACTTGGGATGTGCCCTCTTCACCCAATCGCGTCGAGGCGGGCGGATAGAAGTCGTTGACGTTCGGGAAATTCTTCCCATTGACACCGATCGTGCTCGTGACGTGGTGGACCGGCGGCGCTGGCGGCGGCGCCTTCTTCACCGGCTTGTCCGTGACGTTCGTGATCGCCGTGGTGCGCGTCTCGGAGGGGACGTTGATCGCCACGTCCACGGGGGGTATCTCGACGGGCGGGCGCTCCATCTTCGGTGGCGGCGGCGGAGGCGCCTCGTCGTGCTTCTGCACCTCCTGAACGATGTCCGTCTGGATAGGCGGGGCGACGATGTTGATCACGCGGCTCGCAAGGCCGGTCGAGAGCAGGAGGACGATGAGGACCTGCACGCCCACCGCGACGGTAAAGGTGATCGCGCGACGCGTGAAGAACTGCGAATCATGCGGTGATGAGTAGGATGCCATGCTTTACAGTCTGTCGATGCCGTGATTCATGCGCACGATCCTGCCGGCGGGCAGGCGTCGCAAAGTAGCTACGTTTCGATCCTCGCGCAAGTCCGCTCTGGCGCCGCGCGCGATGCGCCGCTCGGGTTTTCGGCGCTCGGTCTGCACCGTGCACGCGCCGCAGGTGGCGGCACACGAGCATCGTCGAGCGAATATCCCCCTAGCGTCTTTCAGCCGCACGGAGCGCCCTGCGCTCCGCCGTCCGGGTCGCGGGGAGGATTCCGTGCCGCCTCGCAGACCGTGTGTGCCGCAAACTCTAACCGCTGCATCGCACACTGACAACTCTTTACTTACGCTCGAGCTGTGGAGTCTGCCTTTCCAGCCGCGGCCGCGGTCGTCACGGCGCCCGTGGAGGCGCTGCCGACAAGCTGCGCGTATTTGGCGAGCGCCCCGCTGCGCGCGTACGGACGCGGCGCCGACCAGGCGGCGCGCCGCCTGCGCAGCTCCGCTCGTGTGAGCTCCACGTCTATCGTGCGTTTCACTGCGTCGATCCTGATCCGATCCCCATTCGCAAGCAGCGCAAGAGTGCCGCCGACAGCCGCTTCGGGTGTGATATGTCCAACCACGAACCCATGGCTGCCCCCGGAGAATCGTCCATCGGTGATCAATGCGACCTTGTCGCCGAGCCCTCGGCCCATGATCGCGCTCGTCGGACTCAGCATCTCGCGCATGCCGGGGCCGCCCTTCGGACCCTCGTAACGGATCACTACCACATCGCCTGCGCGCACGGCGCCGCTCAGAATGGCCGCCGTCGCGCGCTCCTCGCCATCGAATACACGGGCTCGGCCCGTGAATGCCAGGCCTTCCTTGCCGCTCAATTTCGCGACAGCCCCGTCGGGAGCGACATTCCCGTAAAGGACGATCAGATGACTGTCCTTCTTGATGGGGTGAGAAAGCGGCCGGACTATGTCCTGTCCAGCAACATACGTACCCACCCCCGCGAGGTTCTCGGCGAGCGTCCGGCCGGTCACGGTCAGGCACTCGCCATGCAGCAAACCTGCATCGAGCAGCATGCGCATCAACGGTTGGACTCCGCCGATTGCGATGAGTTCTGACATGAGGTAGCGGCCGCTCGGACGCACGTCCGCGAGCACCGGCACTCGTCGTCCGATGCGGGTGAAATCATCGAGTCGCAGGCGCACGCGCGCCTCGTGCGCCATCGCGAGCAGGTGCAGCACGGCGTTGGTCGAGCCCCCGAGCGCGATCACGGTCGTGATCGCGTTCTCGAAAGCCTTGCGCGTCAAAATGTCGCGCGGACGGATGCCGCTCGCGATGAGCGCGAGCACCGCCTCGCCGGCGCGCCGGCAATCGTCACGCTTCGCATCGCTCACCGCCTCCTGCGAGGAGCTGCCGGGCAGCGAGAGGCCGAGCGCCTCGATGGCCGAGGCCATCGTATTCGCGGTGTACATGCCGCCGCAGCTGCCGGGACCCGGAATCGCGGTTCGCTCGACCTCGGCGAGCTGAGCGTCGGAGAGCTTGCCGGCCGCATGGGCACCGACCGCCTCGAAAACGGCGACGATGTCGCGGCGCTGGGCGCCCGGCCGAATGGTGCCGCCATACACGAATACCGACGGCCGATCGAGCCGCGCCATCGCCATGGCACACCCTGGCATGTTCTTGTCGCAGCCGCCGATCGCCACAAATCCGTCAAAGCCCTCGGCTCCCACCACGGTCTCGATCGAGTCGGCGATGAGCTCCCGGGACACGAGCGAATAGCGCATGCCGGGCGTTCCCATCGAGATGCCGTCCGAGACGGTGATCGTGTTGAAGACGACGCTCTTGCCGCCTGCCGCATCGGCGCCCGCTGCCGCCGCCTTCGCAAGCTCGGCGATGTGCATGTTGCAGGGGGTCAGGTTCGCCCAGGTCGAAGCAATGCCGATTTGCGGCTTGCGGAAGTCGGCGTCCTCGAAACCGACTGCGCGCAGCATCGCGCGCGAGGGCGCCTGCTTGGCGCCGTCCACGACCAGGCGCGAAAAGGCGCGCGGCTCCGAAGGTTTGTCGCTCTGGCGTGCCATCGATCGCTCTGTGAGCCGACCCCGACGGGGTCAAACCCTCGAAGTCTAGCATCCGCGGACGACCGGAAGCGCGCGCGGCCTGAGCCGCGCTACCGGAAGCGCGCGCGTACCAGCCGATAGAGCGCCCGCACGCACTGCGCCTCCGCGCCGACCGGGCGGCCCGGCCGCTCCTTGGCATTCCAGGCATAGAGATCGAGGTGCAGCCAGGGCCGGGTCGCGGTGACGAAGCGCTTGAGAAACAGCGCTGCGATGATCGAGCCTGCGAACGGCGAGGCAGAAACGTTGCCCATGTCTGCGATCTTGCTCGCGAGCTCATCGTCGTAGCCTGCCCACAGAGGCATGGGCCAGAGCGGATCGCACTCCGCATCCCCCTGCGCGCGCAGCTCCGCGAGCAGCGCCTCATCCGGAGAATACGCGGCCGGCAGCTCCGGCCCGAGCGCCGTCCGCGCCGCGCCGGTGAGCGTTGCGAGATCAACGAGCAGTGCCGGCCGCTCCGCATCCGCCTCGGTGAGCGCATCGGCGAGGATGAGCCGACCCTCGGCATCCGTGTTCCCGATCTCGACCGTGAGTCCCTTGCGCGACCGCAGCACATCGCCCGGCCTGTAGGCGTGCCCATCGACGGCGTTCTCGACGCAGGGCAGCAGCACTCGCAGGCGCACGCGCGCCTCGAGCTCCACGATGAGACTTGCGAGCGCGAGCGCGCAGGCGGCCCCGCCCATGTCCTTCTTCATGAGCAGCATGGCGGCCGCGGGCTTCAAATCGAGCCCGCCGCTGTCGAAGCAAACTCCCTTGCCGACGAGCGTCACACGCGGGTGAGCCGGGTCGCCCCAGCGCAGATCCACGAGTCTCGGTGCACGCGGGCTTCCGGCGCCGACGGCCCGGATGAGCGGGAAATTGCGCGCCTCGAGCTCGGCGCCCTCGATCATTTCGCAGCGCGCGCCGAGCCGCTCGGCCAAATCCGCCGCCGCCTGCGCGAGCTCGACGGGCCCGAGCTCGTTTGCGGGCGCATTGATGAGATCGCGGGCGAGCGCGGTTGCGCGTGCGGCTGCCTCCGCATACCGCGCATCCGCGGCCTGCGGGGAGATGAGCAGAACGCTGCGCTCCGGCCCTGCGCTGCGGTAGCGCGCGAGGCGGTACGCACCCGTGAGCCAGCCGAGCGCAAACTGCGTTGCGGCGGGTGCGGGCAGCGGCGTCGCGAGCGAATAGGTACCGGCCGGCAGGCGCTCGCTGAGCGGGGCAGCATGCCAGAGCGTCAATCCGGCTGCGCTCGCGAGCGAGCCCAGTCCGACGAGCGCTCCCGCTATCTCTCCCTCGGGCCCCGGCAGGGCGAGCACGCGATGCCGTTCGGCCTGAAAGCCATTCGCCCGCACCCAGGCAGCAAGCGGTGCAGGCTGACTCGCAAGCCACGCCGGCAACTCGGCCTCCGTCAGCAGCCAGAGCGGCCGACCCGGGCCGCGATCGGGAGTCAAAAGCATGTTCATGGATTTCAGGTTTGCTGCGGGCCCGCGCGAGCGCGGCTCCTCGCCGCGCGAGCCACTCAATTGACAAGGTTGCGCAGATTGTGCTCCTATCCTGCCCTTCGACGATATGGATTCGCCAGTTGCGATCGTGATCATGACCCCCGCATTCAAGTCTTCGAGCATCGCCGGCGCGCCCGCGCTCCTCGCGCTGCTCCTGACGAACCTGCTGCCCCTTACGGGGCCGGTGCGGGTCAGTCGCGCTGTTTGATCGCCTAACGAGCGAATCGCGAACTCCAGACAAACCCCGCACCGGCCCGAGAGATCAGGGCGGGTGCGGGGTTTTTTGTTTAACTTCGGGGAGCGAAGCGATGAGGTTGTATTCACAGAAAGACGTCGATCGCAAAGCCTTGCGCGGGGCGCGGATTGCAGTGCTCGGCTACGGCAGCCAGGGCCGCGCGCATGCGCTCAATCTGAAGGATAGCGGCCATGACGTCGTCGTCGGCGTCAGAAAAGGCGGCGCGGGCTGGAAGAAGGCGCGCCGCGACGGGCTCGCCGTCGCCCCTCCCGCGGAGGCGGTCGAAGGCGCCGATCTCGTCGCGATGCTCGTACCCGATCTCGCGCAACCCGAGCTCTACGCCGCCGTCGAGCCGCACTTGAAGCGCGGGGCCGCCCTGCTCTTCGCGCACGGGTTCAATATCCATTTCAAGCAGATCCGTCCCCGCAGGGACCTCGACGTGGTGCTCATTGCGCCGAAGGGGCCCGGCGATCTCGTGCGCCGCCAATATCAGCAGGGACGCGGCGTCCCGTGCCTGATCGCGATCGAGCGCGATGCGACGGGCCGCGCGCATGCGCGCGCACTCGCATACGCGCACGGCATAGGCGGCACGCGCGGCGGAGTGCTCGAGACGAGCTTCGCCGAGGAGACCGAGACCGACCTGTTCGGCGAGCAGACGGTGCTCTGCGGAGGGGTCACCGAGCTCATCGTGAAGGGCTTCGAGACCCTCGTCGAGGCCGGATATCAGCCGGAGGTCGCCTATTACGAGTGCCTGCACGAGGTGAAGCTCATCACCGATCTGCTGCACGAAGGCGGCATCAGCAAGATGCACCAGTTCATCAGCGAGACGGCGAAGTTCGGCGACCTGACGCGCGGCCCGCGCGTGGTCGATGAGCGCGTGAAGAACGAAATGCGCCGCATCCTGAAGGAGATTCAGAACGGCAAGTTCGCGCGCGAGTGGATCAAGGAGAACGCGGCCGGCCGGCGCAACTACAAGAAGATGCTGAAAGCCGACATGGCGCGTCAGATCGAGAAGGTCGGCGCGCAGCTGCGAGCGCGCATGCCCTGGTTGAACGAGCGCAGAGCCTGATGGCGCAGGCGCCGCTCCGGGCGGCGCGCGCTGCGATTGAGAGGTGTCCCATGGCGACCGATCCCGAACGCTTGATCATTTTCGACACGACGTTGCGCGATGGCGAGCAGTCCCCGGGCTGCAGCATGACGCAGCCGGAGAAGCTGCGCGTCGCGCGCGCGCTCGCCGAGCTCGGAGTCGATGTGATCGAGGCCGGCTTCCCGGCCGCCTCGCGCGGGGACTGGGAAAGCGTCAACGCCGTCGCCCGCGAGGTGCAGGGTCCGGTCATCTGCGGGCTTGCGCGCTGCAACCGCAGCGACATCGAGCTCGCCGCGAAGGCGCTGCGCGATGGACCTCGCCATCGCCTGCACGTCTTCCTCGCAACGAGCGCGATCCACCGCCAGTACAAGCTCAACATGGCGCAGGAGGAGATCGTGCGCACCGCCGTCGAGGGCGTGCGGATCGCACGGGAGCTCTGTGACGACGTGGAGTTCTCACCCGAGGATGCCTCGCGCACCGAGCTCGATTTCCTCGCGCAGGTCGTCGAGGCGGCGATCGAGGCCGGCGCGAGCACCATCAACATCCCCGACACGGTCGGCTACACGGTCCCGGACGAGTTCGCGGAGCTGTTCCGCTATCTGCGCAAGAACGTCCGCGGCATCGAGCGGGTCACGCTCTCCGTGCACTGCCACGACGATCTCGGCATGGCGGTCGCGAACAGCCTCACGGCCGTCGTCGCGGGTGTGCGCCAGATCGAGTGCACCATCAACGGCATCGGCGAGCGCGCGGGCAACTGCTCGCTCGAGGAGATCGTGATGGCGCTCAAGACGCGCGAGACGTTCTTCAACGTGCGCACTAACGTTCAAACGACCCGGCTCTACCCGACCTCGCGCCTCATCGCGAACATCACGGGCATGACCATTCCGCGCAACAAAGCGGTGGTCGGCGAGAACGCCTTCGCGCACGAGGCCGGTATCCACCAGCACGGCATGCTGCGCCATCAGTCGACCTACGAGATCATGCGTCCGGAGGATGTGGGCCTGCCCTCGAGCAGTCTCGTGCTCGGCAAGCACAGCGGACGCCACGCGCTGCGCCAGCGCATCCGCGACCTCGGGTTCGAGCTCGAGGAGGCCGAGTTCAATCGGATCTTCGAGGAGTTCAAGGCGCTCGCCGATCGCAAAAAAGAGCTCTTCGACGGCGACATCGAAGCGCTCGTGCTGCGCGCCGAGCACGGTGCAGGCGGCCCCTGGACACTCGAGGCGCTGCGCACGACTGCCGAGAGCGGCAATGCCGTCGGAGCGGGCGGCGCCCGCGGGCCGAGCGGCCCCGGCGGACCGAGCGGCGCCGAGGGAGCGGTGAGTACCGGGGGAGCGGCCGACGCCGGGGTGGCGAGTAGTGTCGGGGAGGCGCTCGTGCGGCTTCGACATGCCGATGGCCGCGTCGTCGAGCGCAGCGCCCGCGGCGATGGACCGGTCGATGCGGCGTTCAAGGCCATCGAGGCGGCCACCGGCGTCACGGTGCTGCTCCGCAAATTCGAGCTGCGCGGCGTGACCGGCGGCGAGGACGCGCAGGGCGAGGCGATCGTGTACGTCGAGCACAACGAGCGAACCTACCGCGGGTCGAGCGTCAGCACGAACATCGTCGAGGCGAGCGCGCAGGCGTTCCTCGAGGTCGTGAACCGCATCGAGCTCACCCAGAAGGTGAGCGGCCGGGGGCGGGATGCGCGGGATACACGCGATCCCGCCCCGCCCGAGGTACTCGCCGCGCGTGCGGCAGTGTGAGACGAAAACGGCCATGACGATGCCGAAGACGATGTTTCAGAAGGTCTGGGAGCGGCATGAGGTCGTGCCCGAGACCGCGGACACGCCTGCGGTGCTCTACATCGACCTGCATTTGATCCACGAGGTGACGACGCCACAGGCCTTCACGGAGCTGCGCGCCCGCGGGCTCCCGGTGCGCCGCCCCGACCGCACGCTCGGCACGCTCGATCACTCGACACCGACGCGCACGGAGCAGGTTTTCGGCGGCGCGCCCATCACGCTCGAATCGGCGGCCCGCCAGGTGCGCGAGCTCGAAGCGAACTCCGCGGCCTTCGGTGTCGAGCTGCTCGGGATGCGCTCGGCGCTGCGAGGCATCGTGCATGTCATCGGTCCCGAGCTCGGCCTGACGCAGCCGGGCAAGACGATCGTCTGCGGAGACAGTCACACGAGCACCCACGGCGCATTCGGCGCCCTCGCCTTCGGCATCGGCACGACCGAGGTGGGACACGTGCTCGCGACCCAGTGCTTGCTGCAGCGCAAGCCGCGCACGCTCGCGATCCGGGTCGGCGGGCGTCTGGGTCCCGGAGTGACGGCAAAGGATTTGATTCTCGCAATCATCGGCCGTATCGGCGTCGCCGGCGGCACGGGACAGGTCATCGAGTTCTGCGGCGAGGCCATCCGGGCGCTCGACATGGACGAGCGCATGACCGTGTGCAACATGGCGATCGAGGCCGGCGCCCGCGCCGGGATGATCGCGCCCGATGAGACGACCTACGCCTATTTGAAAAGCCGGCCGCGCGCACCGCAGGGCGAGGCGTGGGAGCGCGCTCTCGAGCGCTGGCGCGGTCTGCCCACCGACCCCGGCGCGACCTTCGACCGTGAAGTCGAGCTCGATGCCACGGCGATCGAGCCGATGATCACCTACGGCACCAATCCCGGCATGAGCGTCGCGGTGACGGGCAGCGTTCCGCGCCGCGACGGCGACCCGATCTTCGATCGTGCTCTTGCGTACATGGGGCTCGAGGCCGGCGCGCCGCTCGCGGACAGACCGGTGAACGTCGTGTTCGTCGGCAGCTGCACGAACTCCCGGCTGACGGACCTGCGCGCGGCTGCGCGCGTGCTCAAGGGCCGCAAAATCGCGCGCGGCGTGCGCATGCTCGTGGTGCCCGGCTCGCAGCAAATCAAAGCGGCCGCGGAGGCGGAGGGGCTGCACCGGATCTTCATCGATGCCGGCGCCGACTGGCGCGAGTCCGGCTGCTCGATGTGCATCGGCATGAACGGCGACACGGTCGCGCGCGGGGAATATTCCGTGAGCACCAGCAATCGCAATTTCGAGGGCCGCCAGGGAGCGGGCAGCCGCACACTGCTTGCTAGCCCGCTCACCGCCGCGGCTAGCGCCGTGCGCGGCCGCGTGACCGATCCGCGGGAGCTGCTGTGATGCAACCCGTGAGGATCGTCCGCTCGCGCACCGTCGTGTTGCCTGCGACGAACATCGATACCGATCAGATCATTCCTGCGCGATTTCTCACGACGACGACCCGCGCAGGACTCGGCAGGCATCTCTTTACCGACTGGCGCTACGCGCCGGACGGCACGCCCCGTCCGGAGTTCGCGCTCAACCGGCCGGAGGCCGCGGGCTGCAGCATTCTCGTCGCTGGACGCAATTTCGGCTGCGGCTCCTCACGCGAGCACGCCCCGTGGGCACTCGTCGATTACGGTATCCAGGCGGTGGTGAGCACCGAGATCGCGGATATCTTCCGCAGCAATGCGCTGAAGAACGGTCTCTTGCCGATCGCCGTGGACGATGCGACGAGCCGCTGGCTGATGGATCATCCTGGAGCGGAAGTGACGATCGATGTCGAGGCGACGACGCTCTCGCTGCCGGACGGCAAGACGGTGAGGTTTCCCCTCGAGCCCTTCGCGCGCTATTGCCTGCTGAACGGAGTGGACGAGCTCGGCTTTCTGCTCGAGCGGCGGCCCGAGATCGAGGCTTACGAGCGGGCGACCGGCGCATGACCCAGCGTGCGACCGCGCGCATCGCGGTACTCGGCGGCGACGGCATCGGCCCGGAGGTGATCGCCGAAGGTCTGCGCTGCCTCGCCGCGATAGCGGATGCCTTTGGACATCGCCTCGAGATCGAGGAACTGCCGTTCGGCGGCGCCGCGATCGATGCCAGCGGCGATCCCCTGCCCGCCCGCACGCTCGAGGCTTGCCTCGCAGCGGACGCGGTGCTGCTCGGCGCCATCGGTGGGCCGAAGTGGTCCGCGCCGGGTGCGAAGGCACGCCCGGAGCAGGGACTGCTCAAGCTGCGCAAGGCGCTCGGCGTCTACGCGAATCTGCGCCCGGTGACCGTTCATCCTGCGCTCCTCGATGCCTCCACGCTGAAGGCGGATGTGCTCGCAGGCGTCGATCTGCTCTTCGTTCGCGAGTTGACCGGCGGCATCTACTTCGGAGAGAAGCATCGCAATGCGGTGCGAGCCGTGGATGTCTGCGAATACACCGTTTCCGAAATCGAGCGCGTCACGCGCGCCGCAGCGCGGCTCGCGCAGTCGCGCCGCCGCAAGCTCACCTCGATCGACAAGTCGAACGTTCTCGAGACCTCGCGGCTGTGGCGCGAGGTGTGCGAGCGGATCGTCCGCGCCGAATTCCCGGACGTGGCGCTCGAGCACGTACTGGTCGATGCTGCAGCGATGCATCTCATTCGCCGCCCGAAGGACTTCGATGTCCTCGTGACCGAGAACATGTTCGGCGACATCCTGACCGACGAGGCGTCCATGCTCGCAGGCTCCCTGGGGCTCCTGCCCTCGGCCTCCCTCGGTGAGGGGCCGCGCGGGCTGTATGAGCCGATCCACGGCTCCGCACCGGATATCGCAGGCAAAGGCATCGCCAATCCCTACGGCACGATCTCGAGCGTCGCAATGCTTCTCAGACACTCCCTGGGGATGCAACGCGAGGCCGGCGCACTCGATGCGGCGGTGAGCCGCGCGATCGAGGACGGTGCGCGCACCGCAGATATCGCCGCACCGGGGGCGCGTGTTTGCTCCACGCGCGAAGCCGGAGATGCCGTCCTCGCTGCACTCGAGCGGCGCGGCTCCTGACCGTCGAGCGGCGCGGGTCCCGACCGTCGCACGTCATGCTCCGTTTCGGCATCGACCTGGGCGGCACGAAGACCGAGCTGATCGCCCTCGATTCAAACGGGCAGACGCTGCTTCGCGAGAGGACGCCGACTCCGGCCGATGATTACGGCGCGATACTCGAGACAGTCTGCCGTTTGATCCGTGAAGCCGAGCGGTGCTTGGGGTGCAAGGGAAGCATCGGCATCGCAACTCCAGGGGCGCTCTCTTCCCGCACCGGGCTGCTCAAGAATTCCAACACGACCGTTCTCAATGGCAAACCGCTCGATCGAGCGCTGGCGGAGCGTGTGGGGCGCGAGATTCGCATGGAGAACGACGCCAACTGCTTTGCCCTCTCGGAAGCGACCGATGGCGCTGCAGCGCACGGCCGAGTGGTGCTCGGAATCATCCTCGGCACGGGCGTGGGCGGCGGAGTGATCGTGGACGGCCGGATCGTTCGCGGCCGAAATTCGATCGCTGGCGAGTGGGGTCACAACCCCATTCCATGGCCGCGCCCGGATGAGCAGCCGGGACCTGCCTGCTACTGCGGCCGCCACGGCTGCATCGAGACGTATCTGTCGGGGCCGGGCATGGCTCGCGATTTCCATCAGCGCGCGGGGATTCGGCGCTCGCCGGAGGCGATCGTCGCCTCGGCTCGATGCGCAGACGCGCACGGGGGCGCATCGCTCGGAGCGTACGTCGATCGGCTGGCACGCGGCCTGGCCACGGTGATCAACGTGCTCGACCCGGACGTGATCGTCCTTGGGGGCGGACTTTCAAATATCCCGGAGCTCTACCGCGACGTACCGCCCCTGCTCCGGCGCTATGTCTTCTCGGACGGTGTCATCGATACTTCTATCGTTCCGGCCCGACATGGCGATTCGAGCGGTGTCCGCGGGGCTGCGCGGCTGTGGCCCTGAGCGGCCGCCCGCTTCAGCGCCGCACCGAGATCGGCGCGCAGGTCCTCGAGCGCCTCGATTCCCACCGACAGTCGGATGAGCCCATCGACCAGCCCTGCCCGGCGGCGTGCCTCGGAGTCCATGCCGGCGTGCGTCATCGTCGCCGGATGGGCAATGAGGCTCTCGACACCGCCGAGGGACTCGGCGAGCGAGAAACATTGGAGACCGGATGCAAACGCACGCACCGCCTCCGTGCCACCGGCGAGCTCGAGAGTGACGACGCCACCGAAGCCGCGCTGCTGGCGCCGCGCGAGCTCGTGTCCCGGGTGCGAGGGGAGCCCCGGGTAGTAGACACGCTCGACACCCGGCTCGCTTTCGAGCCACTCGGCGAGCGCCTGCGCGTTGCTTGCGTGGCTCTTGAGCCGTGCATCGAGCGTGCGCAGCCCGCGCAATGTCATGTAGCTGTCGAACGGCGCGCCCGTCACGCCGAGGCAGTTCGCCCACCACGCGAGCTCGCGGTAATGCTCGGCGCTGCGCGCGACCACAGCGCCGCCGACGACATCGCTGTGGCCGTTCAGATATTTGGTCGTCGAATGCACGACCAAGTCCGCGCCGAGCGCGATCGGGCGCTGCCCGAGCGGGGATAGAAAGGTGTTGTCCACCACGATGAGCGCACCCCGCTCGCGGCCGAGCGCCGCGAAACGCTCGATGTCCGTGATGCGCAGCAGCGGATTGCTCGGCGTCTCGATCCACAGGAGCGCCGTGGGCGCCGCGAGCGCGCCGCGTACGGCGGACTCGTCCGCGAAGTCCACGAACTCGACCGCGAGCTCACCCCGCCTCTGCCAGGCGGCGAACAGGCGATACGTCCCGCCGTAGCAATCGTGCGGGGCAACGATACGGCTGCCCGCCGGCAGCAGATATCCAACGAGGGTGACGGCCGCCATGCCGGTCGCGGTGACGATGCCGCCGACACCGCCCTCGAGCTGCGCGAGCGCCTCGGCGAGCAGATCGCGCGTCGGATTGCCCGAGCGCGTGTAGTCGTAGCCGCGCTTCTCCCCGAACGCACGAAACGCGAACGTCGAGGACAGATGAATGGGTGGCACGACGGCGCCCGTCGTCGGGTCGCTCTCGAGACCGGCCCGTACGGCTCGGGTGACTGGATCGACGGGTGAGCTCATCAGGTGCTCCCGAGCGCGCTCTGGAAAATCGGGCGCAAAGATGCGGTCTCCTTGAGGAACGCGTCGTGGCCATAAATCGAGGAGATCTCGTGCAGGCGCCCGACGGGCAGCCGCGCGACCATGCCGCGCACATCGCCGAGTGGCACCAGTTGATCTTCGCGCACTGCGACCGCGGTCGTTGGGACGAAGATGCGACTCGCATCGACCCGGTGCAGATCGATAGATTCGGAGAGACAGAGGAAAGATTCCGGCAGATAGCGCGAGGCGTAGTCGCGGCCACGCGCGAGCAGATAGCGCTCGACGGGGAAGACGAAGCCGTCCTCCTCGCGGCTGGCCGCACCTGCGAACCGGGCCGCGAACTCCTCGCTGCTACGATAAGTCGTCATGGCAAGCGCACGCGCGAGCTCGATGGCCGGTGCCGCGCGGCCGCTCTCGAGCCCGAGGCGCACGATCCGCCGCTGGATGCTGCGCCAGGCGGTCGACATCGGATGCGCGCGATCGGAGGCGCCGATGACGAGCAGATGTCCCACCCGATCCGGATAACGCTCACCGAATGCGAGCGCCACCATCCCGCCGTATGAGCCGCCGGCGATGGCGCGGAGCGCTTTGATGCCAAGATGGTTCACGATGCGCAGCAGCGCCTCGGCCTGATCGTAGCTCGAGACGCTCGGAAACTGCGCACCGGGCGCCGGTCCGGTGCTCTCGCCGCTGCCGCCGAGGAAATCGAAGCTGAGGATGCGGAACCGTTCCGCATCGAGCGGCCGGCCCGCGCCTGCGATCTCGGACCACCACCCCTCGCGCGGGTCTTCCGTTCCGCAAACGCGCCGATTCGCCGAGATTCCGCCGAGCGCGCACACGACCGGTGCCGAGGCCGGCCCTGCCAGTCGCCATGCGATACGCACTCCGGCGAGCCGCCCGCCGTGCCGGAGCGCGATCTCCCCCGGCACTTCCAGGATCCCTTCGCGCACGAGGGCGCTGGAATGCTCGCCGGCGCGCGGGGCCGGCACGAGGGGCTCGACGGTGGACATAACGGTGCTCCGCAATCAGGGGTCCTCGCTCATCGGCACCCCTGTCAGAGCACCCGCAATCGAGGCGGGTTCGTCGCGCCCATCCCTCGCTCCGGCGCCCTACGCGCGAAACGGAGGCTACGTGACCGCTCATCTGCCGACCCGCTCGCGGCGGGCCGCAGGAGTTGGCACCTTTCCAGGCAGGTTGGGCCTGGCGGTTGCCCCGGCGTCGAAGGGCCTTTCCCTCAGCCGGTCTCGATGAGTAGCCAAAAAGTCTAGGCCGCCCGTCGTGGACCGTCAAGGTATCGGGCACGCCCACGCCGACGCTCACGGGCCGCGGCACCGCGCCGGGATGGGAGCGGCGTCACGCCTCCCGGATGCGGGCGCGCTGGATCGGGACGACCGCTCGTGTTATCGTATTAGCGCGTTAATACGATCGTACGCGCACCGAGCCATGAAGCGACACACCAACGTCACGCAGCGCCAGGAGGCGCTCGCCGAGCGCCACCTGTGCGAGGCGATCGCCTCGCTCGAGACCGCGGAGGAGTGCCGCGCGTTCTTCCGCGACCTGTGCAGCCCCGCGGAGCTGCAGGCGATGGCCGACCGCTGGGCCGTGGTCGAGCGGCTGCGCCGGGGTCTGCCCTACCGCGAGGTCCATCGCGCAACCGGCGTGAGCATCACGACGATTGCGCGCGTCGCCCGCTTCCTTGCAAACGGCAACGGCGGCTATGCGCTCGCGGCGAGCCGTCTCACGAGCGCTCCGCGCTCGAACGGCGGTGGCCGCGCCGCCGGAGCGCGCGATGTCTGACGGCGACCTGCGCCTGAAGCTCGCGGTGCAGAAGTCCGGGCGCCTCACGGAACCCTCGCTCGACCTGCTCACGCGCTGCGGACTGAAACTCTCCCGCGGCAAGGATCAGCTCTTGGGGCTCGGGGAGAACATGCCGCTCGACGTGCTCTTCGTGCGCGACGATGACATCCCGGATTTGGTCCAGGAGGACGTTTGCGAGCTCGGGCTCGTCGGGCTCAACGTGATCGAGGAGAAGCGGCTCGAGCTCGCCGCGCGGGGCAATCCGGCTCGCTTCGCGCGCTTGCGCATGCTCGATTTCGGGCGTTGCCGCCTGTCGCTCGCGGTGCCGGACGGCGCCTCCTTCGAGGGAGCGCGCTCACTCGCGGGCAAGCGCATTGCGACGACGTATCCGCACCTGCTCGCGCAGTACCTGCGCGAGCGCGCGGTGCAAGCGGAGATCGTGGTGCTCTCGGGCTCGGTCGAGATCGCTCCGCGCCTCGGTCGCGCCGATGCGATCTGCGATCTCGTCTCCACCGGCTCCACGCTCCAGGCCAATCATCTGCGCGAAGTCGAGACCGTTCTCGAGAGCCACGCGGTGCTGATTCGCACGCCGGTCCCCTTGCCGCCCGGCAAGGACGACTGGGTGCAGCGGCTGCTGAAGCGGATCGATGGCGTGCAGCAGGTGCGCGAGAGCAAGTACATCCTCCTGCACGCACCGCGTGCCGCGCTCGCGGAGGTGCGCCGGCTCCTGCCCGGCTGCGAGGCGCCGACCATCATTCCGCTCGAGGGGCATCCGGATAAGGTTGCGGTGCATGCGGTGTGCCGGGAGAACGTTTTCTGGGAGACGCTCGAGGGTTTGAAGCGCGCAGGCGCGAGCGCACTGCTCGTGCTCCCCGTCGAGAAGATGCTCGATTGATCGAGTGATGCGAGCCGCACCGCAATGAGCCCGATGCGCACCCTTCGCTGGGACAGCCTCGATGCCGAGTCGCGCCGCGAGGCGCTCGCGCGTCCCGCGCAGGGCGCCCGCGATCAAGTCGCGAACGATGTGCGGGACATCGTCGCGGCGGTGCGGCGTGACGGGGATGCCGCACTCGCGCGCCTGACCGAGCGCCTCGATGGTGTACGGATCGATGCGCTCCGCGTCTCACCTGCGGAGATCACCGCGGCGCGAGCGCGCCTCTCGAGCGCGCAGCTCGCGGCGCTGGAGCGCGCCGTGGCCAACGTCGAAACCTTCCATGCCGCGCAGCGCATCGAGCCCTTCGCGCTCGATGTGATGCCGGGTGTGCGCTGCGAGCGCATGGTGCGAGCGATCGCGGCCGTCGGTTTATACGTCCCGGCAGGCTCGGCTCCGCTTCCTTCCGCTGTCGTGATGCTCGCAGTGCCCGCGAGGCTCGCCGGCTGCCCGCGGCGGGTCCTCGCGACGCCCCCTGGCCGCGACGGCGCGGCCCATCCCGCGGTACTCGTCGCCGCCTCGCTTTGCGGCATCGAAACGATTTTCAAGGTAGGCGGTGCGCAGGCGATCGCCGCGCTCGCGTACGGCACGCAGAGCGTACCGAAGGTGGACAAGATCTTCGGCCCCGGCAATGCGTGGGTGACCGAAGCGAAGCAGCAAGTCGCGGCAGACCCGCAAGGGGCGGCCTGCGACTTGCCCGCAGGACCCTCCGAGGTCCTCGTAATTGCGGACGAATCGGCAAGCCCCGAGCTCGTCGCCTCCGACCTCCTCGCGCAGGCCGAACACGATGCGCTGTCGCAGGCTCTCCTGGTCACACCCTCTGCGCCGCTCGCGGAGCGGGTGGTCGCCGAGGTACAGCGCCAGTGCGGCGCGCTCTCGCGGCGCGCGATCCTCGAGCGCTCGCTCGCCGCGAGCCGCGCGATCGTCGTGCCGGACCTCGCAACCGCGATCGCCGTCTCGAACGAATACGCGCCCGAGCATTTGATTCTGCAGATTCGCGAGCCGCGCCGCTGGCTCCCCGAGGTACGCAGCGCCGGATCGGTCTTTCTCGGACAGTGGTCGCCCGAGCCGCTCGGGGATTACTGCTCCGGCACCAATCACGTGTTGCCGACGTACGGGTATGCGCGCGCGTACAGTGGGCTGTCGGTGCTCGATTTCGTCAAGCGCATCACGGTGCAAGAGCTCACCGCCGCTGGCTTCGCAGCGCTCGGTCCGGTCGCAGCCGAGCTCGCCCGTCTGGAAGGCCTCGATGCGCACGCGAATGCCGTCGAGCGACGTCTGGCGCTCCTCGGGGGCTCGCGATGATCGCGAACGTGCGACCGCGGGAGCTCCCCTCCCCGCTCACACTCGCGCGGCCGGAGATTCTCGAGCTCGAGCCCTACTCTCACGCCTCGTGGGAGCCGCAGCTCGAGCGGCTGCACGCGAACGAGCTGCCCTGGCGCTCCGCTCTCGATGCGACGCGCGCGGGGCTCAACCGCTATCCCGAGCCGCAGCCGCGCGCGCTCGTCGAGGCCCTCGCCGCGCTCTACGGTGTCGCGCCGGCCGAGCTGCTCGTCGGCCGCGGAAGTGACGAGGCGATCGATCTGCTCACGCGAGCCTTCTGCCGCGCGGGCGAGGACAGCGTGCTCCTGTCGCCGCCAACCTTCGGCATGTATGCAGTTGCAGCGCGGATCCAGGGCGCGGGTGTCGTGCGGGTTCCGCTGCTCGATGCCGAGCGCGGCTTTGCGCTCGATATGCCTCAGGTACTCGCGCGCTGCAGCTCCGACGTAAAGCTCGTGTACGTCTGCTCGCCGAACAACCCGACGGGCAATCGCGTCGATGCGCACACGCTGCTTGCACTCACCGATGCTCTCGCGGGTCGGGCGCTGCTCATCGTCGATGAGGCGTACATCGAGTTCTCGGGCGCCCCGAGCCTCGCGGGCGAGGTTGCACGGCAGCCTTATCTCGTCGTCCTGCGAACGCTCTCGAAGGCGCACGGCCTCGCAGGCGCGCGTTGCGGCGCGCTGATCGCCGCGCCCGAGATCGTCTCGCTCCTGCGCAAGATCATCCCCCCGTACGCCATGACGCAGCCGACCATCGAGTGCGTGCTGAAAGCGCTCGAGCCGGGTGAGCTTGCGGCCGCCGCAGAGCGCGTCGGGAACATCCGCGCCGAGCGCGCACGTCTCGCCGAGCGCCTCGCCTCGCTCCCAAGCGTCGCGCGGGTCTTCCCGAGCGATGCGAATTTCCTGCTCGTCGAGCTGCACGATGCCTCGCGCGCGTTTGCGCGAGCGCGCGCGGCGGGTCTTCTGGTACGCGACGTGCGCGCGCAGCCCGGCCTCGGGAGGCACCTGCGCATCACCGTTGGCACGACCGAGCAGAACACGCGCCTCATCGCAGCGCTCGCAGCCGAGGGGCCGCCGTGACCTCCGACCTCGCGGGCGGACAGGGCGGAGCTGCGCCCGTGCTCTTCATCGATCATGACGGCACGCTCGTCGAGGAGCCGCCGGACCAGCAGGTCGATGCCGTCGAGAAGGTGCGCTTCATGCCCGGCGTATTCGCGGCGCTCGCAGAGCTGCGGGACGCCGGTTACCGTCTCGTGATCGTCACCAACCAGGACGGGCTCGGCACCGCCTCGCACCCGACGGCCGGCTGGGAGGCGGCGCACGGCTTCATTCGCGAGGCGTTCGCCTCGCAGGGGGTCGAATTCGAGGCGGTGCTCGTCTGCCCGCACTTCGAGCGCGACGGCTGCGAGTGCCGCAAGCCGCGGACCGGCCTCGTGCAGCACTATCTCGCGGATGCGAGCGTCGATCTCTCGCGCAGCTGCGTGATCGGGGATCGCGACACCGACCTCGAGCTCGCGCGCAACCTCGGTCTTCGAGGGCTGCGCGTGCGCCGCAACGGCGCACCCGAAGAGACCTGGCCGGCGGTGGCCCATCGCATTCTCGCGCGCCGTGCGCACATCGAGCGCGCGACCAAGGAGACGCGCATTCGCGTCAATGTCGACCTGGACGCAGCCGACCCCGTACGCGCACGCACGGGCATCGGCTTCTACGATCACATGCTGGAGCAGCTCGCCAAACACGGCGGCTTCGCGCTCGAGCTCGCGTGCGAGGGCGACCTGCACATCGACGAGCATCACACCGTCGAGGACTGCGCGCTCGCCTTAGGTGAGGCGCTGCACCGCGCGCTCGGCGACAAGGCCGGCATCGCGCGGTACGGATTCCTGCTGCCGATGGACGAATCCCGCGCGCAGGTCGCAATCGATCTGTCGGGCAGGGCCTACGCGGTCTTCGAGGGGCGCTTCGGCCGCGATCAAGTGGGTGGGCTTCCGACCGAGCTCGTGCCGCATTTCTTCCGATCGCTCGCGGAGAGCCTCGGGGCCGCGATTCACGTGAGCGTCGCGGGCGAGAACACTCATCACATGATCGAGGCGTGTTTCAAAGGCGTGGGCCGCGCACTGCGAATGGCGTTTCGTCGCGCGGGCCATGACCTACCGACGACCAAGGGGGTTCTTTGAAAGACTCCCGCGAGGTGATCATCATCGACAGCGGCGGCGCGAATCTCGCCTCCCTCGAATTCGCGCTCGAGCGCCTCGGTGCGCGTGCGCGTGTCTCGAGCGATGCCGCCGAGATCGCAGAGGCCGCGCGGCTGATCCTGCCCGGAGTCGGCTCCGCGCGAGATGCCATGCAGCGCCTCGAGAGCGCCTGCCTCGTCGAGCCGCTGCGCGGTTTCCGCCGCCCCGTGCTCGGAATCTGCCTCGGGATGCAGCTGCTGTTTCAACTTTCGGCCGAAGGCGCAACGCCGTGCCTCGGCGTGCTCGGCGGGACGATCGAGCGATTGCAGGCGCGGCCCGGACTGCCGGTACCGCACATGGGCTGGAACCAGCTCGCGCTCACGGCGCATGACCCGCTGCTCGACGGCATTGCCGCCGGCGATTACGTTTATTTCGTGCATAGCTATGCGGCGCCGCCCTCGGAGGTCACGCTCGCGACGGCCCACTACGGAGCGGACGTCTCTGCCGCGGTGCGCAGTGGAAACTTCTGGGGCACGCAGTTCCATCCGGAGCGCTCCGGTTCGACCGGCGCGCGCATTCTCGGCAACTTCCTGCGCATCGAGAGCTGAGCATCCCGCGCAGCCTCCGACGCAACCGCATCCGATCGAGCTCCTCCATGCTGCTCATTCCCGCCATCGATCTGCGACAGGGGCGCTGCGTACGTCTGCTCAAGGGGGACTTCCGCGCAGAGACCCGCTATGAGCTCGAGCCGCACGAGCTACTCGGACGCTACCGCGCACTCGGGGCCTCCTGGCTGCACGTGGTCGATCTCGACGGGGCCAAGGATGGCTCGCTCGCCAACCGCTCGATCGTCATGGCGCTCGCATCGCAACCGGCGGTGAGCGTGCAAGTGGGCGGGGGCGTGCGGTCAGCAGAGACCGTCCACGACCTGCTCGCGCACGGCGTCGATCGCGTGGTGATCGGCAGTGCGGCAGTCGAGCGGCCACGCGAGGTCGCGGCCTGGATCGCGCGCTTCGGCCCCGAGCGCATCTGTCTCGCGTTCGATGTGCGCCTCGATGGCGACGGTGTGCCGCGCGTGCGCACGCGCGGCTGGACCGAGGGCGGTACGCTCGGGTTGTGGGAGGCCGTCGCGCTGTTTGACGGCTCCGGGCTGCGCCACGTGCTCTGCACCGACATCGATCGGGACGGTGCGCTCGCCGGCCCCAATCTCGATCTCTACCGTGAAACGCTCCGCCGTTTCCCCGAGCTCGCCTGGCAGGCGTCCGGCGGCGTGCGCGATGCAGCCGATCTCGCGGCGCTCGCGCGCATCGGCATCGGCGCCGCGGTGAGCGGCAAAGCGCTCCTCGAGGAGCGCATGACTTCCGAGGAGTTGCGGCCATTCTTGCGAAGCGCATCATCCCCTGCCTAGACGTCCGCGACGGCCAGGTCGTCAAAGGCGTCCGCTTCCGCGATCACCGCATCGTCGGAGACATTCTCGAGCTCGCGGAGCGCTATCGGGACGGCGGCGCGGACGAGCTCGTGTTCTACGACATTACGGCAAGTCCCGAAGGCCGCTCGGTCGATCGCACGTGGGTGCGCCGCGTCGCGCGCGTGCTCGACATTCCGTTCTGCGTCGCAGGCGGCATCGGCTCGGTCGCCGATGCAGAGGAAGTGCTGAATGCCGGCGCGGAAAAAGTGTCGATCAACTCCCCTGCCCTCGCGAACCCGGGCCTGATCGATGAGCTCGCCGCGCGCTTCGGCGCGCAATGCGTCGTAGTAGGCATCGACAGTCAGACGGTGCCCGGTGGATATAGGGTATTCCAGTTCACCGGCGATCCGAACCGCACGCGCGACTCCGGCCGCGACACGCTCGCCTGGGCGGCCGAGGCTCAGGAGCGCGGCGCGGGCGAGATCGTACTCAACTGCATGGCGAGCGATGGCGTACGGCGCGGCTACGATCTCGAGCAGCTGCGCGCGATACGCGCGATCTGTCACGTACCGCTCGTCGCATCGGGCGGAGCGGGCGCCGTCGAGCATTTCCGGGATGTGTTCGAGCGCGCGGGCGTCGATGCGGCGCTCGCGGCGAGCGTGTTCCATAGCGGCTCGATCGTCGTCGGCGATTTGAAGCGCGAGCTCGCGGGCTTTGGGATTGCGATCCGCCCTGAAGATGCACGCTGAGGCAGGTCCGACTATGCCAGTGACCGTCGCGGATATTTCGCAGCTTGACTTCGCAAAGGGCGGCGGGCTGCTGCCCGCCATCGTGCAGCACGCGGGCACGGGCGCCGTGCTGATGCTCGGCTTCATGAACGTCGAGGCGCTGCACGCGACGCTCGAGCGCCGACGCGTCGTGTTCTTCAGCCGCAGCAAACAACGCCTGTGGGAGAAAGGAGAGACGTCGGGCAACTCGTTGCAGCTCGCGGAAGTGCGCAGCGACTGCGACCGGGACACGCTGCTCATCAGCGCGTGGCCGAGCGGGCCCGTTTGCCATTCGGGGACCCGCACCTGTTTCGGCGACGAGCCCTTGTCCGCCGCGGAGCGGCTAGCGTTTCTCGCAACCCTCGAGCGCATCATCGAGCAGCGCATCGCGGAGCGCCCCGAGGGCAGCTACACGGCCCGACTCTATTCCCAGGGAGCGAAGCGCATCGCACAGAAAGTCGGTGAGGAGGGCCTGGAGGTCGCGCTCGCGGCGGTGGCCGAGACCGACGAGAAGGTCGTCGCCGAGGCGGCCGATCTCCTCTTCCATCTGATGCTGCTTCTCAAGAGCCGCGATCTGCCCTTGGCGCGTGTGGTCGCCGAGCTCGAAGGTCGCCACTCGGAGCGCACGGGACGCACGGAACGCACGGGCGCGAAGTAGCGCGTCCGATCGATCGTCTATGGGGCGTCCAACTCGATCCACACGGGAGCGTGATCGGATGTCTTCTCCCAGCCGCGCACGTCCCGATCGACTCCCGCCGCGCCGAGCGCCCGATTCAGGCCGGGGCTCACGAGCAGATGATCGATCCGCAAGCCTGCATCGCGTGCATAAGCGTTGCGGAAATAGTCCCAGAAGGTATACAGCCGCTCGCCGGGGTGCAGCTTGCGCAGCGCATCCGTCCATCCCTGCGCGAGCAGGCGCGTGAAGGCTGCGCGCGTCTCGGGCCTGAATAACGCATCGTCGACCCAGCGCTCCGGTTTGTAGACGTCGAGCTCGGTCGGGATTACGTTGAAATCACCGGCAAGCACCACGTGCGCCTCCTTCGCGATCAGCTCGGCCGCGCGCGCGATCAGCCGCTCCATCCAGCGCAGCTTGTAGTCGAATTTCGGGCCCGGCGCCGGGTTGCCGTTGGGGAGATAAAGGCAACCAACGATCAATCGATCGACCGACGCTTCGAGATAGCGGCTGTGGGCATCTTCGGGCTCGCCTGCAAGACCGCGCTGCAACTCCACCGCCTCGGCCTGGCGCGTGAGTATCGCGACGCCGTTCCAGCTTTTCTGGCCGTGCCAGAGCGCCCGGTAGCCGGCCATGGCGATTGCCGCCTCGGGAAACTTCTCCTGCGGCGCCTTGAGCTCCTGCAGACAGACCACATCGGGGCGCGATTGCTCGAGCCAGCGCAGCAGCACCGGCAGGCGGCTCGCAATGCCGTTCACGTTGTAGGTCGCGATTCGCATGGAGTCGCCAGGACCGCTCTTCTTCGAGCTGTTGCTCGTGCCGTTGCTCGCGCGATTCTACCGCTTAGAACTGCGCGTGCACCCGAGCCGCGAAAATCGACACCGGCCCGCGATCCCGGTTGTAGGCGGGGTTTCCGACCCACTGGTAGTCGAGGGCAAGGTTCAGCCACGAGGTCGCCCCCCATTGATAGAACGTCTCGACGATGTCCTCGTGCCCCGGGTGCGTGAGCTGCCCGTCCCCGACCAGAATCCCGAGGCCGCCCGCGGCGAGGTAACGCAGGCGCTCGCCGGAGGCGGCGTTGATCGCATAGGCGACGCCGAACGTATCGGCGGATCGGTGCCAGGGCGCGCCCGCGACCGACATTCCGAGCGAGAGCGTTCGATCGATGTCGGTGAACTCGTAGGCCTCTACGTTCCCGCCTGCGTACCCTAACCGCCCGAATACGCCGAGATCGCGGCTCAACTCCTGCTCGAATCCGAGCGAGATGCCATCGCGCTTGCGGTCGTGACGCACCGGGACGGGAGTCACGGGATCGCCCGTGGCGAGTGCATGGTCGATCGCATCCTCGAGCAGTGCCATCCGACCATGGCTCTCGTACGCGGTCACGGCAACCTTGCCTGCAAATCCGTGGAGCTCGTGCCGGTGCTCGAGCTCGACATCGACCTGATACTCATCGCCCGCGGGCTCGAGCCTCTTGCTGTTCGGCACGTCCGAGAGGTCGAACACTCCGCTACGCCACGCCCACATCCCCGAATACCACTCGAGCGCGGCCCCCACCGTATATCCCCAGGCGTCCGCGGCATAATCGAACGTTCCCGCATCGATGATCGACCAGTTGAGAAAATCCGCGCGGGGATCGTGCGCATATCTGTTCGTGTCGAAGATATCGGTAACCGCAAATTTTCCAAGCGTCACGACGAGGCGGTCGGAAGGCAGCGCCTGCGCGAACTGATTGGGACTCGGTTGCGAGGGTGTCCGCTTGCCCCCGAGGTCGAGCGTCTGGCGCAAAAACGCGCGCTGCAGTCGGAAATAGGGTTGGTTGCGGCCGACCTTGTAGGCCTCCCCGCTCGAGAATCCGGCGAGGCCGAGGGTGTCGTCGAGCCCGAAGCCTTGATCGGCCTCCGGATTCATCCAGAGCTCGGCGCCGCGCCACAAGCGCGCGCCTAGGAAGAGCGTCGCATCGACAGTCTCGCGGCTCTGTCGGGGCGTGAGGCTATTGGGTCCCTGATACGGCGCATGAAAGCCGTCCGTCCGCTGCTCGACGTACGTCGCCTGACCGTGCAGAGCAAACCATCCGTCCGCTGCGGCGTCGTTCGCCGCAGCCGCACTCGCGACCACTAGCGCGCCGGCGAGCACACCCGCAAGCCCGCCCACCGCGGCTCGGAGGCGCCGCGCGCGCTCACTGCGCCGCGAGCATGTCGGCGCGGGAGTACGCATCGTTCGCATCCTCGTTCCGACCGCGAGCGCGCAACGAGTCCCCGATCAGGCGCCAGGCGGAGGCCTGCGTGCGTTGATCACCGGATGCGAGCTGAACGGCTTTGCGTCCCATGCTGCCGGCTAGCGCGTACTGGCCCTCGCTCTCGTGCGCCTGGCCGAGCATGATCCACAGCAGTGGGTTGGCGGGCTCGATACGCAGCGCCCGCTCGAGCGTCGATTGCGCAAGCTGCGGATTGCCGCTCGCCGCCTGGCGGCTCGCCTGCTGCACGAGCGCACTCGCGGCGGCCCCGAGATGGAATTGCCGAGTCGGCGGCTGCTTCGGCGGGGGAACGGGCTGCGGCGGCGCAGGCGGCTGCGGCGCGTTGGACTGCGCACCGGCGGCCGGTGCGCCCGCAGGCGGCGGCGTCCGCGTCGGCCCTGCCGGGGACTGCTCGGGCGCCTGATACGGAGGTCCGATCAAGCTCTGGCAGCTCACCGCAACCAGCGCGGCTGCCGCGGCGAGCGCGCCTCGGACGCCTCTCAATGCACGAGTCCTTGCAGCCACTTGCCGGCGCGTTGGAGCGCGGCCCCGACGCCCCCTGCGGGCCCGGCGCCGGCCGGACCGCCCGCAGCAACGCCGAGCGGCATCATCGGCGGGCATCCGGGCTTCACGGCGGGATTCGTTCCCTGTGGGACCGGCACGGTGACGAGATCGCCCGAGCAGCTTCCGTCAGCCCGCATCCCCGTCGGGTAGTCGATGGTGACCTGTTGCAAATCATCCGGAATCGGTGCATCCCACGAGCTCGTCGAGATATCGGCCATCAAGTGTGACCAGGCATTGAGCGCACCCGTCGCTCCCTGCAGGCCGGTCACGCTGTCGTTGTCATAGCCGACCCAGACCACCGCGAGATCGCTGCCCGAGAATCCCGCGAACCAGCTGTCGCGCATGTCTGAGGAAGTGCCCGTCTTGCCGGCGGTGACCAGCCCACGGGGGAGCACCGCAAGAGCTCCACGCGCGGTGCCGCGCTCCATCACCTGCTCGAGCATGCTATCGACCTGATAAACCGCATCGGCCTTGGCAACCGACTGAACCTCGACGGGGAAGGCCTTGAGAGGCTTGCCCTCCGCACTGATCACAGCGCGCACGGCCCGCAGCGTCGTGCGGAAGCCACCGTTCGCGAGCCCTCCGTAGAGCTGCGCCACCTCGAGCGGGGTCAGGTCGACCGTGCCGAGGAGCAGCGCGGGATTGCGCGGCGGCTCCGCGGCAAGCCCGAAGCGCTGCAGTGTCTGCGCCACGGCGTCGATTCCCACATCCATGCCGAGATTCACCGTGGCGTCGTTGAGCGACTCGGCGAGTGCGCGCACGAGCGGCACGGGCCCGTAATCCTGACGCGTGAAATTGCGCGGGCTCCAGAGCTTGCCGCCCGAGAGCTTTATGGTGACCGGCGCATCCTCGATGATGCTCGTGTCATTGAACCGGCCCGACTCGATCGCCGTGAGATAGACGAAGGGCTTTACGAGCGAGCCGATCTGCCGTCGTCCATCGAGCGCGCGATTGAAGCCGTCGAATCCCGCATCGCGCCCTCCGACGACCGCGATCACATCGCCGCTCTGAGGCGTCGTGACGACGATGGCACCCTGCAGCTGCGGGACCGGGCGCGCACGCGCGCCGCGAGCCCCGTGGGCCACGTGCGCCTGCCGACGACGATCGAGCCGAGCGAGCTCCCGCTCGAGAATGTGTTCGGCATCGGCCTGCACGCGCGGATCGAGGTTCGTGAAGACTTTGAGGCCCGCCTCCGTGAGGTCCTGCTCGCGGTAGTCCCGCCGCAACGTGCGGCGCACGAGATCGAGGTAGGCCGGATAGTAAGCACCGGCCGTCCGTGAGGTGACCCCGAGCGGCAGCGCCTCGGCGCTGAGCGCTTCACGTTGCGGGATGACGTGTTGCTGGCTCATCTCCTCGAGCACGAGATTGCGGCGCTTGAGGACGCGCTCGGGGTGCCGGCGCGGATCGTAGTACGAGGGGCCGCGCACGATCGCCACCAGCGTTGCGATCTCCTCGAGATCGAGCTCCGAGAGCGGCTTGCCGAAATAGAACTCGGCCGCGAGCCCGAATCCGTGAATCGCACGGTTGCCGTCCTGGCCGAGGTGGATCTCGTTGATGTAGGCGTTCATGAGATCCGCCTTGCTGAAATGCTCATCGAGCGAGACCGCCATGATCGCCTCGCGAATCTTGCGCGAGGCCGTCCGGCGCGGCGAGAGAAAGTAGCTGCGCACGAGCTGCTGAGTGAGCGTGCTGCCGCCCTGCTCCCAGCTGCCCGCGCGGATATCGACCCAGATCGCGCGCAGGATCCCCGAGATGCTGATGCCCCGGTTCGTCTCGAAGTCCCGGTCCTCGACCGCTATGAGAGCCGCGGGCAGAAGCGGCGGCACCTCACCCGGCGTGACGATGATGCGGTCCTCGCCGTGGATCGGGAAGATGCTGCCGATGAGGAGCGGATCGAGCCGCACGATCGGCACCTCGCGCCCTGCCCCATCCGTGAGGCTCGTGATCGCACCCTCGGAGGTCGTGATCGAGAGCTCCTCGGCGGCCCGCGCCTCATCCGCGAATCGCGTAGCGCGCAGCCCCACATCGATCCGCCCGCCTATCTTGCGGTAGGTGCCCGTACGCACCGCTGCATCGCGGGGGATGGGCGATGCGACCCGTCGATATGAGAGGCGCTGCAGCTCCTGCTCCAATTCGCTCTGCGAGAGCGGGAGACCGTCGTAGAGCTCGACGGGCGCGGCGTAAACCTGCGCGGGCAGCGTCCACCGCCGTCCCTCGAACTGATGCACGACCATGTGATCGAGCCGCAGCACATAGGCCGTGGCGACAGCCGCGCAGGCTGCGACGATGAGCAGACCCGGGACGATGAGCCGGCGCAGTTTCACTTCAGGCGCATTCTCGTCAGCCGCAATTCCGTCGGGCGCATTTTCGTCAGATACAGATTTCCTCGGCGGGCTCGCGCAGATTATAGCGGGAGCTCATGGCATGACCGTAGGCGCCCGTGTTCGCGAGCACCAGGATGTCGCCTTCGCGCGACGGGGGCAGCAGGCGATCGTGGCCGAGCACATCCGCGCTCTCGCAGATCGGACCGACGACATTCACGAGGTCGGTCGCCGGCTCCGCGAGCCGCGAGAGGTTCGCGATCTCGTGATAGGCCCCGTAAAGCGCCGGTCGTATCAGCGAGTTCATCCCGGTTGCGATCCCGATGTATTTGAGATCGCCCTTGCTCTTCACTTGCGTGACGCGTGCGAGCAGGACTCCCGCGGCGGCGACCAGGTAGCGTCCCGATTCGAGCCAGAGATCGAGCTCGCGATGCGCGGCCTTCACGCGCGCGAGCGCGGCATCGAGTTTGGCCAGATCGAGCGCGGGCTGCTCCGGGCGCTCCGGCACGCCGAGCCCTCCACCTACATCGAGCACGCGCGCATCCGGGAAGCGCCGCGCGATGTCGGCGAGCAGCGAGCCGCTCTCGGCCCAATTCGAGACATCGAAGATGCCGCTCCCCGTGTGCGCGTGCAGCCCGACGACGCGCACACCGGCCTCGCGCGCGAGGCGTGCGAAGCGCTCGAGCTCCGCTGCCGGGACTCCGAACTTCGCATGGGCGCCCGCGGTGCGTACGTGACGATGATGGCCGCGGCCGGTTCCGGTATCGACCCGCACGAAAATCGACTGACCCGCGAACGTCTCGGGCCACGCCTCGAGAGGGTACGTGCTGTCGAGCGTCA
The DNA here is from genome assembly GCA_035606175.1 of Steroidobacteraceae bacterium. Taxonomy (GTDB): domain Bacteria; phylum Pseudomonadota; class Gammaproteobacteria; order Steroidobacterales; family Steroidobacteraceae; genus JASHUC01. The sequence continues at coordinate 14,566 of DATNFW010000021.1, read as the reverse complement.
CGCGCACGCCTGCCTGGATGGACCAGGCGTATTCGTCCCGAGCGGCGAAATTCGGCGTGTAGAGGATGCGCTCGCGTGCGAGCGCCGGCAGCGTCTCGATCACCCGCTCGATCTCTCCACTCGAGACGCAGTCGAAGTCGAGCCCCGCCGACTCGATGCACTCGAGTACTCCGGGGTGCGGGTTCGCCTTCACCGCGTAGAGCACGCGCGCGACGGATTTCAGGGATCGCAGGCGCCGGGCAGCGGCCCCGATCGACTCCAGATCGTAGACGTATGCGGCCGGGCGCGTGCCGAGCGCCTTCACGAGCGTCTCGCGCTTGCGCTGCCACCAGGGGGGCGACCGCTCCGCTGCCGGGGCCGGCCGGGCGTGCAGCTGCTCCCACGTCGGCCCGAGCACCGGATCGCCCGGGGCCGGGCGGATCAGCAGCTCGTGCAGCTGATCGACGAGCCGATCCCCCTGCGCCTCGTCCACGACGAACGTGAAGTTGAGGTCGTTCGCGGCCTGGCTCACCAAATAAACCTTCTGCTCCGCGAACAGCTCGAACGCCTCGCCGAGCTGATGCAGGATGGCGCGGATGTTGCGCCCGACGAGGCTCACCGAGGCGCAGGGGCCGATCACCTGCGCGCGGCAGATCTTCGAGAGATCCGCCACGAGCGCATCGAGCATCGCGGGATCGAGCGTGTTGGCCGCCGGATCGAGCGTCACGGTGACGTTGGTCTCGGAAGTCGACACCAGATCGACCGACAGTCCATGTTGTTTGAAGACCTGGAAGGCATCGGCGAGGAAGCCGACCTGATGCCACATGCCGGGGCTGTCGAGCGCGACGAGGGTGATTCCCTTTTTGATACAGACGGCTTTCACCTGCGCCGATTCGCCGGCCGCCGCTGTGATCACCGTGCCTTCGAGCTCGGGTGTCTGGGTCGCATACACATGCAACGGAATACGGTACTGCCGCGCCGGCAGGATGCAGCGCGGGTGCAGCACCTTCGCTCCGTTGCTCGCGATCTCCTGGGCCTCGTCGTAGTGCAGCGCGCGCAGCAGCCGTGCCGTCGGCGTCGAGCGGGGGTTCGCGCTGAACAGGCCCGGGACGTCCGTCCAGATCTCGAGCCGCCGCGCCGCGAGCTTCGCCGCGAGATAGGCGGCCGAGGTGTCGGAGCCTCCGCGGCCGAGGAGCACGGTGTTGCCGTCGGCATCGTTTGCGATGAAGCCCTGCGTGACGAGCACGGGCGCGAGCCCGCAGAGCCGCGCGGCGAGCTCGGGCTCGGGCGCGAAGCTGCAGGTCGCCGAGAGAATGCTCGCGCGAGCGGATGCGCCGCGCCGTGGCTCGGCCGCGAGGAGCGTGCGCGCGTCGATCCACTCGACCGGCAACCCCACGTGGCGAAGGTAGCGGGCGCCCAAGTCGGTCGCCATCAGTTCGCCCGCCGCCATCACCCGCGCTCTGATCCGGTCGCTCACCTCACCGACGAGCGCAACTCCCGCCGCGATCTGGCCGAGCTCGGCGAAATGCCGCTCGAGTTCTGGCCCCACCTCGATACCGAGCTCGGAGGCGAGCGCCCGATGCCGCTCCTCGATCGCCGCAAGCAACTCGGCCTGGCGCTCCCGCTCGGCAACGTCGAGCAGCCTCTCGAGTCGGTCGGTGATGCCGGTGATGGCGGAGTGCACCACGAGCACGCGGTCTCCTTCGGACCGGCGCGCGGCGACCACGTGCGCAATGTTGCGCCAGTTCGCCGCGGACGAAACGCTCGTGCCGCCGAATTTGAGAACGTTCCAGGAGGGAAGAGCCGTGCGCGCCACGCGATGATGCCTCGCTGCCTCGCCGAGCCGGCGGCCCGTGACCGCCGGAGGGGTGCGGAGCCTCAGACCTCGTCGTCGAAGATGTCGCGCAAGTCCTTCTCGAGCTTCTTGTCGGCGAGGACCTCTTCGAGTCGGCTCCAGGCGGCCTTGCCGCGCTTGCCCTGATTGCGCGCACGCTTGTCCACGCGGTCGAGCAGACGGTCGTAGTCGGTGCCGTCCTCCGGGGGCGTCGAGAGGAACTCGTCGTCGATATCGAAGCCTTCGTTGTCGCGCTCTGCCATCGGTGTTAGTCTGATTTTCCTTGCGGGATCAAGGAATTACCTCACCAGGCGGAGCCCGGCAGGAGGGCGAACTATAGCGGATTCCGCTCAACTGGCAAGGGGCTCGACCATACGAGGACCGGCGCGCCCCGCCCGAGCCCGAGCGTGGCGGCAGCATTGCCGTCCGTCTGGGCAATTTCGAGCGTATCGAACGAGTTCATGAGTGCGATCAGCTCGCCCGGCCGCGCATCCCCGTACGTGCGGCGGTAAGGGATGACCCGGCCGCCGATAGTCACGTGGGCCTCGCGAAGAAGGGTGAGCCGGCTCGAATCGATATCGGTGATGAGGTTGCCGAAGTGGTCGATCGTGATCACCCGCCCGCTCACGGCCTGCCCGGCCTCGGTGGCGGCTCGCGCCGCCGGGGGCTCGTTCATCGGCATCGCCCGCCGCATGCCGAGCGCGTCCGGCGACAGGCGCCCTGCGGCGAGCTCGGCGGCAACCGGAGCAAAGATGTCCCGACCGTGAAAGGTCGCGCTCACGGCCCGAATGCCGAGGGCCGCGAGCGTCGCCGCGCTGAGCTCGTAGATCTCGCAATCCGGCGAGCGCGCGACGACCGGCTCGAGCAGTCCGTTGTCTGGCGCGATCAGCGCATGCCCGCGCGCCGCCACGCAGATGATCGCCCGCGCCGTGCCGACTCCCGGATCGACGATCGCGACGTGCACCGTGCCCGCGGGGAAGTACTCGAAGCAGCGCGCCAGCCAGAAGCCCGCCTCGGCAGGCCGCTGCGGAGGAATCGCATGGGTGACATCGATCAGGCGGGCAGTCGGGAATCGCGTGAGGATCCGGCCTTTGACCACCCCGACGAAGGGATCCTCGAGCCCGAAATCGGTCGTGAGTGTGACAATCCCGCACGGCCGGAATGCGCTCATGCGCGAATTATGGACCCCGCGGCTATGCCTCGCCGGCGCTTCGATCCGCGCAGGCGACGCAACGGTCGGTGTAAGGCACTGCTTCGAGCCGCTGGGGCTCGATTTCCTCGCCACACACGATGCACGTCGTATAGCGACCTTCGGCGAGTCGCTGGAGCGCATCGTCGATTCGCTTGAGCTCGGCGTCGGCCGTCCGGCTGAGCGCGCTCAGGATCCCGTTGCGCTCACTCTCGGTTGAGATATCTCCGTAATCGGCGCTCGAGAGGTCGGGCTGCTGCTTGAGGCCGGTGTTGGCGCGCAGCTCGCGCGCCCGCAGCTCCTCGCGCCGGCTGATCAAACGCTGCTGAATCGCCTCGGTATTCACTTGCACGCTCCTCGATGAGCCCCGCGAGGCTCGCTGCGGGGCCGGAGCGACGCAAAATGCGTGCCTTATTGAATCAGGCGGCGGCTCGCCGGGCGCCCGCACCCTCGAGCGCCGCCGCGAGCACATCGTCGATGCGCTCGGCCCAGACGAACTGCAGACGCTCTTTGGCACTTTCCGGAATGTCGTCGAAATCGCGGCGATTGCGCGCAGGCAGAATCACGGTGCGGATGCCCGCACGCGCAGCCGCCACCGTCTTCTCCTTGATTCCGCCGACCGGCAACACGAGCCCGCGCAGACTGATTTCGCCCGTCATCGCCACATCGCTGCGTACCGTTCGTCCCGACAGAAGCGAGGCGAGAGAGGTGAAGATCGCGACTCCGGCGCTCGGGCCATCCTTCGGAATCGCGCCCGCGGGAACGTGCACGTGCAGATCGATTTTGTCGAACCCTGCAGGGTCGTAGCCGAGCCTCTCGGCGTGCCCTTTGACGAGCGTGACGGCCGCCTGGGCACTCTCCTTCATGACGTCCCCGAGCTGTCCCGTGAGGATGAGACGGCCGCTGCCCGGCACCCGGCTCGACTCGACGAACAGGATGTCGCCGCCCACCGGCGTCCAGGCGAGACCGGTCGCAACGCCCGGAACGCTGGTGCGCATCGCGATCTCCCCGTGGTAACGGGGCGCGCCCAGAATGCGTGCGATGTCATCGGGCGATACGCTCACACGCCCTTCGCGACCCGAGGCAATTCCGACTGCAATCGAGCGCAGCACCGCGCCGATCTGGCGCTCGAGGCCGCGGACGCCCGACTCGCGTGTGTAGTCGTCGATGATGCGTCGCAGAGTCTCGTCGGGAATCTGCGCGCGCTCGCCCGTGAGCCCGTTCGCGCGTAGCTGGCGAGGCACGAGGTAGCGCCGTGCGATCTCGAGTTTCTCCTCCTCCGTGTAGCCCGTGAGCTCGATGATCTCCATTCGATCGCGTACCGGCGCAGGAACGGAGTCGAGCACGTTCGCGGTGCAGATGAACAGCACCTTGCTCAGATCGAAAGGCACGCCGAGATAGTTGTCGCGGAAGGTGGAGTTCTGCTCGGGATCGAGCACCTCGAGCAGCGCCGAGTACGGGTCGCCGTGAAAGCCCGTGGAGAGCTTGTCGACCTCATCGAGCATCATCACCGGATTGCGCGTGCCGGCGCGCCGGATCGCCTGGATGATGTTTCCAGGCAGCGCTCCAAGATAGGTTCTGCGGTGCCCGCGCATCTCGGCCTCGTCGTGCACGCCGCCGAGGCTCACGCGCACGAACTTCAACCCGAGGGCGCGGGCGATGCTCTGGCCGAGTGAGGTCTTGCCTACGCCGGGCGGTCCGACGAAGCAGAGAATGGGGCTGCGCCCTTCGGGATTGAGCTTGCGCACCGCGAGGAATTCGAGGATGCGCCGCTTGACCTTCTCGAGCCCGAAGTGGTCCTGGTCGAGCGTCTCGCGCGCACGCTCGATGTCAAGATTCTCCGGATCGAGCCTCGACCAGGGGAGCGCCACCAGCCAGTCAAGATAGGTGCGCACCATCGAGTGCTCGCCGCTCGCCTCCGGCATGCGCTGCAGCCGGCGGAGCTCCCGTTCGGCCTGCTCCTTCACCTCCTGCGGCATCCCGGCTTTCTCGATCGTCTCGCCGAGCTCCTTGAGCTCCTCGGACGAGCCGCTCCCCTCTTCTTCACCGAGCTCGCGGCGGATCTGGTGCAGCTGCTCGCGCAGTACCGCCTCCTTCTGGCGCTCATTGAGCGCCTCGCGCGTCTTCTCCCCGATATCGCGGGAGAGCTTCAGCACCTCGATGCGCTTGTTGAGAGCGCCGATGACGCGGTCGAGCCGCGCCCCGAGGTCGAACGTCTCGAGGATCTCCTGCTTCTCGGAGGTGTTCACGTCCGTCACGCTGATCACGAGATCCGCGAGCTGACCGGGCGCCTTCACCGCTTGAATGGTGCTCACGAGCTCCGCCGGCGTCTGTGGCAGCAGCTGCAGCGCCTCGATCGAGCGGTCGCGCAGATACAGCGCGCGCGCCTCCACTTCCCGGCTCGTCGACTCGGGGTCGGGATGCAGCTTCACGCGCGCCTTCAGGTGCGGAGCGCCTTCGATGAACTCGAGGACCTCGAAGCGCTGCTCGCCCTGGCAGATCAGGTGATGCACGCCGTCTGCCGCGGTCACGAAACGCGCGATGCTCGCAACGGTCCCGATGCGATGCAGATCCGCGGGACCCGGGTCATCGACCGAAGCCTCTTTCTGCAGCAGAAAGCCGATCTTGCTCCGCGTGCGAACGGCCTCCTGCGCCACGGCCGTCGAGCCCGGCCGATTGACGGCGATGGGCAACACGACGCCCGGGAACAGCACGATGTCCCGCACGGGTAGGATCAGCAGCTCTTGCGTCTCATCCGCCATCGCTACTCCTTCGTAACTCGCAGCGTCAGGCAGCCGTCGGCGATGCAGCGCTCGACGAGCCTGTAGCGGCCGTTCGCGAGCTCGAGCTGGCGCTCGAATCGCCCGTACGGGATCTCGAGTCGCCTCACGCGCATGGTCGCAAGCTCGGCCGGTAGTCGCCGCTCCGCGCTCACCGTGAGCCCCGTCGGGCCGATCTCGACCACCACGGATTCGGGTGCGACTCCCGTCAATGCGACGCAAACGACGATCTCGGTGTCGGTCTCGAAGACATCGACCGGCGGCTCCCAAAGCGGCTCGGCGCGGCGCTGAGCGAGCGTGAGGCCATAGAACTGGCGGTGCCTGCGCTCGGCGCGCTCGAGCGCATGGAGCGCCTCATCCCACATCCAGGCAATGCGATCGATCGAGCTCACGCGCAAGGCTCCTCGGGGCTGCGCCGGAAATCGAGAGTCGGCTAGGGGAAGTTGGGACTGGGCAGCCCCATTGCAAGCCCGATCCGGCGATGTCTCAGCTGTCGGGGAAAGAGTGCCGCGAGGATGCAGCGAACAACGCGGCGAGGCGTGCCGGCAGGGACAGCACCGCCCACCGCGGCTCGCCGGAGAAGCTCAGCCGGCGCTACGCCGGGCTGCGGAGTCTGGCGGCGAAGTGGCGCGCGCGGTCGCAGCGGCCATGGCCCCTGCCGCCGCTGCAGCACGTTCGATGATGCTCGAGCGCGAGCCCGTCGCGGTCGCGCCGGCACGCGTGGCGGGCGAATCCACGGGGATAGCCGCTGGGTTTTGATAAAGGTACCAATCCACGCAACCGTAGGTGGCGCGGGCGTCCGCGGAGGCCGAGCCCAGAATTCTTTGCCAGGTCGCGGCCGGTCGAAGCGAGATGATGCTGTTCCGCTGCATGAGACACCTCCGTTGGCACTCCCCCCGCAGCGTCTGAACAGCATGACACCCGCGAGCGCGAGTGTCTACAACCGGCGACAGTATTCTCGACGCCTTTTCTACCGCCGAGGCATCGGTCTAGTGTGTGCCGCATGCCGCTCAGGCAGCGGACTGCGCGCGAAGAGCTCGTTCTTGCGCACGAATGCGAGCAGAAAGCGCCGCTCGAGTCCGACCATTTGAGTGCGGTATGCGCGCAGTGCTTCGAGCTTCGTGCTCCGCATTTCGGCATCGAGCGGCACGCCCTCCCAGCGCATCCCGGCAGCGCGCGGCGGTGCGCTCAACGGCTCGCGCGCATGCAGCCCACGCGGGGCAGGCCAGCGCGAGCCTCCGTGCACGATCCAGTAGCGGACTCGGTCGAGCTGCTTCCGCTCACCCATGATCCGCATGACGAGGCTGCCGGCCGCGCGGTGATCGGGATGCGCATCGAGCGGACTCGGCGCGAGCACGTAGGTCGGCTCCACGCGTTCGATCACCGCACGGAGCTCCTGTTGCAGGTTGTCGCCGTCGTAGTCGAGGCCCGGCTCGAGCGTACCCGGATAGCTCACGGCAGCGAGACCGGTAAAGGGCGAGGTGTAAGGAACGTACAGATGGTCGACGATGAGTGGCAGCAGCCCGCGATCCGGAAAACCGAGAAAGTACCGATCGTCCGAGCCGACGCCGAGCCGTTGCGCCGCTGTGCGCGCCTCCTGCATCCGCCGCTCACCGAGCGCTCTCAGTCCGGCCTGTCCCGGCCTCAATGTGTGCTCCACCCAATCTGCATCGAGCTCGAAGGCATCGCCGCTCGTGAGCCAGACGATTGCGACATGCGCGCCTGCGGCACGCGCCCGCGCGATGATGCCGGCGCAGCAGAGCGATTCGTCGTCCGGATGTGGCGCGACGATCAGCACGCGATCGGTGGGACCCAGGGCTGCCAGGTCGGAGAGCGGATAGCTGCGAGCGGAGCCGGCGGCGAGGCCAAGGAGCAGGAGCGCTGCGATCGCCGGCACGCTCCTGCCGCTACGAGCGCTTCGCGGCGCGGCGCTCCGTGAGCCACTGCTGGAGTTGATCGAAGGGCTCGGCGAATTTGCGGACGCCCTCCTCCTCGAGCTGGTTTGCCACCTCCGAGGTATCGATGCCGAGCGCGGTGAGCTCGCGCAAAACGCGCGGCGCCTCCTCACGGAATGCGGCGAGCCCCGGAGCCCCCTTGCCGTGATCGCGATAGGCGGCGATCGTCTCGAGCGGCAGGGTATTGATGGTCTCGGCGGCAATGAGGTCATCGACGTACTTGACGTCACTGTAGCGGGCGTCTTTGGTGGAGGTCGAGGCCCAGAGTAGGCGCTGCGGGCGCGCGCCGCGTTGCGCGAGCTCACGCCACCGCGATGAAGCCGATACTTCGCGATAGTGATCGTAGGCACGGGCGGCGAGCGCGGTCGCGGTGCGCCCTCGGATGGCCCGCGCCTCACCCCGCCCCTGCCCGGCGTGCTCATCGAGCAGCCGGTCGACCAGGGTGTCGATACGACTCAGGAAAAAGCTCGCGACCGAGGCGACGCGTCGAATATCGCCGCCCCGCCCGGCCCGATGCTCCAGGCCGGCGAGGTACGCCTCGAGCACGGCCTGGTAGCGTTCGGGCGAGAAGAGCAGCGTCACGTTGACGTTGATGCCCTCGCCGATGAGCGTGCGGATCGCTGCGATGCCCTCGCGCGTTCCGGGCACCTTGATCATCACGTTCTCGCGCTCGAGCCGGCCCCAGAGGCGCCGGGCCTCGGCAATGGTCGCCGCGGTGTCGCGCGCGAGATGTGGCGAGACCTCGAGAGAGGCGAAGCCATCGGCTCCTTCGGTGCGTTGCCACACCGGCCTGAAGAGGTCCGCCGCATGACGGATATCGTCGACCACGATCGCCTCGTAGAGCTCGAGGCTGCTCGAGACTTTCGGGAGGAGCTCGGCGACGGGAGCCGTGTACTCGGCGTGCTGCATGATCGCCTTGGCGAAGATCGCGGGGTTCGACGTGAGGCCGGCAAGGCCGTCCTCATCGATCATGCGCGCCAGCGTGCCGTCGTTCAGGATGCGGCGGTGGATGTCGTCCAGCCACACGCTCTGTCCGCGGGATGCGAGCCTCAACAGTGGATTGCCGTCCATACAATCACCTCACTTCCCGATTATCGTGATTCGTGCGTCCATATGTAAGCCGCGGGGAGCGATCGGTAGGAGCAAATCTTGCACCCGCGGAGCGCCGCGCCGAATATCCGTACGGCGGACGGCCGGCGCCATCGGCTTCGAAGAGATCGAGAGTCATCATGCTCGTCCTCACCGTCAACGGCGGCAGCAGCTCCGTAAAGCTCGCCGCGTTTCGCAGCGCAGATGGCACCGCTCGCGAGCAAGGCTCCGTGGTGCCCGTCCGCACGGCGCGCGAGCATCTCACGGGCAGTCCCGAGCCTCGCGCAACGCTGCGCGCTTTCCTGCAAGAGTTCGAGCCGCACGAGCTCTCGGCAGTCGGCCACCGCATCGTTCACGGCGGGACGCGTTTCGTCGAGCCGGTGACGATCGACGCCGGGGTCGAGGCGGCGCTGCACGAGCTCTCTGAGCTCGCCCCGCTCCACAATCCGCTCGCACTCGCCTGGGTCGCCGCCGCTCGCGAAGTCTGTGGGGTGGATGTGCCGCAGATCGCGGTGTTCGACACCGCGTTTTTCGCGACTCTGCCGCGCCTCGCGGCGGAATACGCGCTGCCCGCATCCTCGGGCACGACACTCGGTGTCCGCCGGTACGGCTTCCATGGGCTCGCACACGAGGCGCTGTGGCAGCGCTGGTGCGAGCTCAATCCGCAGCGCCCGCGCGGTGGTCGGATCATCACCCTGCAGCTCGGGGGCGGCTGCTCCATTGCGGCGATCGAGCGCGGCCGCCCGATCGACACGACCATGGGTTTCTCACCGCTCGAAGGGCTCGTCATGGCCACGCGCTCGGGCGATGTCGATCCCGCGGCGGTTGCGTATCTCGAGCACAAACTCCGCGTGCCGGGCGATCGCGTGATCGAGATCCTCAATCACGAATCGGGACTGCTCGGGCTCTCCGGCTCGAGCGGCGACGTGCGCGAGCTGCTTGGCGAGCAAAGCGACTCCGCGCAGTTCGCGGTGGAGCTCTATTGTTATCGAGCGCGCAAGGCGGTCGGCGCGTATCTTGCAGCACTCGGCGGATGCGACGGAATCGTCTTCGGCGGGGGAGTCGGGGAGCACCTGTCGGAGATTCGCGCGCGCATCCTCGCGCCGCTCGCCTGGGCGGGTGTCGAGCTCGATGCCCCAGCCAACGAAGCGGCACGCGGTGAGGAGGCGTGCATCAGCACCTCACGAAGTGCCGTCAAAGTGCAGGTCGTGCCCGTCGACGAGGAGCGCGTGCTCGCGACCGCGGCGCTCGCTGTCGCGCGTCAGCGCAGCTGATCCGGTACGAGCACGGCAGCCCCGCGCAAGCGCCCCTCGCGAAGCGCCTGCAGCGCCGCGTTTGCCCGCGAGAGGGGAAACGCCTCGACGTGCGGAGCGAGCGGCACGGCAGCTGCGATTCGCATGAAATCCGCGGCATCGGTGCGCGTGAGATTCGCGACCGACAGCACCGAGCGCTCGCCCCAGAGCAGCCGATAGGGAAAGCTCGGGATGTCGCTCATGTGGATTCCCGCGCACACGACGCGGCCACCTTTGCGTACGGCGGCGAGTGCGGCCGGCACGAGCGCGCCGACCGGCGCGAAGAGGATCGCCGCATCGAGCGGCTCGGGCGGCGACTGCGCGGAGCTGCCGGCCCATTCGGCGCCGCACTCGCGCGCGAATGCCTGTGCCGAATCATCGCCCTCGCGCGTGAACGCAAACACGCGGCGACCTTCGGCACGCGCCACTTGGGCGATGAGATGGGCCGCTGCCCCGAATCCGTAAAGGCCGAGATTCTCGCCCTCGCCTGCCGCTCGGTAGGCGCGATGGCCGATGAGGCCGGCGCACAGCAGCGGTGCCGCCTCGATGTCCGTATAGCGAGGCGGGATCGCGCAGCAGTAGCGCGCATCGGCGAGCGCGTACTCGGCGTAGCCGCCATCGCGCGTGTAGCCCGTGAAGCGCGCACGCTCGCAGAGGTTCTCGAGGCCGCGACGGCAGTAGAGGCACTCGCCGCACGTTTGCGCGAGCCACGGTATGCCGATGCGATCGCCCGCCCCGAAGCGCTGGACGGCGTTGCCGCACCGTTCGATGCGGCCCACGATCTCGTGGCCCGGTATCACCGGATAGGGAATCTGTGGCAGCTCCCCGTCGACGACATGCAGGTCCGTGCGGCAGACGCCGCACGCGAGTACACGCACCAGTACCTCGTGCGGTCCCGGCTCGCGCACCGCAACCGGCTCCGCGACGAGGGGAGACCGGGGAGCGTGCGCGCGCAGGGCAAGCACCGGACGCCTTCGTCGGGCTCCTCTTTCAGAGTGAGCCGTGATCGGCTGCCGCGGCGGGCTTCGCCTCGTTCGCGGATGCCCTGTGCTCAACGGCCGCTGTGGATTGCCCGACCGGCGCTGCCGGCGCTCCAGTCGTCGAGGTCTGCTGCGCTGAAGGCGAGCCTGCGGGCGGGGTCGCAGGCGAGGAGTCGAGGTCGGCTTGCAGACCGACGGTCACCGGGATGCCGTTCGCAAGCTTCAATGTTTGAACAGCGTAGTCCCAGTCGATCGCGGTCGTGGTATCCCCGAGAGCGTGATCGAGCATCTGCTCGAACTCCGTGAGCCGGGGAGCGACAGTCTGGCCTTGCTCATCGACGGGTGCGTGCACCTCGAGCCACAGTTGCCCATCGACGAAGGCGACCTTCAGGGGCACGTTGATCAGCCGCACCTGAGTGCCGACCGGCACGGTCGGAAACAGAGCCGCCACGTCCTCCGGGTACATGCGGATGCAGCCGTGCGTCACCGGCATCCCGACGGCGAGCGGATTGTTGGTGCCGTGGATCAGGTAGTCGCCCGGCTTCACCGCGAGGCGCATGGCGAATGCGCCGAGCGGATTGTCGGGGCCCGCCCGCACGATCTTCGGCAGCGGATCGCCCTCGCGCAGGTGCTCGGCTCGGATGGATGCAGGCGGATACCAGACGGGATTGCGGATCTTCTGGATGATGCGCGTCAATCCGAGCGGAGTCTTCCAGTCCATCTTGCCGATGCTGACCGGATAGGTGACGACCAGGTGATGACCGTGTACCCGGCGCTTCGGATAATAATAGAGCCGGTGCTCGGCGATATTGACGATGACGCCCTCGCGCGGTCCGGGGGGCAGAATGCGGCGGCCGGGAATGACGATCGCAGTGCCGGCGCCCGGCAGCCACGGATCGACCTTCGGATTCGCTCGCGTGATCTCCTCGGACCCCACGCCGTACTGCCGCGCCAGATCGTAGAGTGTGTCCTCGTAGCGCGTTTTGATGTGGGTGTCCTCGCCCACGATCTGCGTGGAGCCGTCGTCGGCCAGCTCATATGTCGCCGCGCGAACCGGCACCGAGGGGATGAGCACCGCGATGGTGAGTAGGACTGCGCCGATCAGCACTGTCGGAATTCTTCGGGTCTCGATCGACTGCATGAGATGACGGCTCTCCGCATACCTGAAGACAAGCGGACTTGCGGCCTATTTTAGTCCTAAATACGTCAAAAGCGACGCCACCCTTCACAAATGCGACGCGCCTCAACGTAGGGCGGCGTGCCCCGTGCATCCACCCGATGCGCTCGAGACCTCGACAGCTTGCGCCGCGCCTGCCCCTCGGTATGTGCCTTGCTTCAGTCTCCGTCACCAAAGCACCATGGGGAGCCTCATGCGCCAGAGTCAACGGATCGCCGCCATTGCCGCTGTAGCCGTCGCGACGCTGTTCAGCGCGGGTTGCGGAGTCTTCCGCGGCCACGAGTCACCGAGCGCGTACGTCGATGACTCGGCGGTCACCGCGCGCGTCAAGACGGCGCTCATCAAAACCCCCGGCGTGAAGGCGAGCGAAATCGACGTGCATACCTATCACGGCGTCGTGACCCTCGACGGCGTCGTCGACAACGAGCCGATGCTCCGTCGCGCCGAGAAGATCGCACGTGACACTCCGGGAGTGTCCTCGGTGCAAAGCACGCTGCAGGTCGCATCGACCGCGCCGCTCGTCGAGCGGCGCTGAGCGCTTTCGGCCGCCGCAGGGCCCGGGTACGCTCGGGCCCGTGCAATCCACCGTCGCACGGCCGCCGCGAGGCTTCTATGCCCGCTCCTCGCTCGATCTCGCGCCCGATCTGATCGGGCTGCATCTCGTGCGCAGTGACTCCGGAACGCTGCGCATCGGCCGGATCGTCGAGACCGAGGCGTATATGGGTCCGGACGATCTCGCCGCGCACTCGGCCCGCGGCCGGCGCACGGCACGCACGGAGGTCATGTTCGGCCCTCCCGGGCGCGCCTACGTCTATTTCATCTACGGCTTTTGGAACTGCCTCAACGTCGTCGCCTCCCCCGCCGGAGTGCCGCACGCGGTGCTGCTGCGCGCCCTCGAGCCGGTAGCCGGCATCGACGATTCGACCTGGGGCCCAGGACTGCTCTGCCGCGCGCTGCGCATCGATCGCACGCTCAACGGCGCCGATCTGCGCGGGAAGGAGCTCTGGATCGGGCGTCCGCGCGCGCCGCGCGCGGTGCGGATCGGCGCAGGCCCGCGGATCGGTGTCGATTACGCCGGGGAGTGGGCAGCTCGTCCCTGGCGCTTCTTCGACCGGGACTCTCCATACGTCTCGACGGTGAGCGCCGCCGCGCGGCGGCGGGCCCTCGAGTCTCAGTCGGGCACCGGAACGCGCGCGCCGGGGACGTGATCCATTCGAAGGCTCCCCTCGGCTCCGTTCAATCGGTACCGCACTTCATAGCCTTGCCGCTCCTCCTTGGTCTCGTACGCAGTCACGCAGTGCTCCTCGATGGTCGTGTAGGTGTCCTCGGACCGCGCGGAACGTTCGCGCTGCGTGGACCGCATGCGCTGCGCAGCCTCCTTGTGCTGCGCAGACTCCTCGGGCGGCGCGGACTCCCCGGGCGGCGCAGACTCCTGGGGCTGCGCGGGCCTCACGTGCTTGACCTCCTCCGACTTGCAGACCTCGTGCGGCATGCGCACGCGCCGGACGATAGGCGACACCGCGATGACCTGTGCGTACTGCGGTGCTCGATCCGTCATCCGGCGGCTCGCGATTGCACCGCAAGTCGCCACGACGATCGCTCCGATCGCGATCCCGATGATCACCGATTGCCGTCGCAGCCGCATGAGCAGAATGGTAGGGCGGCGGCGCCGGCTGCGGAATGTCTCGGGCCGACGACAGAGCAATCTTGCAAACTGCGTCGAGGATCGGCGCGCTCGCGGCGCGCACCGTCAACCGTCACCGTCAACCGTCAACCGATGATTTGACGCGCCCGAAGCTCGCAGAGCACGCGCCGCGCCGCTTCCTCCGCTGAGAGATCGTGAGTCGAGATGACGAGCTCTGCCTGCTCGGGAACCTCGTAGGGCGAGTCGATGCCGGTGAAGTTCTTGATCTTGCCCGCCTGCGCGCGCGCATAGAGTCCCTTGGGATCGCGCCGGACGCACTCCTCGATCGGCGTGTCGACGAAGATTTCGACGAACTCCCCCTCCCCCACGAGCTCACGCACCATGCGCCGCTCCGCGCGGAACGGCGAGATGAACGAGCAGAGCACGATCAGCCCGGCATCGACGAACAGCCGCGCGACCTCACCTACCCGGCGGATGTTCTCCACGCGATCGGCGTCGGTAAATCCGAGGTCGCGATTCAGGCCGTGACGCACATTGTCGCCGTCGAGCAGGTAGGTGTGCACGCCATGACTGTGCAGCTCCTTCTCGACCAGGTTGGCAATCGTGGACTTGCCCGAGCCCGAAAGGCCCGTGAACCACAGGATCG